>NZ_JAWZSR010000001.1:0-703943 GCF_033949965.1 Gracilibacillus pellucidus | reverse complement strand
GATCCATTTTCATGAAGTGGTCTTCTTCATGAAAATTAGCTGAAGCCGTACCCGCGGAAAGCGTAGTGGTTTGTCGGAGCTTTATACCAGCGCTCATTCTCAATAGAGTGGAAGAAAGCTTATCTACAGATAGACTATCGCTTTTAGACAACGAGAACCACCGTACTAGAGTAAAATGATTATACTTTCTTAATCCAAATAAAAAAAGAGGGGCATTTGCCTCCTCTTTTTTACATGATATCTAAGTATATTTTCTTGTTAGATTTCATTCCAGCTGCGTAAACAACTGTTCTTATTGATTTAGCAATGCGACCATTTTTTCCGATTACCTTTCCAACGTCGTCTGCATGTACCCCAAGGTGATAAACAACTTTATTGTCTTCTTCTTGTTCGGACACAACGACTGCTTCTGGGTGATCAACTAATGGTTCTACAATTGTTTCAATCAATGATTTCATCGAATCACATCACTTTATTATTGATTTTTTGATTCGTGGAATTTCTTCATGATGCCTTCGTTTGAGAACAAGTTACGTACCGTATCACTTGGTTTCGCACCTTTTGTCATCCAATCAAGTGCTTTATTTTCATCTAATTTCACTTCAACCGGAGTAACTACCGGGTTATATGTTCCAATTTGTTCGATAATACGTCCATCACGTGGAGAACGAGAATCTGCAACTACGATACGATAGAATGGATTTCTTTTAGAACCCATACGCTTTAAGCGAATTTTTACTGCCATTATTAACACCTCCATATAAATATCTCACACAAGATAAGATTGTATCAGATTTTTTTTAGTCTGTAAAGGGTTTTTACCTTACATAAACGGAAAATTAAATCCTTTTGATTTTTTGCCCTTTTTACCCTTCTTACCTTGTTGCATATTTGTCATTTGTTTCATCATTTTCTTCATTTCTTCAAACTGTTTCAATAAACGGTTAACCTCTGATACAGAACGACCTGAACCCTTAGCGATTCGCTTTCTTCGCCCTGCATTAATCACACTAGGATCTTGTCGTTCCGCTGCTGTCATTGATTGAATAATTGCTTCTACATGAGAAATTTGTTTTTCATCAAAGTCGACATTTTTTAGGCCCTTCATTTTATTCGCACCTGGAATCATGTCAATCAACTCATCTAATGGCCCCATATTTTTCACTTGACCCATTTGTTCAAGGAAATCATCGAATGTAAAGGAAGCTGAACGCATTTTTTCTTCTAATTCTTTCGCACGTTTTTCATCAACATTCTCTTGAGCCTTCTCAATGAGTGATAATACATCCCCCATACCTAAAATACGAGATGCCATTCGTTCAGGGTGGAACACTTCTAGCTCATCTAGCTTTTCTCCCATACCGGCAAATTTAATTGGCTTTTCTGTAACTGCCTTAATAGAAAGCGCCGCACCACCACGAGTATCACCATCTAATTTCGTTAAAACAACACCTGATATGTCTAATTGCTCATTAAAGCTTTCTGCGACGTTCACTGCGTCTTGACCAGTCATCGAATCGACAACTAAAAATACCTCATCTGGGTTTACATCTTGCTTGATTTGAACTAATTCATCCATTAGTTCATTATCAACATGAAGTCGCCCAGCTGTATCAATAAGTACATAGTCAAGGTGTTCTTCCTTCGCATGTTTCAATGCGTTATTAGCAATATCTACAGGACTTGCTTCAGTCCCTTCAGAATATACAGGCATATTTAATTGTTTACCTAGCGTTTCTAACTGATCAATGGCCGCTGGACGGTACACGTCAGCAGCTACTAATAATGGCTTACGATTGAATTTTTTTCGTAATAAATTTGCTAACTTACCGGTTGTTGTCGTTTTACCTGCACCTTGTAAACCAACCATCATAATCACTGTTGGTGGCTTATCTGCTACAGCAATTTTACTTTCATCGCCACCCATTAAAGTAGTTAGTTCTTCTTTTACGACTTTAATAACTTGTTGACCTGGTGTTAAACTTTCCATCACTTCTTGGCCAACTGCACGTTCTTTAACCTTCTTCACAAAGTCTTTTACTACCTTAAAGTTTACGTCAGCTTCTAATAATGCTAGTCGAACTTCACGTGTCATTTCCTTTACATCTTGCTCGGAAACTTTACCTTTACCTTTAATTTTTTTGATAGTATTTTGTAGGCGGTCGGCTAACCCTTCAAATGCCATACAATTCGCCCCCTATTCGATTTCAATTAACTTTTCAATCTTTTCTTGCCATACTTGACTTTTCTCTTCTTTGGCTACTGTTAGTAATTCTTGTAGCAAAGCTTGACGACTTAAAAATTTTCCATAGAGACCAAGCTTTTCTTCATATTCTTCCAACATATGCTCTGTCCTCCGAATATTATCATATATTGCTTGGCGTGATACATTAGATGTTTCTGAAATTTCTCCAAGAGAAAAATCCTCTACATAATACATCTCCATATAATTTCGTTGCTTATCTGTAAGCAATTGCTGATAAAAATCATAAAGAGCGTTTATCCTTGTCGTTTTTTCTAACATAATAAGGACACCTCGTTAAGTAAAATTCCTTTACACTACAGTCTAATCATCTATACAAGTAACTGTCAAGTGACATGATTATTCTTCCTCTAACAAATCAGCAAATAACCCATAGACAAATGCATTAGGATCAAATGTTTGCAGGTCTGTCATTTTCTCACCTAGACCTACTAATTTCACTGGTAAATCAAGTTCATTGCGGATTGCTAACACAATACCACCTTTTGCAGTGCCATCAAGCTTCGTTAGTACGATACCTGAAACATCCGTTGCTTCTGAAAATGTTTTAGCCTGGCTTAATGCATTTTGACCTGTAGTAGCATCTAATACTAACAATACTTCATGAGGCGCATTTGGCACTTCACGTTCAATTACACGTTTTACTTTGGCTAGCTCATTCATCAAATTCACTTTATTTTGCAAACGTCCTGCCGTGTCACAAAGCAAAACATCTGCATTACGAGACTTAGCAGCCTGAATCCCGTCATAAATAACAGCTGCGGGATCACTACCTTCATTATGTTTAATTACATCAACACCTACACGGTCTCCCCATTCATTTAACTGCTGAATAGCTCCAGCACGGAATGTATCTCCTGCTGTTAGCAGAACTTCTTTTCCTTCTGACTTTAATTGATGTGCAAGCTTTCCAATAGTGGTAGTTTTACCAACACCATTTACACCTACAAAAAGAATAACAGTTAGTTCATCCTTTTGCATATTTAATGCGGTGTTCTCTGTTGTTTCATCTTCACCTTTGTAAATTTCCACTAACTTTTCTGAGATTACATCTTTTACTTCTGCAGTATCTTTAATATTTCGACGTTTTACTTCCATTTGTAATTCTTCAATTAAATCCATTACCGTTGTTACACCGACATCTGCAGCGATTAATACTTCTTCCAAATCTTCGAAAAAGTCCTCATCCACTTTGCGGTATCTCGCAACAAGATCATTTATTTTCTCAGAAAAAGACTTTCTTGTTTTACTCAAACCATCTTTATACTTATCTGATACTTCTTCTTGCTCTTTCGGTGTTCCTTGAAATTTTTCTTTTAATTTTTTCAAAAAGCTCATAAAAATGCCTCCTTATATGGACGTTTTTCCATTGTCATTGTTTGGTTATGCTTCTAGCAATTCTGGTGCTTCTTCTAGTTTGACAGAAACTAGACGAGAAACTCCAGCTTCCTGCATAGTGACACCGTATAGCACATCTGCTTCTTCCATCGTTCCTTTACGGTGTGTGATCACAATAAACTGTGTATCATTGCTATAATGACGTAAATATTGAGCAAACCTTGTCACATTCGCTTCATCTAGCGCAGCCTCTACCTCGTCAAGTACACAGAAGGGAACAGGTCGCACACGTAAAATGGCAAACAATAATGCAATTGCCGTTAATGCTCTCTCCCCACCAGAAAGCAAGCCTAATTGTTGCAATTTCTTTCCTGGTGGCTGTGCGATGATATCTACCCCCGTTTCTAAAAGTTTATCAGGTTCTGTTAATTTTAACTCTGCATGTCCGCCACCGAATAATCGCTTAAACACGACCGTAAACTCTTCCTTAATTTGTGAGAACGTCTCGTTAAATTTCCTTGTCATTTCCTCATCCATTTCTGCAATGATTTCATATAAAGTACGTTTCGCTTCAACTAAATCACTTTGTTGACTAGTAAGGAACTCATAGCGCTCACTTATACGATCATATTCGTCTATCGCTCCTAGATTTACCGTACCTAATTCTTCAATGGATTTTTTAATCAGTTTTACTTGTTCTTTTGCTGTCTCTACGTTCTCTGGTTGCGGATATTGAGAGCTTGCTTTTTCAAATGTCATGCTATATTCATTTTCAAGCTTTGTCAGTCTATTCTCTAGTTCGATATCAAGTCTACTTCGATCAATTTCAATTGCTTGTACTTCTTCTTGCAATTGGTACTCTTCTTTTTTTGCTGATTTAATGGATTCGTCTAGTGTTGTTACTTTTTGTTGTGCTTCCACTCTACTATCACGTATTTCTTGAACAGTTTGTTGTAAGGCAGTCTTGTCCTGACGTTTTTTTTCAATTGCTTGATCAATTTCCGCTTCCGTTTGCTGACCTTCCTTAATAGCAATCAATTGCTCTAATTGTTTTTGTTTGGCTGTTATTGTCTCTTCTACTTCTGCAATTTCTGTTTCTATTTTAGCGATCTTCTCTTTTTGGCTTGCTCGTTTACTTCTTAACTCTGCTTGTTCTACTTGTAATGCTTGTAGTTTTTGCTTTAATTGATCCTCTTCGGCTTCAAAATTCTGATGTTGATCGGTTAATTTTGCAATTTTCTCATCCAATTCTGTAATCGAAGTATGCAACTGTTTGAGATCTTGTTCTAATTGCTGTTTTTGTTCAATCAATTGCTTGCGATCTTCTTCTTGCTGTAATTTATCTTGATCATGAATAGATAAACGATCATTTAAATGATCTAACGATAGTTTCCATTCTTTATAGTTACTTAAAGATTCTTGATACGTATTGCGAGCTCCCTCTAATTCTTTATAATAACTATCCTTATCTACTTGCAATTTTTCTAGTAATTGTTTTTGATTCTTTATTTGTTCTTCGTAGTCTTCTACACGAGCTTGATATTCTTTGTATTTTTGCGTTAAACTTTTCAATTCTCTATCTCTCGTAAATAATGACTGGTTATTTTTCTTCTTAGCCCCACCAGACATAGATCCTCCTGGATTGACTACATCCCCGTCAAGTGTCACCACACGATATCTTCGACCAGTCTTAGCCGCAAATTGGTTAGCCGCCGTAAGTGATTTTGCTATAATAACATTTCCTAACAATGCTTCCATGACAGGCTTATATGTTGAATCAAAACGAATCAAGTCTACTGCTACTCCAACAAATTCTTCCTCTTCTGCAAGCATCTGTGTTAAATGAGAAGGGATATGTTTAGATTTCATCGCATCAATTGGTAAAAAGGTTGCTCTACCTTTGTTTGTTTTTTTCAACCAACCGATAGCTGCTCGTGCAGCTTTTTCATTATCTACGACAATATGTTGTGCTTGTGCACCTAATGCGGTTTCCATCGCATCCACTAATTGATCATCAAATTCGATTAGTTCTGGAATTGCCCCATGAATACCTGTCAATGTATGCTGAACTCTTGCTTTTAGCACTTCTTTTACACCGTAGTAAAATCCTTGGAAATCTTCTTTTAAATCTTCTAGCATTTCTTTTTTAGATTTAAGATTTTCCACCATTTGATAGCCTTTAAATAATTTTTGTTGCATATCATCCAGTAATTTAGACTCAACAGATATTTGACGCTCCAATTTTTCATGTTCTGTTTGATGAGTATGTAGCTGTTTCTCGGCATCTTTGTACTGCTTTTCTGCTACATTAACAGATTGTTTTAACTGCTCACGTTCTTGATGAAGATCCTGCCACTTAGACGATTGCACATGTTCTTTTCCTTCTATTCGTTCTAATTGCTTGCTAATGGAATTATTTTCGTTACGTTTAGCTGCTTGTTCATTTAATAGATCGATATAGTCACTCTTAAGTGTTTCAATATCTTCTTCTAGCGTATTTTTTCCTTTTTCAAGATTTTCTTGTAGCTGTTTTATTTGAGTTACTAATGCTTGATGCTTATCATTATATCGCTTCAAAATTTCTTGTTCTTCAGCTAAGGTACGAGAAGATGTCTCTCTTTTTTCTTTACTTTCTTTGATTTCTTCCTCTAACTTATCTTTATTCTCTTGAAAATGTTGGAATCGCTCATGATAGATCTTTTTGTTTCCTTCTAGACTCTCTAATTCCTGCGTTTCTAAAAGTAATGATTCTTGTAAATCAGCAATTTGATCATCCATTTTTTGAATAGTTGTTTTTAACTCATCATTTTCCGCTTCTTGTTTAACAATCCAATTCTGATGCTTCTGTAATGATTGCGTTTTAATGGCAATTTGTTTTTTCGCGTCTTGCCACTTTTGATTTAATTCTTCTATCTCTTTCGCCAACAAACCTACTTCTACATTTGTTAATCGGTCTTTTTGCGCTAAATATTCCTTCGCAATGGATGCTTGCTCTTTTAATGGCTCTAACTGCCCGTCAATTTCATATATAATATCTTCCACACGGTTTAAATTTTCTTGTGTTTCTGCTAATTTATATTCTGCTTGTTTTTTTCTTTTTTTATATTTCAAAACTCCTGCAGCTTCTTCGAAAATAACACGGCGTTCCTCTGACTTCGAGCTTAAGATTTCTTCGACTTTACCTTGACTAATAATCGAAAAAGCCTCTCTACCTAAACCTGAGTCAATAAAAAGCTCTGTTATGTCTTTTAAGCGGCATGGTTGTTTGTTCATTAAATATTCACTTTCACCAGAGCGATATACTCGGCGCGTTATACTAATTTCTTGATAATCAACCGGCAACGCGTTATCTGAATTGTCCAATGTCAGTGTTACTTCCGCTACATTTAACGGTTTACGTGTATCACTTCCTTGAAAGATAATGTCTTCCATTTTGGAGCCACGTAGTGATTTAGCTGATTGTTCGCCCAGTACCCAACGGATAGCATCTGTAATATTACTTTTCCCACTTCCATTTGGCCCTACAACTGCTGTAACACCCGAAACAAATTCTATTTTTACTCTTTCTGCAAACGACTTAAAACCGATTGTATCTAATTGCTTTAAATACATGCTTAAAACTCCTATTTTATTATCATCTAACAAGGCTGGAACGGAATATATTGCTACTTGATCGTTAGTCAAAGGAAAAATAGGCAATATTTCCACATAATCATTTATTGTTATCTCTACCTTGATTTTTAATTAATCCTTGCATTTCAACTAATTTATTTTATCATAAAGAATAGAGTAAGAGAAGAAAGTTTGTAAGAAAAGCACGACAAGAATAGCTCAACGCCAACTTATTATTTTCTTATTTTTCCAAATCATTAAAAATCGGAGGTATATGGATGAATTTAGAAGTGAAATCGGAAGAAAATTTAGCTCATATTATTAACGAAATGGCAAGAATCATGCAAGTCGTCAATGGTGCTATTATGGATCCAGCTGACTACAGCATCGATCATTATGATGAACTAAAATCTCTACATGATTTATTACAACAAAAAGGTAAGCTAACTGTTGCAGAAACACAGGCATTTATCGCAGAGCTGAAGGAATATCGAAAATAACGTAAAACACTTCATATGCTAATTAGTAAGCGAAACTTTCATTAGCGCCAAACGTAAAAAAACACCTCACTCCTCTATTCGTAGAGGGAGTGAGGTGTTTTTTAACGGAACATAGAGTCTAAAGCTTGTTTAGCTGCTCTCTGTTCTGCTTCTTTTTTCGTGCGACCTATACCTTTTCCAACTGTCTTCCCGTTAATGGTAACAACAGAGAAAAATTCACGATCATGGGCAGGGCCTTTCTCATCGACAATATCGTATTCGACCAATCTATTTTTGGATTGTTGAGCCGTTTCTTGCAGTTGACTCTTATAATCCATCGTATGAGAAAAAGCACCGGTTGTAATTTCAGGATATACATACGATCTTAGGAAAGTTATCACTTTATCATAGCCTTGATCCAAGTATAACGCTCCGATAAAGGCTTCAAAAACATCAGCCAATAATGCCGGACGGTTTCTACCACCAGTCATTTCCTCACCTTTACCTAATAAAACGTACTTACTAAAATCAAGACTTTCTGCAAATCTAACTAACGCTGGTTCACAAACAATGGAAGCTCTTAGCTTTGTAAGATCACCTTCTGCTAATTCTGCATATTCGCGATAAAGGTATTGAGAAACCCCTAACTCTAATACTGCATCTCCTAAAAACTCTAACCTTTCATTATCCGTTAACTTCTTCTTCCGGTGCTCATTCACATAAGATGAATGAGTAAAGGCTTGCCTTAATAATTGCTCGTTTTGAAAAACAATACCTAGTTTGTCTTGAAGTTCTTTAAAATCTGACATATTCTTCACCTACCAACATGAAATCAATCATTGTCATTATTATATAGGAAACCTCTTAGATCGCCAACCCTTATTTATTCATATCCACATAATCTGTTATCTCATTTACTTCCATTATGTCACACTATAATAGATTATATATAAGATAAACCCGTTTCCATAATGGTAAAACGGGTTTATCTCTTTACATGCTGTACTTGAATAATTGCCTATTACGTCTAAACAGGCTTACCATGTCGTACGCATAATATATACACGTACGATCTGATAAGTTGCGTTAACAGTCCGTTAAATCCAACTGACTGATATCTCCCTTTATTGGTTGCTGTCTATGTAAGTAACAGCATCACCTACTGTTGCAATTTTTTCGGCATCTTCATCAGCAATTTCCATGTCGAATTCGTCTTCTAATTCCATAACAAGTTCCACTACATCAAGTGAATCAGCTTCTAAATCTTCTTTAAAAGATGCTTCAAGTGTTACTTTATCCTCATCCACATCAAGACGATCAACAACGATTTGCTTTACTTTTTCGAATGTTTCTGACATTGTACGTCACCTCCTTTCAAAGTATAGATTATGTAGCTCATTACATTACCATTCCACCATCCACTTGGATTGTTTGACCAGTAACATAATTTGCTTGTTCTGACGCTAGGAATAATGCGACATTAGCAACATCTTCTGCTTTTCCTAATTTATTCAACGGAATTAATGCTAACATTTGTTCCTTTTGTTCTTCTGTCAATTCATCTGTCATATCCGTCGCAATAAAGCCAGGTGCAATGGCATTTACTAAAATATTTCGTGCTGCTAATTCCTTCGCAGTCGTCTTCGTAAGACCGATTACGCCTGCTTTAGCTGATACATAGTTAGCTTGTCCTGCATTACCACTAACACCAACAACAGATGATACGTTAATAATTCTACCACTACGTTGCTTCATCATCTGACGAGTAACAGCTTTGGTACATAAGAAAACACCTTTTAAGTTAATGTCAATGACATCATCAAAATCAGCTTCACTCATTCGCATTAATAAATTATCTCTTGTAATACCAGCATTATTAACTAATACATCAAGACTTCCGAACGCTTTAACAGTTTCCTTCACCATTGCTTTTACATCCGCTTCATTGCTTACATTTGCTTTAATCTTAATTGCTTCGCCACCATTGGCAACAATTTGATCGACAACTTCTTGTGCCTTCGCTTCACTACCTGAGTAGTTTACCACGACTTTAGCGCCTTTACTAGCAAAAGTTAAAGCAATTTCTCGACCAATTCCTCTAGACGCACCTGTAATAAGGGCTACTTGATCCTTTAACATGTTTATTCCTCCTTCATCCAATCCATAAACGCATGAAGAGATGCTACATCTTGTACAGAGAAAGTTTTCGCACGACGATGTACTTTCTTCACAAGTCCCGTTAATACTTTACCACTACCAACTTCCACAATCGCATCTAGCTCTTCTTCTAAAAGTTGCTCAATAATTTCTTCAAAACGTACTGGACAATATAATTGTTCTACTAACAACCCTTTAATCTGTTCTTGTTCCGTCACCTTTTCTGCTGTTACGTTAGCATAAACAGGAACTTCTGCATCAGACCAGTCTACTTCTCCTACTAACTGCTCAAATTCTATAGCAGCTGGTTTCATTAGACTAGAGTGAAATGGTCCACTAACGGTTAAAGGTAATACCCTTTTTGCTCCTGCTGCTTTTAATTGCTCTACTGCAACATCAATAGCAGCTTTCGCACCAGAAATAACAATTTGCCCTGGACAGTTTAAGTTAGCAATTTCTACAACTTCATTTGTTTGTTCACTAATAGATTGTAGTTCTTTTTGTAATGTTTCTTGCTCCATACCTAAAACTGCTGCCATTGAGCCTTTACCTGCCGGATAGGCACTTTCCATTAGTTTTCCTCTTTGATGAACTAATTGAACAGCATCAGCATAAGAAATAGCTTGTGCAGCAACAAGTGCACTGTATTCCCCTAAACTATGTCCACTTGTGACAACTGGTTTAATACCATTTTCCGCAAGAAGATTTGTTAGAGCTGTACTAACTGTTAACAATGCAGGTTGGGTATTTTCTGTTTTTGTTAATGCCTCTTGTGGTCCTTCAAACATGATTGATGTTAAATCATAACCTAAACGATTATTTGCGGCATTAAAAAGTTCTCTTACTTGTGGGAATTCTTCATATAAATCTCTTCCCATTTCTACTACTTGCGATCCTTGGCCAGGATAAACAAACGCTACTCTTTTCAACGATTATTCCCCCTCATTTACTCGTTGCAATGTTTTTACTTCTGCTTCGATTTTTCCTATTACATCATTATCTACTATGTCTCTGGTTTGACGAATCGCACTAAAGATAGCTTGTTGATTGGATGACCCGTGTGCTTTAATAACTGGCGCAGCTAAACCGAACAGCGCAGCTCCACCATATTCCGAATAATCTAATTTACCTTTCAAGCCTTTCAAATCGCTTTTTACAAGAGCTGCAGCAAGCTTTGTTTTCGTGTTTTTCATGAATGTATCTTTAATCATAGAAAACATCATTAATGCTGTTCCTTCAATTGTTTTTAGTGCAACATTTCCACTAAAGCCATCTGTTACAACAACATCGGCAACACCATCTAATAAATCTCTTGCTTCGACATTACCGATAAAATTAATTGGTAACTCCTGCAAAAGATCAAATGTTTTTTTCGTTAAATCATTTCCTTTTCCGTCTTCTGTTCCAACATTCAAAAGTCCTACTCGAGGATTTTTTACTTGTCGAACCTTTTCCATATAAATAGAGCCCATTAAACCGTATTGTTGAAGGTGTTGCGGTTTAGCATCAACATTTGCCCCTACATCTAGTAATAAGAAACCATCACCATTTACCGTTGGTAGTGTCGGGCTAAGCGCAGGGCGTTCTATCCCTTTAATTCGACCAACTACAAATAAGCCCGCACTCATTAATGCACCTGTATTCCCTGCTGAAATACAGGCATCCGCACGTCCAGCTTTCACTTCATTTGCCATCAACACTAATGAAGCATTTTTTTTCCGTCTAACAGCTTTAACTGGTTCATCATCACTTGTAATTTTCTCATCGGTATGAATGATTTCTAGTGATGGGTGTTTATCTGTGTAGGGTGTTATGTTGCTTTCATCACCGATTAACGTGATTGTTAGATCATCAAATTGCTTAACTGCTTGTAAAGCTCCTAAAACGATTTCCTTTGGCGCATGATCCCCACCCATTGCGTCGATTGCTATTTTCATGATTCGTTCCCTTCCTTCTCTTGATTCGACCGAAACATTTCAAAAACTCCAGAAAACACCTTCTCATTACCTACATAGCTATGTACTTCTACAAGTGTACGATTACTGTTTTCTGTTCTATCTACACATGCCTTTGCAACAACTCGTTCACCTTCTGATACTTGACGAGTAAAAGAAATATCTGCATGTGTCGTAAGTGCTAACTCATCATTAATAACGGCAACTGCCAATGAGTTTGCTTGTGCAAACAAATGATGCCCTCGCGCTATTTTATTGCGAGAAAAAACATGATCATCGGTAATATCTAAAATAGAAATGGCGCGATTATCTAACTCTAGATCAATAATCTCACCAATCACCTCATCGATTGGTAACGCCTTAACTGTTTCATTCCAATTGTTTGTCGCAACTGATTTTATTCGTTCACGTAATTCTGGAATATTTAATTCCATTCGATCTAATCTAATTGTTTGGATACTTACATTGAAAAATTTTGCTAGTACTTCATCTGTTAAGAAAGGTTTGGCTTCAATCTTCTCTTTAAGTTCGGCTTGCCTTTCCTTCTTTGTCTTTTTCATGACATCCACCCACCGTCCATTTACAAGTCATCTTCAAAAATTATGACTAGGTACTAATAGTAATATATAATATCATTTTAAATTATGCAAGTGAATCTAATTTAATAACTGTTGATCGATATCCAGTTGAGATAGTAAATAGTTCATCAACGGTTCAAAGGCTGGCTCTTTCCACAATTGATTAGCAACAATTTCAACAGCATCAGCTCTAGCTGTCTCTAGCGCTCGATAGTCATGAACTAAATCTGCTAACTTAAAGTCAGGTAAACCACTTTGCTTAACACCGAATATATCACCGGGTCCACGCAATTCTAGATCTCGTTCTGCTAAAACGAAGCCATCCGTTGTTTCTGTCATAATCCTCATCCGCTCTTTACCTGTATCACCTTTAGGATCTGCTACTAAAATACAATAACTTTGCTTATCTCCCCTACCAACACGTCCTCTTAATTGATGAAGTTGAGAAAGACCAAATCTATCTGCATCCTGTATCATCATTACCGTTGCATTTGGTACATTCACCCCTACCTCGACAACTGTAGTAGAAACTAATATTTGCACCTTATTTTCCGCAAAATCATTCATCACTTGCTCTTTTTCTTCGGAAGTTAACCTACCATGCATAAGCCCGACTGTTGCTTTCCCGTTTAGAATCTCTACTAACTGATGGTATAAGTCAAGTGCATTTTGAATATCTAGCTTGTCCGATTCTTCAATTAGTGGACAAATAATATATGCTTGTGCTCCTTGTTTTACTTCCTTGTAGATAAAATTAACCGTTCGCTCAAACATATTCTGTTTTACCCAGTACGTTTCAATAGGCTTTCGACCTTTTGGCATCTCATCAATTTTAGAAACATCCATATCTCCGAATGCAGTAATCGATAACGTCCTTGGAATCGGAGTCGCCGTCATAAACAAGATATCTGCTAGTATCCCTTTTTCTCTTAGCGTGTTCCGTTGCTGTACACCAAAACGGTGTTGCTCATCAATAATGACATAACCCAAGTGATTAAAATGTACATCATCTTGGATTAATGCATGTGTTCCGATCACAACTTGGCACGTACCATCTTCAATTTCTGCAACGATTTCCTTTCTCTTTTTCCCTTTTATTGACCCTGTTAACCGTCTGAGCGTTACATCATTAGGTAACAATCCTTGTAATGATTCCTCATGTTGCTCCGCTAAAATTTCCGTTGGCACCATAAAGGCTACTTGCTGACCTGCAGTAACCACACCATAAAGGCTTATAGCCGCGACAGCCGTTTTTCCTGAACCTACATCGCCTTGTAACAATCGATTCATTCGGTTAGGAGACTGTAAATCCTCAAAAATTTCTGCTAGCACTTTTTTTTGAGCAGATGTTAAAGCGAAAGGAAACTGGCTAATCAATTGTTTGACACGATCCATTTTTATCGTTTTTGCATTCCCCTCTGTCGCTTCTTTATTTCTCTTACGAAACAATTGCATTTTAATTTGAAACAGCAAGAGTTCTTCATAGATAAATCGTCTTTTAGCATGTTTTAAATGTTGAAAAGATGCTGGAAAGTGCATATTTTGCAATCCACTCGCTCTATCAGGTAGCTTATAATTATGCAAATAAGTCACAGGAATTATTTCGGTTAGCTCATCAGAAAAGGATGTTAATGCATTATTCATCACTTTTTGGAATTGGGCATTTTTTACATCTCCTTTAGAAGAATAAATCGGGGTAATAGGACTTGTTCCATCTATTGCGCCCTTTTTGTAGTTATCAATCGTAATTTGTAGTCGGTGTTGATCCCACTTACCATTGACCGATACTTTTTCACCTGGAACAAAATGTTGCTTAGCAAAGGAACGATTAAAGAGTACACCCTTCACAACAGCTCCGTCCACGCGTAATGACACGACCATTCTTGACTTTTTTCTTTGATAAAATTGTACAGTAGGCTCGTGAATTACCTCACCTACTATTGTGACTTTTTCATTATGTATTAATTCATGAAGGGGTTTTTGTTCATAGTGATCATAGCGATTAGGAAAATAGTAGAGCAAATCTTCTAACGTATCAATTCCAATCTGCTCTAAATTCTCCGCTAGCTTAGGTCCTACACCTTTGACTTCTTTAACAGAAATATCATTCATTTTATTCACACTCTCTTACTTCAATTATGTATTCATTATAACGCAAGTTGAGTGTTGGAAAAAGCATGATTGGATAAAATCCGTGCTAACACAACAAAAGCTCTACCCGATTGGATAGAGCTACTTCTTGTTATTCAATAGAGAAGATGTACGAATAGATTGGTTGATTACCATTATGAACTTCTACCTCTATATCTTCAAAATGATCTTCTATAAATGTAATAATTTCACTTTCTTCTTGATCAGAAGCTTCTTCACCACGGATAACCGTGACAATCTCATCTTCGTCTGCATCAATCATATTTGTCAGTAATTCTTTAATTACCGTCATCTGATTTGCATCTGTAACCTTAATTTTCCCGTCTGCTAGTCCCATATAGTTACCATTTTCGATTGTTAAACCATCGATTTGTGTATCACGAACAGCATACGTAATTTGTCCAGTTTTGACTTGTTTACTTGCTTCAGTCATTACTTCTTTATTATCAGCAAGATTTGCCTCTGGACTGTAACTTAACATTGCAGCCATTCCCTGCGGAATTGTTTTAGTTGGCACAACAGCTACATCAACATCTGCTAATTCTGCTGCTTGTTCTGCAGCCATTACAATGTTCTTATTATTTGGTAATATTAAAACATTTTCTGCATTCGCTTCATTAATAGCATTTGCGATATCTTTCGTACTTGGATTCATCGTTTGACCACCTTGAATGACAACGGTCGCTCCCAAGCTCTTTAACAATTCTGTCAAGCCATCACCCATCGCAACTGTTACAATACCAAATGGTTGCTTCGCTTTTTCTTCCTTCTCAAGAAGGCTAGAATGTTGCTCTCGCATGTTTTCAGCTTTTAATGAAATAAAACTTCCGAATCGTTGACCTAAATTAAAAATATCACCTGGATATTCTGCATGAATGTGAACCTTAACAATTTCATCATCTGATACAACTAATAGTGAATCGCCGTACTCACTTAATTCTTCTCTAAAAGCTGCTTCATCGAATGGATTCTCTTTTAATTTATCTTCTTCAAATCGAACCATAAACTCTGTACAATAACCATATTTAATGTCTTCTGTACTCATAAAGTCCTGTGCTTGTTTATGGTGTTCTGCATTTACTAGATTCTCAAGATCCATTGTTTCATCATGAGATACGTCTGGTAACTCTTCACCATTTAATACTGCTAAGAATCCTTCATAGATAACGACTAATCCTTGTCCACCACTATCAACTACTCCTACTTCTTTCAACACAGGCAATAGTTCAGGTGTTCTTTTTAAGGATTTCTTCGCAGCCTGTACAACTTGTTCCATAAACGAGACAACGTCTTCTTCATTTTCTGCGATCTTTTTCGCTGCTTCAGCTGTATCCTTGGCAACAGTTAAAATTGTTCCTTCAACAGGTTTCATAACGGCTTTATATGCTGTTTTCACACCACTTTCAAGCGCAATCGCAAAATCTGCTGTATTTAAATCTGTTTTTCCTTCGGCCCCTTTAGCAAATCCTCTAAATAATTGAGACAAAATAACACCAGAGTTACCTCGTGCTCCCATCAACAAGCCCTTTGCAAAAGCATTTGCTACATCGGATGCTGTATCTTGACTGGCCTGTTTTACCTCTCCTGCACCCGAAGTAATCGATAAATTCATATTTGTTCCCGTATCACCGTCAGGTACCGGGAACACATTTAACGCATCAATTTTTTCTGCATTATTGGTTAGATGGTGTGCACCTGTCAGCACCATCTTCGCTAGCAATGCACCATCTATATTTTTTTGCACCACTTAATTGTTCCTCCCTCTACTCCATTTACAAATAATAAAATTAGCAATTCCCTTGATCGAAAGCCTCTATCTCACGTATTCATTTTCATTTTTATTTATCTTTCGCTCATTCAAATTCATCTAGCTTTTCATATATGATGAAACGTGCATTTACATATTAATCTTGGATGACGCGAACCCCTTGTATGAAAATATTGATTGACTGTAATCGTAAACCTAATGTTTTCTCAAGGTTATATTTTACTTGTGATTGTACATTATGTGCAACTTCGGATATTTTCGTACCATATCCTACTATAATATACATATCGATATGAATATCATCTGCCTCTTGTCTAACCACAACGCCTTTTGAAAAATTTTCTCTTCGAAGAATTTCAGCTATTCCATCACGCAACTGATTTTTAGATGCCATCCCGACAATGCCATAACATTCAATGGCAGCCCCTCCTGCAATAGTTGCAATAACTTCATTTGTAATTGTTACATGCCCATCATTAGAATTTAATTCAATTGACATATTTTATCCTCCTTCTACACAAGTAAGAGAAAATTCATACACACGTTTATATGTTCGTTCTTCATTAATCACTAGAGAATGAAGGGTGTTCCATTATAGAATGTATGAAAATTGTGCCTATGTCAAGCATTATCAGAACTAATAGAATCTTTGCTTCACGTAAGACAATGATATAATAACGTTCCATCCAATTAGATTTTTTGAAATTTAAAATTGCAAATCGATTAACTTTGTGGTAAATTATATAAGTATGGACCTGAGTAAGTAGGAGGGAACGAAATTATGGGACGCAAATGTGTTGTAACTGGTCGTAATACGACTTCAGGAAATAGCCGTTCACATGCTATGAATTCAAACAAGCGTAAATGGAAAGCTAACGTACAAAAAGTTAGAGTTATGGTTGATGGAAAACCTCAACGTGTGTATGTTTCTGCTCGTGCGCTTAAATCTGGCAAAGTAGAACGCGTTTAATTAATAAGAAAATTTTACATGATGTAAGAAAAGAAGGCTTCTTTACTATTAAGAAGCCTTCTTTTCTTTTCATGGTCATTTTGTGTAACATCGCTAGTTTTAAACATGTACGCATTTTTTATACTACCCCAATTATTGCTTTTTCCCTGAACCTAACAATGCTCGAATAAAACCACCAAGAAAACGCGGGAGCTTAATTGTATAAAATTTCATCATACCCCTCCTCACTATGAAGACATACCCTCAGCAAAAACCAATGTCTGATACAGTTTATGTGGATGCATAACTATAATTGCATAACTTTCCATAATTCTAGAAAGATTTACGAAAGTTCCTCTTCGGTTGTCTTTATCATTATTAATATGCCCTCAGTGAATAAAAAAGTACCTTTACTATTAATTAATTGATTGGAAATACAACGTGTACTTCCCCACTTAACTGTATAGTCTTCTAGAGGATAATAGAATCCTTTTAACGTTAGCCCTTCAACTGTAAGAGTTAACGGGATAAATGAAATTAACTCTTTACTAGTTGCGTGAATCTGATATGTTCCTGGCTTATAAACCGATAAAATATTTTTATTATCTATAATTTTACCTTCAATATCTCGTTCTAATAAATAATAGAGCATTTGGATATTCGCTAATTCGTGGTCCAATCTTCCTGCTGTCACACCAAATAAATAGATGGAAGTAGGTTGCTTTAAGAGTGCAGCTTCCAGTGCTAACTCTAAATCTGTTTCATTCTTTTCTATAGGATATTGTCTAAAGCTAGCTGAGGCTTGTTTAATATGCTCTTTCTCTGCCCGACTAATGGAATCAAAATCGCCTATTGCAATATCTATAGGTAATTGACTTTTCAACAAATACGAAGCCCCCAAATCTGCTCCAATCCATACATCGATTTCTTCTCCGTAAGAAGTTAACGAAGCTAACGCCTTCTCAGGCCCCCCAGCAACAATACCAACCTTCACAATTAACAACAACCCTTCATATGTATACTTAAAATTCAAACTCTAAAAGCGATAGTAAATGTTGATCCATATTGGATACTTCATGAAACGCGCACATCCATTCTTATTGACGAGTAGTGGAGAGGTCGTCGCTACGTCAGAATACTCCGCTTTCATAGTGTTTTCTATGCCATTGAACGCGTAGTGTGTTTTGCTGGAGTGGTCTGTTACTACTCATCACCAACAGAATGGAAGAAAGCCTATCTCATACAGACCATCGCTTTTAGACTAGGTAAAAAGCACAAACCGCTTCATTATCTTTGCTGTTTTACGCCATAATGTAGAAAATCCGAACATCTCTATTTAGACTACGACAATAAAGTTAAACTTCAATCAGAGGAGATTAACGTCCGTTTATTCTCCATTTAGTTCCCTTGTTTTAAGGCTAGCCTTGAAATGGGGACTTATGGACGTTTACACCGTGATAAATTTTGTCGTGTCAGATTGTTCGGATCCTTATTTTTTACTACATGTAATTACAGCTCGATTTAGTTAAATTTCTTAATTGTTGAATCGCAGCTGATCGGTCTTTTTCGTTAAACACAGAGCTTCCTGCAACTAATACGTCAACACCAGCTTCGATACATTGCTTAGCAGTCTCTTCATTTACACCACCATCAACTTCTATTTCAAAAGATAGTCCTAGTTCTTCTCGCCATTTGGCTGCTTGTTTTACTTTATCTAGTACTTCTGGTATAAATGCTTGTCCACCAAACCCTGGGTTAACAGTCATAAATAAGACTAAATCAACATCTTTTAAGATAGGTTTAATCATTTCAACAGGTGTTGCTGGATTTATAACTACACCAGGTTTAACTCCAGCTTCTTTTATCATATGAATCGTACGATGTAAATGTGTACATGCTTCAACATGAACAGAAATAATATCTGCTCCGGCTTGAACAAATTCCGGAATATATTGATCTGGCTTTTCAATCATAAGATGAACATCCATTGTTATATCGGTTAATGGACGAATCGCTGATAATACCACTGTACCAAACGAAATATTAGGTACAAAGTGTCCATCCATCACATCAACATGAATATAATCTGCTCCCCCATTCACTACATCTTGAATTTCTTCTTTTAAAACAGCAAAATCAGCTGCTAAAATAGATGGTGCTATCTTTGTTGTCATCTTAATACCTCGGCTTTCTATTCTTAATTTCCTCCGCAAACTGGAGATAATTCTGATACCGTTCTTCTAATATCTCACCGTTTGCAATCGCATCTTTCACTGCACATTTCGGTTCTTTTATGTGCATGCATCCCCTAAACTTACACTGGTCTTCGAGCTCAACAAAGTCTGGAAAACAGCCTGGCAATTCTTCTAATTCTATCTCCTTAAAATCAAGCGCGCTAAACCCTGGAGTATCAGCAATTAACCCATTTTCGAAAGCAATTAACTCGACATGGCGAGTTGTATGCTTCCCTCTTCCAAGACTTTCTGATATATTGTCAGTCTCTAGTTGTAAACTAGGCATGATTTTATTTAAAAGAGATGTCTTTCCAACCCCAGATTGACCAGCAAAAACAGAAACTTTATCATTTAAATAATCAGATAATTGCCGCTCAACCTCCTCATCTTTTGTAGATAGAAATTCAACTGAATAGCCAATTTTTTTATAATAATCAAGTTTTTCTTTTATACGTTCCGCCTCATCAACTGCTAATAAATCCATCTTCGTAAAGAAGAGTAATGGGGTAATTGCTTTTGATTCAACTAAAACTAAAAACTTATCCAATAAATTAAGACTTAAACCTGGTTCTTTTACAGAGGTAACAATAATCGCTTGGTCTATGTTGGCAATAGGTGGTCGTGTCAACTGATTTTCACGCTCTTCAATTGACAATATATATCCTTCTTTCTTATCCCCGTATTCAAACTCAACAAAGTCGCCAACTAATGGGGTAATCTTTCTTTGACGAAAGACTCCCCTACCTCGACATTGAATGACTCCACCCTCATATTGCACATAATAAAAACCACTTAATGCCTTAATAATTCTGCCTTTTGGCATTTACTCACCCTCTACATCTTCATATGATAATGTCTTTTCAATGACTATCTCATCGTTTCTAATGACTTTATAGCTCGCTTCGTCTTCAGGTTCAATCGTCAATTCTACCGAAAACTCCGTATCTTCTGTAATCATCTTTTCTTCGTCATAAAGCTCTGAAATATCATGATTGGCATCTCCTACATAAATACTTACTTCCTGTGCTTCTGGCTCCTCTTCTTCAGCATCACCAGTATAAGGAATGGTAAATGTCTCTTTATGTGTAATAGGTTGTTTCGGCTCTGGACCAGTCGATACCGTTAATTCAACCGTTTCGCCCTTTTCTATTTCTTCATTCGCAGAAGGGCTTTGTGAAATAACGTGACCTTCATCTACATCATCACTATGTTCCTCTGTGATATTTACAGATAGTCCTCTGTCTTCTAGATACTTCGTTGCCTCATCTTTTTCCATACCTACTAAACGATTTAATGTCACTTTTTCTGGTCCTTTACTTATTTCAAAAATAACCGTCGTATCACGTGGAACGACATCAGAATCAGCAGCAGGTTGGATTTGTTCGATAATTTCACCAACTGGTCTATCAGAAAATTCTTCATAAAATTTTACATCCTTATAACCTTGGTTAAGCAATAAATCTTCAACCCGGTCATAATTACTTCCAACATGGTCATCAAAAGTTTCTGTTTCAGGCCCTAAACTGACATAAACAGTAATATCTTTACCCTCTTTAATCTTTTGATCTGGTTTCGGGAACGTTTCGATTACATGATTTTCTTCCACTTCTTCATCATGATCTTCCTCTTTCACCACATTTAGTTTTAAATCCTCTAATTGTTGTAAAGCTTCCTCATAAGTCATGTCTGAAACATCTGGGATTTCCACATCTTTCGGTTGAAATAGACTTGGAAAAACAAACAGCGCTAATAAAATCGCACCAAAAAGAATAACAAACAAGCTAGTAACCCAAACAAACGGTTTTTTTCGCTTTTTCTTCTTTTTCTTTTCGTTTTCTTCTTGCCCATTCATTTTCGTAGCTTTATTAACAATAGTTGCATCCTCGTCGACAATTGTCTCATTTAGCTCACTATCATCTTTTACGATTGGAATTGCTTTTGTAACGGTATCCTCTGACTCTGGTGATTGATATTTCTCTACGTTCAATCGCTCTGGATTTAGTGCATGATTAAGATCGTCTTCCATTTCATAAACTTCTTGGTAACGATAAAACGGATCTTTCGTTGTTGCCTTTAACACCACATTCTCCAGAGATTGTGGAACTAATGGATTTAAATCCTTAACAGAAGGTGTTTCCGACTGTAAGTGTTTTAATGCAATCGATACTGCTGATTGGCCAGAAAAAGGTAAATAACCTGTTAACATTTCGAATAGCACAATTCCTAATGAATAAATATCTGATTTACGATTAGCTTTCCCACCTCTAGCTTGTTCAGGAGATAAATAGTGAACCGATCCTAATACAGAATTCGTCTGTGTTAGCGCAGTCGCACTTAAAGCAACAGCAATTCCAAAGTCTGTTACTTTAACCTGACCATAAGTATCAATCAAAATATTTTGCGGCTTGATATCACGGTGAATTAACCCATTATCATGCGCATGTGAAATAGCAGAAGTAATTTGTGTCATAATCTCTATTACTTCCTCTACTTCAATTGGTGCATGCAATTGTATGTATTGTTTCAACGTCATCCCGTCAACATATTCCATAACCATGTAATAAATTTGTTCTTCTTCACCTACATCATAAATACTAACAATATTCGGATGTGACAAGCTTGTAGCCGCTTGAGCTTCCCGATGAAATCGCGTAATAAATTCTTCATCATTGGCATACTCTAAACGTAAGACTTTAATAGCAACTTGTCTATTTAAAATCGTGTCATTACCAAGGTAGACATTTGCCATCCCACCTCCGCCAATTGATTTAATTATTTCATAACGCTCATTTAGCATCTTTCCCTCTAGCATGACGACTCACCAACTTTTTCTTGATGACTAATGATTGTTAAAGTAATATTATCTTCTCCTCCACGTTCATTCGCTATATCAATGAGAGTTTGACTAATATCTTCCTTAGGAGTAGTCAAAATAAGTTCATGTAATTCTTCATCACTTATTTTATTTGTCAAACCATCAGAGCATATTAGAAGCTGCTCAAAATCATTCCAATCGGAACGATAGATATCTGGTGCGAGATCAAATTCTGTACCAAGTGCTTTTAGGATCATATTGCGTTTCGGATGTACTTGCGCATCTTCCTCTGATAATTGCCCTGTTCGGACTAATTCACCTACGAGCGAATGGTCATTTGTCACCTGTTTCCAATTGGTTTGATTAAATAAATATGCTCTACTATCTCCAATATGAGCAACTGTAAGCTCCCTTTCTGTACATATAGCAGCTACAACCGTTGTTCCCATACCTTGATAGGCATCTTCAGCTTGTGCTTTTTCATAAACAATATTGTTCACTTGTTTGATGGAATCTGTTAACCATTTCTGTGTATCGATCTCATTAATCGGGGAGTCCACATTGGACCATAACTTTTCAAATTGTTCAATTGTTAGGTTACTAGCTACATCACCAGCTTTGTGGCCACCCATTCCATCTGCTACAACCGCAAGCAACCCGGTATCACCTGGAAATACAGCAACAGCGTCTTCATTTAATTCACGAACCTTACCTTTATCAGTCTGATAAACATATCTCATTTCAACACCTCTTCTAATCAACTATTCCGGATTAATCTTGTCATGAAAAAGCCATCACTGTTAATATCCTGAGGAAATATTTGTATACCGACTTCACTTTTTCCTGGACTGTTTTGTAATACTTCCGGTAAATTCTCCAAAAATGACGGATCCACTTGATAGTGGGGGTGATTAACTAGAAAGTCCTTAATAATCTCTTCGTTTTCCTCCTGATCAACCGTACATGTACTATACATGAGTTTGCCATCTTTTTTTAACAATGGTTCGATATGACTTAATATTTCTTTCTGAATGGTTGATAACCTGGCTACATCTTCACTCGTTTTATTATATTTTATATCAGGCTTACTACGAAGTACACCAAGACCTGAGCAAGGCGCATCGATTAAAATGCGGTCAAACGTTTCCTCTTCATGCTTTTCTCGTAAATTTCTTGCATCAGCTTGACCAGCTGTTATCGATGTAAGACCTAATTGCTCTGCTTTTTCTTCCACTAAAGCAGCCTTTTTAGCATGTAGATCATAAGCATATACTTTGCCATTATCTTTTAATTTTTCTGCTATATGAGTAGCTTTCCCACCAGGAGCACTACAACTATCAAGAACAGTTTGACCCTCTTTTAAATCCATCATTTCAGCCACAAGCATAGAGCTTTCATCCTGAATAGTGAACAATGATTCTTTAAACAGTTCCGTTTTTAGTACATTTCCTTCTTCCACTACTAAGCCTTGCTCTGAAAAAGGAGACTTATGAACTTTAATTTGATTTTCTTCCAGCCTTTCGATTAATTGTTCTCTTGTAATTTTTAACGGCTGGATACGTAAAGATACTTGTTTATGTGTAATATTCGTTTGACACATTTCTTCCGTAATTGACACACCATATTGCTTTATCCAACGCCTAACAAGCCAAAGCGGATGGCTTGTTTCTACACTAATTCTCCGTGCAGGATCACTTATTGCTTGGTAGTCCGGAAAACCATCTCTTTGGGCTGAGCGTAATATTCCATTAACCAAACTAGCAATTCCTTTGTGACCTTTACGTTTAGCAATCTCAACTGATTGATGTATGACAGCGTGATCGGGAACTTTATCTAAATATTTCATTTGATAGAATGATAAATATAGTAACCATTTTACCCAGTTATCCATTTTTTTCTTTGACTTGATAAATGTTGCTAAATCATACTCTAGTGTTAGCTTTCTTTGCATTGTGCCATACACAATTTCGGTGAGCAGCGCTCCGTCACGTGCGTCAAGTTGATGTTTTTTTAGTTGTTGATCGATAACTAAATGGCTGTAGCCACCTTGATCACCAATTCGGATCAAAAGTTCGAGTGCTATCTGTCTAATATTATATGGTTGTTTTGTCATTCGCCTAGTTTCTCTCCTACTGTCATATTACTACCAACCCCTCGCAAGAAATCCGCTGCCTGCATTTTTTTCTTTCCTGCTGGTTGTACAGTCATTAGCTGAATCGCTTTATTGTCAGCTGTTGCTACAACAACTCCAGTATCATTCAATTCAATTACTTCACCTGGTACAGCATCTGTTACCGTATCTACTTTACTTGCTTGATACACTTTTAACACTTTACCTTGCCACGTCGTAAAAGCAACTGGCCATGGGTGCAGACCTCTAATATGATTGTAAATAAATTGTTGTGATCTATTCCAATCAATTTGCTCTTGCTCTCTTTTAATATTCGGTGCAAAAGTTGCCTCATTGTCGTCTTGTGGTGTACGTCCAGCCTCACCTGTAAAAATGGCAGGTAATGTAGCTGATAATAGCTCAGCACCTACTTTAGATAATTTATCATGCAAAGAGGCCACATCATCCGCATCTTCAATGGTCACTGCTTCTTGACTAATCACATCACCAGCATCTAATTTTTCCGCCATATACATGATCGAGATGCCTGTTTGTTCGTGTCCCTCTAAAATAGAATAGTGAATCGGAGCTCCACCTCGTAACTTCGGTAATAAAGAAGCATGCACATTTACACATCCGAATGAAGGAATATCTAATAAACCTTTAGGAAGTAACTGTCCAAATGCCGCCGTTACAATTAGGTCCGGCTTTCTCTTCTTAATTTCTTCGTAGTCATCTTTTATTTTTTCTGGTTGGAACACCGGTATGTGATGCTTTTCAGCAGCAACCTTCACAGGCGGAGGTGTCATAACCTTCTTTCTACCACGTGGACGGTCTGGCTGTGTCACAACTAGGTCAATCGTGTATTCTTCACTAATTAATTGTTCTAATACCGGAACAGCAAAGTCTGGTGTTCCCATAAAAATAATTTTCTTCATAAAAAATCTCCTCTTACATTAAAGAATATGGTTCAAAATCTACTTGTATCGTTAAGTCATTACGATGGATTTCATCCTTATAATGATCTTGTATTTTTCGAACAATTTCTCGTTGATTTGGTTCATCCTTATATTTTACCATGCACTGATAGCGATATCTATTATTTATGCGAACCATCGGCGATGGAGTTGGTCCTAAAATCGTAGCTCGGTCTGATAAATGCTTGTACAATAACTTACTGATCGTCTTTGTTACTTCTTGTGCTTTGAATTGATTAGGATGGGATACTGTGAATAATGTCAAATAATAGTAAGGCGGATAATGAAAACTTCTACGCATCTCCATTTCCTGCAAGTAAAACTGTTCGTAATCATATTGACTAGCTAATTGCACACTATAATGCTCAGGTGTATAAGTTTGTACAATCACTTCTCCAGGCAATTTATGTCTACCAGCACGCCCACTTACCTGTGTTAATAATTGAAAGGTTTTTTCAGACGACCTGAAATCTGGCAAATGTAACATAGTGTCCACTGCTAGTACACCGACAAGTGTAACATTTTCAAAATCTAACCCTTTAGCAATCATTTGTGTACCTAATAAAATATTCGCTTCACCATTACCAAATCGTTCAAGCAATTTTTTGTGCGATCCTTTCCGCCTTGTTGTATCCACATCCATTCGAATAATACTCGCTTCCGGTATATGCTCTCTTAGCGCCTCTTCTACTTTTTGTGTTCCTGTACCGAAATAGCGAATGCTTTTACTTGCACATGAGGTACACTGTTTTACCATCGGAATCTTATAGTCACAATAATGACACTTTAATTGATGGCTACTTTTATGATAAGTTAATGCAATATCACAGTGTGGACACTTCATCACTTCCCCGCAATCTCGACACATAACAAAAGTAGAATGACCTCTTCTGTTTAACAACAATACAACTTGCTGATTTTTACTAATCCGCTCTTGCACAGATTCGAGTAAGTTCCGTGAAAACATCGTACGGTTGCCCGCATGTAACTCATCACGCATATCTACGATTTCAACTGGTGGCATAGCTGCTTCATTCATCCTATCAGGCATTTCTAATAAGTGATATACTCCTTTTTTAGCTCTTGCATAGGACTCCAGCATAGGTGTTGCACTCCCGAGAATGACAGGACAATGATGATACGACGCACGTTTTTTTGCCACTTCACGAGCATGATATCGAGGTTGTTCATCTTGTTTATAGCTCGTTTCATGTTCTTCGTCAATTATGATAATACCAATATTCTCGAACGGTGCAAAAATCGCCGAACGAGCTCCTACTACCACTTTTACTTCTTGTTTATGAATTTTCGTCCATTCATCATATTTCTCACCTGGTGACAAAGCACTGTGCAAAACCGCTACTTCTGAACCGAATCTACCTTTGAATCGATTTACCATCTGTGGCGTCAGTGAAATCTCTGGCACTAATACAATTGCTTCTTTTCCCTTCTGCAACACTTTATCAATAGCTTGTAAATATACTTCTGTCTTACCACTACCTGTTACACCATGCAAAAGAAATGTTTGATCCTGGTCCGCTTCTATTGCTTGCCAGATTGGTTCAATAGCCTTTTTTTGCTGAAGGCTTAGTGGTAAAGGAGTAGTTCTTTTAAATGTTTCGTCCTCGTATGGATCACGGTAAACGTTTTGATCTATCTTTTTTAACATTTTCTTCTCTACTAGTTGGTTGATTGTTGCCGTTGTCGTACTTAACACTGCGAGTAATTTCTTCTGTTCAATTGGATCTGGGTTCCCAATAAAATACTCAATGATTTGCCTCTGTTTTTTTGCACGTGGATCAATATCCTCCAGTGCTTCTACTAACAAGTATGGCTCTTTATTCGGCGCAATAAACCGTATAGTTTTTTTTGTTTCTTTTGATTTGACCAAATAATTAATTTGAACGTGACCATTTCGCACTTCTTTTAACAAAAGGTTATAATCCCCGTTTCGCTCGACAAATTCTTCATAATCCATTACCGCTCTACCAGCAAAAAGTGTTTGTAAAGCATCAGGTAATTCCTCTTCTGTTAATGCTTCAATTTCTTTCTTATATTTTGCTTTTAAAATTTGAGGTAACATCGCTTGGAATGTTTGAATATAAAAACTAACCGTCTGGTCACTCACCCATTTTCCTAATTGTAATAATTCTCCTGTTAAAATCGGGGTAATATCCATTACATCTTCAATCGGTTTTAATTTTCCATAATCAGACTCACTGACAACATCTAAAACGAATCCCATTACTTTCCGCGGACCAAACGGTACTGTTACTCGCATACCTGCCTGTACAAGATTTTCTAATTTTTCTGGGATTAAATAATCAAATGTATGATTTGTTTGGTTGGTAGGCACATCCACTATCACCTTAGCAACTCGCATTATGCATCCTTCCTTAATTCCACATCAATTAATTGAATAATTTGCTTAGCAATATTCTTTTTCGTAGCTTGCTCAATTGCTTGTTCTTCTCCATCTTTTGTCATAAATTTCACTTCATTTATATCTGACCGAAAGCCGATACCTTCTTTACCAATATCATTCACTACAATGGCATCCAAATTCTTCTTGTTCATTTTCTGCCTACCATATTCCTCTATTTCTTGCGTCTCTGCTGCAAACCCTACTACATATTGCGTTGTTTTATGTTCACCTACATATTGGAGAATATCTGTTGTTCGCTCCATCTCTATCGATAACGGTCCTTTTTGTTTCTTCATTTTATGCTCATAGGTCATTATTGGACGGTAATCAGCAACAGCTGCTGACTTAATAATGACATCCATCTCTTTATAGTATTTTTTCACTTGCTCAAACATTTCCGCTGCAGTTGTGACATTTATTAACGTAACATTTACAGGAGGTTTGATTGTTGTGGGTCCAGAAACAAGTATCACTTCTGCACCATTTTCCATTGCTGCTTGTGCTAACGCATAACCCATTTTACCAGATGAATAATTCGTAAAATAGCGAACAGGATCTACCGTTTCTCTTGTTGGACCTGCTGTTATTAATACCTTCTTTCCTTTCCATCTAGTCGTTTTACTTGTTTCCACTTCCAATATCTCTACAATGTTTTCTGGTTCTTCCAAGCGACCTTTTCCAACATAACCACAAGCTAAATAACCGTCGCCAGGCTCAATAAATTTGTATCCCCACTTTTCTAATGTATGTAGATTGTTAATTACTGCCGGATGCTGGTACATATGGACATTCATCGCTGGTGCTATATATACTGGTACCTCCGTCGCTATAAGTGTAGTTGTTAACATATTATCTACAATACCATTAGCTAATTTACCTATAATGTTAGCTGTAGCTGGTGCTATTACAACTAAATCAGCCCAATCAGCTAAATCAATATGGGCAATTTTCGCTGCATCTTTTTCATCAAATGTATCGGTATAAACAGGGTTTCGAGATATCGCTTGAAAAGTAAGTGGTGTGACAAATTCAGTAGCACTTTCTGTCATGATTACTCTAACTTCTGCTCCGGCTTGTGTTAATTTACTTGTCAGTGCAACTGCTTTGTATACTGCGATTCCACCTGATACTCCAAGCAATATTTTCTTTCCTTCTAGCATAATCAAAACCTCTTTTCTTCTTATATTCCGCAAAAATCCGCTTATAGAAGAAACCCCCGCAAGCTAAAAAAGCAATGCGAGGGAGGAATCTTCTATTTAACATCTACATTATTCATTCTCTTGTTGTGATATAGGATCAACTGTTAGTTTTTCCTGTAACACTTCTTCTAAAGCTAACCCAACTGTTGTAGCTGCTTTTGGTGATTCTACATGATGGATTTTTGTATTTTGAATTTGACGCGCTCTTTTTGCAGAGAGTGTTACTAATGTATATTTTGAGTTAATTTTTGTTTGTAATTTATCAATTGATGGTTCTAAAATCATTTTTCATCTACCTCCAATAATGCTTTATATTGTTTTGCTACTCGTTCACGCTTACTATGTTCAGCTTGAACAATTGCTTGAACCTTCTTCACAGCTTCACCTATATTATCATTTACCACAACATAGTCATATTTGTCCATCATTTCAATTTCTGAACGTGCTTCTTTCAATCTATTTAAGATCAAATCTTCTGTCTCTGTTCCACGATCAATGATTCGATTTTTTAATTCTTCCAAGCTAGGAGGAATGAGAAAAATAAATACACCTTGTGGGAAGTTCTCTTTTACTTGTAGCGCACCTTGCACTTCTATTTCTAAAAATACGTCGTGACCTTTTTCCAAGGTTTCTTCCACATATTGCTTTGGTGTTCCATAATAGTTTCCTACATACTCGGCATATTCAAGCATTTTTCTCTCTTGAATCATCTGTTCGAATTGCTCGCGTGTTCGGTAAAAGTAATCAACACCTTCTTGTTCACCTTCACGCATTGCTCTAGTCGTCATAGAGATAGAATATTTTAAATTAGTATCTTGTTCAAACAATGCCTTTCGTACTGTTCCTTTCCCGACTCCAGATGGGCCAGATAAAATAAACAGTATCCCTTTTTCTTCGATCAAATTATTTCCTCCTACTATTCTTCATTTATTTCATCGTGACTTAAGACTCTTTGCCCAACGGTTTCTGGCTGAACAGCTGATAAGACAACGTGATCACTGTCAGTAATAATGACCGCTCTTGTTCTTCTTCCGTATGTAGCGTCTACTAGTTTGTTATTTTCTCTTGCCACTGTGATGATTCGCTTAATTGGAGCAGATTCTGGTGAAACAATAGAAATAATTCTATTAGCTGACACCACATTCCCAAAACCGATATTGATTAACTTCAAACTCATTATTCGAGTTCCCCCTTAAATTATACAAAAACAATTCATTCTATATTCTGAATCTGTTCTTTCATTTTTTCTGCTTCACTCTTCAAATAAACAATTTGTTCACTGATCCAAGCATCATTAGATTTAGAGCCTATGGTATTCAACTCGCGGTTGATTTCTTGAACAATAAAATCTAATTTTCTTCCGATCGGATCCGATTCACCAACAATTTGTTGGAATTGTTTAACATGACTATGTATCCTCGTTAGTTCTTCTGAAATATCACCTTTTTCAGCTAATAACGCAACTTCTTGATACAACGTAGAGTCTCCTGAAACAGGTGTACTTTCAAGATATCTGTTAATACGTTCTAATATTCGCTCCTGGTACTCTATTATAACAATTTTTCGCCTTTCTCCCAACTGTTTTATATTATTTTGTATATTTTCTGCTCTTTTCGTTAAATCTTTCTTTAATTCTTCTCCTTCATTGAAACGCATTTGACTTGCTTTTTTTACAGCTAACTCAAGTGTTTGCTTTACTTTTGCTTCTGTGTCACTATTTATTTCTTCCTTCTCTTCTATATGAAATATATCTGAAAACTGACTAATTAATTCTATGGAGATATCGCCTGTTAGATGGTAATTTTCTTGAAGCTGCTTTAATTGGTCCATGTATTGTCCTACTAGATCCCAATCCGTTCGAAGTTGTTTCTGATGAGTATAAGTCCCTGTTAGATAAATCGACACACTAATTTTTCCACGTTTCATCTCTTGTTGTATGATTTTTTTCAACTGATCTTCAATCGGCAATAAAAATTTTGGCATATGAAAAGTTACATCAAAATAACGATGATTAATGGTTTTTACTTCTATATTGATTTCCAGCTGTTCATCCTGATATGCTTCTCTTCCAAACCCTGTCATACTTCTCATTCATTCTTCACACCCATCAACTAGTATAGACACTAAGCTCTTACCATAATCATCATATCAAAAACGCTGAGCGGAAAACAAATGATTGATGAATAGTAAACGATAAATAAAGATCACTTCCGTAGTCTAAAAGCGAGAGTGAATGTTGCTCCTTGTTGAACAATCCGTGAAATGCGCTCACTCATTCTACTTCTAATAAGTGCTAGGCACTCGTTACGGCAGAACGCTTGCTTTCCGCAGGCTTGTCTTCAACTAACTTTTCAACAAAAGCGGTTGAAAAGTGGATTTTCAGACTTCGCTTTTCCTGCAGGAGTCTGCGCATTCTGCCTTCACTTTGGTTATATTCCTATTGTAAAAAAGAGTAATACTAAAATTTTCATGTCTTTTTACTAAGCACATTTCTTTCGGAAGTGAAGCATTGTATTTCCACTCGCAAACAGTAGAACGTTTCGCATAGCGGAGACAAAACACGGAGACTCTTGCGGGAACAGTACGAGCTGAAGATCCATTTTTATGAAGTGATCTTCTTCATAAAAATTATCTGAAGCCGTACCCGTAGAAAGCGTAGTGTTTTGTCGGAGCTTGTGCCAGCACTCATCATCTATAGAATGGGAGAAAGCCTATATCCACCTAAGCCTCTCGCTTTTAGCTACGTAACATGAAAAACGTGGGACTTTGATGATCTTGCGGAAGTTACGTTTTCTATAGAAAAAATGTTATACTAGGGTAATGAGGTGATAGAAATGGTATTTGATGGAACAGTAACACGTGCGATAACGAACGAGCTTGATCAAGAGCTAGTATCAGGCCGTGTATTAAAAATATATCAACCGACAGATACAGAATTAATTTTTACAATTAGGCAATACGGCCGTAATAAACAACTTTTAATTAGTGCGCATCCAAGCTATGCTAGGATGCATATAACTAATGATACTTATGACAACCCTACAGAACCTTCGATGTATTGTATGATGCTTCGAAAGTATCTAAGTGGTAGTTTTATTGAATCCGTTGAACAAATTGAAAATGAGCGAATCATTCACATTCATTTTCAAACAAAAAATGAAATTGGAGATAAAAGTGTTAAAACATTAGTAATAGAACTAATGGGAAAACATAGTAATATCATTCTAATGGATCAGGAACGTCAAGTGATTCTAGATAGTATTAAGCATGTATCAAGCGCGCAAAACCGCCACCGCTCAATACTTCCCGGAAGCACTTATATTGATCCACCAAATCAAGGAAAGCTAAACCCATTAACTATAGACGGAGATACATTTATCCGCAAGCTAGATTTTAATACTGGTAAGCTCGATCAACAAATTGTTCAGCAGTATATGGGAATCTCTCCTGTTTTAGCAAAAGAAATTGTCGCACAAGCAGGACTCGGTAAAAGGGATATGTTTAAGGATGCCTTTCTCGATATAAAACAGAAAATACTCGATCATCAGTATGAACCAACTATTTATAAAGGAAAAAAAGAAAGCTTCTATGTCTTCACTTTAACCACTCAAGATGGGGAGCTTACAACATTTGAATCCGTCAGTGAGATGCTTGATCATTTTTATTCTGGTAAAGCAGAGCGCGACCGTGTGAAACAAAAAGCGGGTGATTTGTTACGTTTCTTAACGAATGAACAAAAGAAAAACAAACGTAAAATTGGTAAATTAAACAAAACATTAGAAGATGCCAAACACGCCGATCGTTATCAAAGAGATGGTGAATTATTAACCGCACATATGCACTTAGTAACAAAAGGTGATAAAGAAGTCGAAGTCATCGATTACTATGATCCAGACCAAAATAAGCGTACAATTACGTTGAATCCGAATAAAACACCAAGCGAAAATGCACAATCATTATTCAAAAAGTATCATAAATTAAAAACTTCTAAACAAATGGTTGAAGAAGAGAAAAAGAAAACCTATCAAGAAATCGATTATTTAGACCAAATCATCGAACAAATCGATTCTGCTAGAGAGCAAGATATTGAAGAAATACGTGAAGAATTGCAGGAACAAGGCTATTTGAAGAAAAAACAAGCAAAAACGAAACAAAAGAAAAAAGCAAATAAGCCTACTCCTGAAACATTTTTCTCTTCTGATGGTACAGAAATATTAGTTGGTAAAAACAATAAACAAAACGAACATTTAACAAATAAACTTGCACGAAAAGATGAAATTTGGCTCCATACAAAGGATATACCGGGTTCACATGTTGTTATTCGTTCATTAGAACCGAGTGAGGATACATTACTAGAAGCAGCTCAACTCGCTGCTAACTTTAGCAAATCAAAGAATTCTTCGTCCGTACCTGTCGACTATACGCTAATTAGACATGTCAAGAAACCGAATGGCGCGAAACCAGGTTTTGTTACCTATGATAATCAGAAAACATTATTTGTGACACCTGATCAAGCATTCGTTGCGAGATTAAAAGAAAATAAACCAAAATAAACAAAAGTCGTGCCAGTAAGCTGATTAAGACACTTACTGGCACGGCTTTATTATCTCTTCTATTTATTACGATACATGTACTGCTTTTTTACTTGTTAGCAACATTTATCAGCGAGTTAGCATCGTCCACCTACTTCAGTTCCTTGTTTTAATTCTATATTTAAAGTGGTGATTTACCGACATTTGTCCCATGATAAAACGAATAATGAATAAAGACTAGCGCTAATAATACAAAAATACTGCCAATCCAGCTTAAGTGTGACACACCACTATATTCTATAATCACTCCACCTAAAGCAGATCCTAACATCATCCCGACATTCATCAATGCCGTATTAAAACTTAAGATAGTTTCAGATGCATCTGGTTTCAAAGAAATTAAATAAAACTGCTTAGCTGGTGTTGTTGTCCATGTCGCTGTTCCCCATATGATAAATATGATAAATACACCAATCGGCGAATACTGTAAAAAACTCAATAAGACTAAAGCTACAATATGGATGACCAAGCTAATAGATATAGTCCGATATGGACCCCACTTGTCTACGGCATATCCCCCAAATCGTGAACCAATAAAGGCAAAACTACCTAATACAAATAATGCTAGACTAGTTTGTTCTGTTGAAAATCCAGTATTGTTACTTAATAATGGAGAAATATAGGCGAACACCATCGTATACCCTAATATCCAACAAACAGTTGTCGCTAATCCACTAGCCACCCTTTTATCTTTTATCATTGCTAACTGTCGTCTGAATGGTAACGGCTGATTCCCCTCAATTGCTGGTAATAGTTTATATAATAGCCCTAGTAAGATGACGGTAACAATCGCGACAATCAAAAATACAAAACGCCAATTGAAATGAGCAGATAAAAATGTTCCAATTGGTACTCCTAATACTAATGAGACGGTAAAACCAGTAATAACCATTGCCATAGCACTACCACGCTTATCAGGTTCAGCAATTTGTGCTGCATAGTTAGTAGCTATCACGATATATAGCCCACCACTCATCGCCATAACTACCCGTGATAACATAAGCAAATAATAACCACTGCTCAAAAAGGCGATGCAATTACCGACAATAAATAGAAAAATAGCTATTATGAGTACTGTCTTTCGCGGATACTTCGCCGTTAGTAAAACCAACACTAACGCGCCAATAGCATAGGACAACGAATAAATTGTAATTAACTGCCCCGCAGCTGCAACAGACACCTCTAAGTCATTCGCTATGATTTCTAATATACCAGAAACAACAAATTCTGCTGTACCTGTAACAAATGCTCCTAAAGCTAATAAAAAAATGATAAATTGGTTGACTTTCTTCATATATTCTTACTCCCCTTTTTTCTCATTTAACAAGTTGATTTCATTGTAATAGCCGTGATAACATAAGTAAAATTGATATTTTTGATAAAGGAGATGAGTTATAACTCATGACTATTGTTCGTTTTGACGTATTGTCTCAAGTAATTGAATTGGGAAGCTTCACAAAAGCAGCAGATGAATTAAGTATGACACAATCTGCTGTTAGTCATGCTGTTGCTAGTTTAGAAACAGAGTGGGGAGTTCCTCTATTAATTCGTGATCGCAAAAAAGGGATTAGCTTAACAGAAATAGGATATAAAACATATCCACATATACGAGAAATATTGAATCGAATGGAGTCTATCCAGCAAGAAATTGCGTTTACTACTAACTTAGAGAAAGGGGCAATTCGGATTGGAACGTTTGCAAGCGCTTCTTCCTGCTTGTTACCAAAACTATTAGCCAAGTTTCAGAAAAAACACCCTAAAATTGAATTTACATTTTATGAAGGTACGTATGAAGAAATTACGGAGTGGCTTCAATCGGGGATTATTGATATTGGCTTTGTCGTGAAAGGCAAAACAAACATTGAATTTGATTTAGTTCCACTCATACAAGATAAAATGGTTGTGGCCTTGCCTCCTGGACATCGGTTTAATGAAAAGAGGATTGTTGAAATGAGAGAATTAGAGAAGGAACCTTTTATTATGCCAACTGGAATGTATCAATCACATGTAGAAGAATTATTCGAAGAAGCGAAAATAAAACCAACTATCCGCTTCGAAGTACACGATTGCACTACTATTGCCAATATGGTGCAAGAAGGTCTCGGTGTTACGATTGGACCTGAATTATTTTTAAAAACACAACAAAACGTAGAAATAGCTACACTTCAGCAAACTAGTTTTCGGGAAGTAGCCCTTGCATGCTCCAATCTAAGCGAAGCTTCTCCAGCTGTTAAAGAATTTCTAACAGTTGCAGAAAATACTTTTCTAGAACCAGTAGGATAAAGTGAGACTTATCAGGGAGTTAGTGTCCATTTATCCCCACACTTAGCTTCTTTGTTTTAACTCGAATCTTGAGGTTGGGGGTATTACGGACTCATGCACCATGATAAAATTTATGGAGCCCGATAAGTATGACACTTTAAGGGCTTCTTTATTACTCAGTTGGCGTTTCACAAGAAAAAGAATAATCATTGCTACTGTATGTTTCAACTTTAGGATACCCACCATCTTCTATGCATTTTTCACTAGCTAGAGAAATTTCTTTATAACGGAAATAAGATTCCGAAGCATGAATAAATAACATCATTAGAAGTACCACGCCAACCACTGATAAGATTATTTTCATTCGAGTTTTCATCCACATGCACCTCCAAACCTTCACATTACTCTTAATATTATCACAAATTCCTTATAATGAGAAATTAACTAAATATAGGCATATTACACAAACTCCACACAATCACTCTATGTTTTATACAAAAAAAGACTCCAACTAAGCCGTTGAAGCCTTATATAACGATTGATTATTTTTCTGCTACCTCTACCATTTCCCCGACATAAACAGATTCTGGGCGGTAAATCGTATTATTTTCAGCTTGCTCCAATACATGAGCAGTCCAACCAACCATTCTACTTGCTGTAAAAGTTGGTGTGAAAAGATCTGGATCAAAATCAATTGATTTCATAATTGCAGCAGCATAAAATTCTACGTTTGTGTACAGTGCACGACCTGGTTTTAACTCGTTTAGAACATTTATAGCCACGTCTTCTACATGAACAGCAAGATCTAGCCACTCATCTTCCCCTTTTGATGCCAACAGTGTTTCTCTTAGTGCAACTGCACGCGGATCATGTGTTTTATACACGCGATGGCCGAATCCCATTAATTTCTCGCGATTATTAATTTTTTCTCTGATTACCTTATCTGCGTTATCAGGTGTAGCTATTTCCTCAAGCAATTGGATCACACCTGAAGGCGCTCCACCGTGTAGAGGACCTTTCATTGTGCCAATAGCTGTCGTAATACTGGACACAAGGTCAGACTCAGTTGAAGCAGTTACTCTGGCAGAAAATGTAGAAGCATTCATTCCGTGTTCCACTGTTAAAATCATATATGTTTCTAATCCATCTACTTGTGCTTTAGTTGGCTTAGTGCCATTTAGCATATATAAGTAATTTTCCACATGGCTATATGTATCATTCGGTTCACTCGCGCTCTTACCGTTAATCTTATTATACCAATATGCAATAATAGTGGGTACAAGTGCTGTTAATCTAATGGCTTGCTCAACTGTTGGCTTCCATCCATAATCTGTTGTACCTTCTGCTGAAATAACCGTCCTGATAACACTCATAATTTCCATATTATGCGGTAAATGATTCATCACTTGCTTCATCGTCTCTGTTAAATAACGATTTTTAATTAGCTGACCATTTAGCTTCTCCAACTCTTCTGCAGAAGGCAAATGACCGAACCAAAGTAAAAAAGCAACCTCTTCAAAAGATTTTGACTTCGTTAAATCTTTTGCTTCATACCCTCGATAAATCAGTTGACCTTTTTCACCATCAATGTGGCTGATAGATGTTTCCGCTGCCACAACTCCCTTAAGCCCTTGATTAAGCATTACTATCTTCCTTTCTATTACAATTTTCCTTATAAATATTGTATAATAGCAATCTAATTATTAGAATTAAATATTTTTAAAGATATTGATTAAATATTTTAATAAGGAAGGTGTAAAAATGGAATTAAGCTGGATTCGCACATTCATCACCGCTGCTAAAACGGGGAATTTCCGTAAAACTGCTGAATATTTATATATCTCTCAACCTACCGTAACGGTACATATTAAACAATTAGAAAAAGAACTTGGGATTCAACTGTTCCATAGAGATGGAAAACGTGTAAAAATTACCGAAGCTGGTAGTAGATATTTAAAGCACGCGATCCAATTAACAGAAGTATATGAATCTGGTATGGAGGACCTAAAGACATTTAGTCAAGGCTATACAACAAAATTAACACTCGGTATCTCCCCATTAATTGCAGATACGATTATCCCGTTCGTCTTAAAGCAATACATAAAAAAACATCCTGAAGTAGAAATAACGATTGAAATTGTAGAATCAAAAGACATAGAAGATGCCGTTAATAATGAAGGAGTCGATATCGGCTTATCCTGTTTGCAAAGTTTTCATCCTGAAATAGAAAGCAAATTACTGTACTATGATAAAGTTGTCTTAGTGGCTGCTCAAGATAATAGAGACGTTGAATCTGCTTTACCTTTAAGTGAAGAAGAAGTACTCTCCACTAATCGTTTACTTACACATAATCATCCTGGCTATTGGAATGAATTAATTGAAAAAGTAAAATTCTCCTACCCAGGTATTCAAATGATGAAGGTTTCACAAACACATATTACAAAACGTTTTATTATCGAAGGGCTTGGTGTCTCCTTCCTTCCCTATTCCACTGTAAAACGAGAAATTCAAGAAGGAAAAATGGTAGAAGTTAGCATGCAATCTATTTCAGCTCCACAAGCAAATACATATGCTATTTATAAATTTGACCATCAAAAACAACGAGAATTTTTAGAATTTATGGGGCAGTATCATTTGTGATATTCTTACATAATAATTCATAAAAAAATAGCTGTTGAGGAGAAATTTCTCAACAGCTTTTATAAGATATATTATTTACACTCTTTATCAACTCAATTTCATCTCGAATGGGGATACCTTCATCACCAATTAATGGGATCTCAGGTTTTAACTTTCTTGCTTTTTCAACTGCATTGTTTAAAATTCGAGAGAGGATGAACCCTCTTTTTTGATAAAACTTTAATGCTAATAAATTATCATTTGTCGTTACGAGTTTAATAACTTTGCAATTATTCTTTGCCGCCATCGCCTCAACCTCTTGGACTAATGCTGTTCCTATTCCTTTACGTTCCTCCAAACTATCTAATGAAATAATTTCACATTCATTGTTTTCGATAACATATGTAATTAAACCAATCAGTTTGTTTTCTTTACTAATAACTGCAAACCCATCCAATGCACTACAATCATATGCACCACTAGAAATTACCATTTCTGTACTTCCCCAATGTATTTTAAAGAAATTCGTTATTTTATCCTGCTGTAAATCGTTTATTGCGACTATCTTCATTTAAAATCACCCACCATCATCATACAACAATATCCTTAATATGTAAATTCGATTTTTTATTACATAGATATTTTCGTGTATCCCCCACTTTGTACTAGTCTAAAGTGAGGAGTATTTTTTAATTTATTAAATGTCATTCTGGACTGAACGTTCCGTTAATGATATGATACGAACAACAGGAGGTGTATATTAATCGCAAGGATAAAAGAATTTAATAAAGAACAAGCATTACATCAAGCAATGCTACTTTTTTGGCAGAATGGCTATGAAGGAACAAGTATCCCTGCTCTTCTCAAAGCAATGAACATTAGTCGTTCAAGCCTTTATGACACATTTACTGATAAACAAACCTTGTATATCGATGCTTTAGAACACTATCGAACCATTCATGCCAAAAACAGAGAAATACTGGAGCAAGCAACAAGTGCAAAAGAAGGGATTAATCGCTTTTTCACCGCTCATATTGCTAAAGCATATGACACCAGTCTACCTGGTGGATGCTTTGTAACAAATGCAGCGATAACAGTGGATTCTGCAAAAGACAAACATGTCAATACATTAATACGAGAGAGTTTTTACCAGCTGGAAAAAGCTTTCTATACACTATTACAAAAGGGACAAAACAATGGCGAAATAGATAAAACTACTCAAATAAAGCCATTAGCTACCTTACTATTAAATGTCAATCACAGTATTAATGTAATGGCGAAAGCTGGGAAAGATAAGCACGAGTTAGAGAAGATGATATCATTTATACTCGATACTTATCTATAATTTTTTACTCATTCCGGACTGATTGTTCCAAAAATAATAGAAATGGGGAAATTACATGCAACTATCTTTTATTGGACTTGGAAATATGGGACTACCAATGCTTGAAAACCTACTAAAAGCTGGACATCAAGTAACGGTGTACAACCGTACATACAAAGAGGTCGCTCCCTCTTTCCAAAATCAAGTAAACTATGCCAGTAAACCCAAAGAAGCAGCTCAACAATCCGATTTCATTATAACGATGCTCTCCGATGACGAAGCAATTGAGCAGGTCGTTACAGGAGAAAATGGTATTTTAGCAGGCTTACCTCATGATGGTATTCATCTTTCCGCAAGTACAATTAGTGTTGATATGGCAAAGAAACTAACAGAACTTCACCAACAAAATGCACAACACTTCTTATCTGCAACCGTATTAGGAAGACCTGATGCAGCTCAAGCAGCGAAAATAAGTGTATTATTAGCAGGTACTAAAAAAGCACGTGAACGAGCTTTACCTTTTTTAGAAGCTGTTAGCCAAGAAATCTTCATTATTGGTGACCGTGCTGAAGCTGGAAATACAGTTAAACTTGGGGTTAATTTCTTAATTGCATCTATGCTTGAAGCATTAGCAGAATCACAATTACTGGTTGAAAAATATGATGTGGACCCAGGTACATTTATGGACATTGTCAATTCCCTTTTCCAATCTCCGGTATATCAAAATTATGGAGCGATGATGGTAAATAAACAATTCGACCCTGCTGGTTTTAAAATGAGTCTAGGCAGAAAAGATGTTCAATTAGCACTTAATGCAGCGAATGCCGTCGACTCCCCCCTTCCATTAGCCGAATTAATTCAGCAACATTTTAGTAAAGGTGTGGAACAAGGCTATGGTGATTTGGATTGGACAGCTTTAATTAAATGTTTAGAGGATACGCAAAAATAACACTATGTTGCCAAGCAAACCACTTGGCAACATTTTTTATACATAGCAATACTTAGTGCTTTCCTTATACCAACAGCTATAATCTTGCTAAAAATTCATGTTTTCAATACCCAATATAAACGGTAAGAGCAACATGATAATACCTAGAAGAATAATAATACTGCCAAAAAACTTATTGGATAGTTTATCGTTGTATGAGACACCTTGTTTCAAGAAAAAATCAAGTAAAGTCGGTACTTTGCTTGTAATAATTAAATAGCCAAAACAAATAAATACGAGACCAATCAAAAGGACAATAACCACTTGAATTGGCACACTTGTTAGCATATGCGTATACTCACAACCAAATGTTTCACTTATACTTTTTATTTAAGACTACTAGATATATAATGATTGATCTATTTATGGATATATAATCTTGTATAGCATCAAATTCAATATCGGTAATTACATAATAACTACAGTAGATTAATCCCATATCAACGGACGAATAATCCGCATTGTCCTCATATAATCCAGTAATTGCCCAGTATGAACAGACCTGTGATAGCCAATTCGTAACAACATATCCTCCATCGTTCTTATATAACCAACATCTGATCGGTCAATCTTTATGTTCCTTAACTCATAGTCACTTAATTGTCCAACATAATTCAAAAATTCTATACGATATGGTTGTGCAAATGTCAATTCTTCTTCTACAGTTGTGAAACTTTTTTCTCAAAGGGATTAGATACCTGTAATAGACCTGAACTCCCTCGACCAATTAAAACTTGATGATAAAGAAATTTGCCTTCCAATAAATGCCTGATGATAGTAACAAACAAGGGTGAGATATTTTTTCGTGAATTCCATATAAATCTTGATGTTTTAAGGAACAAAAGAAGGGATTTCGCTCGTAAATGCATAGACTGGAGTGAAAGACGTTATCATCTTGCAGGGGCGTTAGGTAATGCTATTTTAAATCGCTTGCTAGCTCTAGGATGGATCCTGATCGAGCTATAAAAATTACAGAAATAGGTGAAATAGGGCTATATGAATCATTAGGTATTGATATGCAAGAATAATCTTTAGAGATCATGTACTATTTACCCGTATGGGCCATTCATCATTGATTAAAATAAGACACAGAGTAATCCCGATTGTATAACTAGGATTTTCTGTGCCCCTCTTCAACTACATCATCTTTTATAAATGGTTTATAATCCACAACAGAAGACAAATTCATTAAAGTAGTTGGCTCTCCAAAAGATAATGTGGCATCAATGAACTCTTCAAGTATTTTAACCGATTCTGTTACAACCTTCACTAAGTAGCTAAACTGACCAGCTAAGCGGTGACATTCTACTACCATTGGTTGTTCTTTGCAAAAATCTTTAAATTTCTTTCCTTGCTTCGTATCAAATAAAATAAATGCTGTTACATTTTTATTAAGCTTTTCAGGATCAATGATAGCTCTATATCCTTTGATTACTTCTTTATCCTCGAGTTTTTTGACCCTTTCGTTTGTAGCGGGAGTTGAAAGCCCAATTTTCCTACCTAAGTCTGTCATTGATATCCTAGCATTTTTTTGCAATTCAATGAGAATACTTTGATCAATCTCGTCCAATTCATTATCCTCCTTCATAATTTAAATAAAAAGCTATTATTACCATTATATATTAAGCAATTTGACATAAAACCTTAAGAACACTATGTATTTAGAATAATATACCATATATAATAATGACTAATAAAGAATTATACAATATTTGAATGAGGAGTGGAGTATAAATGAAAATTTATTGTGCTACTATGGAAGATTTAGAAGAGGTCTCAACATTATTTAATTTGTATCGTGTGTTTTATCAACAACCTTCCAATTTACAGGATGCTAGGGTGTATATAAAAAATCGTTTAGAAAACGAGGATTCCGTTATATTCATTGTTAAAGATGAGCAAAAATGTGTTGGATTCACTCAACTCTATCCCACATTTTCCTCTATATCCATGAAAAGAGCTTGGATATTAAATGACTTATACGTCGATGTAAAATTCAGAAGACAAGGTATAGCGGAATTACTCTTGCATAAAGCAAAAGAATTTGCTATTAGCACAGGAGCTAATAGTATTACTTTGACAACAGCAGTAGATAATTATGCTGCCCAACAATTATATCAAAAAAACGAATACAAAAGAGACTCTCATTTTTATCATTATGATTTAGCTCTAACTAACTAACGTTTTTATTAATGTATAAAAAAGAGAGCTTAAAAGGTCGAAAGTATCTGCATCTATACAGACCTTCTTTTAAGCTCTCAGACATTACATTTTCAATTTTAGTGTAACCGTAATCTCAGTACCTTTCCCCACTTCACTAGCTACTGTTATTTCACCTTGATGTTCTTTAATAACATCTTTTGCGATTGCCATGCCTAATCCTGATCCTTTATGCCTTTCACCTGTATTGGTACCTCGATAATAGCGATCAAATATTTTATCTACTTCTGCTTGCTCAATTCCTTTTCCATCGTCTTTTATTTGAATAGTCAGATGCTTTTCGTCCACTTTTATACTTACATCGATGTTTACTTCTTTCGTATTGTGCACAAGTGCATTATAGATTAAATTATTTATTGCTCGCTTCATTAACGTTTGATCTACTTTCATTGGAATCTGTTCTTGTATCGCATCAAATTCAATATGAGCGTCTACATATTGTGGATCATTTAATATATCAATCACACAATTTCTTAACAACTCAACCATATTCGTTTCTTGCTTATTTAAAATAAGTGTATTGTTCTTTAATTTGGTCGTTAAGTGCAGGTCATCCATCACATCTTTAATATAAACAGATTTTTTCTCTATTATCTCTGCATATTCGCACATCTCTTCTAATGAAATGTTATAGTCTGGATCTGTCATCAATTCAGCATAACCTTTAATAGAAGATAAAGGTGTTTTTATATCATGCGATATATTTGCTAACCACTCTTCTCGCATTTGTTCTGTTTTTTCACGCTCTCGTTCATTTTCCTTTAACTGCTTGGAGAGATTATTCATATTATGAAAAACTTTTTTATATACACCATTCGGTTGGTAGTCTATCGAATAATCTTTATTTGCTAATTGTTTAATACCATCAATTACTCGATTAATTGGCTTTGTTAGACGTGTACTAAAGACATAACCGATCAATAAAGCAATGATTATATCTATTACTAATATACCGAGAAACACTTTAATAGCTTGAAAAATGTTACGAATATCAGAAGTTAAAACGAAGCGATTGATATTTGGATTTTCTATACCCATTAAATAACTGTAACCGTCTTTTTCACCGACAAAAACAGTTGTCTCTGCATCAACTTCTTTATATTTATAATGCTGAATGATGTCTGCAGGAGTGTAACGTTGCGGCAAGCTCTTTGGTTCTCTATATCCAGTAATGACTTGTCCATTCTCATCTAGCACTTGAATCCATGCATTCTGATCGATTAGTTCCTTTTTACCATCCTGATCAATCTGCACATCATGATTCTCCACTGCCAAATGAGTTTGAAATTCTCTTGTGAATTGTTCAGCTGATATTTCACTATCCTGAAAAATAGGTATATCGAACCTCGCTTGAATGATTAATAATGAAAAGATCATAAACACATTGATAAAAATGACTAGTATGACTATTATTACTGCAGACACTAAATATTCGCCTGTTAACCGCCATTTCATCTATGATTCATCCTCTATTACGAATTTATAACCTAATCCTTTTACCGTAATTAAATAATGAGGGCTAGAAGGATTATGCTCAATTCTTTCTCTAAGCCGTCTAATGTGCACCATCACCGTATTATCTGATCCGAAGTAGTCTTCTCCCCATACCATATCGTATAGTCTTTCTTTACTAACAACCTTATTAACATGTTGCAGAAAATATTTCATTAACCCTAATTCCTTTGGTTTTAGCTCAATTACCTTATCATTTTTCGTCAAGACTGCATTATCCTCATTTAACTCAAAAGGACCAACCTTTATAATCGATTCTTCATTCGGGGTCATTATACTGTAATCTGCTCTTCTCAGCTGCGCTTTTACTCGGTATGCGACTTCTTTTACACTAAATGGCTTCGTGATGTAATCATCTCCACCAATTGCAAATCCCAGGATCCTGTCTATCTCCTCTGTTTTGGCAGAAATAAATAGAATAGGCACATTGGATACTTGCCTAATTTGTTTACACACATCATACCCTTCACCATCAGGTAGCATAATATCTAACAACACAAGGTCTGGGCTTGTTTCATGAAATAAACTCATTCCTTCTTCCGCGTTCGCTGCCGTAACAACTTGTTGAATTCCTTCCTTTTGTAATACTGTTTGTAATAATTTTAATAAATCTTCTTCATCATCTATAATTAACACTGTTTTATTATGTATACTCAATTTCATCGCCTCCTTGTCCTTCTATTATACAAAAAAGAAGAAACAAAAAGAAAATCCGAACAACTTGTTCGAATAATTGATTCATTTTGAATAGTTTATGCATCTTCCGTGATGAATTTTCCTGCCAAAAGAAGTACTTTATACTCTGATGTCAAATAATGGTTGGTTTTCGTTTGGTAAACGAAGATTTTCATAACTTGAAAAATGACCGATAAAGTTATTCCAAGATGAACGTAATGATTCTTGAAACATTTTTAAAGAGTTAGCGGTTGCTTTATCCCAATAACCTCCATAGGATTTTCGATCTTTTTCTTCGAGTTTATCTAGTATTTGTTGATAATTAGAAGCAAAATTATTATAATCATTTTGCTGAATTGTCTCAAAATTCTTTCGGAAAGCTTGAGACTCTATGTGATATTGGTGTTCCTTATTCTCTAGTTGTTCAATCTGTCGCAAATACGTTTGCGCCTGTTCTGGCATAAAGTCTACACTACTAGCGATATCATAAAAGGCTTTTGTAACCATTAATTGTTTCTCTTCAAATTCAGTAATGCTGTTTTGGAAAAAAGTATTGGTTGCTTGTTGCATTTGAGCACGATATTCTTCTGGAATTAGCTCGGCTGCGATAAAATCAAGTTGAAATTTTGCTTGCTCACTACTAGAAACAAAATTCCGTAATAAGAACCTGACCTATTACGAAAATTGAGTAATTGATCACTTTCTTCAATTGCTAAATATAGATTTTCTTTTTCCTCGTCTGATAACTCGTTAATCTGATCAATAAAAGAAAAATATTCGCGCAGCTCATCACTTCGAGTAGTTTCTTTCATTAAGGTTATAGGACTCATTTTAGCACTTGCTTCTTTTTGAACTAGCGGTTGTTCTGGTACATCTTTAAAATCAACCTTAATATTTGCATTATATTGTATAGGAGTGTTAGGAACGACTGATCGCTTGACAAAATAAGGTGAGCTAAGTAGTTGGTGTGTATTGAACATAGACATATTATTCCTCCTTTAAATAGTGCTTTCTATTAAAATTTTGATAATTATCTATAATAAGAATAGCCAAAATGATATAACATAGAAATATCAGATTCTAATAATTGACCATTGGATGTAAATACTATCGGAATAATGTCATATAGATGTTGGTGTGACCCTGTAAAGAAACTATATTTACCTACTGCAGGCGATAGTTTTGAAACTTGAATCGAGTAATTTCCATTACTATCCGTTGTTACAGAATTACTATATTGTTTTTCGTTTAAAACAACTTGAATCAAAGTTTCAACAGGATGATTCGGAACACCTATCCCATCAACATCGAGTAATTGTCCGTGAATAGTGATATTCGACTTAACTCTCCACATTTTCCCATACCCATAATCAATAAAGCCTTCGACACCACCATCTGACTCAATATGGCTTATGGTTGTCCTTACAGGATTTTTGGTTGGTGCAACTTCTTCCATGGTAAGAGTGTAAAATGAAGTATCATCAAAAGCAGTTGTTATAGGCAATACTCTTATATAGTATTGACCACTATTAAGATTAATAGTATGGGATTCATTTTCATTCAAACTAGTAATAAAATTTAGATTGTTGTCAAAGATGTCAAGTCTATATGGTGCTTTAGATGGATTATCTAAATACGTATTTATCACTTTGTCTTCATCTAAAAGCAAAGTCATCCAGTCAATATCGAAAGAGTTATCTATGATTCCTGAATGGTCAATTGAGTTTTGATAAACATTAGCTCGAAGAATATTATCGTTAGGCTCGTTTGAATCATAAGTTGTTGAATGTTTAACAGTAAAAGCAAAAGGAGTATCGGTGTCAAAGCCAACTAATGACTGTATGGCAATAAAATAAATGCCTTTATCACCAATTTTAGCGAGTTGTTCATCTATTGTAGGACCGTAACTTGAAAACACGTGTTCTTCCAATGTTTGTGTTTCCTCATTTAGTTTGTCCTTGTTCAGTAATATAGTCTGTATATACTTGTTCTAGTTCAATTAGAAAAGCATTGTTAGGATCATCATTTATTGAGGATGTTTGCAGAAGATTAGATTTAGAAAGAGTTTCTTGATGTGAAAAGTTATTCCTATCAAAAGAAAATTCATTAAATTCACTACGATGCTTAATTATTTCTTCATATCTAACAGTTTGTTCATGAGCATTTCGTAATAATTCCTCATCGAATTCTACTCCATTTAGATCAAGTTCATAAGCAAAGACACCAGTTGGAACGAAAAAAAACAGAAACAAAAGACATCCAATAACTTTTTTCATTTAATTAACCTCCATAGTTTAAATTATCTTCCTTTTCTTTATCGGATGTTTTTTTTGAATTATAAGATAATTATTACATTTTTTTCTTAATCTCTTTTTAACATCAGCATTTTCTGGAATTAATACTTTCAGTAAAAAAACAAAAACATGGCATAGAAAACACTATGGAAGTGTTCTTGCCATGGCAATTGTCAAAATCATGATCAGATAACTTTCTTTTTAGATGTTATCAGTTCTTTTGTTATGATATGTTTACTGTAATTGTTCTAAGACTTTTTCTGGGATTTCGTCAGTTGTGACTTCTTCATAGGAGGTAACAACTTTATCATCTTTTACAAACACTTGTAAAAATGCTCCTTGACGAAGTTGTTTAGTTGCCTTGAAGTCTAATGTGATCTCATTACCATCTGTATTATATCCTGATAAGCTGTATTGATAATCTGTATATATTTCACCACTGCTTGTTTGACTCTCGATTGGTTCACCATCTCCTATAACTTGCGTATAATATGAATCTGTTCCTAATCGATTAATATTCACGTTTTGTAAAAATAATAAACCACCTAGTAATAGAACAACAATAATTCCTATAGTAATAACTGTCTTTTTCATATTTGTTCACCTCATTGTATTATTTCGTTACAATCTTGTAGTAATTTCGTACAGTCATAAAGTAATAAATAACATAAATCAATATATAAATAGTCATCGAAATGAATGCAGGTATCCATATATTTAATTGTAGGATGTTATTGATCGCCATTAATGCTACGACACTATGGGCTACACCAGCTACTAATGGCAACGCAAAAATAAAGAATATTTGCTTACGGATGGATTTCTTTATGTCTTTTTTATCTACACCCATTTTTTGCAATATTGTGTAACGTCCTCTATCAGCTGTTGCCTCTGTCAGTTGTTTAAAGTAAATAATACTACCTGTTGCGCTAAGGAATACTAATCCTAAGAAACATCCGATAAAGATAAGTAAACCGTTTGATTCCATCCCTAGTGTGTATACTTGATAAAAGCTGGTAAAATCTGCTTCTTCAGGCATACTTGATCGGATAGATTCATCTAATGTTTTTGCCTTTGATTCACCTGTTATTTCGTATGCCTCCATTGTAACAACATCTGTATCTTCTGCTACTTTATCAAACATTTCATCACTAACTACAATCGTTATATTAGACGTTCCTGCGTTCAATACATTTGATTCTTTCATATCCGTAAAGCTTATTTCATTTCCATTTACATCAAGAGTAGATCCCACATATTCCGGTGATAACCCTTCAAAATAACTAATATCTAACGCTACTGCTTGCTCATCTGATAAAGCAATCGTATCTGTATCTCCTTGTAATTCTGATAAGCGATTATACGTTTTGTTCGAAATAACCGTATAGATTGCTTCCACTGGCCCCATTCGACTATTCAAAGCTGTAGTATCTACTCTCGCTGGTATCGTTGGTATTGATTCATGATAGACTACATCATGATCTGGATCCTGCTCAATTAGTGAATCAACTTGACTCGTTAATTCTCCATCTTGATCAACAAACATCATACTATTTGGGTTTGTTAATTCTGCGTTAATCTTGTTGTTGTAATAAAAGCCATACGATGTTCCAACCGCTGTTAGTGTTGTTGCACTTAGCACAGCTATAATCGTTAACGTAAAAGCATTTCCTTTCATCCGATAAAGTAGTTGAGAAATACTAATGATATTAATACCATTCCAAAACCTTTTCTTGTTTTTACGCGCTCTTTTTAAGAAGAAAATGGTTAACGTACTAAACAATAAGTAGGTTCCCAAAATAACAGCGATTATAATCAACAGTGGCGCAACTAAAATTCCAATCATTTGCCAGACTTTTGAATATAAAATATCTTGTAGTGCTAACCAGTAACCAAAACCTAGAAGTAACACAGATAATAGAGCTGTTATGATAGATGTTTTTGGTTCACCTTCACTCTCCTGATCAGCCTGGAATAACTCGATTAATTTAAAACGATAAATGAGTCGATAACCATGAAAGGATGTCACAGCAATAATCAATAGAAACACTATCACTGTATTAATGATCGCATCTGTAGAAATGGAGAACTGAACAAGCACTTCATATCCCATTAATTTCATTAAAATAGCAACAAATAGCTTGGAAACGACAGACCCTAACAGAATTCCAATTACAAGTGCAATAATACCCATTAGAAAGTTTTCATAAAATAGCATTCGCCCTATTTGTTTCTTTCGTACACCTAAAAGAGAATAGAGTGCGACTTCTTTCTTCCGTTTCCTTGTAAAGAAGGAGTTAGAGTACCAAATAAAAATAGCAACAAAAATAATTAACACAATCGACGCAGCGTTAAAAGCAGAGCTAATCTTCGTCGATGTCTCTGACGCAGCATCTATCGTTTGGTCATACTTCAATGAAACAAATGTAAAATAAATAACGATACTAAAGATCATCGATGAAAAATATAAAAAATAATTAGTGAAATTTTTTCGAATGTTCTTTCTTGCAATTGTAAATAGTGTCATTTATTGATCGCCTCCAAAGGAAGCAAGGACATCTAATATTTTTTGATAAAATTCCTTCCGTGATTGATTCATTTTCGTAATTTCCGCATCAATGCCACCATCATTAATGAACAAAATTTGTTTACAGAAACTAGCTGCATAAGCATCGTGCGTTACCATCATAATAGTAGACCCCTTCTCTTCATTTAACTTTGATAAGCTCTCTAAAAGGCTTGTTGCTGATTTTGAATCTAATGCCCCAGTCGGTTCATCTGCTAAAATCAAACTTGGATTGGTCACAATCGCTCTTGATGCTGCCGTTCGCTGTTTCTGTCCACCAGAAATATGATATGGGTAACTATCAAGAATTGCGCGAATACCGAATGTATCTGCAATGCTTTCTACCCGCTCTTCAATTTCTTTTGATGGAAGCTTAGCTAATGCTAATGGAAGTAAAATATTTTCTTTAACAGTCAAAGTATCTAGTAAGTTATAATCCTGAAAGATAAATCCTAATTTATCACGACGAAAAGTAGATAATTGCGCTTCATTCATACTGACAATATCTTGACCATCCACGATTATCTCACCTGAAGTTAGTGTATCAATTGTCGCTAAAATATTTAATAAGGTTGATTTACCTGCACCAGACGGACCCATGATACCGATAAATTCTCCCTCTTTTATCTCTAAATTAACTTCTTCTAACGCTGTATGTTCATTCCCCTTACTACCATAGATTTTCTGTACATTTTTCGCATGTAGTATTGTTTTCATTGTAGATTTCCCTCCCGTTTGTCTTTCTGTTATTGATTATACAGAGCCAACCTTACAGCATATTTAGTTCAACCTTACATGAACCTTAAATAATTTTGTAAGCTCTCCTTAATATTCCCGTAACATAATAAAAAGAAACAAGGTTTAACCTCGTTTCTTCAATCCTTATCCTATCCATTTTTCGAATAGATATTGCCAGCCTAATGGAAGTATAAATACAAAAGAGCCCGCGATCAAAAACGTCAATAAAGCATAACCCCCACCTTTTAAACGAGAAACCTCCCTTCGTTTATACGCAATCCATATAGCTCTCCCTATAAATAGAACAGTCCCAAGTACAAGCAATGCTGAAAATATACTCATAAGCAAAACTTCCACCACGTTCATCCTTCCACTATTTCTAGTTTTGTATATTAATTAGACAGTATCCATTCAGCAGCTTCATTAATATCTTCTGCTACAAAATCAGGCTCTACTTCCGCCCATCGTTCAAAAAATTGGTTGTTTGTGTATTTCGTATATGTTTCTTTTCCACTACCCGTTTTCACTAATATTTTTTTACAGCCAACTTCATCTGCCGCGATTATGTCAGTCCACCTATCACCAACTACAACACAATTTGTTAAGTTTAAATTATTTTCTTTAGCAGCCTGTTCTAGCATTCCTGTTGCAGGTTTTCTACATGAGCAACCTTCGTGATGTTGATGTGGACATAGATAAATTTTGTCAAATCCAAAGCCTAATAGTTCTTCGTGAAAAAGGTCGATTGTAGACTCCCCTAAAGATATACCTGGCTGATTAGTAAAAGAACAGATTAATAGATTAGACTTTTTTAATTGATGGATTAAGTTAGATACGTTGGGAAACAATTCGAATTCACCTGGATACTCTACTTTATCACTTCCGCCAATGGTCCCATCTCTATCAAGGAAAACAGCTTCAAAGCCCATATTTCACACCTCCATAAATGTAATTTTTTACTTATAAAGATTATTTTACTACTTATTTATTTGTGAAACAATTGTTTGGTTGTATCGAGTAATTATTGTTACAATTACACTAAATATGCTTCAGAGAGAAAGGAATGAGCGGATGTCAATAGAACCTGTACCCATCCTATCGAAGAAAATCTTAGTTAAAGCTTCAAAGTCAGCTAGATGAATTTTGTCTAATGTTTTCTCTGGTACTATAGTGAAATTCCATGTACACGTTAGTGTTTCTCTCAGAGCGACTGTTACAACTTCTGTTGAGCCATCCCCTTCCCATTTATTCCAACCGAACATATTTGTAAAAACACTTGCGCCTAACACTTCAAAACCATTAGCTAACAATAGCAAGACTTTTTTCATGTTATATCTCCTCCTCACATAAAAAAAAGCATAAAACCATTTTCTTTTGAAAATTGAAACCTTTCCATCATGCTAACCGTATACAAACTAGAGAGGAGTGTTCCAAGTTAATGAAAAAATTATTTTGGATAATGATCATTGCTTTAGGTGTTTTTATACTACCTACTCACGTTTTAGCCGTGGACTTTTCCATTACAAACACAGAAATTAACGCATATCTACAAGAAAACGGTGAGATAGATGTAACGGAAGAACATACCTATCAATTCGATGGTGATTTCAACGGGATCTCACGAACTTTGATTCAAAAAGAACATACGGAAATAACAGATTTTCAAGCATTCGAAAATGACAGCCCATTAGAGGTTGAGCAAGATGGCGATCTTTATAAAATTTATCGAAGTGGTGAGGATCAAACCTTACAAATCGAGCTCCACTATACGATTAAAGATGGTATAGAAGTTTATTCAGATTTAGGACAATTTTATTGGTCATTCTTTGATGACAGTAACGAATCCACTTATGAAAACATGGATATTTTCATTCATCCACCTCAAAATACAGAGGGTGTTATCGCACTAGGCTATGATACAGCCTACAAAACAGAGGATATCAACTCAAGTGGTGTTGTACATTTTGCATTAGGTGAAGTAGATGACGGGACCAATGGTGATATTAGAGTAGGCTATGATGCTTCCCTTTTTCCAACTGCAACCCTTATGGAAAACAAAACAATTCGTGAAGATATAGTGGCGGAGCAAGCAGAGTTAGCAGAAAAAGCTGCTGCATATGAAGCTAGAACGAATCGATTAAATCAGCTTTCCCCATTTGTAATTGCAGGGTTATCAATATTTTTCATCATACTCATAGTTAGAGCTAGAATCGAAAAGAAACAAAGATTACACGAAGTAGAACGTCGCCTATCATCTTTACACTATGTGCCAAAGCAAATAATGAGCTTGCCAGCTACAATCCTCTTTAGCAAACAAATGCTACCAAGTAATGAGATGATATCAGCAGCATTGTTAGATTTAGTAAGAAAAGGCTACGTCAAGCGTGAGGATAACGATAATTTCAAACTAGTTAATTCTAACACGGAGTTCGAACATGAAAGCATTTTAATTAATTGGTTATTCCATCATATTGGGAATAATGGGGAATTTTCAACGAAGGCACTAGAAGAATATGTTGAAGACAAAAACAATCATTCCGATTATCATAGTGATTATGCTGAATGGACCCAAGCTGTTAAAAAAGAAATAAAACAACATCATTTATATGAAAGGAAAGCTAGACTTCGTTGGTTCACAGCAATTATCAGTGTACTAACCATCCCATTCACCATTCTATTAGCAACTCATTCATTGTTCATGTGGATGTTCTTCTCCATCGTGCTAGGTATTGGCTTATTACTATTTACCATCATTTATCATCCGCAAACTATTCAAGGATTACAAATTCACCAAGAATGGAAAAAACTGAGCGATAATTATCACAATATCAGCGAAGAAGAGTGGAATGCTTGGATGACTGATGAGCAAATGAAAGCATTCATTTTTGCTGTTGGGACAGGTAATAAAGAGATGACAAAAAGGGCTGAAATACTAAGCAAAAACTTCTCATCCACTGATAGCAGTATGAGTGCAACAGATATTGCAATGATAATGATCATTGCTACCAGTCTAACTTATCAATTTGACAGCGCTGATACAACCGTTTCTGCTTCAACTAGTACAAGTAATACTAGTTCAGGAAGTGGAGTTGGTGGAGGCGGCGGAGGTTCTGGTGCTTTCTAATCATTATCGATGAGTGACCGAATTTCTTCTTTTTCATAATTTAGGTTACTCATTCGTCTTATGAATGACCTAATTTTTTCGTTTTCATAATTTAGAGCTCTCATTCGTCTTATGAGTGACCCTATTTCTTCTTTTTCTTAATTTAAGTCACTCATTCGCTTCATGAGTGACCTAATTTTTTCGTTTTCATAATTTAGGGCTTTCATTCGCCTTATGAGTGACCAAATTTCTCGGATTTCATTATTAGAGTAATCGCACTTTTCACTTTGCTAAAAAACATGTATTTATTGTGCTTTCTTTTCCTCCCAAAGACGAATCCGTTCTTCATGACTTACATCGCGGTGTACTTGATGGAGCATCCATACATAGCCATACGGATCCAAGAACATAGCATTTGTTACTCCATAGTCAGGCAGGTCAGTAACAGGCTGAATTTCTGTACACCCAGCCTCGATTGCTTTCTTAAACGTTTCTTTAATATCTGGTACCGTAATATTAAACCAAATTGTTTTCGGATCATCGGCGGTTGGTGCTATTAGTTGGAACTCGGGATTTTCATCCAACATATGAAAATGTACATTGTAAAGGCTGAAAATAACTTCATTCTCTCCTTTAGGCAGATTAGATACCTCTACTCGCTCTAGCTCAAATATCTTTTCATATAATGTCAAAGCTTGCAAACTATCTGTCACGACTAAATCGATCTCTATCCCAACTCGCATAAACACACTCCTTTTTTCTTTAGTATATCAAACGTCCTTATGTGTACAAGTAATTGCTATCTTTATTTTCGCAAAATTTTCTCCATTGCTTTTCCTTTTGCTAATTCATCGACCAACTTGTCTAAATAACGAATCTCTCGCATTGTCGGTTCTTCAATCTCCTCTATCCGCACACCACAGATCACACCTTTTACTAAAGACCGTGAAGGATTTAATTTAGGTGCTTTTTCAAAAAATGTTTCAAAGTCTGTTTCTTGTTCTAATTGCTTTTCTAATTCTTCTTGGCTATAGCCAGTTAACCAACGAATAATTTCGTCTACTTCAGCTTTTGTTCGTCCTTTTCTCTCTGCTTTTGTAATGTAATGTGGATAAACCTTTGCGACACTCATTGTATATATTTTGTGCTTACTCATGAAATACTCCTTTGATAGTTTTATTTAATCATTAAAAAACGAACTGCACTAATAGCATGTAAAAAATCGTTCCGCCTGCAATCGATAAGAGCATACTTTTCTTCCAAACGTGAAGCAATACGACGACTATTACTCCCGCTAATTCAGGTATTCCATGATTTCCAGCTAGTATGTTTACATCTTTCAAACAGTATACAACTAGTAGGCCAATTACAGCCGCTGGTAATACTTTCCCTAGATATTGCACATATTTCGGTGTCGGCTTGTTTGATGGAAATACGATAAATGGCAAAAACCTTGTTATCATCGTACCTAACACGACCATTGCAATCGTAATAATTTGTTGTGTTAATGTCATGGTCATGTATGAGCCACCTCCGATTTTTCTACTGTTTTTCTTAGTAAAGTAAGTACACCAAGTATCGCAATCATTGCTGGAATAATGAAGTTAGATCCACCAAAAATGAGTAAACATAAAACAGATAGGCCGAGGCCTACAATTGCACTATGATGCCTTGTCTCTTTCATCCATTGATCAACAAAAATAACGACAAAAAGAGCTGTCATCACAAATTCCAAACCTTCTGTATTAAAGGTAATATACGATCCGAAGATGCCACCAATCGCAGCACCCGCAACCCAATACACTTGATTTAATATGGTGACAAACACCATAAACCAACCTTTGTCAACATTCTCTGGTGCTTTCGTCGTACTATTAATGGCAAACGTTTCATCACACATACCAAAAATCAAGTAAAATTTCTTCTTCCCAACGCCTCTAAATTTGTCTAACATAGAAATTCCGTAAAATAAATGTCGTGCATTTACCATTAATGTAAGTAGTAGTGCATTAATAGGATGGAAAGCTACAAGTAAAAGGTTAGCTGCCACAAATTCCATGGAACCTGCAAATATTAACAAGCTCATTAAAATTGGATATATTGCATGAAATCCGAGCGAATTCATAAAAATCCCATAAGCAATTCCTAAGAAAAGGAATCCGGTCATAATTGGAATGGTATAGGGAAATGCTGCACGAAAAGCTGCCAAAATTTGACTTTTCCGATTCATTTGGTCATAATGTATATCTAATGTTTCCTCGCTTCTATTCAACTATGATACCTCCTATAATTCTTCTATTGGAAGATTAACTGTTCTTTTCTCTGTATTCATCACAATGCTTGTGTCAATACCACTACTGCAGGATTTTGCATCAGTAAATCAATAATAAAATTCCGGTAACTTTCCATATCTTTCGTTACAATTTTCAGCATAAAATCATGATTACCTGTATGTGTAAAGCATACTTGAACTTGTGGATACTTATTTATGTCTTCTTAAAATGAATGAGTAGTATCCCGATTTAAAGGTAATAAATTGATTAGTACGATAGCGGTTAATTCAAGTCCTAATTTTTTCTTTTTTTATAATTCCTTTTTCAGCCAAGTTTTTCGTTCTTGAAAGACAGGCTGAGGTGGAAAGTCCTATTTTTTTAATAAATTCAAATTTGATATGGACGCATCTTCCTGTAATTCTTGTAAAATTGCCTTATCGTGTTCATCTATATTAATCATGATAATCAACTCTCTCCAAAAGATTATTATTTCGTATGAATTATATATTAACGAATTTCATATCGTTTTTAAACTTATAAACGATATGGAATTCTTTTTTTATTAGGCATCCATACTATTATTAATAAGACAAATAACACAGCATTTAGGTACCAATATACTGTTTAGAAAATTACTAGAATACTATCTCATAGTATACTATCGTTATTAAAAAAGATCATGATAAAATCTAATCCTTCTCCTCGAAAAATTCCTTAAATTTTTTTAAAGGTGTAGATACAAATTTATCTTTTCTACAAATGAAAACAGTCTTCACCTTGCCATCAAAATTAGGAATTGGATGTTGTTTAAGTGTTCCTTCTTTTATATACTTTCCAACAACACTTTTTGGAAGCATACTAACACCTAACCCACCAATTACACATCCGATTATTGCATCAAATGTGCCAAATTCCATGATCTTTTTTGGCTTAACACATTCTTGTTGTAACCATTGTTCTAGCTTTTCTCGATACGAACATCCCGTACGAAATACAAGAAAAGTTTTTGTCTGAATATCCCTTATCGAAGTTATAGGTGGATGCACTGTATCTGTTATGAGTACTAATTCTTCTTCAAATACTTCCTTCTGAATCAGTTCAGGACGATCCATTGACTCAGCAACAAATGCTCCATCAAGTTCATACTGAAGAACACCTTGCATATTTTTTTCTGTAGATCCTGTTTTTAAAGTTAAGTCAACATTAGGATATGCTTTAAGGTAATTGGATAATAGAACCGGTAAACGGACTGCCGCAGTTGTTTCCATTGAACCAATGATTAAAGGACCTTTTGGCGTTTGTTCATCAGTCATTATATTTTTGGTTTCTTCTATAAGCTCAAATATTTTTTCCGTATATATTAGCAACATATTACCTTTTGGGGTTAACGAAGTCCCTCTATTATGCCGGTAAAAAAGAATTGTCTGGAGGTCAGCTTCCAACTGTTTTATTTTGATTGTGATATTCGACTGTGCATACTGAAGTTCTCTTGCAGCTTCTGAAATACTTCCTAGCTTCGCAACCCTCTGGAAAATTTTTAAGGTATGTAAATCCATAGAAGCTTCCTCCTTCTTGCTATCAACTGTGAATATAGCAAATATCATTATTATATATTATTCAATATATCAAAAAAGAGCTATACTTGAAATATCCTAATATTAGAAAAAAAGATTAATAGAAACAGCTCTTGCTGATGGCTTGTATTCATTATTTATAATGTTAATCTAGTACGTTAAAAACAAAATCTTATACAAAAGTTGAGGGATGATTATGTTGAATAACGAGATAACAGAAAGATTTAAAATAAAACACCCCATTATACAAGCTCCCATGGCAGGTGGAGTAACAACCTCCGAGTTAGTAGCCGAGGTTTCTAATAATGGCGGTCTAGGAATGATTGGAGCAGGTTATATGACTCCTATTCAAATTAGAAAGCAAATAAGGGAGCTAAAAAACCTAATATCAAATCCTTTCGGCATAAACTTATTTGTTCCAAAAGAAATTGATGTTACACTGGATAACATTAAGGTGGCTAATCAGTTATTAGACCGTATTCGTGAAAAGGTCCATTTACCCCAAAAGGATAACAACATTGAAATTCCTGCATTTAATAATATGTATGAAACATTCATGGAACAAATAAAAGTTGTAATAGAAGAAAATGTTCCAATCTGTTCTTTTACTTTTGGCATTCCACCTGAAAAAGTAATTTCTGAACTAAAAAAATCTGATATTATTCTTATGGGAACAGCAACAACCGTTAGAGAAGCAGTTGAAAATGAAAAAGCAGGAATGGATATTGTTATTGTTCAAGGCAGTGAAGCTGGTGGACATCGTGGGAGTTTTAGCAATACTAATAATGAGGGTTTAGTTGGTTCAATATCTTTAATTCCGCAAGTCGTCGATAATATAAGTATTCCTGTGGTAGCTGCTGGAGGTATTATGGATGGAAGAGGGTTAATGGCAGCTATCTGCTTAGGGGCAAAAGGTGTACAAATGGGAACAGCTTTCTTGACTTGTATGGAAAGCGGCGCACATAAAGTACATAAAGATGCTGTTATAAATGCTACAGAGGAAGATACTGTATTAACTCGTTCATTTTCAGGCAAATTGGCAAGAGCAATTACCAATAATTTCATTATGAGCATTGAGAACAACGAACAGCTTTTACCCGACTTCCCTGTTCAAAATAAATTAACCCAAGATATTAGAAAAGCAGCCGCCACAAATAGTGACAAAGAGTTTATGTCACTATGGTCTGGTCAAAGTCCAAGATTAGCTAAACAACAAACTGTAAAAATGTTAATCAACAATATAATGTCACAAGCAGAAACAATCAAAACAAATATGTAAGGAAAAACAACTAACTATAAAATATTAGGAGATTTTACTTTGTTCAACATCCTAGCGGAAATTTTCACCAGAACCATTTATAAAAGTAAAGGTTAATACACATTTGTATTTTGTATAATGTGTATTAACCTTTTGATTTTTTCAGCAACATGACATCTTTATTTGATGGACACACTCATAGTTCTTGTCCTGTTTTCAAACCCCAGACTTTCATATAGTTTAATTGCTTGATTTCCTTCAAAAACACTTAATCGTACTTCCGAATATCCTTCTTGTTTAAGTTGTTCAATTGCTGTTTTCATCAATTGTTTGGAAATACCTTTGCTTCTATATTCATCTAGTACAAATAATTCATAAATAAATCCAATTGCCTTGTTCGAAAACTGGTCTTTACTTCCTCCTATAAGAATCCAACCCATTAATTCATTATTTTTTGTTGATATTAAATAGTAACCATCCTTCTTTAAAAGAGGTTCTACCAATTGTTTGGCTTTTTCAATTGTTAGTTTTTCTTTACCTAACGTACCCTCAAATATCGCTTGGGGAGAAAGTGACAATATCTTTTCCATTTCTAACTTATTTGGTTTTCTTATATCCATTAATTCAACTCAATCCTTCCCATTACTTTTAGATCTTATTATCTATACACCTACTATGGAATTCCTTCTTCCACTCTACTACTCAAAGCTACAGTGGTGACTTCCCTAAAATTTAACTCTTGCTAACTGTTACTTGAATAAAAAATGTGCATTCCTTTTAAAAGAACCCTGTGAATAAATAAAATTATTTCTTAATCATTGTTATAAATTCAGTCGACTTATTTATAAATTCAATAGAATTAACAAAACCAAAGTTCTCGTACAAGCGAATAGCTCTATGATTAGATTTAGCAACTGTTAAACATAAAGGAGTTTGAGCATTTGCATCCATTTGGCTGAGAATAAATGAAAAAAAGAGTGACCCATTACCTTTACCTGTCAATTCAGGTTTTATTACTCTCCAATTCACTCAATATTTTTGCACTTTAATTATTCATTCTTTTAAATTCAATAAGGAACAATATCATTTAGTTTTATTTATTCAATCTCTAATTAATTTAACTAACTAAACAAAAATAAATATCGTCAATGCAATAAGAGCGCCTAATATCACAACTACATAAATAAATGTAAGTGTTGTTACATTTTTTCTTGTCGCTTTAGAGTAATCCGCATCGCTCTTTCCACCTAATAAGATAGTGGAAACTAGCGCTATAATTCCTATTATAATGATTAACGTTATATATAACTTCATTAATTATCACCTACTTCTTTCCTTTTATTAGATAGACCAAAATGTACTTGTTTTAAAGACGTTGATACCATCCATCCTCAATAAAAAACTAGATTAATTAGATACTATTCGCAATCCAATAACCGCAATCACAATCAAACTTAAAAAGAATATTCTTTTACGGTCTACTGAATCATGATAAAAAAGCATACCAAGAACAACACTTCCAACCGTTCCCATCCCTGTCCACACCGCATATGCAACGCCTAATGGGATCGTCAGCATTGCAATCGATAGTAATCCTAAACTAAGTGAAAAACCTACGAGGATAAAAACAAAGCCACTAGCTTTTTTACCATCCGCAACTCGCTGCATACCATTAACACCTACTACTTCAAATAGCCCCGCAAAAATCAGAATAATCCAATTCATGGTCTTTGCACCTCTTTCTGCTCTTGTTTCTCCGTAGTTACTGTTTTTAGTCCAATTACTCCGGTTAATAACAGTAGAACAAATATCCATACCCCTACATTAACCTCAGCTTCAAAAAAGATAATATCCACTAACACCGTTCCCAATGTGCCTACACCTACAAAAACAGCATAAACAGTTGATGCAGGTAAACGAGTTGATGCTATAATTAAGCCACCAAAACTAATGATAATGGCAATAGCTGTGAGCGTCCAAGTGAAACCATCATTAGCATATTTCAAGCCAGTAGCCCAGCCTACTTCAATAAGTCCTGCTAATACAACAAAAAACCACCACATACAAACAACTCTCCTTTTAATAAATACTTTTAAAAAGCCCGAGACATACCACTATTATTAGTGATATCTCCCGGGCTTTTTCCCCTCCGTGTCATAGCAAAGCTACGAGTTTCCTCTCGGACCAGGCCAACTATTTTGCTGCGGAACCCTAGAAAACCTTTACTATATGCAATTAACCTCAATTGTATATAGTTTTATTTTTTTTGTCAATTTGATTCAAGTATTTCTACTAAGGTTGGATAAACTTGTGTTAAATAACTCATTATACTAAAGAAATGAATTAGAATAAATTAAAGTTTTAACTTTAAACCTTCATGTGTTACTTTAAAACCTAACTTTTCATAAAACCTTAACGCATCTGGTCTTTTTTTGTCTGTTGTCAGTTGTACTAAATGACAACCACGTTCTTCTGCACGTTGAATTGCCCATTTTATAAGTTCAGTGCCTACACCTTTTCTTCTTACAGATGCCAATGTTCTCACTCCCTCTATTGTAGCTCTCCATCCACCTTGATGTGTTATATGTGGTGTAAAAGTAATTTGTTGGACCCCGATCACTTCATTGTCGTCACAAGCAACTACTAACTCGTTATTAGGATCAGATGTAATAGCATTAAATGCTTTTATATAACTTTTGGGAAGTGGATTCTCATAACGCTCACGCTTACTTCCCAACATATCATCTGCAAGCATTGCAACAATACTATCTAAATCTTTTTCAGTAGCCAATCTAAACTTTATTTCTGCCTTCATTTAATCCCCCCATATTAAATCACTTTGCTCGTTCTTCCTTTCAAAATTATACATTACCCAAACTATTATTTTCCATTTAAATAAGTTGTTCTTTTAAATTAATAAAAGACTCTTCAAGCCTAGGATGCACTACTTTCAAACTATCTTTTTCTTCCATAAGAAAATTAATATAAACAAAAGCAGCATCATCTATCGATATGTCTAATGATTTATTTAATTCTTCCAAGTAAGGAGGTGTTCCATCAATCCACACATCATTGCCTATCGTTATTGGTATACCATATCCACTTTTAGTTCTATCTTTAGGTTAAAGTGAATGACCAGCTGTATAGATACCAACATTATGACCAATCATGCAATTGTCACCTATTTTCACTCCCGCCATATTTAAAATAGTACAATTATAACCTGCATAAAAGTTACTACCTACGTGATTGTTATAACCTAAATCACAATGAAATTTATGCTCAACACTTAGTTAACCACCTATAGTTCCAAACAATTGCTTAATAATATCTTCTCTTGCTACATCGGTATAATTAAATGCTTGAGTAAGTTTATGTGCATGTACGTTTTTCTTTTTTAATTTTGCTGTGTCACGTTCATAGTATATTTTATTTTTCATTTTATTAGACTGCCTTCATTTAATTGATTAGAAATCTTATGTATTATATGTTTTATTATTAAAGAAACTTCATCGATCGTAAATAACTTTCTATCTCAAACTTTGTTAAGTGAAAATACTTATTATTATGTTTTCCATAGTTAAAAAATCCATGTTCCATTCCTTCAAAAGTTTTCAACCTAATATCATTTCCTGCTTGTTTCATTAATTCTATAAATTCAATGTTATGTTGAAAGTCTATTTCCGATGTACCACAAATCCATAAGGTCGGTGGTAAACATTTTTTTATATTATGTATAGGAGACATTTGAAAAGCCTTATCCAGTAAACTCGGATAGCGTCTCCTCATGATATCAACAGCATCCATTACACCTGAAAAAACTATTAGTGCATTAGGCACATGATTTATTGTTGCATTTTCTTTATTGTGATCATCCATTAATTGATCAAACATAATTGCAGACACAGTAATATACGCTCCGGCCGATGAACCACAGACAATGATTTTATTCGGATCTATTCCTAAATCACTTGCATTGTTACGCACCCATTGTACAGCTGATTTAACATCGTAAATTGCTTGTGTTGGTAAAAAATCCTTGTCCGCACCATTTCGATAGTCTACACATATGGCCATCATTCCTTTAGATGAAAAATACTTTGCTTGATGTTGAAATTGTGCTGGAGTTTTAGGGTCTTTTTTAAAGCTAGCACCATTAAAAAATAAAACAACTGCCTTTTCACTATGGTTGGATGTAGAATCAAAGATATACAACTTTACATTTCTATCGCCTACTACTTTCTAACTCTTTTCTATTACAGGATATTCAAATGTAATGGTTTTCATCATGATTCTCCTTCGAGCAAATTATTAATTTAAACAATACCATAATTACCAAAAATTATCTATATATACAAAAGAGAACCAAAAGGAAGCTATACAACCTCTTGATTCTCTCCTGCGTATGATAGAGATGTCGAACACTAGTTATATACCCTTATGCAATGTAAATAAACATTTTCTCGCAAAAAACTTCACATTTCAGACGGTGCTTCTATTCCTAATAAGTGTAAACCTTCATTTAGAACAATTTGAACTGCTTGAACAAGCTTCAATCTTACTTGCTGTTGATTATCATTTTTCAGTATCCGTACCGCACCATAATATTTATTAAAGGCTTTGGATAGTTGGAGAACATATTTTGCTATTTTTGATGGGTCATTCCGATCAAATGCCTGCTGAATGACATGAGGAAATTCCATTAATGATTTAATAATGGACCACGATAATTCATCCACACACGTTAATGTAGCATCATTATCATGATATGCTGCCTTGTGTAAAATAGATGAAGCACGTGCATGTGTATACTGAACATATGGACCTGTTTCACCTTCAAACTTCAGCATTTCTTCTAAAGAAAATTCAATATCGTTTAAACGATAGTTTTTTAAATCATGGAAAATGACAGCTCCTACTCCAACTTGACGCGCAACTTCTTCTTTAAATGCTAGTGATGGATTCTTATCCTGAATATTATTTGTCGCAAGTTCAATCGCATCATGCAGAACATCTTCTAATAACACTACTTTACCTTTACGAGTAGACATTTTTTTACCGTCTTTTAATATCATTCCAAATGGGACATGAGTAAGACCTTCATGCCATTCATAACCCATTTTCTCTATAACGTTAAAAAGTTGTTGGAAATGTAATGTCTGCTCGTTTCCTACGACATAAATGGATTTAGCAACTTGATATGTTTGCTGACGATAGATTGCTGCAGCTATATCACGAGTGGCATATAATGTTGTGCCATCCTTTTTCTTAATCAAACAAGGCGGGAGCTGCCCGTCTAACGGCACCACCTGTGCTCCTTCAGATTCTTGTAACAAATTCTGCTCTGTTAATAATTCAACTACTTTTTCCATTTTGTCATTATAAAACGCTTCTCCATGATAGGAATCAAACGGAACATGCAATAATTCATATATCTTCGAAAACTCTTTTATAGATTCATCACGGAACCATTTCCATAATTGCAATGCTTCCTCATCGCCATCCTCTAATTTTTTAAACCATTGTCGTCCTTGTTCATTTAATTCTTCATTTTTCTCTGCCTCTTCATGAAAACGAATATACAATGTAAACAGCTCTTTTATCGGATTCTTTCGTACTAATTGCTCATCGCCCCATAAATGGTATGCAGTGATTAGCTTACCAAATTGAGTACCCCAATCACCAAGATGGTTAATTCTAACTGGCTTATACCCACATTTTTCTGCAATAAGTGCTAATGAATTTCCGATTACCGTTGAGCGCAAATGTCCCATTGAAAAAGGTTTCGCAATATTCGGTGAGGAAAAATCTATCGTAATAACTTCTTGGCCACTAAGCTCTACATTTCCATAATTGGCTTGTTGAGAAATAATTTCTTCTAAAACTTGTGATGAGATATTCACTTTATTCAAAAACACATTTACATAACCATTTATAGCTTCTACTTTTTCAAATAAAGAAAGTGACTGCATGTTATTCGCAAGTTCTAGTGCGATTTGTTGCGGTGATTGACGATATATTTTAGCTAATTCAAAACATGGAAAAGCTATGTCCCCCATATGCGCATATTTCGGTTGCTCAATCATGCTACTTATTTGACTTTTGGTTACTTGTTGCTTCAATTGCTCATAAAGTATATCAGTAAATTGGTCTGTATAGTTCATGTTATCTTCCTCCCCAAAAAAATAACTCCCGTCTCTTTTCATCTGAAAGAGACGGGAGCATATCACCCGCGGTACCACTCAACTTGTTTTGTCAAAACCACTCTTTTTGTTAACGAGGTAGTTCCCCCGACTTCTCCTACTCACCATTCAAAGAAGTATCTCCAAAGTGCGCTTCGTTATTTGCTAAATGACCAGGCTCACACCCTCCCCGGCTCGCTTTACTTTCACAAACAACTACTCTCTTTGTCATTGATTTTTCCAATTATATTTTAACCTATTATACTCATTTTCGTTAGAATTTCAATACTTTTTTGTGAATTTTTTCAACTTGCTACAATATAAGCTATAGTTAACTTATAACTACACAGATAAGTTTATTGACGTTAGTTGAATACTTTTTGCAAATAAAAGCTTATCCTAATTTTTACTCTTAAGAGACATTAATATTTAACTAATTATTGTTCTGGAACTATTTAAAAGTAACATAGGAGACACTTACCGTATACCTATAGAACATCAACATACTGCCATGAATAATATGGTATCTATTTGAAGTCTTAAAAAGATTGCAAAAAAAGACGCCCTTCAGTAATAAAACCGATGGGCTGAGAATAATCTACTTTTAATAATAGGAAGTTGCAGTAATTAAACTTAGAATATTGTCTTCTTGAAGCGTATCACTAGCAACTTTATTTCGCTGCATTTTACTACACTTAATGCATTCATGAATTATTTGAAAACCTTTTTTTCCTGAATGCTCCAAACTAATTGGACGCATCATGCCTTTGCAATTGCTTAAACGATCACCCGGGTGATTATCTAAATGCTTTGAAAATAGACAATATGGACAGTGATTGCGAAAACTTCCATTTGTCAATGGTACTACATCGGCTCCACAATTTTCACATTGAAAAGCAGTGTTTTCTGTTAATCTACTCAACGTTATCTTCCTCCAAGACGAATTTTCATCTTTGGAGAAAGGGTTCTGTTAGTTTTCCTACTCTTAGTAGTTTCAGGCTTTTAAAGTGAATTTACAGATTCACCGCTTCGTTCTGCAAAGCGATTACTTCTAGTTCCTACTTCACAGGAGCATATTTCATCTCTTGATCCGGACCATGATTGACTTTATGAATTTGTATCAACCACTGTAAGACGGACTTCTCCATCTTCCACTAGTAAGTGTTCATCCTTAATCACTGACATTGGCAATCATCCCCTAAAAGATACGTTTAAGTTTAATTAATTGGCTCAAAAAACCACTCCAATTTTTATTTTACTTTAGATTATTCTCTTTATTTATTATACAATAAAATTTTCCAAAACAAACGTTTTTATCGAATTCTATTGTTTTTTTCCATATACTTCTCTATAGCATCCAAAATATAGTGAGTGAAAGTTACTTGCTAATAAAGCTAGCGATAAGATATTCACTCTATTCAAAAAACATTTACATCACCATTCAATACTTCTACCTTCTCAAATAAAGAAAGTGACTGCATGTTATTCACTAGTTCCATCACAATACGTTGCGGTGTACGTCATTTCCACTAGTAATCGATCTTCTTCATACCTCATCAATGTTTCTGTATTTTCATCCGTATCATCTGAGCTACAAGCAACCAAAGCAATACTGATCAACACCGCAAGACAAAGCATCCACCATTTTTTCGAAGTGTATTTAAAATAGGATGTGTGGTCAACATCCTTTTCATTCCTATTTTATACCTACTACTGCAATTGTATCTCACTAAACACTTGGCGTCGAACATCATCGAATTCCAATATTTCCTGCGGTTTCCCAGGAAATATTAAAGGAAATTAATTATTTCCTAATTCATCTCGCCATTCTAATAAATCTACTTTTTCTGCTTCTGTTATTTCCTCTTTTTCTACTAATGTTTCTGCTAAAATATCAAAGTTCGTAATTGTGGTAAAAGGAATATTAGCATCACTAAATTGGTTATTTGCTTTATTTAAGCCGTAACTAAAGATCGCTATAACACTTAATACTTCCGCTCCTACGTCTTGTAAAACAAGTGCACTATCAATCGATGAGCCACCAGTGGAGATTAAATCTTCAATAACGATGACTTTATCTCCTTTTTCCACCTTACCTTCTATCTGATTTCCTTTACCGTGACCTTTTGGCTTCGAACGCACGTATACCATCGGCAAGTCTAAATAATCTGCTAACCAAGCCGCATGTGGAATACCAGCTGTTGCACAACCTGCAATTACATCTGGTTTTTCATCCATTCCATTAATTATTTCCGCAAATTGCTCAACAATTTGTTTTCGTACTTTTGGATAAGACATCGTTAAACGATTATCACAATAGATCGGGGAATGAATCCCAGATGTCCAGACGAATGAGCGGTCTGGTCGAATTTGAATTGCTTCTATTTCATATAATGCATTGGCGATCTCTTTTGATTTAAGCATGTTGCCACTCCTCTACTACTCGTTCATAATTTGCTTTTGGATTTTCTGCTTGTGTGATACTTCTTCCTATTACTAGATAATCAGATCCGTTTCGTTTGGCTAATGCTGGTGTTGCGACGCGTTTTTGGTCGTCTTGCGTGGAATCACTTAATCTAATACCAGGTGTAACGGTTAAGAAATCTGCTCCGCAAGCTTGCTTAATAATCGGTACTTCATGTGCAGAACAGACTACTCCATCTGCTCCACTGTTTTTCGTTAATAGCGCTAATCGTTGGACAGCATCTTCAACAGACTGTTGAACAAATAATTCATCACGTAACGTAGACTCATCCATCGAAGTTAACACCGTAACAGCGATTAATTTAGCAACACTCCCATTTCGGGCGCCTCTTTCTAATCCTCTTTTGGCTGCCTTAATCATGTCTGATCCTCCGGTAGCATGAACATTAACAATATCCACACCTAACCGCGCTAAATTGTACATCGCTTTTTCTACCGTTGTCGGGATATCATGTAATTTTAAATCTAAAAAGATGGGATGGTTATGTTGCTTTAACCAAGCAATCATTTCTTTCCCTTCGCGATAATATAGTTCCATCCCTACCTTTACTGGTACACCATATAAGTCATTGTTTTCAATAAATGCTTTCACTTCGTCTGCTGTAGGAAAATCTAACGCAAGGAAAAATGGTTGTTTCATGATATATGCCCCTTCCCAATCGCATCTTCAACTGATTCAAATCCATATTGTTCTAATACACTTGGCAGTTCACGAATAATTTCTGGACATGCTAGCGGATTTTGGAAGTTAGCTGTTCCAACCGCAACTGCATTTGCTCCCGCTAATAAAAATTCTAATGCATCCTCCGCTGTTACAATCCCACCCATTCCAATAATCGGAATATCGAGCGCTTGGCGCACTTCATAAATCATTCTAATTGCAACTGGTTTAATCGCAGGGCCTGATAATCCACCTGTTTTATTCGCAATAATTGGCTTGCGTTGCTTCAGGTTTATCTGCATACCCGTTAGTGTATTAATCATCGAAATGCCATCTGCTCCTGCATCTGCTACCGCTTTTGCCATTTCTACAATGTTGGACACATTCGGTGATAATTTGACATATACCGGATAATCGCTTGCCTCTTTTACTTGACTAGTTACTTCCTTAGCAAGGGCTGGATCTGTTCCAAATTGCACGCCGCCCTCTTTTACATTCGGACAAGAAATATTCAATTCAATTGCAGTAATATCTGCTGAGTGATTTAATGTTTTCGTCACATAAACATATTCCTCAACCGTACTTCCAGCGACATTGGCAATAACTGGTGTATCATAAGAACGTAAAAAAGGTAGTTCTTCTGCAATAATTTTATCTACACCAGGATTTTGTAAGCCTATCGCATTTAACATCCCACTTGAGGTCTCCGCAACTCGTGGTGTAGGGTTTCCATATCTTGCTTCACCTGTTGCTGCTTTGACAATAATCGCACCTAACTCACTTAAATCATAAAATTGACTATACTCTTTGCCGAATCCAAAGCAACCAGATGCAGGCATGACAGGGTTTTTTAATGCTAAACCAGGTAAATTAGTTGCTAACTTCATGTTAAGATCACCTCATTCGCAGAAAATACTGGGCCATCCTTACAGATCTTTTTCGACTTCGTAGCATCTTCTTTCAATGGAACCACACATGCGTAACATGTTCCGACACCACAGCCCATTCTCTCTTCTAAAGAAATGTAACCTTTATGATTCTCTAATTGACTAGACACTGCCTGTAACATAGGGGTTGGACCACATGAGAAAAAGTAATCAAATGTTGGATTTATCGTTTCAATAATATCTGTGACAAACCCTTTCGTTCCATAACTCCCGTCATTTGTCGCTATATATGTATCACCAAGTGCTTGAAACTTCTCTTCATAAAAGATTTGCTCCTTCGTTTGAAAACCTAAAACACTTGTCACTTGTACACCCTTTTCCTTCAATGTTTTCGCAAGATAGTAGAGTGGTGGAACACCAATTCCACCACCTACGATTAATGCTCGCTCCAATTCTAACTGCTCAATTGGATAATAACTACCACATGGCAAGATAACATCAAGCGAATCACCAGCTTGAAAAGTACTTAATGCACGTGTACCTTCACCAAATATCTTAAAGATAATTGTAAATGTCTCCTGTTGAACGTCAACTCCTGCAACAGATACAGGTCTTCTTAACATATGATGCGCCAGGGCAATGTGTACAAATTGCCCTGGTTTTAATTGTTTTGCTAAAGCTGATTCTAGTACGACTTCATATGTGTCTTGTGCTATTTGTATATGACTTTTAATCGTTAACGATTGTTTCGTGATCATCGTACAACAGCCTTCCCTTCTACTGCTGGTTTCGCATTAAATGTTGTGGAATCAATCACATTGACAATTGCCTCTGCCGTATCTAAGCTTGTCAAACATGGAACACCATGTTCTACCGCTTCACGACGAATTCTAAAGCCATCAGAACGAGGTTTTTTACCAGAAGTCAGTGTGTTAATCACGACTTGCACTTCCCCTTTTTCAATTATCGAGATAACATTCTTATCTTCCGCTCCTACTTTCCCAACTTCTGTGACTGGAATAGATAATTCTCGAATAGTTTGAGCCGTTCCTTCTGTCGCATAAATATGGAAGCCTAATTCATTGAAGCGTTTAGCTAGCTCTGCTGCTTCTTCTTTATCCTTATCTGCAATCGTAATTAAGATCGCACCTTCCGTCGGAATCGTTAATCCAGATGCTGTTAATCCTTTGTATAATGCTTTTTCCAATGTTCGATCTCGTCCAATTGCCTCACCTGTTGATTTCATTTCCGGTCCAAGCATTGTATCAACACTACGTAATTTAGCAAACGAGAAGACAGGCACCTTTACAGATACAGTTGCTGGTTCTGGTAACAAACCTGTTGTGTAATCCATATTTGCAAGTGATTCACCTATGATACAACGTGTAGCAATATTAGCCATTGTTACGCCAGTAATTTTACTTAAAAATGGAATTGTACGGCTTGCTCTCGGATTTACTTCTAATACATATACTTCATTTTCATGTACAACAAATTGCAGATTGATTAGTCCTTTGACTCCTAATTTTTCCGCAATTTTAATCGTGATATCCACACACTTATCCTTAACTTCCTCAGAAAGTCGTTGTGTCGGATAGACAGCGATTGAGTCACCGGAGTGTACACCTGCTCGTTCAATGTGCTCCATTACACCAGGAATGATCGTTGTGTCGCCATCACTAATCGCATCTACTTCTACTTCGATTCCTGTTAAATATTTATCAATTAAAACTGGATGCTTATGTTTTATATGATTTGTCTTCGCTAAATAGCTTTCTAGCTCTGCTTCACTATAAACAATCTCCATCTGGCTTCCACCGATTACATAGGACGGTCTAACAAGAACAGGATATCCAATTGAAGCCGCTACTTCTTTTGCTTGTTCAAGTTGTCTAACACTTTTACCTTTTGGCTGCGGAATGGCCAATTCTTCCAAGAGTTGTTCAAACTTATCACGATCTTCTGCCGTATCGATTGCAGAAAGTGGTGTACCTAAAATCTGTACCCCTCTTCGCTCTAATCCCTCTGCTAGATTAATAGCAGTTTGACCACCAAATTGTACGATAACTCCTTCAGGCTGTTCTAGTTCCACCACATGCATCACGTCTTCTAATGTTAATGGTTCAAAATACAATTTGTCGGATACACTAAAATCTGTTGAAACGGTCTCTGGATTACTATTCATAATAATTGCTTCATATCCTGCTTCTTTTAATGCCAAGACCGAATGAACCGTCGCATAGTCAAATTCAATCCCTTGACCGATACGAATCGGCCCAGAACCAATTACTAAGATCTTCTTACGTTCTGATACAATTGATTCATTTTCTTCTTCATAAGCACTATAGAAGTAAGGTGTTGCTGATTCAAATTCTGCTGCACACGTATCAACCATTTTATAGACAGGCAACATATTTTCTGATTTTCTTAAATGATAAATATCATCTACATCCACATTCCAGATTCTTGCGATATGTGGGTCAGATAACCCTAATATTTTCGCCTCTTTCAACAAGTCTAGGTTTTGTGGAATATCGGCTAATTTAGCTTCAAAATCAATCATTTTCTTCAATTTATTTAAGAAGAAGCGATCGATCTTCGTCATTTGAAAAATTTCTTCAACTGACATACCTTTTCTTAGCACTTCTGCTAATACATAAATACGTTCATCATCCGCATCTACTAAACGATCTTTTAATACTTCCAATGATTGTTCTGATAATTTTGGTAAATAGAAATCCTCCCCACTAATATCTAGTGAGCGAATACCTTTTAGAAACGATTCTTCAAAGTTACGTCCAACTGCCATTACCTCTCCCGTTGCTTTCATTTGCGTACCAAGTTTTCGATTTCCTAGTACAAACTTATCAAATGGAAAACGCGGAAATTTCGTTACAACATAATCTAATGCTGGTTCGTACAAGGCAAAAGTTGTACCAGTGATTGGATTAATAATTTCATCTAGTGTCATACCAATAGAAATTTTCGCCGCAATCTTCGCAATAGGATAACCCGTCGCTTTCGAAGCTAATGCTGATGAACGACTAACACGAGGATTTACCTCAATAATATAATATTGGAAGCTATCAGGGTCTAATGCTAACTGGACGTTGCAACCACCTTCGATTTCTAATGCGCGAATTATTTTTAAAGATGCCGAACGGAGCATTTGATATTCACGATCACTTAATGTTTGTGAAGGAGCTACAACAATTGAGTCACCTGTATGAATTCCTACTGGATCAATATTTTCCATGTTACATACAACAATTGCTTGGTCATTACGATCACGCATTACTTCATATTCAATTTCCTTGAATCCAGCAATATTTCGTTCAATCAAACATTGATCTACTGGTGATAAAGCTAAACCACTTTTGGTAATTTCACATAATTCTGCTTCGTTATAGCACATACCTCCACCAGTACCGCCTAATGTATAGGCAGGCCTTACGATAAGTGGATAGCCAATCTCCTCAGCAAAAGCTACTGCTTCCTGAACGGAATGAACAATTTGACTTTCTGGAACAGGCTCATTAATGTCATTCATTAATGTTCTGAATTTCTCCCGATCCTCTGCTTGTTGAATCGCATCTAATTTTGTTCCGAGTAATTCCACATCATATTCGGCTAAAATACCAGATTCATCTAATGCTACTGCTAGATTTAAACCAGTTTGACCACCTAATGTAGGTAAAACCGCGTCAGGTTGTTCTTTACGAATAATTTTCGATAAGAATTCAACTGTTAATGGCTCCATATATACCGTATCTGCTACTGTATGATCTGTCATAATGGTAGCTGGATTGGAATTTGCTAAAATTACTTTGTAACCTTCCTCTTTTAATGATTGACATGCTTGTGTCCCTGAATAATCAAACTCTGCTGCTTGTCCAATTACAATTGGTCCTGATCCAATCACTAAAATTTTCTCGATATCGTGTCGCTTTGGCATTAGACTTCCTCCTTACATAGTGCTTGATAGCTTGCAATATTCTCGATAAAACGGTCAAACAAATAGTTCGTATCATCTGGTCCTGGGGAGCTTTCGGGATGATATTGGACAGAGAAGGCTGGGTAATTTCTATGCTTCACACCTTCTACCGTTTTATCATTTAAAGCAACCTGTGTAAGCTCTAAATCTGTGGCTGCTAGTGATGCCTCTCTTACGGCATAGCCGTGATTCTGTGATGTTAAGTACGCACGTTTTGTTTCAAAATCGTAAACAGGATGATTAGAACCTCGATGACCAAATATTAATTTTTCCGTGTCTGCTCCACATGCTAATGCTAACAACTGATGCCCTAAACAAATACCAAAGGTTGGTACGTGTGGAATGACCTGTTTGATCATATCAATTGCTTCTGGAACATTTTTCGGGTCACCAGGCCCATTTGTAAGCATAATACCATCTGGTTTCAATCGCAGGATATTTTCAGCACTATAATTATAAGGAACAACCGTAACATGGCAATTACGTTTCGTTAACTCTCGCAGAATACCATGCTTCATACCGAAATCTACTAATACAATTCGATAGCCTCTACCAGGAGATACATACGGTTTTATCGTAGAAACCATTTCTACTTGATTGGTTAATAGCTTGCTCTGAGCTAATTTCTGTGCTGCTTCTTGATCTTCTGCACCTGCTTCTGTGATAATTCCACGCATTGTTCCGTGTTTACGCAAAAGCTTCGTTAACTTTCTCGTATCAATTCCAGCAATACCTGGTATATTGTTCGCTTGAAGATACGCATCTAAATTTTCATCACTTCGAAAGTTTGATGGTGATTGTGCAACTTCTTTTACTACAAATCCAAAAATGGATGGATTGATTGTTTCAAAATCATCACGGTTTACACCGTAATTTCCGATTAGTGGATATGTCATCGTTACAATTTGTCCGCAGTAAGACGGATCGGTTAATATTTCTTGATAACCAGTCATTCCTGTATTAAATACGACTTCACCAATACTCTCTTCTAAAGAACCAAATGCTTCTCCATTAAAAACAGTACCATCTTCCAAAATTAATTGTCTTTTCATTCTGTCCACTCCTCATATACTGTTTCGCCTTGATAGATTGTCATAACGGGTTTCCCTGTTACTTCCCATCCATTAAATGGGGTGTTTTTTCCTTTAGATAGAAAGCTTTGCTTATCAATTGTTTCTTGTGTATCCACACTAAGCAATGTTAAATCGGCACTCACACCAGACTCTATTCGACCGTATGGTAAACCGAAAGTATCCGCTGGCTTCACTGTCATCCAGTCAATTAATTGTTTTAACGTGAAAATTCCTTTTTTCACAAAGTGGGTATGTAAAAGTGAAAATGCTGTTTCGAATCCGACAATACCGAATGGTGCTTCTTCCATTCCATTTGCCTTTTCCTCGGCTGTATGTGGCGCATGATCTGTCGCAATAAAATCGATCGTACCATCAAGCAATCCATCAATTAATGCTTGCTGATCTTCTTTAGCTCGTAGTGGCGGGTTCATTTTAAAATTAGCATCATTTTCTGTGATGGCATGCTCATTTAATAGTAGGTGGTGCGGGGTTACTTCTGCTGTTACGTGAATACCTGCTTTTTTTGCATCACGAATCGTGCGTACAGATTCTTCTGTACTTACGTGGCATACATGGTAATGACAACCTGATGCTTCAGCTAATAGTACATCTCGAGCAATCTGTACCGATTCACAAATAGATGGAATACCTTGTAAGCCTAACTGTTTACTTACTTCTCCATCATGCATTACACCATTATGGATTAGCGTATTTTCTTCGCAATGCGCAACAATCGGCATATTAATGGAAGCGGCTCTTGTCATCGCTTGAAGCATCATATCTGCTGACTGGACACCAACACCATCATCCGTAAAAGCAAACGCTCCTTCTGTTTTTAATGCTTTCATATCTGTTAATTTATTCCCAACAAGGCGCTCTGTAATAGAGGCATATGGCAATACTCGGATTGTAGCCGTTTCATTGATTCTATTTTGAATTGATTGTAAGACATTAGTCGAATCAGGTGTAGGCTGTGTATTCGGCATCGCGCAAACAGTTGTATAACCGCCACGTGCTGCTGCATTAGTTCCGGTCTCAATCGTTTCTTTTGCCTCACCACCTGGCTCTCTTAAGTGAACATGTACATCAACAAAACCTGGTGTAACAAGGTTTCCTTTTCCATCAATCATTTCGGCACCTTGTGCTTCAATTTCTGTTCCAATCGCTTTAATGATTCCATCCTCTATTAATAGTTCACATGCTTGAACCTCACCATTATCCAATATGCGCTTTACGTTTCTTAAAACTTTTTTCATTGGAATAGCCCCCTTTGTTTAATAATGTTTCTATTACTGCCATTCTTGCAGCAACACCATTCTCCATCTGTTTAAATATTCTAGAACGTGCACATTCTACTAAACTACTATCAATTTCTACTCCGCGATTAACAGGAGCAGGATGTAAGATGATAGCATGTTCTTTCATCCTTCTCTCTCTTTCTATTGTTAAACCATATTGTTCTAGATAACTTGCTTGTTGAAGTGCCATTTGATTTTGATGACGTTCATGCTGAATTCTTAGTAACATCAATACATCAGCACATTCTACTGCCTCATCCATCGTGATGTATGGAAGACCGAGTGTTTCATCATGCCATGCTTCCATCCCTGTTAAATAAACTTCACAACCTAATGTCGAAAGAGCAATAGCATTTGACCTCGCAACACGACTATGCTTAATGTCACCTGCAATCACTACTTTCAATCCTTTAAACTGTTGAAAATCTTGATAGATCGTTACTAAATCTAGTAGTGATTGTGTTGGGTGTTCCCCCGTCCCATCACCAGCATTAATGACGGGAATCGATAATGATTCTGCTAATTGCTTTGCAATATTTTCTTCTTGATGCCTAAGTACAATTAAGTTTGCGCCAATCGATTCAAATGTTCTAGCTGTATCATAAATACTTTCTCCTTTTATCACACTAGAAAAATCAGAGACAAAATCAAGAGGTTCAATCCCTAGCTTTCTCTCGGCTACTACAAAACTCATTTTCGTTCGAGTGCTAGGTTCAAAGAAAAGATTAGCAGCAAAATATTGCTTATTGAGTGGCTGAATGCCTTGCTTAGTCATTTCATTCGCTTTTCTAATCAATTGAAGAATTTCTGCTTCTGTTTTATCCTTCATTGTCACAAAATGATTCATACGATTTTCCTCCCGTCAGTTAGTTGATCATTCTTCGTCTGGTGTGGCAAACATATTCCCATTACCATACCCTGATTCTTTTCCTGGTAACACAAGGTTTAAGATTAAGCCGACCAATGCAGATAATGCCATACTAGTGATCTCTACATTTACGTCTCCAAGTGGAATATCTATATATGCTCCACCAATTCCTATTACTAAGATAACTGAGGCAATAACAAGATTTCTTTTTATTCCAAGATCAATTTCATTATCAACCAGCATTCTGAGGCCACTTGAAGCAATAATACCGAAGAGTAAGATGGATACACCACCCATTACTGGAGTCGGGATTGATGCTATCAATTCTGTTACGATACCGATAAATCCGAAGAAAATGGCTAGTACCGCTGCACCCCCAACAACAAACACGCTAAATACTCTCGTTATTGCTAACACACCAATATTTTCACCATATGTTGTATTTGGTGGTCCACCTAATACGGAGGCAATGACCGTTGCTACACCATCACCTAAAATCGAACGATGTAAACCTGGCTGTTTAATAAAGTTTTTGCCTGTTACTTTAGATAACACCATCTGGTCACCAATATGCTCTGCAACTGTTACAACTGCAACAGGTACCATCAATAACACGATACTAAAGTTAATCACTTCTAATGGATTATAATTAACAAATGGGATGACAAACTCTGGCGCAATAAAAATCGCTTGAAAAAATTCTCCCACAGAGTTACTCGAAATAATTTGTTGCCATGCTGCTTGGACACCACTTGTATTTACCACTTGTACATTTGTTATAGCTGAAATAATCAAAGAATAAAGATATCCTGTAATAATTCCAATTAGAATCGGAATTAAGCCGAAAAATCCCCTAAATAGTAATGAGCCGATAATTGTAACAAGTAGCGTTACAAGTGCTGCACTAAGATGGATTCCACTATATTCACCATCTACATTCATCGCCATGTCAATTGCTGTTGGTGCTAATCCTAAACCGATAACAATAATAACTGGTCCTACAACAATTGGAGGAAGCACTTTGACAATCCAATCTGTTCCAAATGCTGTGATTAGTAATGACAAAATTCCATACACAATACCCGCAAGGAAACTTCCGACCATCACTCCGCCGACACCACCAATTGCCATAGCACTAGTAATCGGTGTAATAAAAGCAAAGCTTGATCCTAAGTACGCAGGTATTTGACCTCTTGTAACGATTAAATATGCTAGTGTTCCTAAACCACTAGATACGAGCGCTACTGCGGTTGATAAATCTGTTAAAAACGGAACTAAAATCGTGGAACCAAACATCGCAAATAAATGCTGTAAACTGAATAGCAGCCACTTTGATTTTTTTGGTACATCCCTTACATCTAACACAATATGTTGATTTGACATTATTTTCTCTCCTTTTTCCCATAAAAAAAACCTCTTTGCTGGTCGCAAAGAGGTAGACGTGTAGTAATAAACGATACACGTATCCAAAATATGCGACCTTGCAAGCATCTCTGTACTTGATTAAAGGTCTTTATTCATTTTCATAAATACTGACACTATCTGTTTGATCGATTTCTTCCAACTCTACCGTTACAATTTCATTGTGTGAAGTTGGAATGTTTTTACCGATAAAATCAGCACGAATTGGTAACTCTCTATGGCCTCGGTCCACTAAAACGGCCAATTGCATTTGTGATGGTCTACCTTGATCCATAACTGCGTCCATTGCTGCTCGCACTGTTCTACCCGTGTACAATACATCATCAACCAATATGACTTTTTTGCCAGTAACTTGTTCTTTTAAGTTTGCTTCATTTAATGTTGGTTCCTGCTGATCTTCTTCTGCAGGTGATAAGTCATCACGATAAAGGGTAATGTCCAACTCACCGATTGGAACCTTTACACCTTCAATATCTTCAATTCGTTCTCGAAGTCTTTGGGCAATCGGTACACCTCTTGTCTTAATACCAACAAGCATTAACCCTTCTACCCCTTTATTTCGCTCCAGAATCTCATGAGCAATTCTTGTTAATGCTCTCCTCATTGCTGGTGCGTCGAGTACATTAGCTTTTTTATTCAACATAAAAACCTCACTTTACATTACGTTTTAACTATCTCTTTAGCATGAAAAAAATCCTTATTCTCCATGAGGGAATAAGGATTTTGGGCATACTTATTTTGTAAGATCCGTTTCCTTTTCAGCCTCACGGGACTGTTATTAAAGGTCTTTATGATATTGGTTATATTATGTCAAAAATCGATGTTGAAGTCAATAACTTTTTCGAATATTTTCTAAAGTCGTTGTGAATTTCTCAGGGAGCGGTGCTTCAAATTCCATTTGTTCTTTTGTAACAGGATGTTCAAAGCTAAGCTGATAAGCGTGTAATGCCTGTCCATCCACATCCATCGTTTTTCGCTGACCATACTTTGGATCCCCTACTAATGGATAACCTATATACCTCATATGCACACGAATCTGATGGGTTCTTCCTGTTTCTAGTTTACATTCAATGAACGTATATTTCCCGTGTAATCTTTCTAATACTTCAAAATGTGTCACAGCAGGCTTACCTTTTTCTGTAACAGCCATCAATTGACGATTTTTTTCGCTGCGACCAATCGGGGCATCAATCGATCCATATTCGTGTGGAATATCTCCATGAACAAGAGCCTTATATTTTCGACTAACTTTTTTATCTTTCAACTGCTCTGCTAAACGCTCATGTGCTATATCATGCTTGGCAACCACTAATAATCCACTAGTATCTTTATCAATACGGTGGACAATTCCTGGTCGCTTCACTCCATTAATGCCTGATAAATCTTTTACATGATATAATAGCGCATTTACTAATGTATCTTCCTGATGTCCAGCTGCTGGATGAACAACCATGCCACTTTCTTTATTCACTACTAAAATATCTGCGTCTTCATAGACGATATTGATAGGAATATCTCTTGCTACTATGTCTAATGGTTCCGCTTCAGGTACTGCCCATTCAATTACATCGCCCGTATGACATTTATAATTTTGTTTCACTTCTTGTTCATTAACACGTACGATTTTTTTATCGAACCATGTTTTTATTTGAGATCTAGAAAAGTCTTCCGTTACATCTACTAATAACTTATCTATTCTGACCCCTTCATCTTCTGTTTTAACTATATAAGAAAACTCATTCATTTCTTGTTACTCCTTTTTTTGTTTCTTTCATCGAGAAGCGTGTAAACGAAAATTAGAATTACACCGACTACTAATGCTGAATCTGCCACATTAAATATTGGATAATCATATGTACCAATATACACATCGACAAAGTCAACTACTTCTTGTCTAAATAATCGATCAATAAAGTTACCGATTGCTCCTCCTAAAACAAAAGCTAATGCAAGACGAAGCCACCTGCTTTCCTTACCGAACTTTTGAATGTAAAAAATGATAAAGCCAATAACAACTAAGGTGATGATATAAAAGAAAATCATCTGCCCTTCTAAAATCCCCCATGCCGCACCAGAATTTCGGTGTGATGTTAAATAAAAGAAGGAATCAATGACAGTGATTCTTTCACCTAGGTCCATATTGGCCACAACTAGCCATTTAGTCAATTGATCGACAAAAATTACTGCTAATGCAACTACATATACACGCCACATACTATACCTCCGAAAAAAATTCATTACCTTCCAAATCATACTTTAAACATTATACCATTATACATCACAACGACAAAGTCACAACTCTATACTCTAATCAACAGTTGATAGTACATTTATTAAGCTATGAGGTCGAATGCACTATCGGAAAGTATCTCATGGACACAACTCTTGAGATTGTGAAAGTTATGTCTATGACAGCCCTTCTCATGGACATAACTCTTAAGATCGTGAAAGTTATGTCTATGACAGCTCTTCTCATGGACATAACTCTTGAGAATGCGAAAGTTATGTCTATGAGGAGCTCCTCCAACAAAAATATAAAGCGAAACTTCCTTCAGTAGAAGTAATAAATACTAATAAAACTCATCGGGTTAGCATCCGTAAGTCCCCACTCACAACTCAAAGCTTGAAGTAGGCGTTTACGAACTCATACACCGGGATACATCATTCAGTGCAAAAATTCCGACCATCTATAAATGAATGATGGTCGGAATCTTTTTTGACTAGTTATGTCCTAGGCTCTTGATTATTCTACTAAGTCGGCGTGATTTTCTTTTACAACAGTTGCACATCGAGTACATAGTGTTGGATGTTCTTCATCTTGACCAACTGTGTCTGAGATGATCCAGCAACGTTCACAGGTTTCACCATTATGTTTATCGATTACTACTGTCACATATTGTAATTCTTTACCTTCTGATAATTCATCAACTACTTCTACGTGTGATGCAATTAATAACTGATGTAAGTGAGGAATATCTGTTAATAATTCTTTTACATCTGGATTATTTGCTTTAATCGTAATCGCAGCTTCTAATGATTTACCGATCACTTTTTCGGCACGAGCTTCTTCTAACGCTTTAAGAATATCATCACGCACATTCATGAATAGGGACCATTTCGCCGCTAATTGTTCTTCATCTTTGATCGTTTTTGCTTCAGGCATATCTGCTAATTGTGGACTTTCTTCCTCTACTTCTGGGATATAGTTCCATACTTCTTCCATCGTATGAGTCAGAATCGGTGTCAACAATTTCACTAGAGACGTAACGATCTCATAGTATACCGTTTGAATACTACGTCTTCTCGGATCATTCTCTGCTTCAATGTAAAGAATGTCTTTACCGAAGTCTAGATAGAATGAACTTAAATCAATCGTACAGAAATTGTGGATGGCTTGATAAACAGTTGAGAAATCATATTCATCATACGCTTTACGCGATTTAGCAATGACTTGCTGCAAACGATAAAGCATATAACGATCTGCTTCTTCTAAGTTTTCTTCTTCCACACGGTTACTCAATGAGAAATCAGCTAAATTTCCTAGTAAGAAACGGAACGTGTTACGGATTTTTCGGTAACCTTCAGAAGTTTGTTTAATAATGTCATCAGAGATTCTTACATCTGCTTGATAGTCAACAGAAGCAACCCAAAGTCGTAAAATATCTGCACCATATTGCTTCATAATTTTAGATGGTACAACAACATTCCCAACAGATTTACTCATTTTACGTCCTTGACCATCTAATGCAAACCCATGACTGATGACTGTTTCATAAGGAGCTTTTCCGGTAACTGCTACTGCTGTTGAAATAGATGAGTTAAACCAACCACGATATTGGTCAGAACCTTCTAAATATACATCAGCAGGTCGGCGTAATGATTCTCTACCTTCTAACACACCTTCATGTGAACTACCTGAGTCAAACCATACGTCCATAATGTCTGCTTCTTTCGTAAATTCACCATTTGGACTATGTTCAGACGTAAAGCCTTCCGGTAGTAGATCTTTTGTATCCCACTCGAACCAAATGTTTGAACCGTGTTCTTCAAACAGTTTCGCTACATGTGAGATAGTTTCATCACTAATAATTGGTGTCTTGTCTTCTCCGTAGAATACTGGAATCGGTACTCCCCATGTACGCTGTCTGGAAATACACCAATCTTCTCGATCTCTTACCATGTTAAACAGTCTTGTTTCTCCCCACTTAGGTAACCAATTCACACGGTTAATTTCTGATAAGATTTCTTCACGGAAATCTTTAATGGATGCAAACCACTGATTAGTAGCACGGAAAATAATTGGTTTTTTCGTACGCCAATCATGTGGATAAGAGTGTGTAATGAACTCTAGTTTTAATAATGCATTATTTGCTTCTAGTTTCTCTGTCACTTCTTTATTAGCACTGTCATAGAATAAGCCTTCAAATCCAGGAGCTTCATCAGTAAATACACCTTTTTCATCTACTGGACAAAGTACATCTAAACCATATTTTTTACCAACAATAAAGTCATCTTCCCCGTGACCAGGTGCAGTATGAACAAGTCCTGTACCACTCTCTGTTGTAACATGTTCACCTAAGATAACTAATGATTCACGGTCATAAATTGGATGTTGTGCTACTAATTTTTCTGCTTCGCGACCTTTGAATGTCTTCACTACTTCCGCTTCTTCCCATTCAAATGTCGCTTTTAGATCATTTAACATATCATGAGCAATAACATATTTTTGATCTGCCACTTTAACAACTGCATATTCTAAATCAGGATGGACAGAAATCGCTAAGTTAGCCGGAATAGTCCATGGAGTTGTTGTCCAGATGATGAATTTTTCATCGCCATCTAATAAATCTTTACCGTCTTTCACATCAAATCCTACATAAATAGATGCTGAACGCTTATCTTGGTATTCGATTTCTGCTTCTGCTAATGCAGACTCAGATGATGGAGACCAATATACAGGCTTCATTCCTTTATAGATATAACCTTTTTTCGCCATTTCACCGAATACTTTAATTTGTGAAGCTTCGTACGATTTATTTAACGTGATATAAGGATTATTCCAATCTCCTCTAACCCCTAATTGTTTAAATTGTGTACGTTGATTATCCACCTGCTTTAATGCGTATTCTTCACATTTACGTCTAAATTCAGCAACACTCATTTTCTTACGGTTTACTTTTTTCTTTGCAAGTGCTTGCTCGATCGGTAAACCGTGTGTATCCCAACCAGGAACATATGGTGCATGGAAGCCGGCCATTGATTTATATTTTACAATAAAGTCTTTTAATACTTTATTTAATGCATGCCCCATATGGATATCACCATTGGCATATGGAGGTCCATCATGTAGAACAAATAATGGTCTTCCTTCCGTTCTTTGCTGTACTTTTTCATACAGTTTTTCTTCGTCCCATTGTTTTTGCATTTCTGGTTCTTTGTTCGGTAAATTACCACGCATCGGGAACTTCGTTTGTGGCATTTTCAGCGTTTTTTTATATTCCACTGTCATTCCTCCTAATGTTAATTATTAATAAAAGTAGACTACTCAATGTTTATAGAGTGAAACTCCCACCAATTATTTTGGAAACGAAAAAAACCCCTCATCCCAAAAAGGGACGAGGAGTTCTCGCGGTACCACCCTTATAGATAAAAGAAAAGTCTTCTATCCACTCAGTCATTCGTAACGTGAACGATTCGGTTGCACTTACTATATTCAGCACAACTACTCGCGGGTGATCTTCTAGTAAGGTTCTAAATTAGGCTTTCACCGTCCCTAACTCGCTTTATTAGTTATCCCTTAATATACTTTCCCATTCATAGTATTTCTACCTTATATAAAAGTTTGTAGTAAGAATTATATGTAATAATTTGATTTCCGTCAAGATTTTAAAATTACTTCACTTCTTCTGCTTCCACTTCTGCTTCAGCTTCTTCTTCCTCTTGAAGGTTTAAATCAAATATTGCATCCCAATCCTCATTATCAAGTAAATCTAGTTGCGCTTCAATTAACATTTTTAATCTCGTACGGAATACTTTTGATTGTTTCTTCAATTCTTCCACTTCAAGGGCTACAGATCTCGATTTACTTAAAGCTTCATTGACAATGCGATCCGCGTTTTTTTCTGCTTCTTTAATTATTAATTTTGCTTCTTTACGCGCATTTTCTTTTACTTCTTCAGCAGTTTCCTGTGCGACAAGAATTGATTTATTTAAAGTAGATTCGATATTAGAAAAATGTCCTAATTTTTCATTTAATAAAGCTACTTCTTCTTGTAATTCTTTTTTCTCACGGATAACCGTTTCATAATCTTTAATGACCTGATCAAGAAAATCGTTCACATCATCTTCATCATATCCACGAAATCCTTTAGTAAATTCTTTATTATGAATATCAAGCGGTGATAAAGGCACAACGGCCACCTCCTATAGGATGTCTTACTTTATACAATATCTTATCATACTTTTTTTACAAATCACTATAATTTTGAAGAAAAATTATAATAATTTCTCAAAAACTACTCTAATTTTGTCTTTTTTTGTTCTACCCTGTAATTCTGTTATTCGTGAGCGCCCTTTACCTCGAATCGATATAAGGTCTTCTTCCTCTAACAAATATGCTGACTCTTCGATCGTTTGGAAATTAACTTTAACCAATCCCTTTTTGATCAACGTTACTGCTTGCTGCCTGGACATTTGATACATTTCCTTCAACATCACGTCAAGCCTAAGTGACGCACATGTTGCCGTATGTGATTGCCACTTATCTTGAGAAGGTAATCGTTCTTGCATCGATACACTTACAAACGTAACCGTAGCTTTCTTAATAGATGTTACATTTGTTATCAAATAACCCGTAATATCTTTCGCAACAACGATTTGGATAGTATCATTATGTATGACAATATCGCCAATCTTCTTTCGCTTAATTCCAGCTGACAAAAAAGCCCCCAATACGTCACGATGTTCAATCGAAACGAATTTTTGTGGGAAAGTTGCTTGAAGTAAATCCATTTCGAAAGTTGATTCGCATACTTCTTCATAGTACGGTGCTAAAACAGCACGCTTTCTTTCTGCTTGATTCCAGCCACCGAAAAATGATAATTGTAATTCTTCATCATTTCCAATTACTGTTTCAAATATTTTCTGTTCACGAGGATGAAGAAAATCCGTTAACCTATGTTGATAACGGGTAGTAACTTCCTCACGCCATGATAATACTTGATCAATAAAAGGGTATTCTTCTTTTCGAAAATGTTGATATAAATCCATTTCATCACCTATAAACGAATGAGAAAGCTAAATAAATAATCTAGTCCCCTCATCGCGAATCGTAATACAAACAACGCAACAAGTGGAGAAATATCAATCATCCCACCGATCGGAGGAATAATTTTACGGAATGGTTCCAAATATGGCTCTACAATTGTTGCTAGCACTTGTCCGAAAGAAGATTCTCTTGCTCCTGGAAACCAGGACATTAAAATATAAATAACAATGGCGAATGTATAAATCGTCATTGCAACAGATAAAATGTTGTGTAATAACCCTAACATCTACTCTACTACCACCTTTGTTCTGGATCGATATCTTCCATTATCTCTGTAATATTTCCGGATATCTCCATGTTATCTGGAGTACATAAGAAAGTTTGCGATCCTAACTTTTTTATTTGACCTGATACTGCATATACCGTACCACTTAAGAAATCAACAATTCTTCGCGCTTGATTCGTATCAACTCGTTGTAAATTAATCACAACAGATTTACGATTAACAATCTGGTCGGCAATATCCTGCACCTCATTAAATGACCTTGGTTCAAACAAGACCATTTTGGCATTTTTTTGTACAGATTGTAAGCTTACAACATTTGCTTTTTCTTCTTTTCGTTCACTTCTTCTTTGTGGTTTCGTTTCTTCTTGCACTTCCTCTTCTTCTATAATTTCATATTCTTCATCTTCAAGTCCAAAAAAATTACGGAATTTGCCCTTCATACTCATCGTTCATCCCTCCCCTATTTTTTAATAAGGTCCCACTAGACTTGAACCGATTCGGACATGTGTAGCACCTTCTTCAATCGCAATCTGATAATCATTACTCATGCCCATTGATAAGTAATTACAAGGGGCATGCTCCCAATTCATAGTTTGAATTTGATTTCTTAATTCTCTCAATGATCGGAAAACGTGACGTAAAATTGCTTCATCCTCTACATGTGGTGCCATCGTCATTAAACCAACTACCCTTATATTGGAAAATTCTTGTAAGTTTTGCACAAATGCTTCTACTTCATCTGCCTTAACTCCATGTTTTGATTCTTCTCCACTAACATTAACTTGTACAAAACAATCAATCGGCTTGTTTGCTCGTTTATTAATTTCTTTAGCCAGTGATTTACGATCTAACGAATGAAGATAGTCTATTTGGTCAATCACTTCTTTGACTTTTCGAGATTGTAGTGTCCCGATAAAATGCCACACAGCTTGCTCTTCGATATGCTCGGACTTTTCTAGAAGTCCTTCCATTCTATTTTCACCTAGATGTGTAACGCCGGCATCGACTGCTTCTTTTGCTCTTTCTATTGTAACATATTTCGTTACGCCTATAACCGTAATATCCCCTGCGGCTCGTCCCACTTTCTGGCATGCATCAAGAATCTTTTGCTGTATGTCCATCAAATTTTTTGCTACTTCCATTTGCAATCCCCTTCCACCATTCTATCTTAATGCAATAAATCCTAGCATTCTTCCGGTTGGATGCTGATCTCTTCTATGAGAAAAAAATGCAGAATGATGGTATGTACAATATGCTGTCTTATGTATATGACCAGGAGAGATTCCTGCGTCTAACAATAATTGATTATTCAAACATTGTAAATCTAATTGATATTGTCCATTTTCACCTTCATAGCAATCAGCATATTTCGGATCAATATGCCGGATAACATGATCATTTACTTGGTAGTTGTCTTTACTAATACTAGGGCCAATTACCACTTCAATATCTTTCGGATCTGATGACAGATCCTTAAAGCGTTCGACTGTTTTATTAGCAATATTTGCAACCGTACCTTTCCAACCCGCATGAGAAATACCGACAATTCCTTTCTTTTTATCAGCGAAAAATAGTGGGACACAGTCAGCAAATAAGGCTGCACATACTATATCTTTTTCCTTCGTGATAAGTCCATCAATTTCTGGAATGGCGTTATCTTTCGTAAAAGCACCACTTGCTCTATCATTTGTATCGATAATTTGTACTTCGTTACCATGTACTTGTTCGCCAACAACCCATTTATTTAAAGGTAGGGAAATCGTGTCTGCCAGTTTCTTGCGGTTAGTTAACACAGCTGCTGGATCATCCTCCACATGAAAGCCCATATTATTACTTTCATATGGTGGGATGCTGTAACCTCCCTCTCGAGTGGTAAACCCCGCTACAATATTTGTATCTTTCATCCATTTATTTATCCATAGTATTCCTTCGTCTTCCAGTTGCACAAAGGGCTCTGTCATTATACCCCTCCTATTTTACCTCATTTTATCATATTTTGTTGTATCAATACAGTTTCATTCTATTATTGTTCAAAAGAAGTCGAGGAATCATTTTGCGGTTGAATTTGTAATACGGCATGGTTGCCATTCTTTTTCACTAAAATAACATCATGCCCTATTTTCATCACGTTTTCCCATGGTATAATCACTTCTCTGGATTCACCAAATACACCTAATGTTTTTGTTTTTGTTGCTACAATCAAATTAATGATTTTACCTATATCTACATTTATTTCGATATCTGTCATATTCCCTACCTTTGTACCATCTTCAATATATATAATATCCTTCATTTGCAATGCTGATAACGTAATCACTTATCTCCGCCTCCTTTCTATCAATATATGTTATGACATTAAAAATATGGTGTTTGTGACAATAAAATTCGTTAATCTGCCACTTAGATATGTACATACTAATAACGAGAAATAACGGAAAGGAGGAGAGCGGTATGGGTAGAGATGAGCATAAGCAAAATTCTTCAAGAAATCCATTAGCACAAACACCAAAAGCAGAAAAAACAGATGGAATTGATGTAGAATTCTCGAATGAATTCGCAGACGCTGCTGATTTAGAAGCACTAGAAAGAGGAAAAAAAGCAGACAAGCGCGCTAAAAGAGGCTAAAAGAAGGAAAGAGGAGCAAAACTTTAGCCGTTTTGCTCCTCTTGTTTATTCAAACATTTCTTTATTCATTTCTTTTATAGCTGCTTTTTCTAGTCGTGATACTTGCGCTTGAGAAATACCTATTTCTTCAGCGACTTCCATTTGTGTTTTCCCTTGGAAGAAGCGTTTATTAAGTATCATTTTTTCACGCTTGTTTAGTCGTTGCATTCCTTCTTTTATAGATAAATGATTAATCCAGTCATTATCTTTTATACTATCATCGCTTACCTGATCCATGACATAAATAGGGTCTCCACCATCATTAAAGATCGGTTCAAATAATGAAACAGGATCTTGGATGGCATCTAAAGCAAAAATCACATCTGTAACAGGTACATCTAATTCGTCAGCAATTTCCATAGGAGAAGGATCTTTCGATGTTTTATTTAATAATTTCTCTCTTGCATGTAATGCTTTATAGGCAATATCTCGCAATGATCTAGAAACCCTGATGGGGTTATTATCACGTAAATAACGTCTGATTTCTCCGATAATCATCGGAACAGCATAAGTTGAAAATTTAACATTTTGACCTAAATCAAAATTGTCAATCGATTTTAATAATCCGATACAACCGACTTGAAATAAATCATCACCATACTCTCCACGATTATGGAATCGTTGAATAACACTTAACACTAACCTTAAATTACCGTTCACAAGCTTCTCTCTTGCAGACTGATCCCCGTTCTGCATCGCTCTAAATAAAATACGCATCTCTTCATTCTTTAGTACGGGTAAGGTTGCTGTATCTACCCCACAAATTTCAACTTTATGTCTTGTCATATAATACCCTCCCAATTGGAGATCCTTCTCAAAAATAAGTATCACCAATCAGGAGTTTTTTATGCACTAACCATTCTTTACCAACATGTTAACTAAACCATTTTATCGAACTCTTTTTGCAGACGTTTAATGATCTTTTTCTCTAAGCGCGAAATATAGGATTGAGAAATTCCTAATAGATCTGCAACATCCTTTTGTGTCATTTCCTCTTTATCCACTAAACCAAATCGTAGCTCCATAATTTGTCGCTCTCTACCATTTAGTGATTCTAAAGCTTTTCGAAGTAATGATTTATCAATACTCTGTTCTAAATCTTTAAACGTTATATCTTCATCCGTTCCTAACACATCAGAAAGTAACAGTTCATTACCATCCCAATCAACATTTAATGGCTCATCAAAGGAAACTTCGGTCTTAATTTTATTATTTTTTCGAAGATACATTAAAATTTCATTTTCGATGCACCGTGACGCATACGTAGCAAGCTTGATTTTCTTTTCAGGATTAAACGTGTTAATTGCTTTAATAAGGCCAATTGTACCAATACTAATCAAGTCTTCAATATTTATACCTGTATTTTCAAATTTTCGTGCAATATAAACAACTAGTCGTAAATTTCTTTCAATTAACATAGCGCGGGCAGATTTATCTCCCACAGGCAAACGATGAATTAATTCAAATTCTTCTTCTTTCGATAATGGTGGTGGTAATGCTTCACTTCCACCAATATAATAGATTTCATCTACTTTAAATCCCATTTTCTTTAACACTTTGTAAAAAATTAATTTGTATTTTTGTTGTACAATTAACATGACGCTCACTCCTTTTTCTATCTAATATCACCCTACATGTTGAAATAACTTTGGGTGTAATAAACAGTGATAGCTATCATCAGCAACTAACGTTCCAAATTTAATTCCTATTAACACTTTCTTAAAGGTTTGTTTTGAACCATTAACCTCTATCAGAAATAAATCGGGTTTAAACGCTAGCATAAAGTCTACATTACCTCCTACCCCTTGGAATGGGAGCATTCTAAAAGTAACAGGAGAAAATTGATCTACTCCATCATTCGTTAAATCTTGAGAAGTAGTATGTAATTGACTTACTTCCTCTTCGGTAAACCAATGTAGGAGCACCGTTTCATCTACAATGATGACTGGTGTCTGAGTTAACGGATCAACTAAATGATTACCACTATCTAAATATCCAGTCGTTTCCACCTGTCGTTCCTTCCACTTAATATGAACACGATAAAAAAATTCTTGTTGAAACTGCTCTAATTTGTGCTTGTCCATTCGGATTTTTGTAAAATAATAAATAATTGGAAAGCCGATTAATACAAATAATCCATGGATTTGATCTGATTGCATATTCACTTGAGCGAAAAGGGAGTCTGTTGAGAATAAATAATGAATAGCAAACAAGCCCCCACCTATAGAAAAGGTCATAAAATAAAATGTACATACTACCTTTAAATAAGTAGCAACATTACGGAAACCGAATGCAATGAAAATAATAAGAAATGAATGAGCCACTTTGACTCCCAACATATCAATAGGAAAAGCAGGAAATAGAAATGAGATTGGAACAATTACCGAACCAAAAAAACTGGCGAGTACTATGCGAAACCACTTTGTCATATACTTTGTAATAGATTGGGTTAACAACAGAATCATCCAATCTATCATAAAATTTAGTAACCACACTATTTCTAAGTAAACTACCACCATGTACTTCCTTTCCTACCATACAGGGATTTAGACGGTGACATATCTCGTAAGATAAGCATTTCTTGTCTACATAGTATAAAGAATAGGACGAAAGAAGTCTGTCACAGTTTGTATGCAAAAATCATCTAGTTTTAAGAAAAAATGTTGAAAGGTAATTATAGAGAAGAAAAATTAATGAGTTCACTATCCTAGCACCAAAAAGACCGAAAGGTAACACTCCTTACAGTTATCGACATCGAGTATCAGAGCACTTATCTTGTTCTTCAAGTTACATGTTTTTCATATAGAAAGGCGAGCACTTCATGAATTAAATTGTTTTCTATCTATAAAGTGAGACTTCAATCAGTGAGAGTTTTGGACTCCCACTGATTGTTAGCGAAACTTATCAGGGAGTTAGCGTTCGTTTAATCCCCACTTAGCTTTCTCATTTTCACTCGAACCTTGAAGTGGGGGTTTTACGGATGTTTACACCGTGATAAAGGTGGAGATAGTAACTTTAAGATCACATAAAAAAATCCGTTTCAACTGTAGCTGAAACGGATTTTTTTCGTGCTATTTATCTTCTTTTGTTTCTATTTCGTAAAAATGTCGGAATATCTAATGTATCTTCCTCTTGATTTGATCTTGAAGCTTGCGAAGCTGAAGGTGATGCCGATGTAGACGTCGTATTCTTCGTTTCTTGTTTAGCTTCTGGTTGTTTTTCACGGGGTTTATTATTTGCTTGTAAAACCGATTTTGGTTTATTTTGATTATTTTTGATTTGTGATTCATCAAAACCAGTTGCGATAACTGTAACAACAATTTCGTCTTTTAAGTCTTCATTAATAACAGAACCGAAGATTACATTTACTTCTTGATCTGCTGCAGATGTAACAATATCTGCTGATTCCTGTACTTCATATAGACTTAAATTAGTACCACCTGTAATATTCATAAGAACACCATGCGCACCGTCAATAGATGATTCAAATAACGGTGAAGAAATAGCCTTCTTGGCTGCTTCTACAGCACGGTTCTCACCGGTCGCAATACCAATACCCATCAATGCAGAACCTTTTTCTGCCATGATTGTCTTCACATCGGCAAAGTCGACGTTAATTAATCCAGGTGTTGCAATTAAGTCTGAGATACCTTGGACACCTTGACGTAATACGTTATCCGCTTCACGGAAGGCTTCTAACATAGGTGTATTTTTATCAATAATTTCTAGTAGACGATCATTCGGAATCACAATCAACGTATCTACACTACTTTTCAGACCGTCAATTCCAGATACTGCTTGCGTTGCTCTCTTTCTACCTTCAAAAGTAAATGGACGTGTAACAACACCTACAGTCAATGCACCCAATTCTTTCGCTACTTGTGCAATTACTGGAGCAGCACCTGTACCAGTTCCTCCACCCATTCCAGCAGTTACAAAGACCATATCAGAGCCTTGTAAGATTTCTTCAATTTGTTCTTTACTTTCTTCTGCAGCTTTGCGACCAACCTCAGGGTTAGCTCCAGCTCCTAAACCCCTTGTTAATTTTGTTCCAATTTGCATTTTAACCTCTGCTTTTGAAAGGTTTAATGCTTGTGCATCCGTGTTAACAGCAATAAATTCCACACCTTGCACACCATGTTCTATCATTCGGTTAACGGCGTTGCTTCCGCCACCGCCTACACCGATAACTTTTATCGTTGCTAGCTGATCATCCATATTCGTATCAAAGTCTAACATACCATTTCCTCCCATTTTGCTAGAATAATAGCCTGTCTTTTTCCACGTTTTTCCTTCTTAATCAAAGAAATATTTAAAGAAGTTTGCTATTTTAGGTTCTTTTTTCTCTTTTGGAGTTTGTTTTTTTGTAGTTGTTTTCTTTTGTCTTTTCGGTTTTATTTCTTCTTGAACTACTTCCTCTCTTTCAACAGCTACTACTGCATCAGAAAATTCTTTCCCTTGTATTTTCGCATTCTTATACGCAAATTTCAAGATACCAATACCTGCAGTAAACTGAGGCTCACGTACTCCGATGTAATCAGGAATAGCAATTCTTACATTGCTTTGATAAATATCCTGTGCTAATTCAGCAGCACCAGGCATGCTCATCGTTCCCCCTGTAAGTACTAACCCCCCAGGTAATTCATTATATCCCATTTTCTGAATTTCACGAGCACTATATATCAGAATTTCTTCTAATCTAGCTTCAATAATCTCTGCTAAATCTAGCTGACTATAACGTTCTTTTTGGTTACTGCCAATAATGTTTACTTCAAATTCTTCCTCTTCATTAGCATCACCATAAAAACCATGACCATGGTCTAATTTGATATCTTCAGCTTCTTCTGATGTAGTTCGTAAACCAATGGAAAGGTCTTTTGTAATATTGTCCCCACCAAGTGGAATCACACTAGTAGCCATTAAACCATTATCATCGAATACTGATACAGTAGTACTTCCGCCACCAATATCAAGCATTGCTACACCTAAGTTTTTTTCATCTTGAGATAATGCTACTTCACCAGTTGCTAGTGGTTGTAGACAAATATCCATAATAGTTAATCCAGATTTCTCTACACACTTTAAAATATTATGTAGCATTGTTTTGGAACAAGTAATAATAGTCCCTTCCATTTCAAGGCGTACTCCTATCATTCCTCTTGGATCACGGATTTCATCCAAACCATCTACAATAAATTGTTTTGGAATTACATCGACTACCTCCCGTTCAGGCGGTATCGACATTACCTGAGCAGCATCTATTACACGATGAATATCCTCTTCTGTAATTTCTTTATCCTCACTAGATACTGCTACCACACCATGACAAGGTTGTAATTGTACATGATTCCCATTAATACCTACTATTACTTGATCAATATGTATATCTACCATTCGTTCAGCTTGTTCAACTGCTGTACGGATTGAATGAACAGTCTCATCTATGTCAACAATAGCACCTTTTTTCATACCAAGAGACTTTGCCGTACCTACACCAATGACATTTAAAGAATCATTCATAATTTCACCAATGATCACTTTTATTTTTGATGTACCTATATCCAAGCTGACTAGAATTTCACCGTTATCCATAAGGCACCTCCTATTTCTATGCATTAAACTACATTTGAATTCATATTATTTATTGTATAATAAGCTGTATTAAACACTATTATAATAAAAAACACAATATTTTTACATGAATATATGTAAATTTATCGGAAAAATATTTATTTCGATAATTTAGAGGCTTTTTTAGACTTTTTTATCGTATCATATCTTTCCAATAATCGTCTTCTTATAATAGCTACATTCCGGAATAATCTTATACCGAAAGCAAATACTGCTGCTAAGTATAAGTCCATTCCTAATTGTAGACCTAAAAAGGTTAAGGCCACTGCCAAAATAAAGTTAATGAAAAAACCAGTTATGAACAACCGTTGTTCAAACTTACTATCTAACTGTGCTTTGATTCCTCCAAAAAGTGTATCAAAAGCTGCTAAAATAGCAACTGTTAAATAACTAACATACTCATTTGGTATCGTCATATTTGTGATAAAGCCTAAAATGAGCCCAATCACCAAAAACATTACCGGTAGCCACACTATTCCTCACCTTCTTCTGTGACATCCACAATATCAATATGGTGCAAGTCTATTTGATCATCATATGCTGGTAATGATACCTCATTTTTCGCTTCAATACTAATTGTAACATTTTCTAGTGCAAAATAATCACCAATTTCACTAACTTCAACCTGATTTATCAGTTGCTCAGGATTATCTGTAAGAATAGTTATTTCAATTGGTAAATCTCCAATTGAGCTATTATTAACATAAATGTTATCATTCACATCTCTAATTGGCGTAATATTAATTACTCGCTGATTCTCAATAGCTATTTCAGATGCGCCAGCAGTATTTAGTTCATTTATTAGTAGCTGTAATAATTCAGCGTTTATACTTGGATATTCTTGAGATTCTTCATCTAAGAATAGCGGCTGTAGTGTTACTACCACTCCAGAACCCTGTATTTCTATTAATCCAGCTTGCTCTCTTAATTGTTCAATCGATTGTTTCAATGAATCTATTTGTTGGTGTTCTGTTGATTCTTTATATTGGCGAAGTGTATTTTCTGCCTCCTCTATTTCTTTATAGAGTTCCTGCTGTGCTTGTTGCTCTTCCAATAATGATGTGCGTATTTCCCATGTATCTCTCGTATCTCGTTCAGTTGCTTGATGATTGGAATTTACTACGATAGCGACTAAAAAACCCAGAACCAAGCAAACAATTCCTACCATAAAGCGCTGCACTAGTCTATTTTTTTGCTTCATTCGGTCACATATCCTTTGCATACATTTCAATAGTCGGTTTTTTTTCAATTGTTACTTCAATATTATCTTGTACAAGTAAATCAATCACTCCATTGCGCAAGTTCAAACTCGCATCCAGCACATCCTGATCACCAATTGCCGAAATAACAAACGGAGCTGGATAAGACGTTCCATCTACAGATATTACAGGACCTATACAATTAATATAACTGTTTCGGTATATTCGTTGACCGTTAATGGCAATTGCCTTTGCACCCGCACTATAAAGTTCGTTTACCGTCTGATGTATATGCCTGTCATGAACAATATATTGATTAGCATGTTCTTCTGAAGGAATATAACTAGCATCTCGTAATGTCACACTTATTCCTTTACCACTAACGGAAAGCTCACCAGTAAGTTTTTGCAAATTAGATTTAGTATCTACTAAATCTTTTAAAATATCTGCTTCCCCACCTAGTTCTTGTTCCATTGACTGGACTTCTTGACGAATCTGTCCCAATTCCGCTCTTAATTGCTTATTCTTCTCTTCCATATCTATTAACTGTTTACGGTAATAAAAACTCCGTTCCCACTCTTCACTATCAACTTGAACAACCTGTGCTGTTGAGTTTGTATAGTGGTAACAAAATGGTATTAAGAAACCTACTACTAGAAAGACTATTGCAAAAATAAATCGTCTATTCTTCATGGTCGTTTTCGATCTTCTCCTCTTCTTCCTTTTCTACTTCATATGGCGTGAATACTGCTCCACTTTGGTCAATTTTAATGATACCTTCTTGATCGTTGTCAAGTTGGCTAGCGATGGATGGATAACTATCTAAATGATGCGCTAAATTGCGAATAGTTGATTCGACTTCTTGTCCATCTGTCATATATAACGTAATTCGATAAGGATTAGATTCAGTAGGCTCCCAATATGCTTCTGAAATTAAAGCAGATATATACGGTGACAAGTTACCTAGTTCTTCTGCTATTTCATGTAAATAATTATTATCTTTAAATCCTTTTAAGATAGGAACATCTCCATGGATATCAGAAGATTTAAGCTCATGTAACACATCACCATTTTCTAATAAAGGATTGATTTTTCCATCTAACTCCACATAGGCTACATGGGTAAGCTCCTGTACATCCATAACAATTGTGTTAGGGAAAGATTTTGACACTTCCGCTTCTTTCACTTGAGGATGTGTCATAATATTATCTTCTAATTCTTTCGTTTTTACTCGCCAAAAGTTAACAGGCTCTTCTATCTCACTTTGCTCAATTATCTCTTCTTCCGGCAAGAATTGTAGTCCATTCACAGTAATATTTTTCACATAACTCATAGGTGACTGTAAATAAATTACAATAAAAACTAATACAAAAAAGATGAGTAAATAAAAAATTAATTTTCTGTTTGCTTTTTTTCTACGTTCTTGCTTCAGTTTTGGAATTCGATCTTCTATCGAAACAACTCTTTTTTGTACCATAGCCATTCTTCCTTTTCTTTTATCCAGATACTAGATATTGTATACCTATTTTTTTTATTATAACATAGTCACTACTATCTAGGTATCACCCAAATCTCCCAACTTCATTGTCGATATTTACTAATATTTATCAATATTCCCACAGAGCACAGTGTTAACGTTAAAGAAGAGCCTCCGTAGCTTAAAAATGGTAATGTAATACCTGTAACTGGAATCAAGCCAATTACTACACTAATATTAATCATAACTTGAATAGCAATCATACCTGTAATCCCAATTGCTAACAATTTCGCAAATAAATCTGGTGCATGAATAGCGGTTAAAATACCTCGCCAAATAAACAGAACAAATAAAACGATAACAAACATTCCTCCGATAAAACCTAGCTCTTCTGCAATAATCGCAAAAATAAAATCATTGTGTGGCTCTGGCAAGTAGAAATACTTTTGCAAGCTATTCCCAAATCCTACACCTAATAAACCACCTGGACCAATGGCATACAGTGATTGTATAATTTGAAAACCTGTTCCTAAGGGGTCTTGCCATGGATCTAGAAAAGCGGTAATACGATTGATCCGATATGGAGCAGATATAATCAACAGCAAAAAACCAATCACACCAAATCCAGCTAAAAAGACAAAATGCATAAATTTTGCGCCAGCTACAAAAATTAATAGAAAACAAGTCAGCAAAAATACCATACCTGTCCCTAAATCCGGCTGAAGCATAATAATTAAAAAGATAAAAACAGTTAGAAATAATGGTGGCAAAAAACCTTTTTTAAACTCTGTTATTCTATCTTGATGGTTGACCAAGAACCCACTTAAGAACATGATCATTGCTAGTTTAATAAATTCAGCAGGTTGGATGCTAAAGGCACCTACACCTATCCAACTTCTAGCTCCCCCTCTAACCATACCTATACCCGGAATCAAGACGGCAACTAACATAATTAAGCAACTAATAAATATCCATTTACGATATTTAATCCATTGAAAATAAGGAATATTTGATACAATCAGCATGGCTATAATACCAACACCTGCGAACAATACTTGTCTTTTTAAAAAGTAGAAGGCATCATTAAATTTATACTCTGCCCAAATAGATGATGCACTATAAATCATCAATGTTCCCACTAACAATATCGATAGAATAATAGTAATTAAAAAGTAATCTGGCTTATGTTGATTTTTCATCATTGGCTGCACAAGAAAAAACCCCCAAATCATAAATGAATTAGGGGCTTTCTTTTATCCTATTACACAACATGTATAAATTATAATAGACAAGCCCCTATTATAACTTATGCACCGATTCCATAAACATGTTTCCTCTTTCTTCAAAGGTTTTATACTGATCCCAACTCGCACAGGCAGGTGACAACAATATCACATCATCTCTCAAAGATAATCGATATGCTTCATTAACTGCATCATCCATTGTATCAACAAATTTCACTTGATCAATTCCACACATATCTGCGAGTTTTTTTAGTTTTACACTTGTCTCACCAAATAAAACCATCGCTTTCACATTGGACATCAATGGAACTAACTCATCAAATTCATTACCTCGGTCTAAACCACCCGCAAGTAAAATCGTAGGTTGTTTAAATGCAGACAAAGCCTTAGAAGTTGCAAGTATATTTGTTGCCTTTGAGTCATTATAAAATAAACGTCCATTTAATTCTTTCACAAATTGTAGTCTATGTGATACACCCGAAAAGCTCTTTAACACTGTTTCAATCGCTTGATTATCAATTCCTTCAAGCTTTGCTACCGAAACAGCCGCTAAAATATTTTCTAAATTGTGCTCACCAACTAACGCAATTTCATCTACACTAATAACTTTTTCTCCACGGAAATAAATGAATTTCCCATCGCAATATGTGCCATTTTCTATACTTGTTTTTCGGCTGAACGGAACTAACGTACTATTAGCTGACATTGCTCTTAATGTAACACGCTCATCATCAGCATTATAGACTAAGTATTCTTCACTGGTTTGGTTTTTAAAAATATTTGCTTTTGCATTTTGATAATTTTCCACTGTTTCATGGTAATCTAAATGGGCTTCAAAAAGATTAAGCAATACGGCAATTTTTGGTGTGAACGTTTCAACGCCTAATAATTGAAAAGAACTCAACTCTGTAATCATTGTCGTCTCATCATCCATCTGCTCTGCAACTTCTGATGCAACATGACCAATATTTCCTGCTAAACGTGCTTTTGCATTAGCAACCTTAAACATCTCATAAATAAGCATGGTAGTCGTTGTTTTTCCATTCGATCCGGTAATTCCAACAACTTGTTCTACACCCAAATAAGGAATTAACTCTATTTCTGTTAAAATAGGTACATTTCGTTCTACTGCATGTTCTAATAAAACATTTGTATATGGGATACCTGGATTTTTAATAATAGCATCCACTTCATCCAATAGCTCTAATGGATGGTCCCCAACGATAACATCAATACCTAATGACCGCAAATCTTGCACATTACCATCATCCTCTGATGTTTTCAAGTCATTCGCCACAACGCTAATCCCATTTTTGTTTAACAATTTTGAGACTGCTGTACCGCTTTTAGCAAGCCCTAGTACAAGTACTTTATTAAAAGGAAAGTTACGCAAATTTCTCATCATGCCCACACCTCAATATAAATACCTAATAACGCAAATAAAATACCTACTGCCCAGAAGGTAGTAACTACACGCCATTCAGACCAACCTTTTAATTCATAATGGTGATGAAGTGGACTCATTAAGAAAACTCGTTTTCCTCTCGTTTTAAACGAAATAACTTGAATGATAACAGACAATGTTTCTATTACGAATACTCCACCAATGATAACAAGTAGAATTTCTAATTTTAATAAAATAGCAATGGCAGCGATCGCCCCACCAAGGGATAATGAACCTGTATCACCCATAAATACTTTTGCAGGATGTGCATTAAATACTAAAAATCCTAACAACGCTCCGACAACAGCAAGGCTAAACAACGTCACGTTAGAATTAGGAACACCATACCAAGCTAATATTGCAAATGCACCAAATGCAATCGCTGCTGTACCAGCTAATAGACCGTCAAGGCCATCTGTCAAGTTAACTGCATTTGATGCACCGACTAACATAACAATAATAAAAATAGGATAGAACCAACCTAAATCAAAGGATAGACTTGTACCTGGTACTTCCAAAGTTGTTTGGAAATCTTGTTGTAATAAAACGATATAAAAAATAACCGCGATAATAATTTGTCCTAGAAGTTTTTGTTTAGAAGTTAGGCCTAAATTTCGTTTTAGTACGACTTTGATAAAATCATCTAAAAATCCTAAGAGACCAAAACCTACTAATACCAATAATAATAGCCATACTTCATAGCCAATTTCACCGTTATTCACACGTGCAACGACAATTAAAGTAGTTATCGCGATACTCAGAATAATCATTACCCCACCCATTGTTGGTGTTCCTGATTTTTTCTGGTGTGATTGTGGCCCTTCTTCTCGAATACTTTGTCCAAATTTTAACCTTTTCAGGAAAGGGATTAAAATAGGGGACAGTAAGACAGTAATTAAAAATGCAATCGCTACTGTAATTAAAAATGTATATTCACTCATTCATGTTCTCTCCAATCTTCTCATGTCCAACTATATCTTTTTGGAATGTTCAAAAAGTCACCTATAACATTACGTGGCAACTTTTATTGAACATTCCTATTATTTTCTATACTAAGTATTTTCGTGCTATTTGCTCATCATCAAAGTCTAATACTTCGTCCCCAACAATTTGGTATGTTTCATGACCTTTACCTGCGATTAATATTACATCTTTATCGCCTGCTTGCTTAATTGCATGTTTAATCGCTTCTTCACGGTCAAGCACAACCTGATAATTGTTGTATTTAATCCCCTCCACCATATCATCAATAATTGCCTGTGGTGATTCAGAGCGCGGATTATCGGAAGTAAGGATTGCATGGTCTGCATATTCACACGCCACATTTGCCATTAATGGTCGTTTTCGACGGTCTCTATCTCCACCACATCCGATAATAACATGAATATCTCCTTCACAAAATCGTTTAATCGTAGAAAGGACATTTTCTAACGAATCCGGTGTATGGGCATAATCAATAATAACACCAAAACCTTGACTATGTTCAACTGGCTGGAAACGTCCTTTTACACCTGATGTGTTGTTAAGGACTGTTTGAATAGTCTCCAAGTCAATTCCTGAAGCAAATGAGGCTGCAGCTGCGGCAAGTAAATTATATACACTAAACATCCCCATTAATTTACTATTAATCGAAACATCACCTTTTGGTGTTCTCATCGTAAATGATACACCGTTAGCTCGCAATTCTACATCAATTGCTTGGAAAGAAGCTTTCTCATGAATGCCATACGTGAAAATAGGCTGTGCAGTAACACGTTTTAAAAAGGCTGCATGCTCGTCATCTTGATTGATGATGGCGTATTTCGGTTTTTCATTTTTTAAGCTACTACCAAGCTGTGAAAAAAGTAGACTTTTGGCGTATAAATAACTCTCCATTGTCTCATGATAATCTAGGTGGTCTTGACTTAAATTCGTAAATACGGCAATATCAACATCGACACCATTTGTACGACCTAAATCTAAAGCGTGTGATGATATTTCCATTGAGACAACATCAATATCTTTTTCGACCATTTTGTGAAAGCTTTTTTGCAAATACAATGAATCTGGTGTTGTATTTTTAACTGGATAGCTTTCCTTATCGATCACCATTTCTATCGTACCAATTAAAGCCGTTTTTTGTTTTACGTACTGATGAATTTCATTAATCATATGTGTTACAGATGTTTTCCCGTTTGTACCAGTAACCCCAATTACTTTTAATTGATTAGAAGAATGCCCGTAAAAATGAGTTGACAGCTGCGCAAGAGCTCTTGAACTATCCGGAACAATAACAACTGGAACGGATACATCTAATTCTTTTTCTGCCACAATAAGCGAAGCACCGTTTTCAACTGCTGCTTCAGCAAATTGATGTCCATCAACTGTATAGCCTTTTATACAGATAAATAAGGAGTTCGATTTCAATAATCGGTGATCCATTTCAATTTGGTCTATTTTTATGTTATCAAGACTTTGTTCACATCGATAATCTGATAAACTACTGATTAATTCCTTTGCATTCATTCATGTCACCTTTTCTTTTTTCTTTACATTTTATCACGGTGTAACTGTCCGATATTCCTCGCACTTCAAGATTCAAGTAGCACAAGGAAACTAGATCGAGGCTAAACGGACGCTACCTCTTGATAAGTTTCATTTTATAATCTTACATGAAAGTTAACTTATTCATATACAACTACATCATTATACCAAAGACTTGTAAACTTTACGATAATATTTTTTACCTAATCTTTTGTATTGCAGAATTGTTTTATCACCTGTAATTATACTCAATATCTTAACCCCTGTTGATAGATCTACGGATTACTATTACTGACGAACAGTATAAGTCCTTTGATACTCCGTGTTTATAACCGGAAGTCATTCGTTCTTTCACTCTTTTTAATGGAAAGTGTTAGCATATCACTCCGACAAAACACTACGCTTTCCGCGGTACGGCGGTCTGCTAACTTTGTGAAGAAGAACACTTCCCAAATTGGATCTTCAGCTCGTACTGTTCCCGCAAGAGTCTCCGTGTTTTGTCTCCGCTGTATAATGCACTCTACTGTTTGTAACTGGAAATGCGATGACTCATTTCCGAAAGGACGTGCTTAATCAAACAACATAGAATTTGAGTACTCTTCTCTCAAAAAAATAGAGAATACAATCAAAGCGAAGGCAGAATACTCAAGACTCCTACAGGAATAGCATAAGCTGAAAAAGTTAGTTGAAGCCATGCTGGTGGCATAGAAAACACTATGAAAGCGATTTGTGCTTGAATAGATGTTACACTTGTGCACAGAGGATAAAAATGGCGTATTCTGCTGTAACGACAGTTATTACTTACTAAAGGATAGAATAGATGAGCACAAGTCATCAAGTAAACTACATGGTCTATCTCTCCTTTATACTGTCCGTCCACTTACATAGTCTTTTTGTATGATATAAGCTTTTTATTATTTATCACCTAGCACTAATCGTATTTTGCTACCTTCTTCTACTTTTTCTCCTGCTTCAGGTGCTTGATCGATGATATAATCGCCTTCTCCTATTATATCCAGCTCCAGTGATAGTAAGTATTCTTGTAGTTCTGCTTTTTTAAGGCCGATTAGATCTGGAACTTCAACTGGTGGAGCTTCCGGCCACTCATATTCTTTCTCAATACCGTCTTCTTGTCTTTCCACTCCTAATGCTCGTAAACTATCCTCTATGATAGTGCCTACAATAGGTGCCGCAACTACCCCACCAAATTGTACGGTATCTTTTGGATTATCTACTGCAACATAAACGACAATCTCTGGATCATTGGCTGGTGCAAAACCAATGAATGAAACGATATGATTATTTTCTAGATATCTTCCATTTTCCCCCACTTTCTGTGCTGTCCCTGTCTTACCTCCAATACGATATCCATCGACATATGCTCCTCTACCAGTACCCAATGCGACAACAGACTCTAACGCTTCTCTTACCTCTTCCGATGTTTCCGAGGAAATTATTCGTTGCTTCATCACTGGCTCAGACTTATTAACTTCTTCTCCATTTACAGGATCAAGAAAAGTTTTTGCAACATACGGTTCATACAAGTACCCACCATTTACTGCTGCAGATACTGCCATAACTTGTTGAATCGGAGTAACGGACACACCTTGCCCAAAAGATGTAGTTGCTAATTCCACAGGCCCAACATTATCTAAATCAAACATAATCCCTGTTGCTTCACCTTGCAAATCAATTCCCGTTTTTTGACCGAATCCAAATTGATCGATATATGAAAAAAGTTTTTCTTTCCCTATCTTTTGACCGAGCACGATAAATCCAGGGTTACAAGAGTTTTGGACCACCTCTAAAAAAGTTTGATGCCCATGCCCTCCCTTTTTCCAACAATGCAACTCGGTCCCTCCTACTTCTATCGCACCATCATCCACATATTCATCTTCTTCTAAATCAACCACTCCTTCCTCAAGAGCAGCTGCTAAAGTGATGATCTTAAATGTAGATCCTGGCTCATACGTACTCCAAATCGGTAAATTTCGATTGTATACCTCTGCACTTATTTCTTGATAATTGGCAGGATCAAAGTTGGGTCTTGATGACATGCCAAGAACACTACCATCTTTCGGATTGACCGCAATCGCTATCGCTCCATCAGGATTGTACTTCTCTTCCGCAATATCTAATTCTCTCTCCATGATTGTTTGTACTCGTGAATCAATTGTTAGTTGTAAGTCATATCCATCAACTGGTGGTGTATACTTATCAGCCATTCGTTCCATTCGCTGCCCTTTCGCATCACTATAAAAAGATAAGCTCCCTTCCGTACCACTTAACATATCTTCATACATTAACTCTAAACCTGTTAATCCTTGATTATCAACACCACTAAAGCCTAGTACATGCGATAAGTAGGCACCATTCGGATAATGCCTGATAGAATCATCTGCAATATATATCCCTGCTAGATCTAACATTTGGACAGCCATTGCTTTCTCTTCTGAAATCTTTCTTCCTTCCGGTTGCAAAATAACAATTCGTTCATTTTTTTGCATTGCTTCCAGTGCAGAGTCATATGACATCTCTAACACATCAGCTAATTGTTCTGCAGTTTTTTCAGGATTTTCCACTTGTCTAGGGACTACCATAATGGTTGGTGCAGACACATTTTCTGCTAATACCTCTTCATTTACATCCACTATTCGCCCGCGTTCAGGCTCAAAAACGATATCTCTACTCCATAGCTCTTCTGCCTCTTCGATTAAAAAATCTGACAAAACAAACTGTACATAACCTAACCGGACTGCAATCACAGCCACAACTATTAAGGCAAAAAGAAACACAGTGACTATTCTGCGCTGAATCATAATATTGGTTACTCGTTTCATGACATAACTCCTTTAATCCAAGAAACTGTTTGTCCCAAATATATGATATTGCATTAGTGAATAGAACACTGTGTAAAATATGTTTATTAATCTTCTTCCTTTTCTTCGTCTGCGTCATCATTTTTGTTATTAGGCTGGTTCGGTTCTTCAAGCTCCACCATTAAGTAATCATTTTCGCTTAATGCGGACCCTTTTTTAATACTCTGTTTTTTCACATAACCACTACCTAACCACTCTAGGTCTAATTGTAAGAAGTCTTTAAAACTCATTACATCCCTATATGACCAACCAGACATATTGGGCATTTTCATATTATCTGTCGCAACAAAAATAGTTTGTCGTTTGGTAATCTCCGTACCTGGTTCAACATTTACTTTATCGATCTTTTCACCATCACCAATTACAATCGGTTCTATACCTAAGTCTTTTAATTGCTCTAAATATTTATCCGTCTTTTGCCCTTGCCAATCTGGTAGTTCCACTACTTTAGTAGTTTCTTCTGAACTCTTATCTGGTTCAATGTTTAAGTAGTGTAAACTGTTTTCCATTACACTTTTAAACACGAAAGATACGGGTGCTGAACCTGATTCAGTATCTTCTAATTTTGGTTCTTTTACAGATACATACATAATTAATTCCGGATCATCTGCTGGTGCCATCCCAATAAATGAAAAGATATAACCTTCGCGGCCTGCCTTGTATTTTCCAGTATCTGGATCTACAAAGTTTGCAGTACCTGTCTTACCTGCTACAGTATAATCATTCAAATTATAGATATTGTGACCTGTACCATTTTCAGAAGTAATAACTGTTTCAAGCACTTCCAATGTCTCTTTAGCTGTTTCAGCTGAAATCGGCTCACCCACTACCTCTGGTTGATGTTCTGCTATTACTGTCTTCGTGTCAGGATCTACTGTTCGATCAATAATATAGGGCTTCAACATTTTCCCTTCATTCGTGATTGCCGTTGCTGCTTTAACTAACTGCAGTGGTGTTGTTGTTGAACCTTGACCATATGAAGTTCGTAATTTTTCGTCCACCCAGTTATAAAGTATTTGTCCAGGTACTTCTCCTGGCAAATCAATCCCTGTTTTCTTATCAAAATCAAATGCTTGTAAGTATTCTAAAAACTTATCTGCACCAATTTTTTCATATGCTAGTTTTGCTGCAGCAACATTGGATGATCTTTGGATACCTTCCAGATAACTAATTTTTCCCCATCCTCTACGACCGTTATGATCACCTAACGGAGTTGCTTGTTCTGTTGCTTTATAAGTTCCTGATTGATAGTCCTCTTCAGGATTCCATACGCCCTCTTCAATTGCAGAGGCTAGTGTAAAAATCTTCATCGTTGATCCTGGCTCAATTGGCGTTCCAATTACATCATTATACCAGTTCTCCACCGTACCAATATCATTAGGATTATAACTTGGTCGGTTACTTAGAGCTAATACTTCGCCAGTTTTTGCATTCATTACAACTGCCGTCATTCTGTCTGGTTCATATTGATCATTTGCTTCAGACATCGCGTCTTCTAATAAAGTTTGTATTTTTTGATCAATAGTTAAATAGACATTTTTTCCATTCTCTGGTTCATCGATCACTTCTTTTGGATCTAATAGTTTCATATTGAATTTGTCTCTCTGGTAAGAAATAGATCCTGATTTACCTGTTAGAAGATCATTCATCGATCCTTCTACACCATTGATACCAATAATTTCATCATCTTTTTTTTCTGTTAAACCGATAGTATGAGAGGCAAAAACACCATTCGGATAAAAACGAACAGGTTCTTCTATAAAATTAATACCAGGTAATGCCAGTGCATCAATTTCATCTTTCTGTTTTTGCGTTAATTCCCGACCGGCTGAACCAAACTCAACTTGAAATTTGTCGTTCTCTATTCCATCATTTAAACGTTTAGCAATATCACTCTCTTCCACACCTAATATGGGTGCAAGCTCTGAAGCGGTTTTGTTTACATCTGTTATATGTTTTGGATTAGCTGGGTTCGTTGTATACGATTCGTTAAGTATTGCATATAATCGATAATCAACATGTTCTTGAGCTAATGCCATTCCATTTCGATCGTATATCGTGCCTCGACTTGCCGGAATAGTATAGTTATTGGTTCTTTTTTCATCAGCCAATTCTTGAATAGAAATACCGGCTACCTCTCCCGAAACTTGGATATACAAAAAACGCCCCGCAACAACAAGAAATAGCGTAGTGAAAATTGTAATCCATACAGCAGGCATTGTTTGTGTCGTTTTATTTTTCATTGTTTAACACCTAGTTTGTTACTTCCGACGCTTGTTTGACTTGTGAGTTTTGAATCTTTAAACCATGCTTTTTCGCATTTTCAATAATTCTTTCTGGCTGGCTAAGCTCCTTTTGCTGAAAAGCAAGGTTTTTGTTTTTTGTAGTCTGCTGTTCAATTTGTGAATTCAATGTTTCTACACTACGATTTAATTGATCCATCGAAGCACTATACGATACCAAATAAGAGGAGAAGCTTAAGAAGATAACGGCAAAGATCGAATACATTACTTTTTCTCCTGTTGTAATCCAGCGTTTTTGTACTTTTACTTTCTTCTTAACAACTTTTTGCTTCTGAACTTGCTGATTCGCTTGATGGTTTGTGTAATATGCTCTTGCATGTTGACTGCTCATCGATTTGCCACCCTTCTATTATATTAATGGTTTACATTCCACTCTTTCACTTTTTCAACAATTCTTAATTTAGCTGATCGTGACCTGCGATTTTCATCTAGTTCTTCTTCTTTTGCTATAATCGGCTTGCGATTAACTAAACGGAAAGAAGGCTTAAATTCCTCTGGTATTACTGGTATATTTTTTGGCATTGGAGGTGGAGTACTCCAATCTTTGAATGCTTGTTTACAGATACGGTCTTCTAGTGAATGGAAGGTAATAACTGATATACGTCCACCAATAGCAAGGTATCTACCCGCTTGGTATAGAGCATCTTCAAAAACTTTGAGCTCGTCATTTACAGCAATTCGAATTGCTTGAAAGATACGTTTAGCTGGATGTCCTCCCTTTCTTCTTGCAGGTGCAGGGATAGCTTCTTTAATAAGATCGACTAACTCAAATGTTGTATTAATTGTATTTTCTTCCCGAGCTTTCTCAATTTTTCTAGCGATTTGTTTAGAGAATTTTTCCTCACCATATTTAAAGAAAATCGATACTAAATCTTCATATGGCCAATGGTTGACAACATCAAATGCATTCAAGTCACCTTGTTGGTTCATTCTCATATCTAATGGTGCATCATGCTGGTAACTAAATCCTCTTTCACCACGATCTAGTTGCGGAGAAGACACCCCTAAATCAAATAAGACACCATCTACTTCTGCTATTTGTAATTTATCTAATTCTTCTGCTAAGTGACGGAAATTTCGCTGTACGAAAGTGACTCGGTCAAGTTGATCGTTCAATCTTTCTTTAGCGGCACTAATTGCATCTTTATCTTGATCAAAAGCGATCAAACGCCCTTTTTCACTCAGTTGTTCTAGTATGTATGCGGAATGCCCACCGCCACCTAATGTACAATCAACATATATACCATCAGGATTTATTTGGAGACCATCAACGGTTTCCTTCTTTAGCACTGTATAGTGTTCAAACATGGAGTCACCCCTATCTTTCTTGGTTGTCTTTACAAATCAAAGTCCATCATATTTTCTGCAATTTCTGCGAATGATTCCTCTGATACATCTACAAAATCATTCCATTTATCTTCAGCCCAAAATTCTACTCGGTTCGATACCCCGATAACTGCACATTCCTTCTCAATTCCTGCATATTTACGAAGTGGGGCAGGTATATTTATTCTCCCCTGTTTGTCCAGTTCGCATTCAACTGCTCCTGAGAAGAAGAAACGTGTAAATGCTCGTGCATCTTTTTTTGTAAGTGGTAATTTTTTTAGTTTTTCTTCTAATTGGCGCCATTCATCCATTGGATAAGCAAACAAACATTGATCTAATCCACGAGTTACGACAAACTGCTCTCCTAAATTATCTCTGAACTTGGAAGGAACAATAATACGTCCTTTCGTATCAATGTTATGCTGATATTCACCCATGAACATATCTAGGCACCCCACTTTCTACCCTTATGTTACCACATCCCTCCACTTTTCACCACTATTACTTTTAAAAAAAAAAGAGAGAAAACTTGACTTTTTATTAAACACTAAAAAAACTAATGCTTTTCAACGAACAAGCGTTTCAAGAAAACAAAAAGAAACGAGGAAACCATTAAAAATGATCTCCTCGTTTTATTACTATTAGTCATCATAAATAGACTAAATAATGCTGTTCTTTCCAATCAAACTCATATTTATTGATATAGTTAACCCAATTATATCCGTATACATTTAGAAAATACACGATATTCCAGATTCGTTCTTGTAATCCACCACCTGGTTTCAGGTGCATCTGTATATAATCAAATTCCGTTAACTGCATCTGGTATTTGTTCGCGTGCTCTTTTGTTAGCCTATTAGTTAATTGATCAACGTGCTGTAGTATTAATTGCAAGTTTTTATCTGCATATTGTGTAACATCTGTCGTTAAATCTTCCGTGATTAATTTCAATGGTTGGTGCCCTTTAATAATCGAATCCTTCCATTGATTAGCAAGCTCTTCAATTGGTCTCTCCATTTGAGCCGATAGCCAATTTTGCTTCTCTGTCTGCACACCATGATGAAGAGCTGAATCAATTGCAATGCTATATTTAGTTAACAATTTTTTTACTCTATCCTCAACAAGCGTTAATGATATCCTCGGTAACACTGGTGGCATTTTTACAGAGACACTTTGGAATGCACCTTTTAAAATAGACCAATATGCAGCTTCGCTAGGTCCTGCAAAGAATGCTAACGTCGGAAATAATTTTTCCTGCATCAATGGTCTAGTCACCACGTTATTACTCAACCTTTCTGGTGCCTGTTCTGCAATATTTAGTAGCTCATCACTAGAAAAACTACACTCTTCATTTTTACCGACCCAGTTATCTCCATCTTTCTGTAATAAAATTCGTTCTCCGTCGACTTCAACAAAAAGGTGTGCATCTGACTGACTAGCATCCACACTAACATGATATCCTTTCGTTCTCATGGACTGTAACGAATGATACACCTTTTCACTTATTTCAGGTTGTTTTCGAATAATTTCTGCAAAATAAGGTGATTCCAATTGGCGTACTGCTCTATTACCTGAATCAACTAGAATTAATCCTGTATCACGAAAAATATCATGGATAAAGGATGCAAAGAAATCAACATAGTTTTCTGCTTGTTCTAACATACTTTGTAATTTTTCGAATAAGCTTTTCGTTACAGCTGTTTCTTTCAATGAACGAAAAGTGGATTGTAACCATTTTAGCGCTTGTTCCTTATTTAGCTCCCGATGAGATACAGACGTTTTTTCTCCATATTCATCATCTATACGATATTTTTTCAGCTCGGTATCTTCAGGTAAATATAGATGATTAACTTCAGGAAAATCATGGTCTTCCCCAGCAATCCAAAACACAGGTAAAACTGGCACTCCTAAAGCTTTCTCCTGCTCTTTCGCTAAAGCGATAATAGATATTATTTTATTAATCGTATACAGTGGTCCTGTTAATATACCTGCTTGTTGTCCACCAATAACAACAACACTATTAGGATCTTTCAAACGTTCGATGTTTGCATAGGTAGCCTCGTCCCCGTTCCAACGCTTGTTTAGTAACAATAGTGTATTTGCTAATTCTTCTCTTTGGTACTTTCTCTCTTTCAATTCTTGCATTCGTTGTTCAAACACATTTTCTTGATACGGGTTATAGTCGAAGTGATCTAATAAACTTTTCACTTCAGCTTTATAGTCTAAAATAAATTTATTATGTAAATCGAGTCTTTTGGATTCGATACGCATTAATGAACTGCTCCTTTGTAATCAATATATACAATAGTAATCCATTAGTATTGTACATAATGTAACCGATAAACGCACATATTTTGTTTGCAACTTCTATCCCATTACAACACAATCGTAATATTATAAACAATTCCAACTAACAAAATGAGGATATGTAATGTAAAGAATAATAAAAAAGTAGCTTTCCAAAATCGTTTCCATACATGAGTAAAGACAATATCTGTGTAGGCTCTCCAATGAATAAATACACAAGCAATTAATAAAAACAATAGAAGAAGTATGATATAACTAATAGGATTAATAGAAAATAATGTATATATCATAGCTATAACCGATCCAATGTATAAAATAGTGGTTAGATCGATAGCAAGATGGAAAGAAAAACGCTTCTCACCAACAACCTTACAGGATAGCTTATACACTAAAAAAGTAATAAGAAATGGCAGAGTAATCATTGCCCCAAGCAGATAATAAAATCCCTCAATCATAGCATAGCCTCACTTTTATCTTGTAAAATGATTCTCAAATTACGTTTAGTCATTTTCATATTCATTATATAAGACTTTTTCACTTGTGCAAGTAGTTTACCTAATATTCACGAATGTTATTACTACTTAGAACGAAACAAAAGGACGAAGATAGCGAGAAAGTATCCTCCGCCATTTCGCCCCTTCATAAAGATAAATAAGTATGAATTATTACTCAAGTGCGTTTAAGGCATCTTTTACTTTTGTAACAAATAATCGATACGTTTGTAGTGATTTTTTTAATTGCTCATTTTCTTTTTCCAGATTACGCAGGTCTTCTTTAGACTCTATTTTTTTGTAGTGACTTTGCAAACGTTCTAATGATTCAATTACTTCATAAATAGTTGGTTGACTAACCTGCTCATCCGTCTTTCTTTCCAGTTGTGGTTGATATGCTATGTTCTTTCTATTTTGTTTTGCTAGTTGAATGGCATCGTCATACTGCTTACGTAAAGTCGCATTCCACCTAAAACCACACGCTGCTGAGGTTCGTGATAATTGCTTCCCGACTTCCTTAAATGCTTCAAGCTGTGTTTTGCCTTCTCTAATAAAACGCAATACCGTTTCAGCTAGCAATAAATCTTCATCATTTGTCCATGCATCTTGTCGATTCCCTTGCACAACTCCACCTCCTCTACTCTTGATACAATGTATGCAATTAATAGAGGAGATAGACATCCGAAAAAAATTTCACTTCTAAAAAAACAGTAACACTTACGAAGTCTAAAAGCGTAAGTCTTCTGTAGGTTAGGCTTTCTTCCGTTCTATTTATGAAATGTGCTAGGATAAAGCTCCGACAAAACACTACGCTTTCCACGGGTACGGCTTCAGCTAACTTTGTGAAGAAACCCACTTCCCAAAGTGGATCTTCAGCTCGTACTGTTCCCGCAGGAGTCTTCGTGTTTTGTCTCCGCTATATGATGCGTTTTACTATTTGTGAGTGGAAATACGATGATTCATTTCCGAAAGAGATGCGCTTCGCTAAGGACATATTGTTTGAGTATTCCACTCTCATTCAATAGAGAATATAACCAAAGCGAAGGCAGAATACGGAGACTCCTACAGGAATAGCATGAGCTGAAAATCCACTTTTTCAACCGCTTTTTGTTGAAAAAGTTAGTTGAAGCCATGCCTGTGGCATAGAAAACACTATGAAAGCGATCTGTGCTTGAATAGATGTTGCACTTGTGCCCCGAGGGTGAAAGCGGAGTATTCTGACGTAGCGATAATTCTAGCACTTACAAACAACAGAATGGATGAGCGCATTTCACGGAGTATCAAACATGGAGTAACGTCCACTCTCGCTTTTAGACAACGTAAATAAAATATAAAAAAATAGTGTAAGAGATCTCATCTCCTACACTATTTACAGTACAACATATCAAATTATTGTTCTACTACTTGTTTTCCATCATATTGTCCACAAGCTTTACATACGTGGTGTGGTTTAGTTAACTCACCACAATTTGAACATTCTACCATTCCTGGTACGTGTAATTTTTTATGAGTACGACGTTGATTTTTAACCTTTTTTGAAGTTCTACGCTTAGGTACTGCCATGCCTTACACCTCCTTTAAAGAGAAGCAAAGTTCTATCCTTCACTATCTTTCTCGTTACTTTTGTCGTCTAATAAAGCTTTTAATTTTTCAAGGCGTGGGTCTATTTTCTCTGATTGCTCTTCTTCCGTAATCAGAGTCCAACCTTTACCTTGTTTCACCGTGTTTGCCTCTAGTTGGTCCTTATCAGCAAACACTCTTAATGGTATTTCTAATAGTACATTTTCCTCGATAAATGGAGTTAAGTCAAGTACTTCACCACTTACTAAATGTACGTCTTCTCCTTCACGATAAACAGATGTCGTAAAAGATTCAAATGCTTGTATGGAAAATTCATACGGCACATCTACTAGCGTTCTCGCACAAGGAAGAATCATCGTTCCTTGAATTTGGAAATCACAGTTGATATTTTCACCATCAATCATAGCTGTACCAGTAACTAATACTGGTTCAATTCGCCTTATGTCATTATCTAATTGTGCAATATCTGAGATGTCGACATGTTCACGAAATGATACAGGCTCACCCTGTGATTGTTTAAGTTTTTGGATATATAATTTCATTACATTCACCTCAAGGCAACAAGAAATATTTTAAAATGTATTGACCCATTTGTCAAGATATTTTCTTTACATTAGTTAAGCTTCACCGTTAACACTGAATTATTCTCACCATTTACAGAAAAACTCTCTCGAATTATCAGAATGGACGTATTTCTATGCTATACTATTTACTACAATATTCTTCTTGTTAGTATAAATAATGATGAGGTGATCACAATGAAAGCTTGTGGGCTAATAGTTGAATACAATCCCTATCATAACGGACATCACTATCACTTGCAACAAGCAAAAAAAATAACTGGTGCAGAATGCATGATCGCTGTAATGAGCGGAAACTTCTTACAAAGAGGTGAACCTGCACTTGTAGACAAATTCACTAGAGCTAAGATGGCTATCGAGCAAGGAATTGACCTAGTTGTAGAACTTCCTTATTTTTATGCTGTTCAGCATAGCGAACTCTTTGCAAACGGTGCGATAAAGATATTACATCATTTAGCCACCGACTTTCTCTGTTTCGGTAGTGAACATGGTGAAATAGCGGATTTTAATCATTTATATCATTTTATTCAACAACACCACAAAGCATATGATGTCTCGCTAAACCGTGCATTAAAAGAAGGAAATTCCTATCCTAAAGCACACGATATCGCGTTTCATTCTATTGCTGGCAATGACATAAATATTGATTTTACTCAACCTAATAATATATTGGGATACCAATACATTAAAAATATATATGATCTAGGTACTGGTATAACTCCATTAACGATTAAGCGAAGGAATAGCGATTATCATGACACAGAAATACATGGTTCAATTGCTAGTGCAACAAGTATTCGTCATCTCCTCATGGAGCACCAAGAGCAACAACAATTAGCAAATGTCGTACCACAATCAACAAAAGAAGGGATTGAACAATACAAAGAAAGATTCCAATCTTGGCACGAGTGGCAAGCATATTTTCCACTATTACAATATAAAGTATTAACGATGAAAAAAGAAGAGTGGAAGCAAATTCAAGGGGTGAAAGAAGGAATCGAAAATCGAATCGTTGAAACAGCTAAACGTGCAGACTCATTCCTGTCATGGATGAATTCATTAAAAACCAAAAGATACACATGGACTAGCTTACAACGAATATTCACTCATATTTTGACAAATACATACACCAAAGAAGTAGATGCAGAATTGAGGAAAGAAAAACCTGATGCAATTCGGATTCTAGGAATGAACACAACAGGAAAAACATATTTGAATTCGATCAAGAAAAACAGTGAGGTTAAATGGTACACTAGCAATAAAAAGCCCTATCCATATCAAACAATGGACGATAGAATTGACCACGCTTATTTCAGCATTTTGCCTCCAAGCTATCAATTACAGCTTAAAAAACAAGCTTATCAAAGCCCCATTTTGAAATTCAATTAACATTATCTAACAAAAGCCGAACAACGACATCTTCTGCACTAGCACCGCTAGTTGGATGAGTTGTTCGGCTTTATTGTGTTAGTTAACCTTGTACGTTCTCTAAGTATTCTAATGCATCTGAAAATGTATCAACAGGAACAATTTTCATATCTGTTCCAATATCTTCTGCCGTCTGTTTCGCAATTTGATAATTAGAATCCTCTCGTCCATTTTCGTTAGGAGCAAAGAAAATATCACAACCATCTCGATCTGCAGCTACTACTTTTTTATCAATTCCACCGATTCTTCCAACATTGCCTTGATAATCAATTTCTCCTGTACCAACTACTTGCAAACCATGTGTTAAATCTTCGTCAGTAAGTTGATTATAGATGTCTAAAGAAAACATTAGACCGGCACTAGGTCCCCCAATTCCGCCACTTGAAAACGTTACTTCCGGTGAAACCGTAACTTTTCGATTAGTGACTAACTGGATTCCCATCCCTACGCTACCATCTAATTCCTCGAGGGATTCTAACGTAATTTCTTTATGCAACGTCTCTTCCTCTCGATTGACAGTTAAAGAAATGGTATCTCCTGCTTGTTTAGAACTGACATAATCAATCAAGTCGTCTGCCTCATTTATTTGTTGTCCATCAATTTCGACTATTTCATCTGCAGATTGCAGCACACCATCAGCAGGCATTCCATCTACGACTGAAACGACATAGACTCCATTATAGCTAATATCAATATCTTTACCAGCCGCTTCATAAGCAACAACTGTAGAAGCTTCTTGAGAGCTTTCCATCATCATTAGTTGCATTTCGCGATATTGTTGATCTGTCATCCCTTCTAATAACACATCTTCTACCGGGACAATATCCTCATAATCACGTAAAGATGCTAACAAATATTGAAAAGGTGTCGCTCTTCCACTTTGTATCGTGACAAGGTGCATATCCCCTTCACTTTCTGTTGCTCCTTCTACCTCAATTACACCAGTCAGTGAATCTGCATGACCTGGTTTGTGAATGTAATATGGTAATTGGTAACTAAACAACGCCGCAATAATAACGATACCTGCGATGAAGCCTAGCAATCTTGATGTTCTTTGATTCTTAAACATAGTTACCCCTTCTTTCTCTTGTCATCAAACAGCATCTCATAGTCATATTTCTTCTTTGCCACTGCGTATATTTAATTATAGGACAAACGTTAAAACACTACATATTTTACTACTCATTTTTCGAAAGGTACAGAAAAGTGCTAACAAGGAGGGACAAAGTTGAAGCAAAAGATATTTTCTATTATGTATGCAGGAGCTGCTATTTTTATGGCTGTTATGATTATCACCTTTCCCCAAGAAGTATTGAAAGCTAGTCAAAGAGGGCTTGATGTCTGGGCAAATGTTGTTTTCCCTTCTTTATTACCTTTCTTTATTGTAGCTGAATTATTAATTGCTTTTGGAGTTGTTCATTTTATCGGTGTCTTATGTGAGCCTATCATGCGGCCGTTATTTAATGTCCCTGGTGTCGGAGGATTCGTTTGGACAATGGGGATGGCAAGTGGTTATCCAGCAGGAGCAAAATTTACCGCAAGATTGCGACAGGAAAAAGAATTATCGAGAACGGAAGCAGAACGCCTTGTCAGTTTCACGAATGCATCTAATCCATTATTTATTATCGGCGCCGTATCAATCGGCTTCTTTCATGACCATAAACTGGGGATCTTACTAGCTATTACACATTATGTCAGTAATTTTATCGTTGGCCTTTGCATGCGATTTTATAAACATAAGGAACGCCATTCAGATCATCCTAGTTCTTTTTCTTTCTCAAAGGCAATTCGTGCATTGCATCAAGCACGAATCAAAGAAAAACGAACAATTGGTAAGGTTCTAGGTGATTCGGTAAAACATTCGATTCAAACATTACTACTGATCGGCGGATTTATCATTACTTTTTCAGTAATTACCGAAATTTTACGAGAAGTTCAAATAGCGCAAATCATTTCAAGTGGGATCGCAGTCTTCCTAAACCTATTTCAACTTCCGTCGGATATGGCACTTCCTTTATTTTCTGGATTGTTCGAAATAACAATAGGAGCAAATGAAATATCCCAAGCAGACAATTCTATCCTCATTCAAGCAATCGTTGTATCCGTTATTCTTGCCTTCAACGGATTTTCTGTCCAAGCTCAAGTAGCAAGTATCCTTGCTGAGACAGACATTCGATTTGCTCCTTATTTCTTCGCACGCTTATTACACGGAATGTTTGCTGGCATTCTAGCATGGATTTTATATCGCCCTATTTATCAAGGTTCGCTCTCAAAAGATACGGTTATTTCAGTATGGGCCGAGCCTTCCATCAGCAATATTCAATCTATCTATGTATTATTTGAACAATCCGGTTTTATTATGACATTAGCCGCGCTGTTCATTTATCTTATACTCTTAGTTAAGCCTAAACATTAATATTGATGAAACTTCGCTTTTAGTGCCTCTTCTACAACTTTGGGCACTACATCCGAGACATTTGCTTGGAATTTCGCAATTTCTTTTACCATACTTGAACTTAAAAACGAGTATTGATTATTGGTCATCATGAAAAATGTCTCAATCTCTTCATTCAATTTGCGATTCATCGAAGTTAACTGCATTTCGTATTCAAAATCAGATACAGCTCTTAAACCACGTAATACCGCTTGTGCATTTTTACTCTTCGCATAATCCATTAACAAACCATTACATGCATCAATCGTTACATTTTCGATATCTGCTGTAGCCTTCTCAAGGAGCTCCACTCTTTCTTCCACTGTAAATAGTGGGCTCTTTGACTGGTTGTTAAATACTGCAACAACTACTTCATCAAAAACCTTTGCACCTCTTCTAATAATATCTAAATGTCCATTTGTTACCGGATCAAAACTCCCTGGACAAATTGCAAGTCTAGTCATTACTTGTCACACCTTTCTTAAAAATCGTAATCGCTGTTGTGTTATTATACACTTCATGTTTCCAAATAAAGAATTGGTCATATTTATCCTCTAAGTTATTTTTCGGATCATGCTCACAGATAATAAGCCCATTCTCTTTTACCATATTCATTTGATTAATACTGTCTAATAACTTGTCATAAGAAACTTTATGATATGGTGGGTCTAAAAAAAGTAAATCAAATTGCAATTCTCTTTTTTGAATCGCCTTTAATGCTCGGAATGCGTCATTACGATATACTTCTACTTTATCTGTCATATGTAAATGGTCCATATTTTGATGAATAACAGATACGGCTTTTGCTTGTTTATCAACTAAAATGGCGCTATCAATACCTCTGCTCATCGCTTCAATCGCTAAAGCTCCACTACCTGCGAATAAATCGAGACACGTACCTCCATCAAAAAAAGGACCAATCATTTGGAACAAAGATTCTTTTATCTTATCACCAGTAGGGCGAGTTAATTGGCCAGGGACTGATTGAATTCTGTTCCCCTTTAAATCACCAGCAATTATTCTCAAGGCTTGTTCCCCTCTCTAGAGTTTATTAAATCTATCTTACTATAGCATGAAAAGAATCAATTCCTCAAACATGTTCACTATGTCTAAACGAAGAAGGATGACATACTTACACTTCCATCACATGTTTCTTCACTATGGAAGGTTTACTTTACATACTAAATGTTATGTTATATGTTTTCTTCATGTATAAAAAAAGAAAATTGGGTAAAACTTTAAATATAGCAACATATACGTTGCTAAAACGGAGAAGACTTACATTTCCCCATAAGTTCTTCCTCCGGTTTCTCCTCTCCCTTTAACTTTTTATTTTCTTACGTAAGAAAATAAAAAGAGCCTGCAGTTACTATTAACTGCAGGTTGTTTTTTATTAATAAGATAGGGTGTTTAATGTGACTCTGAGCACTTTTCAATTATTCAAATCCCCATGTTATATTCGTATTCTTTTTCTTTTTTATCCGATGATTTATTTTCGAAATTAGTATTGATAAATGGCTTATATGAATATTCTACCTTTGTTATAAATGGTAATTTCAAAAGTGATTGATATGTATCATCGATATCACTTTGATTAACATATATCATAGCATATTTTAGTTTTTTCGATACATGTACTAAATGGCCATGCTTTTTTATATGTTTAACATGCTTCATTTGATGGAACCAAACAATTAATCCTTGTCTTTTCTCGATCATAAAGCCACCTCACTTTTCAATGTATCTCCTAAGAAGCTTTACAGCCACATCCGCCGCCTGAACCACAACCACAGCCACTATCTGTAAGTGCAGCACCATCCATTGGAACTTTGACTTTATCACTAACACTAAATGCTACTAATTGGCTGATCTCATCTAAAAATCGTTGCAAGTTCGTTTCCGTCAATTTATAAGCAGCAATGGAATCATGCATATCCATTTCACGTTTACTTACACGAAGTTCTTTCATAATTTGGCTATAGTCAGGATGATACCTACCAAAGCGTTGCACCTCTTCATGTTTTTCCTTCACTTCACTAAAGCGTTTGATAAGTTCCTGCGCTTTTGCGTCTTGCTCCATTACTTGCTTCGCTTCATAAAACTCTTGCATTACTTCAGATTCTATTACCATCTGACCAAGAGCTTCTGATTTATCTAATATATCAACAATTTCCATCGTTGCTAACATGTACTGACACCTCCATAACAATATGATACCAATTTTCAGGAAAAATGAAAAGTGGCAGCACTCTATTCATTCCAAGAGCCTGCCATTTGCATTAACATTCTAGCCATTTGTATATTTTGTCCTGTCTTTTCCAAACGTTGCGACCATGTCCTTCCATAAAATTGCTTGGCTTCTGCCTCTAGATCAGTTAAGTCTTCTGGATATCTAGTTAAATGGCGATACCACTCAGGATTTAATCGGATAAATTGCCACAAATCTCTTCGTTCTTGAATAAATCGATATGTTTCAGGCTCCAATCTAGCCCCTCCTAATCTTTTGGCTTGTAGAAGAAATCATTTGCTTGAGACTGCCCTGCTTGACTATTGCGGTATTGCTTAAACTGATCAATTAACGTGACAATATTGCCAATCGCTCCATTCAAATTATGAATATGGCCCTCTACCTGATTTAAGTCTACATTCTCTAAATGCTTCATTACTTTTTGGTAAAATTGACTTGATGAATCTTCTTCAGACTTTTGCTGGTCGTGTTTGCTACCTGACAAGTATTTATTCCAAACGGGGTCTTCTTCACCTAACAAAACATATTTTTCATAAGTTTCTTGCAACGTTATTTTCCCTTGTCGAATTTCTTTAATAAGTAATGGGCGCTCATGTATAAATGCTTTAAATTGTTGTATAGAAGGATTTGACATGTCGTTCATCCGTATTTCTCCTCTCTAGCAACATTTCTATTTATACTATATGCGAATTACCTATTTTTGTGATGACACCCACACTTAGCTTCTTTTATTTTTCTATAAAATTTTGCGTAAAAAATGATTGATACACACCGACTCCTAAGTGGGTGTACTCAGCTTTTAACAGTGCTTCTCTATGCCCTTCACTATTAAGCCAACCATGTATTACAGCAGGCGCATCAATGTAATGGGCTGCGATATTTTCACCAGCCGATAAATAATGAGCATTTGCAGCTAATAATCTTTCCTTCAATCCATCTCCGTTCAAACTATAATGGGAAAAATAATTTTCTGTATACATATCTTCACTATGTGTCTTCGCTGCATGGTGACTATCTTCATCCCACACTAGCTCACCTACATCATATAACCTTCTTACTTCATTTGTTAAATCAAAAATCTGCTGTTCTAGACCAGATTCAACCTCCTCCCATTCCTCTTTGTTTGGCTCCACTAGCTCCTTAACTTCTCCCCAGTAAAAGAGTTCATATGGTCGAATAAGCTCCAATACCTCTTTATTAACAATTCTTATTCCTGCCAGCTTTTCTGTAAACTGATCAATGTATAGTTGAGCGAACAATTCTTCAGTCAGCTGAACGATCGGTCGCTCTAACAAATCGTTTTCCGTTAGTTTAAAACGCAAATGCTCAAACTCTATTTCATCTTGCAATGAGTATATCTCCTTAATTTCCTCTCGTTCTTGGCCAATGGTTAAAGGAGAAAAATCTAAGTTATCTGAATTGGAGTACATACTAATGATCACATCATCTTGTACGGCAATTTGCACATAAACATCATCATCATTATATATCCACCAATCATAACCATAAAGAGATGTATCCTTTCTGACAGGCTCTCCATACAATAATTCAAACTCCTCTACTTTGCGACCGACGAATTTCCAAATAGCATCTTGTTGGGCAATAAGCGTATGCTCTTCGTCGATGTATACTTTCTCATTCTTTACTTCAGCTGGACTTTGATGATAATGAACAAGTTGCTGCTCCTCAGGTTTGTTAACATAAAATAAATAGCTAAATACTAGTGCACTTACTAGAATAATAAAAGCAATAATTTTCAATCTCATTCATTCCCACCTCATAAAAAACATATATTTACTAAAATATATGTCAGTCTCCTATATTCATGAAAATTTTTATGAGGAATCCTTCTTTATAAATTGCATCTTTTAAGATTTCATACTATTATTAATTTAGTGATTATTTTAGATGGGGTGAAGGTATGAAAATTACGAACACTGAATTAGAAGATGTCTTAATTGATTTAAAACCATTAGACCATGTAATGGAACAAGCTAATTTTGTCCGCGCAAGTCAATGGGATTATGAACGTGTTACATATGATTATAAGATTGGTTCACCTGAGAAAAACATCACATATTACATAAGAGTACAAGGCTATGCAGTTGAAGGAGATGTTGATAGAGGGGATGCAGTAATTAAGCTGTTAACACCTATTATTGGTAAGCACTATTATCCTCATGGAATTGAGTATGGTGAGGAGGAGAACTTTCCAACCTCTACTGTTGATAGAGCTGTTACGTTACTACAAAACGCGAAAGAAAACATCCAACCTTTTATGAAGTAATAATCTACTTTTCTAAAGAAACGGCTGTATTATATACAGCCGTTTTTCAGCAAGATATATACAACTAGTTATTGAAAGGAGCCTCGATATTTCCTACATGAAAAATATTAATAAAAAATATATCAAAATATTCTTTGTCATTCTCTTCTTACTGCTAGCTGCTATTTTTATATTACCGGTATCAATACCACTGCTTCTGGCGTTTATTACAGCGTTAATATTAAATCCCGTAATACGATGGTTTATGAGGAAGATGAAGGTAAATCGGAAGCTAGCTGTAACAATTGTTTTCTTCCTCTTTATCATTATTATTAGCACGATTGGTACATATGCAATAACAAGAGCAATTGGTCAAGTAGTAACTTTTGCTGAAAATGCACCTACATATATTATTCAACTTAACAATCAACTGCTTGAATGGGAATCAGATTTAGAACATTTTACTGAAGATTTACCTCCAGAACTTGTTGAGGAAGTAAAAGCTCAAATTCAATCTACCACTATGTCTTTAAGCAATACGACTCGTGACATATTAAATATTGAGGAAATAGCTAAAGTGGCCAGTAAAATACCTGAGTTTTTAGTTAGTCTTATTGTATATTTAATAGCCTTATTTATGTTTATGTTGGAAATTCCACGTTTGAAAGTAAAAGCATATAGTCACTTAAAAGAGAAAACTGCTGAAAAAGTAAAATTCATGAATGAACGCCTATCACATGTTATTTTTGGTTTTTGCAAAGCACAGTTTTTAGTCAGTATCATTATCTTTATCGTAACACTAATCGGATTGTATATAATTGTTCCTCAATATGCTTTAATGATGTCTTTAATCATTTGGGTCATTGACTTTATACCGATTATCGGTTCGATTGTAGTTTTAGGACCATGGGCACTCTACTTATTAATAACCGGTGACATTATGCCTGGCGTGCAATTGGCTATACTCGCAGTTATATTGCTTGCAATTAGAAGAATTGTAGAGCCTAAGGTGATGGGGAAACATATCGGTCTTTCTCCACTCGTAACATTAATCGCCATGTATATTGGTTTAAAACTATTAGGTATTTTAGGCTTTATCATTGGACCATTAATTGTTATCGCCTTTAATTCTGCTAAAGAAGCAGGAATCATTAAGATGAAATTTAAAATATAATCTTAAATAAAGTGAGACTCCACTCATCAGAAATCAGCTTCTTGGCGCTACTCGAGAGGAATCCCTATAATATTATACTTTTCCAAAAAGAAGCAAACACCGTAAATGTGTTTGCTTCTTTTTAGTCTATTGTACTTATGATAAGACTGCCTATCTTAAGTTTACATCTCTTCTTGTTTATCATGTTCCTAAGATTGCTTTTAGTAAGCTTGTTGTTTCTCCACCATGATAGAATACGTATAATAACAAATATACTGCAACACCTGTTATTGCTGTAAAAAACCAGATAACACTCGTTATCGGACCAATTTTTCTGTGTTTTTTTATATTTCTTTTAAATGCTAACACTAGTGTAACAATACCGAAAATTGCTCCTGAAGTTGCTAGGACAATATGAAAAACAAGAAAGATGGTATAATAAATTTCTAGCTCTTCTGGACCTCCAAAACTAGTATTTCCTACAAACACAGTCCTAGACATATAAATAATAAAGAAGATTAATGCACTTACTGCTCCTAGCAGCATTACTTTTTTATGTGCCTTATATCTTTTTTTCACAACTAAGCGCCAACCAATTGCTACAAATATCGCACTAAGCACAATAAAAAATGTGCTTATCGTCGGTAATATTTCCATGTTTTCATTCTGTCCTTCCAACCTTAAATTTGTTCTGTCTGATGATTTGGTGGTAATGGATCCACCGTATCCGCTCCACTGCGAAACCAAGGAAAGAAAATACGAGCCAAGATCGCACCATAGATAATTTCCTGCGTAATTTTCATTACAATACCACCAAGCTGCTGGTCTTCCAGAATACTTAATGGGGAAAACATTTCCGGACCACTTAAAGATAGACTACTTAGAACATCCGATGGTACACATAGTGCCATCGCTTGCATCCACGGACCAGATGCACTATATGTAGAATAAATCGTACCTGTTGCAAAGATAATCAGTGCACAGGCTGGAGTAATTAAAATACCATTAGCAATTATGTAACCTAATTTTAATAAAGGTGGCATCTTATCTAATTCTTTTATTGGAGAAAAAATTGGCCACCAAACAATAAATGCAGCTACCAATATCGTTAATGTAATCGATGTATGTGCAATCTCATTTGCCTTTGCATAGTCAAACACTACCGGAATATGATACATCGAAAATAATCCATTAAATAATAGTAATGCTACTAACGGCTTCGTTAAAATACGTAGAATTGCCCCTACCACAGGCATATTAAATACTTTTTCCCACACCCATACAGGTATTCCTTTGATTATTAAAATAGGGAAAAGTAAATAATAGAGCGCCATCTGGACCATATGTGCTGTAAACATGATATGTGATAGCAAATCAACTGGAGCTCCTTTGATAATGTACAATAACAAGATACCACTATAAAAATATAGTATTTGCTTGTTATCCGCTTTTTTTTCATCCTTTCGATTAATGAAAAGAAAGTAATAAGCAACAGCTAAGCCTACAATAAACAGCATAAAATAAGGGCTCCACAAAGCACGAAAACCGAAAATCTGTATATCTTGGAACATATTTACCACCTCAGTATTACCTTATTATATCGAACACATTTGTGTTAAAACAAGCTATTTCTACGATTTCATCAACAGATAATTGATAACTTACGTATTGTTAAAAAAGCTTGAGAAGTATTGAAAGACTTCTCAAGCTTTTTTTATTACCACCAAACTAATACTAATAGCGCTAGTATCGTAATAAACGCAGCAAATACTCCACCATAGAACATTAAAGCTGGTAGTTCATGCCCTTTATGACTCATGTGCATAAAATAATACAACTGAAAACCAACTTGAATAGCCGCTAACACTAACAGTATCGGTATGACGAATAGTTTATCAAGCTCTGATAAAACCATTGCAAAAGCAATAATCGTAAAAATAATCATTAAAGCAAAAGTAATTACTTGTTGCTTCATCTCTTCTTTTCTTTTTTGCTTCTCAAATTCCAATTGTGCAGCAGTTCCAGATACTTTATCAGCCATTTATTAAAGCACCCCCATTAGATAAACTACTGTAAAAATAAATACCCATACAACATCAATAAAGTGCCAATACAAGCTGGCAATATAAAACTTAGGAGCATTATACAAGTTCAACCCACGTTTGGCATTACGAACCATTAACGTCACAATCCATAAAAGACCGAAAACGACGTGGCCTCCGTGAAATCCAACAAGCGTGTAAAAGGCTGATCCAAAAGCAGATGAACGCATCGTAAATTCATATTCATGGATGTAATGATAAAACTCATAAATTTCAAATCCTAAAAATCCTAAGCCAAGTACTACCGTAATACCAAGCCACAACTGCATTTTTTTGAAATCATTATTCTTCATATGATACATGGCATAAACGCTTGTTAAAGAACTAGTAAGTAATAACATCGTCATAATAAATACTAATTCTAAGCCAAATAATTCTTCTGACGATTTACCACCATTTGTCGCATCTTTCAAAGCTAAATACGTACCAAATAAACTAGCAAATAGGACGGCTTCTCCACCTAGAAAGAACCAAAATCCCATAAATTTGTTTTTGCCTTCTAAAGTAGCTTTCTCAGGATTATGAGGCATGTGTTTCGGATTAAGTACATCTTGTTCACTCATTATTCCTCAGCCTCCTTCTTTAGATCTTCCTTATGGATATGATAACCGAGGTCATCTTTCACAGACCTAATAAACATCGCACCTAGAGTGATCGCCATACCAATGAACAATACGATCAACCACGATAAATCGTTCTTTTGATAAATAAACCCAAATCCTGCAATAAACAGACCTAATGATATAACAAATGGTAAGAAAGAATTGTTAGGCATGTGTATATCAGACAATGGTTCTGCAGCAGTCATCCCTTTTCTTCCATCCATCTTTTCAATCCATAGTGGATCTAAACCACGAACTAATGGCAATTGTTTAAAATTGTAAAATGGTGGAGGTGATGGGATTGCCCATTCTAATGTACGTCCATCCCACGGGTCTCCTCCTACTTTTTTGTTTTGAATAGATGTTTTCACAATGTTATAAAGCAGGATAATGCTCGCTATTCCCATTAAAAAGGCACCGACGGTACTGATTAAGTTACCTAAATCTAGATTTTGATTCTCCATGTACACCCAATAACGTCTTGGCATCCCCATTAGTCCGAGGAAGTGTTGTACAAAGAATGTTAGATGGAAACCAACAAAGAATATCCAGAATGTCGCTTTACCTAATTTCTCATCTAGCATTGTACCAAACATTTTTGGCCACCAATAATGAACACCGGCAAATAATGCGAATACTACCCCACCAACAATTACATAGTGGAAGTGTCCTACAACGAAGTACGTATCATGGTATTGATAATCTGCTGTAGCAGCAGCTAACATTACACCAGTCATTCCACCTAATGTAAAGGAAGGAATAAAGCCTAACGTCCAAAGCATAGGTGTAGTAATCGAAATTCGTCCACCCCACAACGTGAATAGCCAGTTAAAGATTTTTATACCTGTTGGTACAGCAATTGCCATTGTTGCAACTGCAAATATAGAGTTAGCAGCTGGCCCCATACCTACTGTAAACATGTGGTGAGCCCAAACCATAAATCCTAGAAAACCAATTAATACAGTTGCAAAAACCATTGCTGTATAACCGAATAACCTTTTCTTAGAAAACGTTGCAATAATTTCACTAAAAATACCGAAAGCAGGCAACACCAAGATATATACTTCAGGGTGCCCAAAAATCCAAAATAAATGTTGCCAAATAACAGAATTACCGCCCATCGCTGCATCGAAAAAGCCAGAACCAAATAATCTGTCGAACATCATTAAGAACAGCCCTACTGTTAAAGCGGGGAATGCGAATAAAATAAGTGCACTTGTAACAAAAGCTGTCCAAGTAAACAGTGGCATTCTCATATACGTCATACCAGGAGCACGCATATTAACAATTGTTACAAGAAAGTTAATACCACCAATTAATGTTCCCGCACCTGAAATTTGTAATCCTAACACATAATAGTCAACACCTTCACCAGCTGAGATTGTTGAAAGTGGTGCATATGCTGTCCAACCGGCATCTGCTGCCCCACCAGTGAACCAACCGACATTCAGCAAAATACCACCAAATAAAAACAACCAAAAACCTAACGAATTTAAGAATGGAAATGCAACATCTCTTGCCCCGATCTGTAACGGAACAACTGCATTCATAAAAGCAAAGATCAGTGGCATCGCTGCCAAAAAGATCATCGTTGTACCGTGCATAGTGATTAACTCATGATAAAATCCTGCACTTACAAAATCATTCATTGGCTGTACTAATTGCCATCTAATCGCCAATGCTTCTAATCCCCCGAGGATAAAGAAGAATCCACCAGCAACAAGATACATAATAGCGATTTTCTTATGGTCTACTGTCGTTAAGTAATCCCATAAAGTGGCACCGAAGCCCTTTTTATTCGTAGCTACCAGAGTACTCACGTTATGTTAACCTCCCTTTAGTTATCTTTTGCTTCGTCTTCTCGGAATTGTTTTACACTATCTACTGGTTCATCCGTAGCTTTCAATTCCATTAAGAAATCTGCTATGTTTTCTGCTTCTGCTTGCCCAATATTTTCTTGTTCGAGATAAGGTGCATCTAACATACCATTACCTGGTTTAACAGATGCTGGATCTACAATCCACTCCACAATTTCTTCTTTTGAAAAATTACGAACTCCGGCAACCATTGTCCGATTACCAAAATCAGCCATGTTCGGACCTACTACCGGATGATTTGCACTTGCATCAATAGCATGACAACTTAAACAGCTATTTTCAAATAATTCCTGTCCTTCTTGTGCGGAAGCGATGAATTCTGGGTCTGTATTTTGCATCCCATCAACCCATGTATCATATTCATCTTGACTTACTACCACAATTTTAAAGTCCATTAATGAGTGTGAATCACCACAAAACTCTGTACATTTACCCCAGTATACCCCTTCTTCATACGCTTCAATATACATCGTATTTTCGTTTTCTGGATTTACGTCCATTTTCCCTGATATAGATGGCACCCAAAATGAATGAATAACATCACTGGACATCATATTCAGATAAACTTTCTCATTCACAGGAATATACAGTTCTTGACTCGTTTGAATTTCTTCATTTGCATACTCAAAATTCCACCAGAATTGAAGACCTGTTACATTGACATTAATACTATCCTCTTTAGCCGAGTCATCCGCTAAATTGTATGTAGTAGCAACAGTTGGAACAGCAATAATAAGAAGAAGTAAAATCGGAATTACTGTCCAGACAATTTCCAGTGTCTTGTTTCCTTCTGTTTGTTGCGGAACGTAATCTTCCTGCCTTTTCTTCTGGCGGAACTTCAACACAACATACAAATAAATAGCCATTACGACAATAAAGACAACAATCATGACAAGTATGGAAATGATAATGACGTTAAATGATTGATCTGCCCCATATCCTTTTGGCACTAGTGCAGTTAAATTTTCTTTACCACACGCTGAAAGTATAATGACCAAAAAAGAAAATAATGACAGTGTTCGGAGTTTTCCCATCCAATTTTTCATATTTAACCCTCTCTTTCTTTATTAACTTATTATTTAGAAAACTTGATAGTTATCAAGTTCTACTTACAATATTTTTCTCTATTATAACAAATTAGCAGGAAAAGTTATAATAATCATAGACAAGAAAATAACAGTTAAGTAAAGCAATGAATACATAAACATTAGATTAGACCATCTAGCATTGTCTTTTACTTTGACAAACAAGCCTTTTATTCCTAGTGCTAACCAACCTATATTTAATATAGTACCTAATATAACAAAAACAACTCCCAATTCGTGTAAGATAAACGGAATTGGTAATAAACAAACTATGTAAACAAGCATTTGTCTTTTCGTCATCTGCTCTCCATGTATAACTGGTAACATCGGAATATCAGCATCACGATAATCATCTACCTTTTTCATTGCAATAGCTAAAAAGTGAGGTGTCTGCCAAATAAAAATAAGTAAAAATAATACCCATGAAATAGCATGTAAATTAGTGTCTACAGCAGACCAGCCAATTAGTGGTGGAATAGCACCAGACAAACTTCCAACCGCTGTATTAATTGTATAGCGACGTTTAGACCACATTGTATACAACACCACATAGCTAAACCAACCCATAGCACCGATCAAAGCAGTTTGAGTAGATGCTAACATTAATATTAACACACCTGTAACAGATAGAGATATACCGATAATTAATATGTGCGATAACTCGATTGTACCTGTAACACTAGGCCGGCTTTTCGTTCTCTTCATCACTTGATCAATATCACGATCATAGTAATTATTTATCACACAGCCACCTCCAATAACGAAAGCGGTACCGATTAGCGTTACTAATAAAATATGCCAATATTGATTCAAAGAAGATCCTGTATAAAATAAGGCTAACCAAAAACCAGCAAAAGCAGTCATTGTATTGGAATTAATAATTCCTACTTTTAATAGCGATTTCAATTCAGACCATTTATATAAGTATTCGTTTACAGATGTTGCAATAGTCTGGTCATTTGATGTTATACTCAGCTTTTCCATCTACACTTATCCCCCCTTTTCATCTTACACATTTTTTCTCATTTTTGGAATAGTCATCACTATTGTACACTATCATCCCTCGATAGTGTACCCTGTATTTAAGAGTGTTCTATTTATGTTCAAAATTATTTGTATTTTGTGACATTTTTATGAACTCTTCCTTCAATTATTAGTTAATCGACACGAAGACTACATTATTTGATATAATGAATACGATTTTGAAACCGCATCATTTTTATATCTTATTTATTTCTAGCATACTACACTAATACTTTGCAAGGGTTTTACTAACAATGTGAATCATTGTATGATCTTAACGTTTGATGAGGAGATATTATCATGAAGTTGTTAAAAGTTTTATCCGTTTTATCGACATTAGCAATGATATTTGTGCTTGTTGGTGGTGCATTAGTTACGAAAACAGATTCAGGCATGGGATGTGGAGCCAATTGGCCGTTTTGCTATGGTACTTGGTCGATGGAAATGTTCATTGAGCTTAGTCATCGTCTCGTATCATCTGTCGCAGGTATCTTCGTTTTACTGCTTTCTTATTTTTCTTGGAAAAAGATTGGACACATTAGAGAAACAAAATTTTTAGCACTTGTTTCTATCTTATTTCTTGTCATCCAAGGGTTAATTGGAGCTGCTGCCGTATTATGGTCGCAATCTGATTTTGTTCTAGCATTACATTTTGGTATTTCACTCATATCATTTGCAGCTGTATTGTTATTAACATTACTTATTTTTGAGGTCGATCATAAATTTGACGCAGATTCACTAAAGATCACCTCGACCTTTCGCAAACACTTCTTTTGGCTTGCGATTTACATAATGGTAGTGGTTTACTCAGGGGCATTAGTAAGACATATCGATTCAAGCTTAGCATGTCCGAGTTGGCCTTTTTGCGAAAGTGGGCAGCCATTTCGATTCGATTATCACTTAGGACAGTGGGTCCAAATGGGACACAGACTATTAGCTGGTATTGCATTTTTTTGGACACTATACTTACTTTTCCACATTAGAAAGCATTACAGATATAGTCGTGTCATGTATCAAGGATGGGGGATCGCAACGCTATTCGTCACTATTCAAGTGATACTAGGAGCACTCATTATTTTCACGAAGTTAAACTTATTTATCGCATTATTACATGCTCTATTCATCACACTATTTTTCGGTTTACTATGTTACTACCTACTATTGTCTTATCGTAGTAGAAAAAAAGAAGAATAGCACGTTGATATGCTATTCTTCTTTTCTATTGTTATTTACTTAGGCAACAACAAAGATAAGAAAACTTTGTTGTTGCAAGTATTTATCTCTTCATCCACCCAGAGCAAATCTTTTTTTCGATTGTGACGCTGGCTCTTCATTTTCGGCTTCTTCATCATTAAATCGTTGATAATTCACATGGCGTGCAATATTTTGCAAAATTCCAATGGAAAATAGTAATACAATTAAAGATGAGCCACCATTACTAATAAACGGCAATGGAACACCCGTAATTGGCAGTAGTCCACTAATCGCTCCTAAGTTGATCACTGCTTGTATACCTACCATAGAGGAAATCCCAATTGCTACAAGACTTCCAAACGGATTTTCACATTTTTTAGCGATATACAATCCTCTGATTACAATAATACCTAGATTAATTAATACAAATAATACACCAAAAAGACCTAATTCTTCAGCAATTACAGCCATAACAAAATCACTTTCTGCTTGTGTCAAATAACCTAATTTTTGTACACCTTGACCAAGGCCTACACCGAATAAGCCGCCTGTACCAATGGCAATGTAGGATTGAATTAATTGGTATCCACTATCATCTGGATCTTCGAATGGCTGAAACGCTCCAGTAAATCTAGCAATTCTTACATCTGTTACTAAATGAAATCCTACAGCAATTACCAAAATTAGCCCCACTAGCATCAAGATCGATAAATGTTTGAACTTGATACCGGAACTGATAATAACCGTACAAGCAATAGCAAACACGATTGCTGCCGTACCTATATCAGGCTGCTTGATAATAAGAGCAGTCAAAGCGCTTGTAATAACCAAAGGAGGCAAAACAGCCTTAAAAAAATCATCAATATACGCTTGTTTTTTTGTATATACAGCCGCTAAATAAAGAATTAATCCAATTTTCACTAATTCAGCTGGTTGGATAGAAAAAGGACCAATATGTAACCAAGACGTTGCATTATTAATGTTTACCCCGAAAAACTCCAAAGAAAGCAAACTAGCAAACATTACTAATACTATGATTTTAGAAAACTTCAAATATAATGTATATTTGAAATAACTTGCAAACATAAACAAACCAATTCCTACCACTAACCACATGAACTGCTTCAGTGCTAATGAATATGCTGGTTCTCCTTCAAGCAGTTGTGTCACCATACTTGCACTATAAACCATCAAAACACCGAAAGCTGACAATAATAAGGGTGAGAACACTAACAAGAAATCAAATGTTTTTCTTTTCCGTTTCATAACGAATACCTCAGTATCTTCATATATTTATTCTCTTATTTTACCATATAAAAGTAAGTATTTTACATATTATTAACCATAATTATAATAAAATTTAAAAAACTTACCAGTTGAGGCAAAGTTTTTAAACGAACTTACTATACTCTTTGCGATGCCTCATGTAAAATATTCAATTGCCTCTCAAGATTTTCTAACAGTGCTTTCCCATCATTTTCATCTATTAAATCTAATCTTACGGCAAAATCTATTTCTCTAGATAAGCCAAACATCTGCGTATCTAGCACTTCTTCATATAAAGGACATTGCGGCATCGTTAAATTATTTATCTGCACTTTAATTAATTGCAAAATTTTATCAGCATCAGCCTGGAGAAGGGCATAGGCTTGTTCCTTTTTATTAACAGTCGCTTCAGGTATCAAAAGAAAAATCCCCCTCTACTATTCATACTTCTCATTTTATCACGGTGCATGAGTCCGTAATACCCCGACTTCAAGATTCGAGTGAAAATAAAGAAGCTAAGTGGGGAATAAACGGACGCTAACGCCCTGATAAGTTTCGCAAACAATCAATGGAAGGCAAAGACTCCCACTGATTGAAGTCTCACTTTATCTTATCGTGAAATAATCGAAATTGCAAGATAACTGAGGTTACGAGACTTCTAGCTATACGATAAGCCTTCAATCAGGAAGTTAGTGTCCGTCATAAATAAAATAAAGTTAGAAATAATGCATTTTGATTCATTCTTTGCTATCCTTATAGATAACGCATACATAGAAGAGGTGATGGAAATGATTATTCAAGTAAAAGGGAAAGTAACCTATCCAATAACACTAGATCCTAGTGTATGGATTTTTGATGACCGAAAAGTAAAGCTAGAAAATGCTTTTACTACAACTACTAGTACTGATAAAGATTGGATAGAATCTAACAGTAAATTAAACAAGCCACCTGTCCAAAATAGTATACGAAAATATAATAAAAAAGAATTATTATCCCATTCTTACCTTATGCCCATTAAAGATTTTATAGAAAATGCTGAAGTAACTGACGATGCTACAGCAGCATTGCTCAGAACGGAAACAGATGAAATCACTCTTTCACTTCAACAATTATTGGACGCTTACTTACTTTTCTCGATTGACGGTAAGCAAATTAAAGAAAGTGGACCAGCTCATTTATATTTTAAAGACGGATCTAATCAAGATAATCCGATTAAAGGTATTAAAGAAATAATTCTACAGTAATTAACGATCCTTTCCTCTTCTCATAAGTATATTTTTATTGTTTAAACAAAAAATATACGGAGAAGAAGGAGGGATTTTTTTATGAAGTATTTTTATTTGCTATTGTTTGTTGTGCTACTTGCCGGTTGTCAACAAGATGTACAGGACAATGATTTAGCACAAAGTACAGATGACTATGGCGCAGTTCAAGTAAAAAATTCAGGTCCTGCACCTACAGATACAATGGATAATGAAGAAAAAGCACAACACTTAGCAAATGTTGCTAGTCAAGTACCAAACGTCCATAACGCTTCTGCTTTAATTACTAACCGTGGTGTAATCGTTAGTATTGACGTAGATGAAGATTTAGATCGTTCCCATGTAGGATCGATTAAATACTCTGTCATAGAGGCACTAGAACATGATCCTTATGGCAGAAAGGCAATCGTAGTGGCTGATGCAGACTTATATAAACGCATGCAAAACATGGGAGCAAAATTACAAGAAGGTTATCCAATTGAAGCTATTACAGAAGAATTAGCCAATATAACCGGACGCTGGATGCCAGAGCTTCCGCTAATGGAAAAAGGATCCAATCAATCTGATGCCAATAAGCAAATGTTAGATGAGAATGACGAACAAAATCTTGAAGAAATTCATGAGGAACAGTCAAATAATCAAAAAGACCGTTAAAGAATAAAGAAGCCATTTTTGCAGATGGCTTCTTTATTCTTTCATTTTATCATAGTAATTAACACTAAATTGGGAACCTTCTGCAATCATATTTGCGTTCTCTAGTTCTTCTCCTGGATCTATTGCTGCTTCAATTGGCAAGGATGCTTGATTCTGGCGGTTAGGATTGCTATATTTTTTATTATTTATTTTTCTGATTGGCTTATCCAATAATAAATAAGATGCAGTAGCAGCAACTGTAACAGCTCCAATTACTCCAACAACACTACTTTTTCTCATCTATCTCACCTTCCCTTTTACATTTACTATACCCTTCTGTTTAATCATCAAACATCTCTACTTACATGATCGCTTTAGTAATGATGAATTTTATGTTACAATTTAATCAATAAAGTTCTACTAATTTGAGGTGAAATAATGCGAGTTAAATGTGTCATGTGCGATAAGATTAACAATATTAATAATGATTGTGCTCAAGCGAAAAAATTACGAAACCGCTTAATCAGCACGTATATGTGTTCGGCATGTGACGAGCGCATTAAAGAAAAAACGATGCAACGACATCACAGTGGTAATTTTAATTTATATCAGAAAAAAGAAGTACAGGATCAATATATTTCATAACTATAAAACGAGACGTCAATCAGCAGAGTATTACGTGATAACTTAAAGAGGATGAGCAATACTTGCTCATCCTCTTTGTTTACGTTCTTGTGAAAGTCTTAAACGATACACTCCCATAACTAGAGCAATGATGAATAAACTCTCAGCCAGTGGAAGGTTCAAACCGAATATTAACGTTAAAAAGAAAGTTCCAATAAATAGTAGAATGTAAATAATAGCTGATTTAAGTGGCGGTAATTTTTTTGCAAATCCGAACTTATATGCAAGAACAGCAAACACTACTACTGTTAAATAAAGAAGCATAAATCCTTGAATTAAAGTTGTTACCTGTGATTCATCAGCTAAATTCACCTCTCCACCTAGATCTCTCATAAAAAAGTCGGCAACTGGCCATAAATTATCTGGTACTTGAATGATTGTTTCTTTCTGCATACAGGACCTCCAAATTCAACGTTCAAACAAATTAATTATACTTTAAACATTCAATAAATACAATTTATGCAAAATCTATGATATCCTAAAAGTAAGCGATTAAATAATGAGGTGACAAAATGAATATACAATTCTCTAAATTATTATTAGCTATTTGTGTAATCCTATCTTTCTCAGCAGTTGGAGTCGGCATTGCTTTTAGAAGCGCTCTATTTATCATCATCGCACTGCTTATCGGATTCGGATTAATGGGCTACGGTATATCATTAAAAAGAAAAACAGCTCATTGACTATAGGTTTGAAGAGAAGGGGCTTGGAAACTCAACATACTTTATTCCAGATGTATTTTCTCTTTTTGGCCAAGCCCCCCTACCCAAAGGCAATTCATCCCCACTTATCCATTTGACATTCATTAAAAGCTGGGGACTTTTCACCTATTTTAATCAAACAGTTAGTAGCCACATGCACTGTATAAAAAACTAGCAACCAATCTTGACTGCTAGTTTTTTCTTAGTTAAATTCGATATAATGATCGATCACACGATCTTTAATTTGTTTGTTAGTAGTTAAAATTGTACTGTTTTGAAGCAGATTAACCGGCTTTCCAGTCGCTTGAACTGTCACGCCGCCTACTTCTTCAACAAGGACAATTCCTGCCGCAATATCCCAAGGAGCTAATCGCATACTTACATAACCATCTAGAATACCTTCTGCTACATGAGCAAACTCCAAAGCAGCAGAACCATATGATCTTGTTCCACGACAATCGCGAATTAATTGTTGGATCTTCTTCGCATTGTAATACTTATTTTCACATACTAATTGTGCATTTAAGCCAAGAACACTTGTCTCCAGCTTCACATCATCCCTTAACAGAGGAAGCTTGACTTGTTCACGGTATGCACCTTCTCCCTTTTTAGCCGAATAGAGCACGTCATCCATCACATTATAAATTAAGCCAATTTCCCCTATTCCATCATGATAGATGCCAATCGAAATGGCAAAGTTTCGTTTTTGGTGAACAAAATTCATCGTTCCATCAATTGGATCAACAATCCATAATGTTCCATCTAACGATTCGACTTTATCACCATATCCTTCTTCCCCTACAATTGAGTGGCCAGGATATGTCCCTCTTATTTTTTCGGCGAAAAATTGTTCAGTTGATTTATCAACTGCCGTAACTAAATCATTCGCATTAGATTTTGTATCGATTTCATATGGATTATTCATCTGTTCACGGATTTGCTGACCAGCTTGATAAATCCATTCTTTCGCATCTTCGAAGATTTGCTGACGTATTGCTATATCCATTAATGCTCCTCCATTCTCGTTTGAGTACTTCCTATTTTATCAAAAATCAACTTATTTTAAAAATGGATAGTATACCTTTGCAAATACATAATAATTAATATAAAATAAAAACGATACTAATTAGATAGAAAGGTGACGCTCATGACATTTAACGGTTTTGAACAAAAAGATTTTGCCACATTTCATATTGATGGACTTGATGAAAGAATGGAAGCAATTCAAGAACGAATTCAACCAAAATTTCGAAGCATATATGAAACAATCTCAAAAGATATGGACAAGCTTGCCGGCCATGAAATGCACTTGCATATCGCCAAACATGCTAGACGTACAGTAAATCCACCAAAAGATACATGGTCTGCCTATTGCCACAATAAGCGTGGATATAAAAAACACCCACATTTCCAAGTTGGGCTATGGGATGATAACCTCTTTATTTGGCTTGCCTATATATATGAATTACCACATAAAAGTGAAATCGCTGAAAAATTCTTAAGCGAAATCGATGATATTAAACAAACGATTCCAACAGACTTTCATATTTCACTTGACCATATGAAAAATGAAGCTGTTCCACTGCCTGAAGCCGATTTAGATAAAAGCCTGGAACGTTTTAAAAAAGTGAAAAAAGGTGAATTTTTAGTTGGTCGAAAAATCGAGGCCAATGATCCACTATTACAAGATGGCGACAAGCTAATCAAAACAATCAAAGAAACATTCGAGACACTTGCACCATTGTATCGCTCATCTATGGAAATTTAGGAAATTTAAAGTGAAGGTTCTCAATTACTTAGGACACACAACACAACAAAACCAAACAAAAGCTTTCTATCTTTTGTTTGGTTTTTACTATTACATTTTAATTTTATCTTGAGGCTGAAAATCTTTTGCCTTTTTTATTACACGAAATGGTACATAGCCTGATTGTTTTTCAAATTGTTTGTCTAATTGTTTCTCTTCACTTTTTGATGGTACAATTTCTTTATAACGGTTATATGCAGCAATTAAATCTTGTTTTATTATCCCTTTCTCATAAGCCTTCTCAATTACGGAATAATAATTAACAACATCAACAATTTCCTCTGTCGTCCATGATTCGTCAATAGGATAACTATAATTCATTCTTTAACACCTCACGATTAGATTCGAACGTATTTTACCATTTCCATTACCGAAAGTATAGCGATTTAACTAGCTATTCAGATATGGATTTGCTATAATACGTCTTGCTTCATATTACAAAATTAAAGGAGTTCAAACAACAAGCATGAATCAGAATGACACCCCACTTTTTAGTGGTTTACTACAGCATATAGAAACAAAACCGAAAGCATTCCATATTCCTGGACATAAACAGGGAAAAGCGATGCATCCTGATTTTAGACGGTTTATTGGCGATAATGCCCTTGCCATCGATTTAATTAATATAGAACCTTTAGATGATTTACATCACCCTAAAGGAATTATTAAAGAAGCACAAAAATTGGCTGCTGAAGCGTTTGGTGCCGATCATACTTACTTCTCTGTACAAGGTACAAGTGGAGCGATTATGACAATGATACTTAGTGTATGCAACCCTGGAGATAAAATAATTGTCCCGAGAAACATTCATAAGTCTGTTTCTTCAGCTATTATCTTTTCTGGTGCTATACCGATTTTTATTCATCCTGAATTAGATCATTCATTAGGAATATCACACGGCATTACACCAAATGCAGTAATCAAAGCTTTACAAGCACATCCAGATGCCAAAGGTGTCCTCGTTATCAATCCGACTTATTTTGGTATTGCAGCTGATTTACAACAAATTGTAGATATTGCACATCAGTATCAAGTGCCTGTTTTAGTTGATGAGGCACATGGTGTACACATCCATTTCCATGATGACTTACCGTTATCCGCAATGCAAGCTGGTGCAGATATGGCAGCTACAAGTGTCCATAAGCTTGGTGGTTCGCTAACGCAAAGTTCTGTATTAAATGTGAAAGAAGGCTTTGTTAACCCTGATCGTGTCCAAACAGTTATGTCTATGTTAACAACCACTTCGACATCATACATTTTACTTGCGTCATTAGATGCTGCGAGAAAATTTTTATATCAGCATGGTAATGATTTATTATCCGAAACAATTAAACTCTCTGCTAAACTAAGAAAAGATGTAAATCAGTTACCGTATTTGTATAGTCCAGGAATTGAACTGTTAGGGTCTGAAGCAACATTTGACTTTGATCCGACTAAAGTTATCATATCTGTCAAAGATCTCGGTATCACAGGGCATATGGCTGAAGGATGGCTTCGTCAACATTTTCAGATCGAAGTTGAACTATCTGACATGTATAATATTTTATGTATTATTACACCAGCAGATACAGAAGAAGATATCGATTATTTACTAAATGCTTTACAGCAATTAATCCAGTGTTACGAATCAACTGCAAACCACAAAGAGATCGTAATCTCTGTTGCAGATATTCCACTACTTGCGGTTAGTCCTAGAGATGCTTTTTATGCAGATTATGAAGTAATTCCTCTTATTGAATCTGCTGGAAGAATTAGTGCAGAATCAATTATGGTTTATCCTCCCGGGATACCAATCTTTATTCCAGGTGAAATTATTTCGGAAGATAACTTGGATTATATTGCGAAAAATATAAAATCCGGACTACCTGTTCAAGGATTAGAAGATGAAACACTTTCAACAGTGCGAGTATTAAAAGAACGTGGCGCAATCAAATAATTTCCAAAAAGAGACAAAAGAGTAATTAGATAGGAAAAATCCGAACATCTAAGTATGATAATATATCGCTTCGGCAAAACACTTCACTTTCACCCGCTGGGCACAAGTGTTACATCTACTCAAGCAAAGAACGCTCTCGTAGTGTTTTCTATTCCGCGGGCACGGCGGTCTGCTAACTGTGTGAGGAACAGCACTTCACACATTGAATCTTCAGCTCGCGCTGTCCCTGCAGGAGTCTACGTATTTTGCCTACGCTTAACATAGAATTGTTCGGATTTTCATTCTTCCATTTTAATTATGTCCGTGCCTCTTTTGATTATTTACATATCACTTATTTTTTTATTATCTGCATTATTAGTTATATTAAGAATAGTAACTAGGAATATAATGAATGAAGTCGCCATCGTTATAACCCAAATAAGCAATAAACATCCTGCTACGATAGGTAAAATCGACCATTCAAAAACAGAACGACCTAATGCTGTTTGTACACTAATAATTAAGACCATTAATAACCATGCATTACTTCCTATATGGTGGATATTCTTTTTGACTCTTGCATGAATATTGCTTCTCTCTAAAAACCATGCGGGTAATAGTAATGTTTGCAAAGCATGATAAGCTATACCATGTACAATGATTAGATTTCCTGTGTCACCTGTAAAGCGGCTTTGAATCGCTATCATCCAGATACCAGCCAGGTTAGCTACTAATACCGATAAAAATGCATAACGAATTCCTAATAAAATTAGAGGTCTTGAATGTGGAGGTTTTATTCGCAGAAAATGAACAGTAAATACAAGCATAATAGCAACTAATATCAGTGATGCAACTCCAAAAAGCCCACCAAGAACTATATCCAAAATCGATCCTTCTTTTGTAAAACGAGGATTAACCCCCCGAAAATGTTGAATAGTTTCAATAGCATAACTATATAAAGTTACGATGATAAGCGTCCATCGTATATTGCGGCGTTTACGTCCAGTGAATTGTGCCAGTGGCATAATAGCAGCAATTGATAACAAAAAGACTCCTATAGCTGCATTAAATGAAAAAGCCCTTTCCAGATTTCCCTCAGGTAAAATTATAGCTTCATGTGATAAGATATAAACACCTATACCAAGTGCAAGTATGAACCCTAACACTCCCGTATAAATGAGCCATCTCTCACCTTCAAATAATCTTATCTTATTATCATTCCTATTCTGCACGTTTTTCCATCCCCTCCATCAAATTGTAATCTATCTCCAATTAAGTTTGATGCAGTAAAGAGTTAGTGTCAACAAAATAATGGTTAAGTTTTTTTAAAATTTTTCATATGAAATAAAGGGCAGATAAGGTGCGACTTCAATCAGTGGGAGTTTTTGACTCCCGCTGATTGTTAGCGAAACTTATCAGGGCGTTAGCGTCCGTTTATCCCCCACTTAGCTTCCTTGTTTTAACTCGAATCTTGAAACAGGGGTTTTACGGACTCATGCACCGTGATAAAATGAACATTAGGGATTTCAGCTTTCTTTTTTACTTAGTTATGATTTTGAGACGACTTCAGCTAGTGTAGCTTCCTTACAAACACCACTAATTAGTCCAAATGTTTTTAAAACCTTTTTCTATTCGGTTATTTGTATTGTCTCTGGCTCGACAAACTCATAACCTTGCTCTCGTAAACCTTTCACAATATCTTCTAATGCCTCGGCAGTCCAATCACGATCATGCATCAATAATATGGCACCTGGCTTAAGTAATGAATAATCAACACCTGCTTCTGGTCCTTCTCCAGAAATCATTGCTTCTTTCAATTTATCTGCATCCATATATGGTTCAAAGTAATCATATCCATACGTCCAGTTCATTAATAACATACCTTGTTCTTCCACTAATTCTTTTACATAATCGGTATTATCACCATGTGGAGCACGGAAAAATACTGGTTTTTCGTCAATAATCTCTTCAATCAAATCATTTAACTGCAATATTTCCTGCTTTTGTTTATCCTCACCTACATCTGATAACTTCTGATGGTAATAAGTATGATTGCCTATGGCAAAACCCATCTCATATATTTCTCGAAGTTGTTCTTGTTCCTCTTTTGTTTCTAAAAAGTGACCATTCACAAAGAAAATTGCTGGTGCATCTAATTTTTTTAATGTTTTCGCCATATTTAATGCTTGATCTTCCGGGGCATCATCAATCGTCAGTAAAACAACCTGATCATTGATATCATCTTTTAGTGGCTTCAGTGACCACCTATCTGGATGTAATTGATACAAGATCTCTTGGTTCTCTTCTACTTGTTCTGGTTCACTTATGTCTACAAGTTCATTTTCTGCATCAATCACATCTTTCTTATCTTCATCTTTCAGACTCTCATCAACAATGGATGTTTCTTTTGTTGAATTACCTTCACTTATCTCATTATTAACTTCTTGACACCCTGCCAAAGCAAACAAAATAAGCGAGCTGAAAATGACATATGTAATTTTTTTCATCTATTTATCCTCCTTCTTACACGTCCTTCATAGTATATGTTATTTTCAATCTCACCTCTCTAACAGTGTAATCAAAGCTGCAATAATCCATTCAAAAAATAATTCGAACATTTTATCGATATACTAAAAAGGAGCCTGCAAATGCAGACTCCTTTATTAGATTAATGATTATTTTACAATATGGATTGGTGTACCAATAGCTACTTCTGCAGCTTCCATAGTGATTTCACCTAATGTAGGGTGAGCGTGAATTGTAAGAGCAATATCTTCAGCCGTCATACCAGCTTCAATTGCAAGTCCTAGCTCAGAAATCATATCACTCGCGCTTGGTCCAGCGATTTGAGCACCAAGAACTAAACCATCTTCTTTACGAGTTACAAGCTTCATGAATCCATCAGCAGCATTTAATGATAACGCACGACCATTAGCACCGAATGGGAATTTAGATGCTTTAACATCATAACCTGCTTCTTTCGCTTCTGCTTCTGTATAACCAACAGTAGCTAATTCAGGCTCAGCGAATACTACAGCAGGAATTGCATTATAGTCAATTACTGCATTTTCTCCAGCAATTGCTTCTGCAGCAATTTTACCTTCGTAAGAAGCTTTGTGTGCAAGTGGTGGTCCAGCAACAATATCACCGATAGCGTAGATATTTTCTACGTTTGTACGACATTGTTCATCGATCTTAATAAGACCTCTATCGTCCATTTCAATACCAACTTGCTCTAATCCTAACTCATCTGTATTAGGACGACGACCAACTGTTACAAGTACATAATCAGCTTCAACAGTTTCTGTTTTACCGTTAGCTTCATACGTAACTTTCACACCGTCAGCAGTTTCCTCTACACCTTGAGCCATAGCTTCTGTTACGATATTAGCACCTTTAGCTTTAAGGTTTTTCTTCACTAATGCGCTCATTTGTTTTTCAAAGCCGCCAAGGATTTCCTTCGCACCTTCAAGAATTGTTACTTCAGTACCAAAGTTAGCATATGCACTACCTAACTCAGTACCAACATATCCTCCACCGATAACAACAAGTTTCTCAGGAACTTCTTGTAAGTTAAGAGCACCTGTTGAATCAAGGACACGCTCAGAGAATTTGAACGTTGGAATTTCAATTGGACGAGAACCTGTTGCAATAATACAGTTTTTGAATGTATATGTTTGAGAATTCTTATCGTCCATTACTTTTGCAGTGTTTTTGTCAACGAAGTATACTTCTCCACCAACAATATCCACTTTATTACCTTTTAATAAGCCTTCTACACCGCCAGTTAATTTCTTAACAACAGAACCTTTCCATTCTTGAACTTTAGAAAAGTCAAGAGAAACATTCTCAGAAGAAATACCTAAAGTATCATCACCTTTAGCATGATCATAACGGTGACCGGCTTCAATTAGGGCTTTTGATGGGATACAACCTACGTTAAGACATACCCCACCTACAGTACCTTTTTCAACGATTGTTACTTTTTGGCCAGTTTGTGCTGCACGAATTGCTGCAACATATCCCCCTGGACCTGCACCAACAACAAGCGTATCTAATTCAATTGGGAAATCTCCTACTACCATCTCTTATCCCTCCATCATGATTAATTGTGGGTCTGCTAATAGACGTTTAATTTGGTTAAGCGCCATTTGTGCAGTAGCACCATCTACAATTCTATGGTCAAAGCTTAATGATAATGAAAGTACTGGAGCTACAACAATTTCTCCGTCACGTACAACAGGTTTGTCTGCAATACGACCAATACCTAAAATAGCTGCTTCTGGGTAGTTAATAACTGGAGTAAACCATTGACCACCAGCAGAACCAATATTAGAAATTGTGCTTGAAGCACCTTTCATTTCATTTGGAGCTAATTTACCGTCTCTTGCTTTACCAGCAAGTTCATTAATTTCACTAGAAATTGCAAAGATTGACTTAGCATCAGCATTTTTAACAACAGGTACTAATAGACCTTTTTCAGTATCTGCAGCAATACCAATGTTGAAGTAATGTTTGTAGACAATTTCATCTGTTGCATCATCAATAGATGCATTTAAAATTGGATATTTACTTAGAGCAGATGTTAAAGCTTTAACCACATATGGTAAGTAAGTAAGCTTAACGTTTTGCTCAGCTGCAACTGGTTTGAATTTCTTACGGTGAGCTACCAATTCTGTTACATCTACTTCATCATGTAATGTAACGTGTGGTGCTTTATGTTTAGAATTAACCATTGCATTTGCAATAGACTTACGAATTCCACTCATCTTCTCACGAGTTTCAGGGAATTCATCGCCAGCTGGTGTAGAAGTAGTAGTTTTAGCTGCTGCTTCTTTTGTTTCAGCTGGAGCTGCTTTTTCTTCAGTAGCTGGAGCCGCTGCTTGTCCACCATTTAAGAATGCATCGATATCTTCTTTCAATACACGACCATTTTTACCAGTACCTTGTACTTCTGTAATAGCAACATTATTATCACGTGCATATTTACGAACGGAAGGCATAGCAATTACACGGTTATTCGGATCTTTCGCTGCTGGTTTAGCAGGAGTAGCCGCTGCATCTTTTGATTCAGCTTTCGGAGCTTCCTCAGTAGTTGTAGCTGGTCCTTCATAACCGACTGCATCAATAGTTACAATTGTTTGTCCTACTGTTGCAACTGATCCTTCTTCAAAGTGTACTTCTTTTACCGTACCTTCTACTGGACTTGGAATTTCTACGACTGCTTTGTCGTTTTGTACTTCACAAAGTACATCATCTTCTTTAATTTCATCGCCAGCTTTTACGAACCATTTAGCGATTTCTCCTTCATGGATACCTTCACCAATGTCAGGTAATTTGAATTCGAATGCTGAGCTAGAAGCTGCTGCTGGCTCAGAGCTAGGTACTTCTGATTCTGCTGCACTATCTTCATAGCCTTCTGCGTCAATAGTTACAATTGTTTGTCCTACTGTTGCAACTGATCCTTCTTCAAAGTGTACTTCTTTTACTGTACCTTCTACCGGACTTGGAATTTCTACGACTGCTTTGTCGTTTTGTACTTCACAAAGTACGTCATCTTCTTTAATTTCATCACCAGGTTTTACGAACCATTTAGCGATTTCTCCTTCATGGATACCTTCACCAATGTCAGGTAATTTAAATTCAAAAGCCATTCCAATGACCTCCCGTCTCAAATTTATTGTTTAGAAATTAATGACTTTGTTTACTTTTTCAACAATATCGTTATGGTTTGGTAACCAAACTTCTTCTGCTTGTGTAAATGCATATACTGTATCAGGAGCAGCTACTGTTAAGATAGGTGCTTCAAGATGTAAGATAGCACGTTCTTGTACATTAGAGATGATGTAAGAAGCCATACCAGCTTGACGTTGTGCTTCTTGTACCATTACCATACGGTTTGTTTTTTCAACAGATTTGACGATTGTATCGAAATCTACAGGCATTACTGTACGTAAGTCGATAACTTCTGCATCAATTCCTTGTTTTTCTAGTTCTTCAGCAGCTTTCATAGAAGCTTGAACCATTGCACCATATGCAACTAATGTTACGTCTTTACCTTCACGAACAACGTTTGCTTTACCTAATTCTAGTGTGTACTCTTCTTCAGGTACTTCTTCACGGAATGAACGATATAGCTTCATGTGCTCTAAGTAGATTACTGGGTCATTGTCACGGATAGATTGAATTAACAATCCTTTTGCGTCATATGGACCAGATGGAATAACTACTTTAAGACCTGGCTGTTGAGCTACAAGTCCTTCTAAAGAATCAGCGTGAAGTTCAGGAGTGTGTACCCCACCACCAAATGGTGAACGAACTGTGATTGGTGCATTTTGTGTATTACCAGAACGGTAACGTAAACGAGCCATTTGTCCACTGATTGCATCCATTGCTTCATATACGAAACCAAAGAATTGAATCTCAGGAACAGGGCGGAACCCTTGTGTTGCCATACCAACAGCGATACCAGCGATACCAGACTCAGCTAAAGGCGTGTCAAATACACGGTCTTCTCCAAACTCAGCTTGTAAACCTTCTGTTGCACGGAAAACACCACCATTTTGGCCAACGTCTTCTCCGAATACTAATACATTTTCATCATTTTTTAATTCTACACGTAAAGCATCAGTGATTGCTTGAATCATTGTCATTTGAGCCATGATTTACTTCGACTCCTTTGCTTGATATTCTTCCAATTGCTCTTGTAAATGTGCTGGAAGTGTTTCATACATATTTTTCATTAATTGAGTAACCGTTTGTTTAGGCTCCTCATCTGTTTTCTTAATCGCAGCTTTAATTTCTTCTTTAGCTTTTTCGATTACTTCATTCTCTTCTTCTTCAGACCATAGTCCTTTTTCTTCTAAGAACTTACGGAAACGAACGATTGGATCTTTTTTCTCCCACTCGTTATCCATTTCTTCAGTACGATAACGTGTTGGATCATCACCAGCCATTGTGTGTGGACCATAACGATATGTTAATGTTTCGATCAATGTAGGACCTTCACCGTTAACCGCACGCTCACGAGCTTGTTTTGTAGCAGCATATACTGCAAGAACGTCCATACCGTCAACTTGAATACCTTCAATACCAGCACCAACAGCTTTTTGAGCTAATGTTTCAGCAGCAGTTTGCTTTTCAACTGGTACAGAGATAGCAAAACGGTTATTTTGCACAACAAAAATAGCTGGAGCGTTAAATGCACCTGCAAAGTTAATACCTTCATAGAAGTCACCTTGAGATGTACCACCGTCACCAGTATAAGTGATTGCTACCGATTTTTGACCGCGTTTCTTCATACCCATTGCTACACCTGCAGCTTGTGTATATTGCGCACCGATAATGATTTGTGGACTTAGTGCATTAACACCTTCTGGGAATTGATTTCCAACAAAATGTCCACGAGAGAATAAGAATGCTTTATATAGTGGAAGGCCTTGCCAGATTAGCTGTGGCACATCACGATATCCTGGTAAAATAAAGTCTTCTTTTTCAAGTGCATACTGTGTTCCTAATTGTGATGCCTCTTGACCTGCAGTTGGCGCATAGAAACCTAAACGACCTTGACGGTTTAACGCGATTGAACGTTGATCAAGGATTCTTGTATACACCATGCGATACATAATTTCTTTAAGTTCTTCATCTGAAAGTTCTGGCATAGCGTCTTCATTAACAACTTTACCTTCTTCATTCAGAATTTGAAACGTTTCGAACTGTTCTTCCATGTTATTATAAGTACGTTTCAAAAGAATTCACCTCTTCCTTTCCATATAGCCAAATTTAAAATTTATCAAAATTAGCTTTCCCAAAAGATTAAAAATTCTGTACCAAACTCACTATTATTGCTATACCCTATAGGTTGAAAAATAATCAGCTTATGTAATAAAAAAACTGTTACATAAGATACAACTAAAATTACTGGTACAATTTTTATTCATGTATAGTTTAGCTCATTGAACTCAGTTGGTCAAACACTTTGCAACATTTTATATAAATTTTGTTTTATGTAAACTGAATGAAATTACCGACATTTTACTCCTAGTTCCTCTAATCTGTTTCATAAACTTTTATTATCTGTACTATAAATGATTTCAATCAAAAAAGCTTTCGAAAAATCGAAAGCTTTACTCATAAACCACATTTAATTCTGTTGTATCATAAAAATCTTGTTTTAATTGATTATATGTATCTGTCCATTCATTAAACTCTGTATTTATTGAGAGAACTTCATCATATGCTGCATTTACTTGATCAGTTTGTTCGCGAAGATCCTCTTCTGTTAAGTCTTCATCTTTAAACAACTCATATAATGTCATGTCTTCCTCTAAAGAACTTAAGTACGCTTCATTTAATTGTTGATATGCTTCATATCGATTATCCATCGCTTCAACCATATCTTCTGCAACACTTTTTGATTCATCATCTAAATCATCTGTAAATCTTTTTACTAAGTCAAATTCCTCTTCTGCCTCTTCCATCGCTTCAGCTTCTGTCTGAAGTAATTCTTTACGTTCAGCGACTGTAGAAATTGCTTCATCTGCAAGTGTTTGTATCTCATCCATTTCATCTGCTGTTAAATTAATAATTTGATCATACAGGTCCTGTTCTTGCTCTTCTAAAGCAGTAAATGGCGCCTGACCATCAACAAATGGCTGTTCTAATTCAATTGTTTTCTCTAAATGGTTGTACATATTGTTCGCAACTGAATCCCCACTGCAACCAGCTAAGACAAAGCTTAATAGCAAACAAGTTAATAATAATCTTTTCATTCTCTTTAACTCCCCCTAAAGCAACTACTTTAAATTAATTACAAGTGAATACATTATACCATATTCATGGTGTTTTTACATAAATACACGAAATTACAAAGTAGATTTGTATATTTTTTTTTCAATTTTCGTTAATATAGGTTATACGAATATTTATGTGAGGTGTATAGAAATGATTACAATGAAAGATATAGTAAGAGAAGGAAATCCAGTATTAACAGAGGTAGCAAAAGAAGTAGAACTACCTCCAACCGCTGAAGAAAAGGAAACATTAGAAGAAATGTTACAATTCATTAAAAATAGTCAAGACGATGAAATTGCTAAAAAATACGATTTGCGTGCAGGAGTTGGACTAGCAGCTCCACAAATCGGGATTTCTAAACGGATGATGGCAGTACATTTCCAAGACTTTGATGAAAAAATCTACAGCTATGGTCTATTCAATCCAAAAATTATAAGCCATTCTGTTGCAGAAACATTCCTATCCAGCGGTGAAGGTTGTTTATCTGTCGATCGGGAAATACCAGGTTATGTTCCTCGCTATCAAAAAATTACTGTAAAAGCTATTGACCTAGAAGGTAATGAAGTGAAATTAAAACTAAGGGGCTATGCAGCGGTCGTCTTCCAGCATGAAATTGACCATTTGAACGGTGTGATGTTTTATGATCATATTAACAAACAAGACCCATTCTTTGTTCCAGAAAATGCAACGCCATGTGATCAATAATTAGCTCAAAAAATCCCGTTTCTACTTTGATTAGAAACGGGATTTTATTCAATGTTTTTATCATTACTGAGCAGTTCCTAATACTCCTACTGATTGAAGCCTCGCTTTATCTAATTAATCCTAATTTTTTCATTGCTTTACTTAAGCCATCTTCGTCAACATGATCTGTTACAAGAGTTGCTGCATCTTTTACTTCTTGCACACCATTACCTAATGCAACGCCTGTATGTACTTTTTTAATCATTTCTAAATCGTTCAATCCATCACCAAATGCATATGTATCTTCCCAATCTATATTCAACGCTTTAATAAAATTAGCAATTCCATTAGCTTTTGAACCATTTGCCGGCATTACATCACAAGAGAATGGATGCCATCTTACAAAACGTAATTGCTTAAAAGCTTCTTCATACATTGCTTGTTCATCTTGTTCCATAAACACAAGAGCTTGATAAATCTTTTCCTTTGTATAATACTCTGTATCCATTAATGGATGACTACGTTTTAGGCTGTTCATGCCTGCTTCAATATGTGAATGTTCGGATACATTAGATCTCATATCATGTACAGCTTGATAAACTAGTGGATGGTTGTTTTTCACACTAAATGTTGTCAGTTCTTCTAGTTGTTCCGTCTCAATTGGATTTTGATAAATCACATCATCGTTGTGAACAGCATATTGTCCATTAAAGCCAATATATGACTTCAAATTCAACTCTTCTAGAATATCTTGAAACATAAACGGCGCTCGACCAGTTGCAATAGAAACAATAACACCAGCTTCTTGCAATTCATTTACTGCCCGTTTCGTTGCTATAGGTATTTTTTTATCAGAATTTAAGATTGTCCCATCAATATCAAGAAATACAACTTTTTGTCCCAATGTCATTCTCCTCTATATTTTGTATTAAACGATTACCAGTTCTGATTATACCATGAAAAAAATGTATAAGTATACTGAACAAAGATAAAACTAGGTGAAGACTATTCATAGCAGTATTTCAACAGAGCTTCCTAACAAAATATTTCTGATTTTTTAAGCTTTTTTGTTTCAAATTTTCGAAATTCATACTATACTAGTTAGTAATAGGGATTGGATCGGTTCGTTGAATACTTGCTTTTCTTTTCTATTAACATAGGAAGGAGTTGAGCGGTAATTATGTTAAAACGTTTAAGGGAAAAATTAAAACGACGCATGCGGGAATTGTTACGGAGAAAACGTATACCAACAACTATTAATCGTTCTGAGGATGTCAATACATTCAAAACAAACCATAAAATCGAAAACAAAGATTGTTTAAAGGAGAGATAACTTATGATCTATAAAGTACTATATCAAGAAAACAAAACAGAAATTCCAGTACGTGAACATACAAAAAGTTTATATATTGAAGCATCTTCTGAAAGAAAAGTCCGTGAAACATTAAAAGAAAGAAACGTTAATATTGAACTCATCCAAGCATTGAGTGAGGCACACTTAGAATATGAACAACAATCACCTGCTTTCAAAGTGGAGACTGCTTAATAGATGAAATTCGTAAAGAATGACCAAACAGCAGTTTTTGCCCTTGGTGGTTTAGGAGAAATCGGCAAAAACACTTATGGTGTACAATTCCAAGACGAAATCATTCTTATCGATGCAGGAATTAAATTTCCTGAAGATGAATTGTTAGGAATAGATTACGTTATTCCGGATTACACCTACCTTGTACAAAATCAAGACAAAATTAAAGGTTTATTCATCACACATGGTCACGAAGATCATATTGGTGGTTTACCTTACTTACTACGCGAAATAAATGTGCCTATTTATGCTGGTAAATTAGCAATCGGACTTATTCGAAACAAATTGGATGAACACGGATTATTAAGAAAAGCGAAACTTCATACTTTCCAAGAAGAAGATGTTATTAAATTTAGAAAAACAGCTGTGTCGTTTTTCAGAACAACACACAGTATTCCAGATTCTTATGGTATTGTTGTCAAAACACCTCCTGGAAATATTGTTCATACAGGGGACTTTAAATTTGATTTCACTCCAGTTGGGGAACCCGCAAACCTAGCTAGAATGGCTGAAATCGGCAAGGAAGGTGTTCTTTGTCTACTATCAGACAGTACAAACAGTGAAGTTCCCGGCTTCACTTTATCAGAACGAGTAGTTGGTGAAAGTATTAATGACATTTTCTCTAGAGTGGATGGTAGATTAATTTTTGCTACATTCGCTTCAAATATTCATCGTTTGCAGCAAGTCGTTGACGCTGCCGTTAAACATAATCGAAAAATTGCCGTATTCGGTCGAAGCATGGAAGGTTCTATCAAAATCGGACAAGAACTTGGATATATTCGTGCACCAAAAAATACCTTTATTGATGCACACCAAATTAACCAACTTCCTGCTAACGAAGTAACGATCCTATGTACTGGTTCTCAAGGTGAGCCTATGGCAGCATTATCAAGAATAGCGAACGGTACACACCGTCAAATTCAAATTATTCCTGGTGACACAGTTGTATTCTCTTCTTCACCAATCCCTGGAAATACATTAAGTGTCAGCAAAATTATTAACCAATTGTATCGTGCAGGTGCTGAAGTCATCCACGGTCAACTTAATAACATTCATACGTCTGGTCATGGTGGTCAAGAGGAGCAAAAATTAATGCTTCGTCTTATTCAACCGAAATATTTCATGCCTATTCACGGTGAACACCGGATGCAAAGAGAACACGCTAAACTAGCAGAGAGTTGCGGTATTCCACTACAAAATAGCTTCATTATGGATAATGGTGAAGTTCTTGCTCTAGGAAAAGATACTGCTTCCATCGCTGGTAAAATCCCATCTGGTACAGTTTATGTAGATGGAAGCGGAATTGGTGACATTGGTAATATTGTATTACGCGATCGCCGTATTCTATCTGAAGAAGGTCTTGTAATTGTTGTTGTAAGTATTAATATGAAGGAATTCCAAATTGCATCAGGCCCAGATATTATTTCACGAGGATTTGTCTATATGCGTGAGTCAGAAGACTTAATCAATGAAGCTCAAAAGCTTGTTTCTAAACATTTAGCAAAAGTAATGGAGCGCAGAACGACGCAATGGTCAGAAATCAAAAATGAAATAACAGATACAATCGCACCATTCCTATATGACAAAACAAAACGTCGTCCTATGATCTTACCTATTATTATGGAAGTATAAAATAAAAAAGCAATCAGTTAGGTTAACCTAACTGATTGCTTTTTATATATGTTGAATAATTGTCGTAATACCCACTTAGCTTTCTCGTTTTCACTCGAACCTTGATGTGGGGGTTTTACGGATGTTTACACCGTGATAAAAACACTTTAAAACATACTTAATCTTCTACTACTAATTGTTTTTCAAAACGTGCAATATCTCTGTCGGCTCCAATTACAATTAAAATATCATCCTCTTCGATTTCTTGCGTCGCCATTGGAGATACATTTATTCCTTTTTCATCTGCTTCTTTAATTGCTACAACGTTACAACCAAACTGAGCACGAATATCTAATTCTAACAATGTCTTTCCATGCATTTTTTGACCTGCTTTTACCTCGACAATACTATGATCATCTGACAATTCTAAATGATCCAAAATATTAGTAGAAATAATGCTATGCGCAATACGTTTCCCCATATCTCGCTCTGGATGAACTACATGATCAGCACCAATTTTATTCAAAATTTTTGCATGATAATCATTTTGTGCTTTAACCGTGATTTTATTTACACCTAATTCTTTTAACATCAATGTAGTTAATGTACTTGCTTGAATGTCATCACCAATTGCGACTATTACATGATCAATGTTTCGAATACCTAATTCTTTTAACACATTTTCATCTGTCGTATCTGCAATAACTGCATGTGCAGCAATATTTTTAAATTCCTTAATTCTGTCTGCTTGCATATCAATTGCCAATACATCTAAGCCATCGGCACTTAGTTCACGACAAATACTCCCTCCAAATCTTCCTAAACCAATTACAGCAAATTCACGTTTCATTTGAACTCCTCCAACACTTATAATCATACATATCTTATCATACCATAAAAAAGAAGCGAACACTTACGAAGGCAAAAAGCGATAGTGGATGGTGACTCATGTTAGTTACTCAACGAAATACGCTCACTCATTATACTTCTAGTGAGTGGTAGGCAATCGCTACGTCAGAATACTCCGCGTTCACCCTCGGGGCACAAGTGCAACATCTATTCAAGCACAGATCGCTTTCATAGTGTTTTCTATGCCACAGGCTTGTCTTCGCTTTGCTTATATTCTCTATTGGATAAGAGAGGAATACTTACATTTCATGTCCTTTGACTGAGCGCATCTCTTCGGGAAATGAATCATCGTATTTCCACTCGCAAACATTAGAACGCATCATATAGCGGAGACAAAACACGAAGACTCCTTAGGGAACAGTACGAGCTGAAGATCCATTTTCATGAAGCGGTCTTCTTCATGTAAATTAGCTGAAGCCGTACCCTAGGAACGCGTAGTGTTTTGTCGGAGCTTTATCCTAGCACACATCATAAATAGAATGGAAGAAAGCCTAGCCTACAGAAGACTCTTGCTTTTTGACAACGCAAGTGCATTTTATAAGGTAATACCTCAATCCATATGACGAATAGTATTTCAGGCTTATTTTGTATAAAAAAGAAACCAGACTTTTGCTGTCTGATTTCTTTTAAGATTACAATGCATCTAACATATCAAACTGTGATTTAACGAGTTCATAGTACTCGCCTTTTTGCTTCATTAATGTATCATGGTTACCTTGTTCTAAGATACGTCCATGCTCTAAAACAATAATATTATCCGCTTCTCTAATAGTAGAAAGTCTGTGTGCAATCATAATCGCAGTACGGCCTTCTAACAATTTCTTCAAAGCTGTCTGAATCTTTATTTCTGTTTCTGTATCAATACTAGCAGTTGCTTCATCCAATATTAATATTCTCGGATCTGCTAATAAAGCTCGCGCAAATGATAACAATTGTCTTTCACCAGCAGATAAAATATTACCTCGTTCTTCTACCTCTGTCTCATATCCATTGGATAACCTGCTAATAAATTCGTCCGCACCTACCACTTTAGCAGCCTCCATTACCTCTTGATCTGATGCTCCTGGACGCCCAAAACGAATGTTTTCCATAATCGTACCAGAGAAAATGAATGTATCTTGTAATACCACGGAAATATTCGTTCTTAAACTATCTAGTTTCATATCACGTAGATCATGACCATCAATCTTCACTGCACCTTTAGTAGGATCATAAAAACGACTAATCAAGTTAGCAATAGTTGATTTACCAGAACCAGTGTGCCCCACCAGTGCGACCGTCTGACCAGGTTTCATTTCCAATGAAATTTCATGCAAGGCTACTCTATCCTCATTATAAGAGAACTGCACTTTATCAAATACAATATGACCTTTCATATCTTTGAAAACTTTTGCATCTTTTTTCTCTTCTACATTCGGCTCTTCATCAAGAAATTCAAAAATTCTTTCTGATGAAGCCATTGCAACTAATAGTTGATTATAAATTTGACCTAAACGAGAAATTGGCTCCCAGAACATGCCTAAATAAAAGGCGAATGAAACAAATACTCCAATTCCGATTTGGTCAGTAAGTATTAAATGCGCACCGAATGAAATTAAGATTACCGTACCAATGGCATTACTCATTTCAACAAACGGTCCAAAGTAAGCACTTTTTTTCATGGCAATCCGTTCATTTTCATAGTTATCTGTATTCACACCATTGAAAAATTCGGTATTTTCTTTTTCTTGAGAGAAAGATTGGGTAATACGAATACCTTGCATACTTTCATTTAAATGTGAATTCATCCGTGATTTTTGAATTCGTACATTTTGCCATGAACGTCTAATATTTCGACGCATTTTAGTAGAAATAAAGAACATAATTGGCAAGATGATCAGAACTGCTAATGCTAACGGCGGACTAAGTACAAATAGTATGATGATAATACCCGATAACATAATAATGTCCATCAATAAATTGATAATACCATTGGTGAATAATTCTTGTAGGGAGTTTACATCATTTAAAATTCGCACAAGTATGGACCCAGCCGATCGTTTATCAAAAAAGTTATGTGACAAACGCTGAACGTGAGAAAATAATCCTTTTCGCAAATCATGAATAACACGCTGCCCTAAAATATTCACCCATCTAATTCTTAACGTATTTGCTACATAGCTTAATAAATATAAAACAGAGATTGTGATAATTAAGTATGTTAACAGACTAACATTACTTTCTCCTATTGCCTTATCAATCACCCATGTACCGATTAAAATAGGTACCACCAATCGAATAATGGTTGAAACTAACATTGCTATGATGGCTCCAGGCAATAAATTTTTTGTATAAGGCTTTAAGTAAAAAAGTAACCTGAGCATTTGCTTCCAATTGAAAGGCTTTTCCACTTGTTGATCTAATGGATAGTAAAAGCGGTTTAAATGGGAAGCTTGTTTTTTCGTCTGTTTTGCAGTCATTTGATTAGCCAATTCATTTCCCTCCTCTTATTCAACAGATTGCATTACACTATCTCGATCTTGATATTGAATGTTGTAAATTCGTTGATACGGTCCATTCTGATGTATTAACTGATCATGAGTACCGCGCTCTTTTATTTCTCCTTCTTCCAATACAAGAATTTCATCTGCATGTTTTAAAGAAGAGATACGATGGGCAATAATAAAGGTCGTTCTCCCTTCCATTACTTCTTTTAACGCTTTTTGAATTTTGAATTCGGTCTCCATATCAACAGCACTTGTTGCATCATCAAGTACCAAAATGCTCGGATCGATCAAAATAGCACGCGCGATAGCAATTCTTTGCTTTTGTCCACCTGATAATCCCATACCACGTTCTCCTAGCAACGTATCGTAACCTTTAGGCATTTGCATAATAAAGTCATGTGCTTGCGCACGTTTAGCAGCATCAATAATTTCATCCATTGACGCTTCTGGGTTACCATAAGCAATATTTTCTTTAATAGTAGTCGAGAACAAAAATGATTCCTGTAATACAAAACCAATGTGCTTACGTAGCCATTTTAACGGATATGCACTTGTTGGTTTACCATCCACAAGCACTTCTCCTTGTTCAGGCTCATAAAAGCGTGTAATTAATTGAGTAATACTTGTTTTACCCGCACCAGTCGGCCCAATCAAACCGATCACCTTACCTGAAGGTGCATCAAATGAGATATCTTTTAGCGCTGCATCATCATCTTCCACATAAGTTAAAGAAACATTGTTAAATGTCACATGTCCATTGATACGTTCAGGAATCAGGGCATCTTCCTCATCAACAACATCTTCTTTCGCTTCTAAAATTTCTAATAGCCTTTCACCTGAAGCTTTAGCTTGCGAGAACTGATTGACGATAAATCCTAAATTCATTAATGGACCAGTTATATAACTTACTAAACTAAAGAACGCAACTAATTCCCCTAATTGAAGGGAACCATTAATAACAAGATATCCACCGTAAATTAACAATGCAACCATACTTACATTCCCGATGAATTCCATTAAAGGAAAATATCTCGACCAAATTTTCGAAGTGAATATGTTTACATCTTTGTATTCTTCATTATTAGTTGAGAAACGGTCGATTTCAAACGATTCCTTAGATAACGATTTGACCGTATTCATTCCACTTACGTTTTCTTGAATACGTGTGTTTAAGCGGCCTAATGACTTACGAACTCGACGAAAAGCTGGGTGTACCTTCTTATCAAAACGATAAACAACTACAGCTAAAAACGGCATAACAGCCATCGTAACTAATGCTAATGGCACAGAGTAAAAGAACATAACAGTTAAACTAACGCCAATTAATAAAACAACTCGAATTAATTCACTAAAGCCTACTGATAGGAAAAAGCGAAAACCTTCCACATCCATCGTTAAGCGAGACATTAAATCGCCTGTTCGGGCATTGTCATAGTACGTAAACGAAAGCCTTTGCAATTTCTTGTATAGTTCATTACGCAAAACATATACGGTCTTAATCCCAAACAAATCGCCTAAATATGTTTGCAAAAAGTTAGCGATTCCTTTTATAATCATGATTAAAATAAATCCTACTGCAAGTGTCGGAATCAACTGATAATTTCCGTCTAATACAACATCGTCAATCGTTATTTGCAAAATGATTGGGTAAACTACAGTAATTGCTGTCACAACTAAAACAAACAATACAGATAAGAAGAAGAATTTCTTAAACGGTAAATAAAAATGTTTTAATTTTCGAAAAGTTTCCAATCTAGGTGCACCCCCTATTTTTATACGTATGTATTAATATAACGGTATCCGAAATAAATTTCCACCCTTTCGACTCAATTTTTTAAAAATTTTTAAAACTTTTAAAAAACACTAAACTCTATAATAAAATGAGTTTAGTGCTTTCCTGAACTTATCAAAAATTTAACATCTATTTATCCCCTGTTTAGATTCTTGATATTATTCGAATCTTAAAGTAGGGTGTTTTGTATACATTACCCTTTGCGAATCATCGCAGTAACTGCATGGATCCCAATTTGAATAGCATCTTCTTTTGGATTTAATTTACTATGATGCAACCCATTTGTGGAATCGACACCTAGCCAGAACATAAAGCCTGGAATTTCTTTAAGAAAATATCCAAAATCTTCTCCGGTCATTGCTGGATCGGCCTCAACAAATGTAATATTATTCTCTTCCATAACTTGTGCAAATTTCTCGACATATTCGTTATCGTTGCTGACCTGATAGTACATAGCACCATAGTCTACTTCTATATGACAATCATATGCAATTTCGAATCCTTTAATGAAATTTTCAAGTTCCTTTTTTATTATTACCATTGTTTCTGGCTGTAATGTACGTATGGTACCTTCTAGACGTGCTGTTTCCGCAATAATATTTTGTACAGTGCCTGCTGTCATTTTACCTATCGTCACAACACCGCTATCTAGAGGGTCAATTTTTCGTGAAATAATTTGCTGTAATTGTGTGACAAAGCTACTAGCAGTAACAATCATATCTTTTGTCAAGTGGGGGTATGCTGCATGGCCACCCTTCCCTTTAAAATCAATAAACAGCTCACTTGTGTTGGCAAATAAAATACCTGCTCTACTAGATACAGTACCAACTGGTAGTTCAGGTGCAATATGCAAAGCAAAAATTTGGTCAACATTCCATTGTTTAAATGTATCCGAAGCTAGCATTGGTTCTGCTCCACCTGGTCCCTCTTCAGCCGGTTGGAAGATAAATAACACATTGTCATCAATTGGCGTAGCACTTATTTCATCAAGCGCCCCTAAAGCAATTGTCATATGTAAATCATGGCCACATGCATGCATGCGCCCCTCATGCTCAGATGTAAAGGCTAAGCCTGTTTCTTCTGTAATTGGTAAACCATCAATATCTGTTCGATAAGCAATTGTTTTCTTCGGATTTTTTCCTTTAATAAAAACAAATAAACCTGTTTTCCATTTAGTAATGTTGATATTCTCTCGACCCATTTTTTCGATTTCTTCTAATAAAAATGCTTGTGTTTTAACCTCCTGAAAACCAAGCTCAGGAATTTGATGTAAAGAACGTCTAATCTCAATCAATTGTTCTTGATTCATAAAAAATTCTCCTTTTGCTGCATTACTATATCTTACCACTGTAAAAAAGACAGGATCATTGTGACCCTGTCTTTTGATTTGGTAATTAGTCGTTTAATTTTCTTAATGCTTCCATAATTTCTGTTTTTGCTTTTGTTTGGTCATCAATTTCTTTAATTACTTTTGCTGGTGTTCCAGCTACTACTGTATTTGGTGGGACATCTTTTGTGACTACTGCACCTGCAGCCACTACAGCTCCCTCACCAATACGAACACCTTCTAAAACAACTGCATTAGCACCGATAACTACACCATCTTCAACAATAACTGGCTGTGCAGAAGGTGGCTCAATAACACCTGCTAACACGGCGCCCGCACCGATGTGGCAGTTTTTACCAACCGTCGCGCGTCCACCTAATGATGCATTCATATCAATCATGGTACCTTCTCCAATTACGGAACCGATATTAATCATCGCACCGAACATAATAACAGCACCGTCACCAATTTCCACTTGATCACGAATGATAGCTCCTGGCTCGATTCGTGCATTAATATCTTTCATATCTAAAAGTGGAATAGCAGAATTACGACGGTCGTTCTCTACGACGTGATCTGTAATCTGCTCACTATATGTATGTAATAATTCTTTTATTTCATCCCACTCCCCAAAAATAACACCATTTGTTTCATTAAGGAATGTTTGAATAGATCCTGTTGCTTCAATCTTATCTAACTCAGTACCTTTCACATACACTTTAACTGGTGTAGATTTTTTACTGTTCGAAATAAAAGAAATAATCTCATTTGCATCCATTTGCTTCATTGTTTTCTTTCCTCCAATATCAATAGTTATTATAAATGTACCAAAAACCCTATGTTATTTACAAGTATTATTATGTAATAAACACATATAATACTTAAATTTTTAAGCTTAATAGGTGAATTAGCTGCGGCAATTCAATTATAGAGAGACTTATTCACTTCTTTCAATATTGCTCGCCTTGTTAGAATACCAAGAAAGTAGCCATCTTCATCGACCACACATGCAAATGCATGATTAATAACTACTTTTAGGCACGTCAAAAAATCCGTTTCCTTTGTTACGGTTGGTTGTTCAGCTTTCATAACATCTTCTACCTTTATATCTGAAAGCTTTTCCATTTCAAAGCGTTCCATTCCTATGACACTTTTCAATATGGGTGTTTTACCAATTGTGCCTTTGAACTTATAATTTAAGTCTAACACAGGTACAGAAGAGTAACCTGATTCAACTAAAACAAGCAAAGCGTGCTCAACTGGGTTTCCTACTTGAACATGTGCTACTTTTTCAGCTGGGATCATTAATTCCTCGACCGTTAGCGCTGTCAATGTTTTATTTAATAAACTTGTCATACTGTACACTCCTTTTTACTTTGGTGAAGGAGTAAGCTTCGTATCACCTCTTTCTATTTTAACACAAAATGAGCGTTCAATCAGTAAGAGTTTTAAACGGTTACAGATCGTTAGCGAACCATACTATTCATTTGTATACGTTATCCAGAGTCGAAAGTGTGAGATTTACAGAGGGTTGCAACGTGATCAACAACATTCATTTTTACTGAATACATATCATCTTTACTTCCAGCATGTTATAATGTATCACATACATTTCGAACCAATGGAGAGGGCATTACAATATATGAAACGCAGAACTTTTTTGAAGCGATTATTCGGTGGCATCATTGGATTTTTTGGTCTTAGTGGTGGCACATATTATTATGCAAGAGAGATTGAGCCAAGCATGTTAGAAACACATTTTATAGATATAACATCTAAAAACACTCCTACTAGTTTTGATGGATATAAAATAGTACAATTTACTGATACACACCTTGGTTTCCATTATACAATTGAACAGCTGACAGAGCTTATTAATAAAATAAATAGATTAGAACCAGATCTTATCGTATTTACTGGAGATTTAATAGACAACCCACAAACATATCAATTGGATGGGCGTCTAATCCCTCTACTGTCACAATTAACTGCAAAAGATGGGAAATATTGCATCTATGGCAACCATGATCACGGAGGTTATGGAACCGATCTATTAAATGACATTTTCGCACAAAGTGACTTTGAATTATTACAAAATGAGCATAGACAAATTACTAAAAATGGAGATACACTATACATAGCAGGAATAGATGACGCACTGTTAGGTAACCCCGATGTAGAACAAGCTATCACAGGTATTCCCGATGATGCTTTTAAGATTTTACTAGCTCATGAACCTGACTATGCAGATGTAGCAAAAAATTATCCTATTGATATTCAAATATCTGGTCATAGTCATGGTGGGCAAGTACAATTACCATTTATCGGTTATATATACACCCCTAGTTTAGCTCAGAAATATGTAGAAGGTGGTTATACGCTAGGCAATTATCCATTGCAACTATATGTAAGTAGAGGAATTGGAACAACTAGATTACCTTATCGTTTCCTTTGCAAGCCTGAAATTACCGTTTATCAACTAAAAAAATCTTAAGTAAGAGGTGAACTATGGCATACAAATTAATTACAAGCATATTCGTTGTACTAATACTCACAAGTTGTGGCACGGAAAAGTATTCAGGAGATTTTTCTTATCAAGTAGAAGATTTTTCTTATACCAGCCAAGCGGGCGAAACGCTTTCCAAATCAGATTTAGATGGACAGTTTTGGATTGCGAACATGATCTTCACAAATTGTACTTCAATCTGTCCACCTATGACAGCGAATATGGCACGGCTTCAAGGATTGCTCGATGACGCTGGCATTGATGCTCAGTTAGTTTCTTTTAGTGTGGATCCTACCAATGACACACCGGAAATTCTTCAAGAGTATATCGAAGAAAGAGGCGGTAATTTTGACAATTGGCATGCGTTGACTGGCTATAGTGATGATGATATTAAACAATTTGCTAACCAATCGTTTAAAGCTTTTGTTGAAAACCCAGACAACAGCGATCAAGTTATCCATGTTAGTAAATTTTACCTCGTTTCACCAGAAGGAAATACGATAAAAAGTTATGATGGTGAAAAAGCTGCTGATATGACAAAAATAGTTGAAGATATTCAAGCAATGAATTAAAGTAGAAGGGAAAAGAACCTCCTTCTACTTTTCTACTTTACACTTTGCATGAGAAAGAAGGTGAATAGATTGAAAAAAAACGGTGAATCGATTAAACAGATTGGACAAGCACTATTTATTGTCAATCGACATGCAAAAACCGCGTTAGAGCCTAGCCAATTATATCATTTAAAAAATGAAACAATGAGAAAATTAATAAAAGAAAAACAGGCAAAAAAAATTGGTTTACACTACTCTAACAATCCAAAAAAAAGTAGGCAACACTCTGTTCTATTAGTACAAGTCGGAGACTACTACTTTCATAGCCCACCTAATAAGGAAGATATCAAATCATTACCTCATCTAGGAAAGCTGGACGAAAGTTATCGTAATCCTAAACCGACGCTATCTCTAAAAAAAGCGAAGGATATTCTCTTTCATTACTTGCATTGGACCCAACCAAAACCTAAACAAAAACACCGTCCAACGTACCAATCAGCCGTACAAACTCCCTCTACTTTATCGCCTTTCTATCACAAGCGAAAACGTCGGTAATATTATAAAGTATGGCTTCCATCAGTAGGAGTTTTGCATTTCCACTAATAGTTAGCGAAATGTATCAGGAAGCTAGCGTCCGTTTATCCCCCTACTTAGCTTCCATGTTTTAACACAAACCTCGAAATGGAAGTTTGCAAAGTAATGATAAGTACGCTTGCTAGCTTATATTGCATGTAAACTCTTGACTTTCTCAGTTTATCGTACAAGTAATAGACATGGACTAACATATTTCAGCCTGATAACATTAGACGACATCATAGATTGAGACGTCAACCAGTGGGAGTATTAACTCCCACTGGTTGTTTCAGTTGCGAAAGTTGTGTTACATCTAATTAGAATGAGCCTGCTTATCTTTTAATACAGTGAACAATCTATTGACACTTATAATCAATGAAAAGATCGAAATTCCGTATATAATATAACGCCAATTCGGCTCGTCCATATACATATATATAAGATGAAACATACATAATACGACGACTATATATGTAAGGAATGTATGCCACTCTAATGCGACCAAAAACCTGATCAAAGGCTTACATAAATAATACAGTACTACCAGCCCTGTCACTATATAAAATACAAAGAACACTTCCGATTGCATCGTTATTAAAAAATAATCTAGTACGCGTACAATTGTATTCCACCACTCATCAACCATTTATCTGCCCTCCTCTTGTTATTTATGATAAAATAAGCATACATCTTTTCTATACATAAAAGTTATATACTTTGTATTATTTCCACTATCTTCATTCTATATAACTAATAATAAAGGAGGACTTTCATTGGAATCGTACATAAATAACAAAGTGAAAAACATTGAAATTTCTGGAATACGACATTTTTTTAATATGGTGGGCAACAAACCAAATGTGTTATCGTTAACGATTGGGCAACCAGACTTCCCTACCCCTGACCATGTAAAAGAAAAAACAAAGGAAGCAATTGATAACAACCAAACAACTTATACACCAAATGCAGGTATATTAGTACTAAGAGAAGCAATTGCAGATTATATTCAAAGGAGATACCAACTTACCTACAACCCACAAAATGAGATTATCGTCACAGTTGGTGCATCTCAAGCAATCGATATAGCATTAAGAACGATTTTAACAGAAGGCGATGAAGTGCTGTTACCAGGACCTGTATACCCAGGATATGAACCATTGATTAAATTAGCTGGTGGAAAGCCAGTATTTGTAGATACAAGAAAGAATCAATTCAAACTAACAGCAGATTTGATTGAAAAAGCCATAACATCAAAGACAAAAGCTATTATTATTCCATATCCATCTAATCCTACAGGTGTGACTCTATCAGAACAAGAGCTTCAAGATATTGCTACTGTCATTGAAAAACACAACATCTTTTTGATTGCTGATGAGATATATAGTGAGCTAGTCTATGAAGAGAATCATTTCTCCATCGGTAGATTTTCAAGTATCCGTGATAAAGTTATTATCATCAATGGTGTATCTAAATCACATTCTATGACAGGTTATCGGATTGGCTATATTTTAGCAGCGGATTGGTTAACAAAACATCTATTGAAAGTACACCAATACAATGTATCCTGTGCTTCGTCCATTAGCCAATATGGAGCCCTTGAAGCGATCGAAAACGGTCAAGAGGATTCCATTGGTATGAAAAAGGTATATCAAGAACGAAGAGACTTTGTCTATAAACGATTACAACAGATGAATATTGATACGTATTTACCGAATGGTGGATTCTATTTCTTTATCGATATTAGTCATCTGAAAAAAGATTCCTTCTCTGTTGCATTACAGCTTGTAGAGGAGACCAATGTTGCATTAGTACCTGGCAGTGCCTTTTCGTCTTATGGAGAAGGATATTTGCGTTTATCCTATGCATATGACTTCGACACACTCAAAGAAGGTCTTAATCGGATCGAACCGATTATATCGAGAGACAAATAATCTATTAACAAACCCCGAGGTCATTTTATTATCTCGGGGTTTTCGTTAATTATCTTTATTGTGTTTTTGTTTATAATGTTCATAGTGATTTAATAGCTCGTCTAATTCTTGACTAATGTGTAGTGATTCTTCACTCGTCATCCCTTTTTCGAGAGCAACATCGGTCATTTCTTTTCGCAATGTCTCTATTCTGCTTATTAAATTTCTTAAATAAGGTGCCATATACCGAGTTACCCCCTCTATATTGTATTTAATAACAAGCGCTTTAGTTAAGCGTAAATGATTATCCCAAAAAAATACTTTGTTGTAAAGTGAACCGCAAAAAAAGACAATTCTTTCAAAAATAAATAACTAATTCCTCTTATCTCGCTTTATTTCGACATAGTTTCACTTTTTATAAAAATGAGAACAGCTTTCTCACCCAATATTGAAATATATGTATTTAATATAATTTATTTCTAGTTATAATACAAGTAAAAGGAAGTAAATGGATTAAGATTATTGATAGCAATGAAAAAACCTTAATAGATTTTCTCCATTAAGGCTTTTCCCAATATCATTATCTCACTCGATCGAAAATTGTATATCCCATACAACCAATTAGAATCACAAAGCATAATATACCAAACAAGATACTCAAGCTTCACACCCCATTTTTTTCGATTCTTCTTTCCTTATTATACCTAACTTTCTATTATTAGAAAAGTATTTATTCAGAAAGCCCCCTATTAACTTAACCTATCCTTATAGTTAAAGATGGATTCATGCTATAATATTACTATTCAATTTAGTTAATCACGAAAGTGAGGTTTTACCTTGTCTTATTGTCCTAATTGTGGTGGTCAAGTTCAAGATACTGAAAAATTTTGTGTAACCTGTGGTGAACGCTTACCAGATAATATTCATACTAGACTTTCACCAATTAAATCCACAAAAAAATGGTGGTTACTACCTATCAGCTCCCTGATTACTGGTTGTATAATTATTGGTGGTACTTATTTTTTGAGCAACTACCAAACAAATAAGGCTGCTACATTTTATGAAGAGGCTTCAGAAATGGCGTTAATTGGTGATTATGAGCAAGCTTCTACATTGTTAACACATGCTTTAGATTACAAAGACAATTTTCCGGCAGCAAAGGAAGCGGCTGCTTTTTTAAGCATAGCTAAAGAATTAGATGAAAACAGCGAGCAAATACAAGCGTTCAATGAACAGAACGATTTCTCTCAGTCACTTCGTATAATACGGCGATCAGAAAATCAATTGAAACAGTTTAGCGGTGATTTGCCCAATCAATTATTAGAACAAAATATGGAGCTGAAGAATCAAACATTATTAAACCAAGCCACCCATCGATTACATAATGACCCATCTAAAGATGATTTAAAATCATTAGTATGGGAAGTAACTGATATTCAACATGAACAAACTAGTGAGTTACTAGAAGAAATTAAACAAAAACTAATAACGATGACCTATCAGGACGCGACAGCGTTATTAAACGAATTACAGTTTTCTAAAGCCTTACGCACTGTAGATGATACACTTCAAGTAGTAGAAAACTCTGAGCAGTTAAATAGCTTAAGAACTACCATTAACAAAGATAAAACGTCTTTTGAATCGGCTGAGGAACAAAGATTTGAACAAGCTCTTTCGGCATTTGAAGAAGAACAAGAACAAAATAAGAGCGATGCACTTGAAGTAACTGATATGCAACTCGAGCAAGAAAAAGAAAACTGGATTATATCAGGCGAAATAAAAAGTGTCGCTACAGTTCCTATCCATTCTATTTTGGTTCATTACTCCATACGTGATAAAAATGATCAAATAATAGAAGAAAACGAAGTCTATGCTACTCCAGAGACATTGTATTCTGAAGAAATTGGTCATTTCGAGTTTACTCATTTTGATATAAATAAGAAAGCAAAAGATTTAACAGCTAAAATAGAAGAAATTACTTGGTACTTGGACTAAACCTCGGAGGATTATTATGTATATAAATAGAAAATACATTCCCATCTTACTAGCAACTATAATTGGTATGATAGCTATTGTAATAGCAATTATTTTATTTATTAATATGAAACAACAACCTTTAGACGTTGAAAACACCATCGCCAGTGAACTAGAAAAAGATCAAGAAATGAATTTAAAAAATATTATTCATCAAGCACAAAAATCTGTGGTACAAATTGAAAGTACGAATGATCTAACAACCAAAACCGGTTCAGGATTTGTCATAAATAATAAAGGTGATATTGTGACAAATGCCCATGTAATCGAAGAGGCTGATTCCATTATTGTCAAACTTGCCAATGCAAGAGAATATCCTGCTGCTATTGTAGGGATTGGGGAAAATCAAGATTTTGCTGTCATTCGTGTCCAAGAATTAGCTCAATTAGAGCCAATTACAATAGAAACAGATCTACAATTAGATATCGGAGATGAAATTGTCGCAATTGGAAGTCCAATGGGCATTCAAAATAGTGTTTCTTTAGGTTTGATAGTCGGAACGGATAGATCGTTTACCATTAATGATTTTCAATATGAAGATGTTTATCAAATTTCAGCTAACATTACTCATGGCAACAGTGGTGGGCCGCTTATTTTGCGTAGTAATGGAAAAGTGGTCGGGATTAATTCTGCAGGTATTACAGACACAGATGTTGGCTTTAGTATCCCAATAACGCAAATAATCAATACGATAAATGAGTGGATTGATAACGTGGAGGAAGATAATTTAACCTATTTATCCCCTGATAGTCAAGTAGTGAATGAGGAAAAGCTAAAAGAAGACGCCTCTTACTTAACAGATTATTTTCTTGATAATTTGAAATTGCGGGATTATGTTAATGCCTATTCTTTACTTGGAAGCCATTATCAAAAAGAAACGAACTACACAGATTTCAGTCAGTTGTTCCAATCACTAATCGATCTATCAGTAGAAGACAAAACGGTTACCGAAGTTCATGATGATCACGTCAGCATGAACATTACCATTGAAATTAGTAAAAGAGACAATGAATACAATGAAGTGGATGAATCAAGACAGTATGAACTGATTGCTGGATATGAGAACGATCAAATGAAAATTCTTCAGTTAACAGAAATGGAGTAACAAAAAGTTAGACTTATTGGAAGTTAGCACGCGTTTATCCCATACTTAGATTTTTTCTTAAATTCGAATCTTGAAGTGCGCGATTACGGACTTTTACATCGTGATAAAACCACCCTCAGCGAATCCATAATTTCGCTGAGGGTTTTAACTACTGAAAAGATATAGTCGCTTCTGACTTTATATCAATTCGCTCTCCATCAATAAAAAACTGTGTATGTACATATAATGTATGCTCTCCCTTTTCTAATGCTGAAAAATCCATCGGTTGCTGTGGGTAATATTGATGGCCTGGCTCTAATTGTTTTGATATCGGACTTCCGGTAAAAATCGCATTATCCGCGCCTATCGTTACTTGCGTTAATGGTGTGCGATGTTGAATGGTAATCTGTTCATCCCCTGTATACTGAATGGAACGTAAGACTTGAAATCCATTATTGGTACCTTCTACATGTATGTGTATAATAAAATCTTCATATTGTTCCTCCAATTTTACTGACTCCACTAGAGAAGGCTGCTGTATATTCAACATAAGGTACAATATTAACCCGATAAACACAATAAAAGCGGTGACTATAGTGTATTTTTTCAACATAGCCCCATCCTCCCCACCACTACTGTTCTATATAATTTAACGAATTATCTTGCTAAGAAGTTTCATTTTTTTACATTTTCATGTGCATACTTTCCGCAAAATTCTACATGATATCAATAAAAGCATATTTTATTTAGAGAGGACAATTTAAATGAAAATACTACAAATACTTACCTTTGCTTGCATTTTAGTACTTGTTGCATGTAACAATCAGGACCTCCCCCAAACTGCTCAGAAGGATACATCTGATATTGTTATGTTAAGCTCAGAATCCTCTCAATCAAAAGGTCACAGCTCTGCTTCAAGTATAGCACAAAATTATTTGAATAATCAGTCAGAAGATGTTCAATCGTACAAAACTATTCAAATTGATGACAAACTTTTTGTTGCATTTATTGCAACTCCCTTAAAGCAGGCGATCGAACAACAGATCGAGGAAAAAATAAAAAAAGATCTTCAAGCTAAAACAAACTTGAAAGATATCGAAGTAAGCTCTGATCAAAAATTGTATATCGAACTGACAAAATTAGAAAATCAGCAACTTTCAAAAGAAAAGGCAATAAAAAAAATGAAGGAATTAAAGAAACTATCAAAGGAACAAACATAACGGAGGACACACAATGAAACAACAACAAGCAGGTTATAAAAGTTATGAAAAAAGCAAAGAGCCGCCACGACCAATTTTTAAAAATTGTATAAAGGCGTTTATAATTGGTGGATTGATTTGTTTAATTGGCCAAGTTATTTCTACCTTTTATATGTATTTTTTTGACTTCACGGAACAAACAGTTGGAAATCCGACTGTTGCTACATTAATTTTTATTACGATGCTTCTAACTGGCTTTGGCGTATATGATCGAATTGCCCAATTTGCAGGAGCAGGAACAGCTGTACCAGTAACTGGGTTTGGTAATGCAGTCATCTCTGCAGCAATTGAACACCGTACAGAAGGATTTGTCCTAGGTGTTGGAGGAAATATGTTTAAGCTTGCAGGTTCTGTTATTCTATTTGGTGTTTTTTCTGCTTTTGTTATCGCATTAATTAAGACAATCTTTTTATATTGGAGTGGCGCATAATGATTACCGGTAAACAAACATGGCAATTTGATACTCCTCCAACGATTATTGCAACTGGTGTTGTTGGTGGTCCAATGGAAGAGCAAGGTAAGATACCAAATGACTTTGATTATTTTTATACCGATCAATGGATGGACGAAAAATCCTTTGAGATTGCACATCAACATATGATTGAAGATGCTAGCAACTATGCCATTGAAAAAGCTAATTTACAACTTTCAGACATTCAATTTTTTCTACATGGTGATTTAATTAATCAGCTCACTCCATCTAACTTTGCAGCAAAAAGTATTGGCGTCCCTTATTTAGGACTATTTAGTGCTTGTGCAACTTCTATGGAAGGACTGGCAATGGCCGCATTAATTATGAGCCAATTAAAAGCGGATTATGTTATGACTGGTGCTGCCAGCCATAATGCAGCAGTAGAAAGACAATTTAGATACCCGAATGAATATGGTAGTCAAAAGCCTGATACTTCTCAGACAACTGTTACAGGAGCAGGAATCGCTATTCTTTCTAAAAATGGTACAGGTCCTAAAGTAACAGCTGCAACCATCGGAAAAGCTGTAGATAAAGGACTAACAGACCCATTCAATATGGGAGGGGCAATGGCTCCAGCAGCTTACGAAACTATTACACAACATCTACAAGATCGCAACCTTACTCCTGATTATTATGATTACATCATTACAGGTGATCTTGCGAAAATTGGCCGAGAAATATGCTTAGATTTATTTAAACAAAATAATCAGCCAATTCGTAGTGAGCAATTCGTCGATTGTGGACTGGTTATTTATAAAACAGATCAAAATGTATTTGCTGGGGCAAGTGGTGCTGCGTGTTCGGCTGTTGTTACTTACGGGCATTTTATCAATAAATTATTAAAAGGTGAATGTAATCGTATTTTAGTTGTCGCGACTGGGGCACTTCTATCACCGTTAACCGTTCAACAAAACCAATCGATTCCTTGTATTGCACATGCCGTGTCTATTGAAAATGTATAATAAAGAGGTGAGAAATAATGGTATTTTTATGGTCGTTTATTATTGGAGGGCTTATTTGTGTTATAGGCCAACTGATGCTTGATGTCGGAAAGCTAACACCGGCTCATACATTAAGCACGTTAGTAGTAGCAGGAGCAATATTAGACGGATTTGGCTTATATGAACCGTTAATTGATTTTGCAGGTGCTGGAGCAACCGTACCTATTACAAGCTTCGGTAATAATCTTGTTCATGGCGCGATGGCTGAAGCAGAAAAACACGGCATCATTGGTGTCGTAACCGGTATGTTCGAAGTAACCAGTTCTGGTATATCAGCCGCGATCATCTTCGGTATGATCGGCGCACTACTCTTTAAATCAAAAGGATGATTCATCCAGCAAAGGACACTATGTATATGTAATAGCCTAAAAACTTTACTTCCACATAAAAAACAGTAGAAAATGACGAACAGATAAGTATTTGGCTCCCCAGTACCTATAGCTGGAGATAATGCTTTCTTTAAGTACTTTTGTTGGCAAGTGGTAGCACATCACTTCTACAAAACGCTGCACTTTCCCCTTTTGGGCACAAGTGCAACATCTACTCAAACACAGAATGCTCTCGTAGTGTTTTCTATGGCGCGGAGTTTTCTGCCATTGTGACAGTTACCACTTAGTGTGTGAACACAGGTCATCAAATAACTTATATGGTCTATCTCTCACTTATCCTGTTCGTCATATATAGTATAGATGATCACAAACGCTCGCCATTTTTGAGTCTGTGATCGTTCATTTATCAGAGTGCAAACCCCCGTCAACCTTCACTTCAAGATTCGAGTTAAAACAAAGAAGCTAAGTTGGGGATTTTACGGAAGCTAACTTCCTGATACGTTTCACTTTATATGTTTACATACAATTTACCTAGTTGATTTTGGGATGCTAGATAAGTAAAGGCTTGGTCAATTTCATCTAGGTTATAACCACGATCAAGCATTGGCTTAATGTTATGTTTTTCACTAAATGCAATTAATTGTTGTAGCTCTTCTTTACTTCCCATTGTTGAGCCAATCATTTTATATTGACCATAGAAGAATGAACGTAAGTTAAATGTCATTTCATCATTTGTAGATGAACCGAATGTAACGATTCTACCTCCTTTTTTCAACACTTCTAATGACCTATTAAATGTAGAACCACCAATACTTTCTATCACTAAATCAATTTGTTCATCCACTAATGCAGCTTGCCAGTTATCTTCTGTTCCTATTCCTCGATCAAAGCCTAGTTGTTCTGCTTGCTTCAACTTGTCTGGATTTCTAGATGTTGTAATGACTCTTGCTCCAACTGCTTTCGCCATTTGAATAATGAATGATGAAACTCCACCTCCCACCCCAGGAATGAACAATGTCTCCCCTTTCTTAATTTGACCTTGTGTAAATAGAGCACGGAACCCCGTGAGAGCAGACAATGCAAAGACACCTGCTTCTTGCCAATTTAAATGAGTGGGTTTTCGTTCTATGAAATCCTCTGAAATAAGAATATATTCGGCAAATGTCCCATTATAGGGAACACCTACTATTTCAAAATCTTTAGGCGGAGCCTCTGAATTATGATACCAATTTAAACCAGGATTAATGATCACTTCTTCCCCTACTTTAAAATGTTTCGCCTTGACACCAACTTGCTCAATTACTCCAGCACCATCAGAACCCAATATATAATATCCTTCCTGATTTCCAACACGATTTTTAATCATTAAGTCGCGGTGATTAAGTCCAGCTGTTCGGAGCCGCACTATAACTTGATTGCTTTCTGGATCTGGTTGCTCTACATCCTTTAACTGATATTCTCCATTTTGAATAACATAAGCTTTCATATTAGCTTCCCCCTTCTTTATGTATGGCTTTATTATCTTCCAAACTATTTTTCAACAACCTTTGCATGTCACCAATTCCTCTAGTTCCAAGCAATGGATATTGGATTCTTTTCGCTTGTTGAAATGTTTGATTTACAATACGCTGATACTTTTTCCCTGTTAAAGCAATAATATCATCAAACCGAAGTAAATCTTTTTCCACTATTTGCTGTTGTAATGTTTCTAACGTAATCACACGAGGATCATTAGCTTTAAAAGTAAGGTCATAATTTTCTGGAACGATATCGCTTGGTCTTAGCAAGCCATGTTTACCTGATATAATAAGCCAATTATCGCCAAACTGCTCCACATATTGACTGCATAACCTATGTAAAACACCTATATAAGCGTCTTTTGCCTTGGCCGGGCCGACATCAGGATACTTGTCCCATATTTTCTTTTTTCCACAAGGGATAATAAAAAGCTGTGACATATTATCTCTCCTATCTACGAACATTATAAGTCTTATGTAAAAAGTCACCAAACAAAACACATTTTTTCTTTTATGAACGCTTAAATTTTTGCGTGAATTATTAGGTAGATTTACATTCAAATAAAATGAACCATAAAAAGAGTAAGTAAAATAACACAATAAACCAGCTACATTTATAAGCTAAAACGAAAAAAAAAATAAAGTTTGTCAGATAAAGTGACAACAAGGTTGTAATCGTTTTCTGCAATCTTATACTTTAAAAGAAAAGTCAGAAAATTATCAAAAAACGGTTGACCTGCTAGGATTTTGGTTGTATGATTGTCGTCAATCAGATATTTCAGAAAATTAAAGCTTTTTCAAATAATCTGTAGACAAGATACAATCAATCCTTTACCATTATGAATATAAAATATAAAACGTTGACGGGAACAAAGAATAAGGAATCCGTATTTATAGAGAGCCGAGGATGGTGGAAGCTCGGTAATACCCCTTATTCAATTACTCATCCCAGAGTGCTATGTTGAACAGTAATTAAGTAAACATAGCCAGGTGCATATACACCTGTTATCAAAAAGAAGCAATCGATGTTTCGATTGCTTCATAAGACAATATTTGTGAGAATATTGTGAATCAGGGTGGTACCGTGAAAAGAAAGGCCTTTTCTCCCTTGTTATTTGCTTAAAGAGCAATGAAACAAGTTAGAATTGGCCTTTTTTCTATATGATGAAAAGATGATTGATAAATGATAAATATTAGGAGGGATTAAAATGGAAAGAACACAAAAACAGGTAGAATCACAAACCGAACAAAATGAACCTAAGACAGGTGCTGATTTGCTTGTCGAATCATTAATCAATGAAGGTGTGGACACATTATTCGGTTATCCAGGTGGAGCCGCCTTACCTATTTTTGATGCTCTTTACAAAGCACAAGATGCATTTGACCAAATACTTGCCCGCCATGAGCAAGGATCCATTCACGCAGCAGAAGGGTATGCAAGAATTTCAGGAAAACCTGGTGTTGTTGTAGCCACTTCTGGACCAGGAGCGACAAACTTAGTCACTGGTATAGCCGATGCAATGATTGATTCCCTACCTTTGATTGTTATTACTGGTCAAGTTGCACAAGATGTTATTGGTTCGGATGCATTCCAAGAAGTTGATGTAATGGGCGTTACGACACCAATTACAAAGCATAATTATCAAGTTCGAGATTTAAAAGACCTACCTCGAATTGTGAAAGAAGCTTTCCATATTGCTACGACAGGTCGTCCTGGTCCAGTAGTAATCGATATGCCAAAAGACATCTCAGCTGAAATTGTAGATAGTCATTTCAACGTGAAAACAGAAATGGATTTACCAGGATATCAACCAACGACAAAGCCAAATCCATTACAAACGAAAAAACTAGCAGAAGCAATTGGCAAGGCAAAGAAACCTGTCTTACTAACAGGGGCTGGCATATTATTTGCCAATGCCTCAGAGGAAGTTTTAGCATTTGCTGAAAAATATTCCTTACCAGTTGCCTCTACCCTACTTGGGCTTGGTGCTTTCCCTGGGGATCATCCATTATTTACAGGGATGGCTGGAATGCATGGCACATACGCTTCCAACACAGCTATTTATGAATGTGACTTATTAATCAACATCGGAGCAAGATTTGATGACAGGTTAACTGGCAAATTATCCTCTTTTGCACCTAATGCTGTCGTTGCACATATTGACATTGACCCAGCTGAAATTGGTAAAAATGTGGCGACTGATATTCCGATTGTTGGTGATGCGAAAGCAGCACTTAAAAAATTATTAACACATGATATTAACCAGCCTGATCATGATGAGTGGTTAGTCCGCATTCATGAAAACAAAACAAATTATCCTCTCTGGTTTAATAAACCGGACGAAGATATGATTGGGCAATGGGTCATAAAGAAAGTACACGAAGCTACTGAAGGTAAAGCTATTGTTACAACTGATGTTGGACAGCATCAAATGTGGGCAGCACAATTTTATACCTTCACTGAACCTAACAAGTGGGTGTCGTCAGGAGGACTTGGCACAATGGGCTTTGGCTTCCCTGCTGCTATTGGAGCTCAACTTGCAAAACCAGACGAAACAGTAGTTGCAATCGTTGGTGATGGTGGATTCCAAATGACGCTTCAGGAATTATCTATCCTGCAAGAAAAAGGATTACCGGTTAAAGTTATCATCGTTAACAACCAAGCATTAGGAATGGTTAGACAATGGCAAGAAAAATTCTATTCTGAGCGTTATTCGCAATCTATTTTCAGTATTCAACCTGACTTTGTGAAGTTAGCTGAATCATACAATGTGAAAGGATTGCAAGTAAAAACGCAAGATGAATTAATCAATGCATTACCTGAGATTTTTGATTACCAAGGACCAGTTGTTGTTGATGCGCGGGTGCTTCAACAAGAAAATGTATTCCCAATGATTGCACCTGGTAAAGGACTAAACGAAATGATTGGGGTGAAACCATGAAACGTATTATAACAGCAACCGTTAGAAACAGAAGTGGTGTATTAAATCGTATAACAGGTCTCTTACAAAGAAGACAATTCAATATTGAAAGTATCTCTGTTGGAAGAACTGAAACAGAAGGCATGAGTAAGATGACTTTTGTTGTTGACGTAGAAGACGCACAAAAATTAGAACAAGTGACTAAACAGTTAAATAAACAAATTGATATTATCAAAGTTTCTGATATTACAGATAAAGCTATTGTAGCTCGAGAACTAGCATTAATTAAAATAGTAAGCAATGCACCATTGCGTGCTGAAATACAAGGAATTATCGAGCCATTCCGTGCATCGATTATCGATGTCAGTAAAGAAAGCTTATCTATTCAAGTAACAGGTAAACCAGATAAGGTGGAAGCATTAATTGAACTGCTCAGACCATATGGGATTAAAGAACTAGCGAGAACTGGTGTTACTGCCTTCGCTCGTGGTCAACAACCCAATACGAAAGATGGAAACTCAACTTCACTATTAGGCTAATAATAATAACTATTATTATAAATAAAAACTTTTTGGAGAGGATGTAATTTATTATGACAAAGGTACTTTATAACAACAATATTAACGAAGAGGTATTACAAACGAAAAAAATCGCGATTATCGGTTATGGCTCTCAAGGTCATGCACATGCACTTAACCTAAAGGAAAGTGGTTTTGATGTAGTAGTAGGCTTGCGACAAGGTCGTTCTTGGGATAAAGCTGTTGAAGACGGAGTGGAAGTAAAAACTGTTGCTGAAGCATCTAAAGATGCAGATGTAATCATGATTCTTCTTCCAGACGAAAACCAACCTTCTATTTATAAAGAAGCAATCGAACCTAACTTAGAAGCTGGTAATGCACTAGTATTTGCACATGGATTTAACATTCACTTTAATCAAATCGTACCTCCAAGTGATGTAGATGTGTTCTTAGTAGCACCTAAAGGACCTGGTCATTTAGTACGTAGAACGTATGAAGAAGGTGCTGGCGTTCCGGCCCTTTATGGAATTTACCAAGATGCGACTGGTAATGCCAAAGATGTTGCGCTTGCATATGCTAAAGGTATCGGTGCTGGTCGTGCTGGTATTCTTGAAACTTCTTTCCAAGAAGAAACAGAAACAGATTTATTCGGTGAGCAAGCGGTACTTTGTGGTGGTACTTCTGCCCTTGTCAAAGCTGGTTTTGAAACACTTGTTGAAGCTGGTTATCAACCAGAAGTTGCTTATTTCGAATGTTTACATGAATTAAAATTAATTGTTGACTTGTTATATGAAGGTGGACTTGAAAATATGCGCCACTCTATCTCTGATACTGCTGAATGGGGAGACTTCGTATCGGGACCACGTGTTGTAGACGAAAGTACAAAAGCACGTATGAAAGAAGTATTAACAGATATTCAAACAGGTAAATTTGCACAAGGATGGATTCTTGAAAACCAAGCAAACCGCCCTCAATATAGTGCTATTAAGAAAGCAGAAAATGAACATCAAATTGAGAAAGTAGGTAAAGAGCTACGTGAATTAATGCCATTTGTTAAGCAAAAGGCTATTAATAAGAAGGAAGTGGTCTCTAATGACGCAAATTAAGATTTTCGATACGACGCTTCGTGATGGCGAACAATCACCTGGAGTCAATCTAAATCAATTGGAGAAATTAGAGCTTGCGAAACAACTAGAACGCTTTGGAGTAGATGTAATGGAGGCAGGATTTCCTGCTTCCTCCCAAGGCGATTTCGATGCCGTAAAGAAAATAGCTGACACGGTTAAAAACGTTTCTGTCACAGGGCTTGCACGCGCAGTTAAATCTGATATTGACGCATGTCGTGATGCACTTAAAAATGCCACTAATCCTAGACTTCATGTTTTCATTGCTACCTCCCCTATCCATATGGAATACAAATTAAAGAAAACACCTGAGGAAGTAATTGAAACAGCTGTGGAAATGGTTAAATACGGAAAGCAATTTTTTGATCAGATTGAATGGTCTGCAGAAGATGCTTCACGATCAGACTTAGCTTTTCTGGCCAAAATTATTGAAAAAGTGATTGATGCTGGTGCAACTGTAATTAATCTACCCGATACAGTCGGTTATACAATGCCACGTGAATATGGGGCAATGTTTAAGTACATGAAAGAAAATGTACCTAATATTAATAAAGTAGACCTTTCTTGTCATTGTCATGATGACTTAGGAATGGCCGTAGCAAATTCCATTGCAGCTGTTGAAAATGGTGCAACGCAAGTAGAAGGTACCATTAACGGTATTGGTGAACGTGCTGGTAATGCATCATTAGAAGAGTTTGCTGTCGCATTGAAAGTCCGCCATGATTATTATCCTTATCATACAAGCTTGGTGTTAAATGAAATCAAACGAACAAGTGATATGGTGAGTAAATTCACTGGTATGACAGTCCCAGGAAATAAAGCGGTAGTTGGTCGTAATGCCTTTGCGCATGAATCAGGTATTCATCAAGATGGTGTGTTAAAACATGCAGAGACGTATGAAATCATTACACCAGAAATGGTTGGTGTCCACTCTAATAACCTTGTGTTAGGAAAGCATTCTGGACGCCACGCATTTACCGATAAGATCAAGCAACTAGGATATGAGCTTACAGAAGATAAACTTAAAGAAGCATTTAAAGCATTTAAATTGTTAACGGACCGAAAAAAAGAAGTAACAGACGATGATTTGTTTTCGATTCTAACAGATATCCAAACAGATACCTCGAATGTGCAACGTTATCAACTAGACCATTTCCAAGTACAATATGGTTCTACTGATCAACCTAGTGCAACTATTTCGCTTACTACTCCAACTAATCAGCAAGTGAAAGATACAAGTACGGGATCTGGTAGTGTAGAAGCATTGTACAATACGTTAGATCAAATTATTGAAGAAGAAACACATTTAACTGACTTCCAATTAAATTCAATTGGTAAAGGTCGAGATGCACTCGCTGAAGTGCACGTTAGCTTAACAGTAGATGATAAAACAGTCAGTGGCCGTGCGTCTGCACAAGATGTGTTAGAGGCAGCAGTGCAAGCATATATAAACGGTGTTAATCGCGCCATTTATCAAAAGAAAGCAGTCTAAGTTCGTTTGTAGGGGGTAACTAAATTGACAGGAAAAATCGTCCTGCTTCCGGGTGATGGAATTGGTGCAGAAGTTATATATGCTGCCAAAGACGTCCTTGAAGCAATCAGCAAAAAATATCATCATTCTTTTGAATTTTCTTCATATGACATCGGCGGAGTTGCTATTGATAATCATGGCACTCCCCTACCCGATGAAACAGTAACAGCTTGCATGCAAGCAGATGCTGTTCTATTAGGTGCAGTCGGTGGTCCAAAATGGGACAATAACCCTTCTGATTTAAGACCTGAACGAGGTTTATTAGGAATTCGTAAAGCGCTCGATTTATATGCTAACCTAAGGCCTGTAAAAGGATTTGCAAATCTTTTACACGCTTCTCCTTTGAAAGAAGATATTATTAAAGATAGCGATCTATTAATCGTTCGTGAATTAACTGGTGGTTTATATTTCGGTCAACCTAGTAAACGAATAGATAACGGGAACGCTGTCGTTGATACATTAGCCTATACGAAAAAGGAAATGGAACGCATTATCGATAAAGCTTTTCAAAGTGCAGAGTTACGTAATAATCACCTAACTTCTGTGGATAAAGCGAACGTATTAGAATCTAGTAAACTATGGAGAGAAATTGTAGAAGAGAAAAAGAAAGATTATCCCAATGTTACTGTTGATCATGTATTAGTCGATGCTGCAGCGATGAAACTAATCACTAATCCAACACAATTCGATGTAATGGTCACAGAGAATATGTTCGGTGATATTTTAAGTGATGAAGCTTCTGTTCTAACTGGATCACTCGGAATGCTTCCTTCTGCTAGCCTTGCTGAAGATGGTGTTGGTTTATATGAGCCTGCACACGGATCTGCGCCCGATATCGCGGGGAAAGGTATCGCTAATCCAATCGCTATGATTCTCTCAGCAGCTATGATGTTACGTTATTCCTTTAATATGAATACAGAAGCAGAAGCAATTGAAAAAGCTGTAGAAAGTGTATTAAACCAACATTATCATACAGCCGATTTAAAAAATGATAATGGTAAGCTTGTGAATACAAAAGAAATGACACAACTAATCGTTAATGCAATAAGTTAAAAGGAGTTGAAACAGATGAGAAAGCCAAAGACAGTTATTGAAAAGGTTTGGGAAAAACACGTTGTTCACCAAGAAGAAGGTAAACCAGACCTTTTATATATTGACTTACACTTAGTGCATGAGGTAACCTCCCCTCAAGCTTTTGAAGGACTAAGGATGAACAATCGTAAAGTTCGTCGACCTGAACGTACATTTGCAACGATGGATCATAATGTTCCAACTATTCACCGCAATGTAATTAAAGATGTTGTTTCTAAAACACAGATGGAAACATTGAAACAGAACTGTGAAGAATTTGGTGTACCTTTAGCTGACATTCATCATCCAGATCAAGGTATTGTACACGTTATTGGACCAGAATTAGGTTTAACGCAGCCAGGGAAAACAATCGTTTGTGGTGATAGCCATACTTCCACACATGGGGCATTCGGAGCTTTAGCATTCGGGATCGGAACAAGTGAAGTAGAACATGTCTTAGCTACCCAAACAATCTGGCAGCAAAAACCGAAAACATTAAATGTCAAAGTAAACGGCAAACTCGGGACTGGTGTTACAGCAAAAGATTTAATTCTAGCAATCATCGGTAAATTTGGTGTTAAATTTGGTACTGGTTATGTCATTGAATATACTGGTGAAGCAATCCGCAACTTGTCGATGGAAGGTCGTATGACTATTTGTAATATGTCGATTGAAGCAGGTGCACGCGCTGGATTAATCAGTCCTGATGACACAACGGTAGAGTTTTTGCGTGGAAGACGTCATGTTCCTAAAGGTGATGCATTTGATGTGCTTGCAGAGGAATGGAAGGCACTCGCTACAGATGAAGGTGCCGTATATGATGAGCAAGTTGAAATCGATGCAGATGAAATTGAACCTCAAGTTACTTGGGGCACAAATCCTGGTATGTGTATTCCAGTTAGTGCGAATGTACCAACTGTTGCTGATGCTATCGATGACAATGATCGTGAAGAGATAAAACATGCTTTAGAATATATGGGACTTGAAGGTGGCGAATCTATCTCCTCTGTTGCAATTGAACATGTATTCATCGGTTCTTGTACTAACTCTCGATTTGCGGATTTACAGAGAGCAGCAGAAATTGTCAAAGGACACAAAGTAAGTCCTAATGTTCAAGCCATCGTCGTACCTGGTTCTCATAGTGTAAAAGCACAAGCAGAAAAAGAAGGTATCGATGCAATCTTTAAAGAAGCTGGCTTCGAATGGCGTGATGCAGGCTGCAGTATGTGTCTAGCGATGAATGATGACGTAGTACCTGAAGGTGAACGCTGTGCCTCTACTTCCAACCGTAATTTTGAAGGACGCCAAGGTACTGGTGCTAGAACACATTTGGTTAGTCCAGAAATGGCAGCTGCTGCCGCTATTAAAGGTCATTTTGTTGATGTTCGTACGTTAGGTGTTCCAACACTTAGCTAATTGATCAAGGAGGTTTAACATATGGAACCAATTCGAAAGCATAACGGACTTGTCTATCCACTTAATCGGGCGAATGTGGATACGGATCAAATTATTCCGAAACAATTTTTGAAACGTATATCTCGTCAAGGCTTCGGTCAATATGTATTTTATAACTGGCGTTTTGACTCAAAAGATAAATTGCGTGAGGATTTCTCACTAAATCAGCCTAAATATGAAGGTACATCTATTTTAGTTGCAGGTGAAAATTTCGGTTGTGGCTCATCTCGAGAACACGCTCCATGGGCATTACAAGACTATGGATTCCGTGTAATCATCGCACCTAGCTATGCTGACATATTTTACAACAACTGTACAAAGAATGGGATTCTTCCAGTTAAATTAACAGAAGCTGAAGTGCAAACATTAATTACAAATGCTGAGGCAGATCAATATTATTTAACTGTAGACCTTGAAACAAAAAAAGTCTTTGATAACCAAGGATTTGAAGCAACATTTGATTTAGATAACTATAAACGTGAAATGCTACTTAATGGATGGGATGAAATTGCCGTTACATTGACACATGCAGATAAGATATCCCAATTCGAAGAAGCACGGAATTAATGAAAAAACTGGTCTCCTTTTCATACAAGGGATCAGTTTTATTTTTCCTCCTCTCCTCTATTTTATGCAATTCATGAACATCCTAACTCCTTAGCTTGTAAACCATATTTTTCCCTTGGTGAGATAACTATATTTCGGGCACACTATTGTTGTACCTTGTTTAAGGAGGTGTAACAATCGTGCAGCCTAATCAAATAAAACAATGTAAAGACGAATTATTAGCACGGAAAAATCTAATAACGGAACATGCAGGTGACGATTTTGGTTTAAATCAAGCAGCTATGCAAGAGAATGTTTCCGAATTATCCAATTATGACAATCATCCAGCTGATACTGGGACAGAATTATTTGAACGTGAAAAAGATATTGCACTTCATGAGCATGAAGAAAAAGAGCTTGCTGACATTGAACAAGCACTACAAGCAATTAAAAATGGCACATATGGCAAATGTGAAGTATGTCAAACAGAGATACCGGCTGAACGAATGCTAGCAATGCCAACTACAACTCGTTGTATGGAACATGCTGAACAATATGTAGACAAACAACGCCCTATTGAAGAAGATATCCTTCATTCTAATGTAGATGAACAAGAACTAGAAAGTGATGATTATACAATGTTTGATGGTGAAGATGCATGGCAAAGCGTAGAACAGTATGGTTCTTCTGATGGCCCCTCTGATTTTTACGACACTGAAAAGGATTATGACAATATGTATTATCATTCCAATGAACAGGTCGGTAGTGTAGAAGAACTTGAGGGGTTTCTTTTAACTGATATGAATGGTAAATACATTGGTGTTAATGACGCCCATGAAGAATACGAGGATTATTTAGATAATAATGATATCAAGTCTACCTTGTACGATCAATGAATGTAAAATTGTAGGACCACTACTAATAGTAGACGGTCCTACAATTTGTTTACCTTAAATGATCTGGTGGTGGTGTCTGGTGTTTTTTATCTGCTACTTCCTGAAATATATTTTCTTTGTTTGAAGAAGGTTGGTTATTATAGTTTGTTTTTACTGGTACTGGATTTATGGACGTTCGAATTTGTTCTAACTGATTGATCACTTGTTGCAAATCCGCTTTTGTCATTGGTTGAGCTTCAGGTTTTAATGCATAACCCAATTGACCATTTGGTTCTAGGGTTGCCCACTCTACATCACTTATTTGCATTACATTCTTTTGCCTTAGTAACATCTCTAACAGGTCAACGGAAAGACGATATCTTTTTAAATTTTTTTCTATAATTTTCCCATCTTTAATTAAGACATTTGATTTACCTGAAATTATCATCTCTGCTTTATCTGATTTTAACTGTATATACTCTATTACAATAAGTGTTATAATCAAAACCATACATACTCCAAATGTAACCCAAATATTTTCACCAGCTACAGGTTGAATAAGCAATGAACCGATCGCAATCATCAGAACAGTTTGTGCTAAGGTCATCTGAGAGATTGACTTTCTTCCAGCTACACGTAGTAGAAAAGTTCCTACACTGATAATTAAGATAGACTTCCATATCCAATCAAAGTCCAAGAGTAAACATCCTTTCACTATTTGTTAAATGTTATTTTCAATAATCAAGTAACATACTCAAGCCTTGCTTGAGGAAAGAACTTAACTAAATAAATAATCTTTAATTTCCTCTTCTTCCTTAATAGGTTGGCTTGACTGGGAAGGAATATGTATAGTAATCGTTAAACATTTTCCAGCACTATCTTTTAACTATTTACAAGGGGCTGTTACTTATTGTCCTAGTTAAAATACTATTAACAAATGTTATTTTACTCAAATTTGCGGTTTAACTTTGCCGCTGATAACATGCTTAGTAGATGATAGGAATTATCATTCAAGAAAACAAGTTGGTAGCCTGGTAAAATGAAAAATATTTTTATTGAATAAAAAGGCTGGAAACGATATAAGTGTGACTGAAAGCAAATAAAAAATGAAGATATGTTAGATGTGGATCCAGATAATTTGTAGCAGTTCTGACAATCATCCGTTTATTCGTTCGGATGATTGTCAGCTATTAAGTCCTTATAAGATACCTACAGCTATTAGCATGCCTGTGATAGCATATGCGTTCCACAGTATATGCAAGATAATCGGAGCGAATAATGAATTTGTTAATCGATACAATGTAACAAAAATCATCCCCATAATCGTCGCTGATAAAATATGTCCTTCATGAAGCACACCAAAAATAACAGATGAAACAACTAGACCAACAATAAAAGCAACTTTAACATCTAAAAATTTATGTAGTAGTCCTCTAAACATGATTTCTTCCTTAATAGGAGTGATAATAGTGAAGGCCAGATAAATCAATAAAATACTTAACCAACCATCTGCCATACTAGTCATATCAAATGTCTCAATCTGGCTGCCACCTTCTTCTAACTGCCAAACCTCTAAAATAAGAAATTGCACAACATAATTTAACACAAAACCAGCTAGAATATATACATATGTTTTCCATTTTTTTAAAGCTGCTAATGAAAATGCTGTTTTTAGGAATTGGCGTACTTTCTTAAAAATGATAAGAGCGATAAGAATGGCTAAAGCATCAAATAAAAGTAAAATATTATTTTGCTGCAATAAATTTGTGAAAGACCCTTCAACACCGCTATCTAAAATAATGGCAACAATCGCTATAATGAAAGTAATAGCGAAGGCTAATGCAAAGTAAGATGCAAAAAATCCAACCACTCCCCACCAACCTAAGTTTTTCTTTTTGTCTGTAACTGTTACATTTTCCATATAAAATTCTCCTTTTTTCTTAGTACCTACTAATATACGTTGAAAATAGGTATAAAGTTTCAAAAAAATCATTTTTTATAAAGTGAAATTTATCAAGGCGTTAGCATCCGTTTACCCCCTACTTAGCTTCCTCGTTTTCACTCGAACCTTGAAGTGAGGGTTTTGGGTGTTTACACCGTGATAAAGTTAGCACATGGTACAACAAACACTGCGAAAGTAGATGCGTACGCAAAAAAAGATACAGCACTGATCAGTGCTGTATCTTTTCTTCTTTTAATAATCACTATTTGAAGCTTCACCTTTTACAATTGCGACACTTGCACTTGCGCCAATTCGAGATGCTCCTGCATTTATCATTGCTTGAGCTGTTTCGGCATCACGCACTCCACCAGACGCTTTTACGCCAATTTCTGGTCCAACTGTTTTACGCATTAACGCAATGTCTTCCGCTGTTGCTCCTCCAGTTGAGAAACCTGTAGAAGTTTTCACATAATCCGCACCAGCAGCAACAGCTAATTTACACGCCGTTTCTTTTTCTTCATCTGTTAATAAGCATGTTTCAATAATTACTTTTACTAATGCTTTACCAGATGCTGCTTGGACAACTGCTTCGATGTCTTGTTGAACATCTTCATGTTTACCATCCTTAAGTGCAGCAACATTAATAACCATATCTACTTCTGTTGCGCCTTTTTCAATCGTATATTTTGTTTCAAATGCTTTAACAGCTGAAGTAGTTGCACCTAAAGGAAAACCAATAACCGTACACACTTCTACATTACTTCCTTTTAATAATTCTTTCGCATAGCTAACCCATGTAGGATTCACACAAACAGAATAGAAGCCATATTCTTTCGCTTCATTACATAATGTTTCAATTTGCTCATTGGTTGTATCTGGCTTTAGCGCTGTATGATCAATTTTATTTGCAATAATCATTTTCACATCTCCTCTATTATTTTGCATTGGATAAATCTTCCGCAATAAATGCGCCAGGAAGTAATTCTCTAACCGTTGTTTCTAATACATTATCTTCTAAATTCGTTAAAATCACTTTCATGTCAGGGTCACACAACTCTGCTAATACTTGACGACATGCTCCACAAGGTGAAACAGGTCGATCCATATCTGCCACAACAGCCATCATTTTAAATTTTGTCGAGCTATTTGCATAGGCATGAAATAAAGCAGTTCTCTCTCCACAATTGGCCATCGAATAAGCAGCATTCTCTATGTTACAACCATGAAAAACATTGCCATCTTCATCCAACAAAGCCGCCCCTACTTTAAACTTGGAGTAAGGAACATATGCTTTTTCTCTTGCAACTTTTGCTTCTTCTATTAACTGTTTTTCATTCATTGCTCGTTTCCCCCTTATTATTTACCACAGTGCAAACGGATATTATCTTTCTAATTCGTTTCGCCAACAATCAATAAGAGGCTTACCTCCCATCGATCGTAGTAACAAAACACATTAACCAATATCTTGAATCAGTTGTTTCACAAATTGTAAAAAGGATTCTCGTACTTTTTCTGTTGTTTCGATTACTTCATCGTGTGTAAGCGGCTGATCTAAAATACCTGCAGCCATATTAGAGATACAAGAAATACCGACACATTTAATACCTGCGTGACGTGCAACTGTTACTTCTGGTACAGTTGACATTCCTACAGCGTCTCCACCGATTATGTCTAACATACGAATTTCAGCAGGTGTTTCATAGCTTGGTCCAGTGTTCCACACGTAGACTCCTTCTTTAAGCGTAAGATTTAATTTTTCAGCTGCTTGTTTTGCCACTTGTTGCAATTCACGATCATAAGCAGTAGACATATCTGGGAAACGAACACCATGCTCACTTACATTCGCACCTATCAATGGATTTTGACCAGTGTTATTAATATGATCAGTGATTAGCATTAAATCACCAGGTTCTAATGTACGGTCTACTCCACCAGCAGCATTCGTAACAATTAATTTATCTACGCCTAACTCTTTCATTACACGAACAGGAAAAGTTACAGCGTCTAAACCATGACCTTCATAATAGTGAAAACGCCCTTGCATCGCAATAACTTCTACTCCTTGAAGAGTACCAATAACTAATTGTCCCGCATGCCCTTCCACTGTAGATACAGGGAATCCAGGGATTTCTTCATACTTTATTTTTGTTGGATTTTCAATTTCATCGGCAAGCATACCTAAGCCCGAACCCAGAATTAAACCGATTTGTGGTTGAGTTGTAATTTTTCCTTGTAGATATGTTGTTGTTTCTTTTAACTGTGTCATCTGAACAGTCCCCCTTTTATTTAATATCCTTTAAAAAGCTTTGACCGTGTGATGGTATTGTTACATCAAAATTATCTGCAATAGTAGCACCAATATCAGCAAATGTCTTTCTAAGATCTAATTGTTGACCTGAAACAATTTGGTTATGACGTACTAATAACGGTACATATTCTCTTGTATGATCTGTGCCATGGTGAATAGGATCATTACCATGATCTGCTGTGATAATAAACAAGTCATCTTTTCTTAATTTATCCAACATTTCCGGTAATCGCTTGTCAAATGCCTCTAATGCCTCACCATAACCTTGTGGATCACGACGATGTCCATATTTTGCATCAAAATCTACAAGGTTTAAGAAATTCAAACCATGGAATTCTTTATTCATTGATTGGATAAATTTCTCCATACCATCTGCATTGTCTTTCGTTCTGATCGTTTCTGTGACACCTTCTCCATCATAAATATCAGAGATCTTGCCAAGTGCGATTACATCATAACTAGCATCAGCTAATTCATTCATCACTGTCCGACCAAAAGGTTTCAATGCATAATCATGACGATTAGACGTACGTTCAAAAGCTCCAGGTTGTCCAATAAATGGACGAGCAATTACACGTCCAACCATGTATTGATCATTTTTCGTTAGGTCACGAGCAATTTCACAAATGCGATATTGCTCCTCAATTGGAATAATTTCCTCATGTGCGGCAATTTGTAAAACAGAATCTGCTGATGTATAAACAATTAAATCACCAGTCTTCATGTGTTCCTCGCCTAACTCATCTAAAATTTCTGTTCCAGATGCTGGCTTATTCCCAATAATTTTTCTTCCTGTTTTCTCTTCTAATTGCTTCACTAAATCTTCTGGGAATCCATCAGGAAATGTTTGAAAAGGTTGCTCTATGTGTAAACCCATGATCTCCCAATGGCCTGTCATGGTATCTTTTCCATTTGATGCTTCTTGCATCTTTGTATAGTGAGCTTGTGGTTGTTCTGCTTTTTCGATACCTTTAATCTCTCTTATATTGCTTAAGCCCAACTTCGCAATATTTGGCATATTAAGTCCATTCATATGCTCAGCAATATGCCCTAAGGTGTCTGCACCCTTATCATTAAATTGCTCTGCATCAGGTGCTTCACCAATACCAACAGAGTCTAACACAATTAAAAATACACGTTTAAATGGTTTCAAATGTAGTCTTCCTTTCTTGTTTTAACCATATATTTATCACGATGCAAACGTCCGAAATACTCGTTTCACCGTTCGAATGTTACACAGGAACGAAGTCAACGATAACGGACGCTAACTTCCAGATAAGTCATCAGCGAGAGTCAAAAACTGTTACAGGTTGTGGTCTCACTTTAGCTTTACACCTTATTTTATCTTTTTAGGTGTAGGATGTCCAACCTCTTTTCGCTCGTTACTTCTTTAATGAATAATTTCATAAATCAATGGTTGATTATTTACTTCTTCTTGCTCAATAGAGTATGCTTCTATAATTTTTTGTTCTACTTCGTTATTATCTTCTTGGTTACTGTACACTTTTACTAGCGTATCACCTTCTGTTACATTGTCACCGATTTTTTTCTGTAAAACGACACCAACAGCTAAATCTATTTCCGATTCTTTCGTCATACGACCTGCTCCAAGCATACTTGCAGCGATACCAATTTCGTCTGCAATAATCTCGTGAACAACACCCGTTTCTTTTGCTTTCACATCAACAACATATTTTGCTTGTGGTAATTGACTTGGTTGATCAACCATAGACGGGTCACCACCTTGAGATTCTACAAACTCTTTGAATTTCTCTAGTGCTTTGCCTGATGCAATAACTTCTTCAAGCTTTTGTCTAGCCTCTTCAATGGAGGCTGCTTGCTTAGCTAAATATACCATTTGACTTCCTAGTGTTAAGCATAATTCATGCAGATCTTTTGGACCTTTACCTTGTAAAGTATCAATTGCTTCTTTGACTTCAAGAGCATTTCCGACCGCAAAACCAAGCGGCTGATTCATGTCCGAAATAACGGCAATTGTTTCACGTCCTGCCCCATTACCGATATCAACCATTGCTCGAGCTAATTCTTTCGCATCTTCTAACTCTTTCATAAATGCACCTGAACCAGTTTTCACATCAAGTACAATCGCATCTGCACCAGAAGCAATCTTTTTACTCATAATGGAACTTGCGATTAATGGAATAGAATTAACTGTTGCCGTAACATCTCTTAGGCTATACAGTTTCTTATCTGCTGGTGTTAAGTTACCACTTTGTCCTACTACTGCAACTTTTTGTTCATTAACAAGCTTGTTAAATTGTTCAGACGTTAATTCTACTTGGAACCCTTCGATTGATTCTAATTTATCTATCGTTCCTCCAGTATGACCGAGCCCCCTACCTGACATTTTGGCAACAGGTACTCCAACTGAGGCGACTAATGGAGCAAGAATCAAGGTTGTCGTATCACCAACTCCTCCTGTTGAATGCTTATCCACCTTAATACCTTCGATATCAGATAAATCAACCTGATCACCTGATTCAACCATCGCCATCGTTAAATTTACTCGTTCTTCCGTAGTCATTCCTTGAAAGTAAAGCGCCATTGCCATTGCTGACATCTGGTAGTCTGGAATTTGATCATTTGTATAACCATCAATCATAAAATCGATTTCATTTTTCGTTAATGATTTACCATCACGTTTTTTAGCGATTAAATCGACCATTCTCATTATTATAACTTCCCTTCGGATTAATAAACTATGTTGACAATCAACAGCAATCATATCTCGCCTGATTTGCCTTCATTATATAAGTGTGGCATCTATCAAGTCAATTATTTGTTGAATCCTTCGTACTAAGCTAAAGTATTCGTTTTCTTATTACGCTGAAGCTAACTTGATTAGCACGGAAGAAATTTAATGAATACAGTACTGGTTGATCCTTTGTATCATAATGAATCTGTTTTAAAACAAGTAGCGGCTCATCAGGTTCAGCTGCCAATGTTTCAGAGATTTCTTCATGAAAACCAATAGTTTTAATGTCTGCTTTCGCGTAGCTAATGGTAATCCCTTTTTCCGTTTGAAATGAATCTAACATAGACTCCTCATTGAATTGATAATCCTCACCAATAATCGAAACCGGCACTTTATCAATACAATAGACAAGTGGCTCATCATTAGCAGTCCTAACACGCTTAACTAGATATATACGATCAGTTGCGTTTAATTTCAACTCATCAGCATCTTCTACTCTTGGATCAACGACACCTTGAAAAAGCAAATTAGTTCCAGGCTCTTTCCCTTCTCTTTTAATAAAATCTGTAATACTAAACAATTCTTCAATACCACCAGAAAATACTGGCTTCTTATTAATAAATGTACCAATTCCGTGCTTCCGAATAATAATATGCTCTTCTTCTAATATTCGTAGTGCTTCACGTAGTGTGTTCCGAGATACATTTAACTGTTTAGCAAATTCAAGCTCAGAAGGTAATCGTATACCAGGCTCCAACTCTCCTTCACTTATTTTCGCTTTAATTTCCTCCATTACATGTATGTAACGTGGTGTTTGATAATCATAGGTCAATTGCACTTCCCCCCTTTTTCCATTGAACCACTGACACACTTGTCTATATCATATCACATCGTAACATAAAACCTATAACCCTTGACAATAGAAGGAGCATATGGTAATTATTATGTATTAGCACTCAACAAACAAGAGTGCTAATCTACATATAAAAATAGTTAATAGGAGGAGATTATATTGGAAAAAAAGCAATTTCAAGCTGAATCCAAGCGATTACTTGAAATGATGGTCCATTCCATCTATTCACAAAAGGAAATCTTTTTGCGCGAGCTTATTTCAAACGCAAGTGATGCAATTGATAAAATTTACTATAAAGCTTTAACAGATGATAGTATCTCATTCAATCAAGACGATTATTACATCCGTATCGAAACAGATAAAGACAAGCGTACATTAACAGTTAAAGATACTGGTATTGGAATGACGCAAGAAGAATTAGAGGAAAACTTAGGTACGATCGCGAAAAGTGGTTCCCTTTCCTTTAAAAACGAAGTAGAAATGCAAGAAGGACAAGAAATCATCGGTCAATTCGGTGTTGGATTTTATTCTTCCTTTATGGTTGCTGACAAAGTAACGGTTTATACACGTTCACTACATAGTGAGCGTGGATTCAAATGGGAATCAAATGGTGAAGACGGTTATACCATTGAATCCTATGACAAGCAAGATATCGGAACGGAAATTATTCTGCAAATCAAAGAGAATGCAGAAGAAGAAAATTATGACGAATTTCTAGAACAGCATCGTCTAACTTCTATCATTAAAAAGTATTCTGATTTTATCCGCTACCCAATTAAAATGGAAGTAGTAGAACAAAAAGCGAAAGAAGATAATCCAGAAGAGTTAGAAGATATTATTGAAGATAAAACCCTTAATAGCATGGTGCCAATCTGGCGTAAAAATAAACAAGAACTGAATGATGAAGATTATGAAAGCTTCTATCAAGAGAAACATTTCGGATTTGATAAGCCTTTAAGCCACTTACACACTAGTGTCGACGGTATGGTTAGGTTCCAATCCATTCTTTATGTGCCAGAACAATTGCCATTCAATTATTACTCACAAGACTTTGAAAAAGGTTTAGAACTTTATTCTAATGGTGTATTAATCATGGAAAAATGTGCGGATTTATTACCTGATCACTTCAGTTTTGTACGAGGAATTGTGGACTCAGAAGACTTGTCACTCAATATATCCCGTGAAATTTTACAGCAAGACCGTCAAGTCAAATTAATCGCGAAGAATATTGAGAAGAAAATTAAAAACCATTTACAAAGCTTATTGAAAAACGAACGAGAAAAATATGTGCAATTCTTCGAAGCGTTCGGACGCCAATTAAAATATGGTGTTTACGCTGATTTCGGTACTAATAAAGATAAATTGAAGGACTTACTGCTATTCTATTCTTCAAGTGAAGAAAAACTTGTATCACTTAAAGAGTATGTGGAACGCATGCCTGAAGATCAAGAGCATATTTACTATGCTACTGGTGAATCACACGATCGAATTGAGAAATTACCACAAACAGAATTAGTAAAAGAAAAAGGCTATGAAATACTTTATTTCACAGATGAAGTAGATGAATTCGCAATCAGAATGTTAATCAATTATGATGACAAAGAATTCAAAAATGTTTCTAGTGGCGACCTTGACTTAGAGGATGAGGAAACGAAGAAAGAAGCGGAAAAACAAAAAGAAGAGCACAAAGATCTTTTAGCAGAAATGAAGGAAGCATTAGGTAATAAAGTGAAAGATGTGAAACTTTCCACTCGATTAGTAACACACCCTGTCTGTCTATCTGCTGATGGTGAAGTATCAATTGAAATGGAAAAAGTATTAAAACAAATGCCTGATAATCAAAATATTGAAGCATCAAAAGTATTGGAAATTAATAGCAAGCATGACATCTTCCAAACATTAGTCCGTGCACATGAATCAGATAAAGAAAAAGTAACATTATATACAAACATTTTATACAACCAAGCACTACTTATTGAAGGTCTACCTATTGAAGACCCTGTGGCATTAACCAATGATATGTGTAAAGTAATGAGTTGATTAAAAAATGTTGAACCACTTCATTAGCTGTGGTTCAACATTTTTTCTTTATTATGCATGTAAGAATTTCACACAAACAGCTTCGGGTGCTTTTACATCTTTTTGTAATAGTGTAAGTGTTCCGTGCTCTTGATCTCTTTCGAATAATGCTAATGTACCGGTTTCTTGATTTGCTGCTACAACAAACTGTTCTGTTGGATCTAAAACAAAATCACGTGGCCAATCACCTTCTGTATGTGTCCATTCCACAAATTCGACTGTAAAATCGTCTTTCACACGATAAATGGCAATCGAGTTATGGCCACGGTTTCCAGCATAAACAAATTTACCATCTGAAGATAAATGTATGGCACTACCTTGACTATTTTCTGTGAAGTCATCCGGAAGCGTAGAAATATACTGAACATCCTCAAAACTTCCCGCTGCTTCATCATATTTTAAGACAATTACTTCATTGCTTAATTCTGTCATCACATATGCATATTGTTTATTCGGATGGAAGGCAATATGACGCGGGCCACTTCCAGCTCTTACCTTTAATACATGGACTTCTTCTAACTCATCACCATTTGGACGATAAGTAGTGATCGTGTCACTTCCTAAGTCCACTACGATAACATATTGTTCGTCTGGAGTATATCCTGCAAAATGAAGATGTGGTTTTTCTTGACGTTCATGTGGACCATTTCCTTCATGTTCAATAGATTTAGGTGCTTGAATCGATCCATCTGCATTTACCGCAAATGATTCTACCTGCTTCGTATGATAATTAGCTGCAACAACTAATTTATTGTCACTATCTACACTTACGTGACAAGGTGCAGATCCATCCGTACCTTGATTATTAATTGTTTCCAAGGTTCCGCTTTCATCTATGATTTTTAAAGCAGTAATCCCGCCTTGATCGCCTTCTTTTGACACGGCATATACATATTGATTATCAGCACTAATAGTTAAGTATGTAGGGCCATCTAGCTTAGCTGCAGGTTCTACACTAGTAATTTTTTTCGCTTCTGTATCCAATGTAAAACGATAAACACCTTGACTTTCTTTTTTTGTATAAGAACCTATGTAGCCTATGTATTGTTTACTCATCTGCAAAATCCCTTTCTTTCTGTTAAAATTTTCACTCTTTTTATCATCGTGCACACGTCAATAATTCCCACTTCGATTCTCAATAAAGAAAAAGGTAGGAAGGTAGGAATGTAGGAATGAATGACACTAACTTCCAGATAATTTTCTCTAACAATCAGAAGAAGTATTATTTTATTATATCAGACATTTAAAACGAAAGAAAACTTGGCGTTTGGCCAAGTTTTCCATTTGTTATATATTCCCGTTTTTTCTCATTTGATAGTAAGCATATGCTCCAATTCCAATCGAAGCAAGCATCGGTAACATTCTTCTTTTTCTCAATGGATGCACCTCCAATCATTTCGGTACACCTATAGTTTCTCTCAAACATTATTTTTTAAGCAGAGAGATAACAGGATTTATTGGAATTTGCTACCAATAAAAAGAAAGAAAAGAATAAATAGACCAATCGTAAATGGCAATGCCCCAATTAAACTAAGACTCATTCCATTATAACCACCGACTACTTCATTTCCGATTAAATAAATGACAACGCCGACCGCACAACTAACAAATCCCCACCAATAAGATAGTTTTTTCCATAAGCTATAAACAGCCCCAATAATAAATAAGCATAAAAATACCCACGGTAACACAACATATATAAAGTAACTCATAGTATTCACCCTTTTTAAACACATACGATTATATTTCTAATACTTCTTATATTATAAACATATTTAACCAAAAGAAAAACCAGAAACTTTTACGCCCCTGGTTTTAGTGTAGATTCTTTTCTTTGATAATTTTTCTTTAATAGTTGTCGTGTACGGAATATACGGGTTTTCACCGCAGATGGTGTTATTTCCAACGTTTTCGCAATTTGTTCATCATCAAAGCCCATTTTAAATTTCAATTGGAACACAACGTGTAATTTTTCACTCTGATTAACGCATTCTTCTAACTCATCTAAAGTAGATTGCCAATTGATTTGGTCATCTACCTCACTACAAGAGCATAGAGCATGTTCCTCCATCAGTTCTGGTTTTTCCAATAAACCCATATGATGTCGATTTTCTTTCCGTAAGAAATCAATAGCTGTTCGTGACGTAATCGTTCGTAGCCACGCTCCCATCTTCTCAATTGACTCTATATCTATATGTTGTTTCATTACCTTTATCCATGATTCTTGGACGATATCTTCTGCTATTTGGCGATCTTTTACCAATTTAAGTGCAGTACAATGCATCATCGATTGGTATTTAGTAACTAAGGATGAAAAAATATCATTTGTAAACATCCAACACACCCCTACTATCTTTATTTAAAATATTCTGTTACAAAGGCAGGGAGCTCCTCTTCCGATACAATGTGCTCATCTAGCACATAATCCCCTCCTAATCCAAAGTAAACGATTGTCCATGTACCCTTCGGATCGATCTTCATATCTGTTAACTGTTCGATTTCATTTGTATCATTCACTATTAACCAATTTTCGTCATCGCTAAGATCCTCTAGTTCATAGTAATTAGGTATGTCTTCTGTAGAATTAGACACCGCTACTTTAGATACATTTTTGGGATTAATCGCAAATACTTTTGCTAAATCTTGCTCTTCTACTACATCCCATACATTTTCAAAACGATATAACATTGGTACGGAATAATACTCTTGAGGATATACTTCAAACTCGATTTCTTTTCGATCATAGTAATTGGTTTGAACCAAATCTTCATAGCTAGCATTTAAGTAATCTTGTTGATATGCTTGCACAAGCTCGTTTATAGCTTGCTTGTCATTGACAGTTAAACTTAATTGGTAACCATTTACAGAAACAGACTTAATTTCTTCCTGGCTATCAAACAACCAGTTCAAACTCGATTTCTTATACTCTTCTGATTCAATAATTGGTTTAAGATAGGGCTTAAATTCTTCTTCATAATACATAGAATATTGTCTTGTGATCATCTTCCCATTATTCAGATGATAATTAATAAAAATAGAACTATCACTATATACAAACTCCGAATTATCTACAATCTGCTCATGTAACTGAATAACCTTGTTTATTGTCTGCTTATCTGTAATATTATTAAATTTTGTTTTTCCATCTGAATCATAATAACCACCATAAAAAGTATTATCATCAATAAATGACACAGCTTCTACGTCATCAATATTCGGAATATTTGTCTTATACCCATACCAATCAAATACTACTGATAAAACGACAATAAGCGATATAGCTAAATAAGCGATAAGGCCTTTCCAGCTTCCCCATACACGCCATGTTTTTTGAATGATAATCTCTGCTATGATATATCCAAAAACGGCACCCACTACATAACCGAAAGTCATCCATTTTATACTTCCATTTTGGATTAAACCAAAGTATGAACCTCCGAGTAGCATAAAACAAAAAGTTACTCCAAACTTAAAAATGGGCTTTAAAACGGAAAACGTAATCGATTGATGACTTGCTTCTGTATCTCTCCATTTATATAGAACAAAAGTCAAACATATAAAGAAAAGACAAATCAACCAATAATGCCAATTTAAATAAAAATCACCGTCTACTTCAAACATTTGCAAAAAAGGGATAAATGGTAAAAATAAATCAAATGTACCAAATTCTCCACGCTCTCCTGTATATCCAATTAACAATTGCGCTAAATTTGACTGAATAAGCATCGTTATTCCATATGGAAATAAAATAGCAATCAAACTTAATCCGGCTTGAATAATAGAAATACCTGTTATCATACCAATTAAGAATGAGAGAGAATAAGTAAATGTTATTAACATTAAGGAATTATACAACCAAACAACAATATCCTGACTTTTATAAATAAAACTCAAATCAATCGTATAAGGTATGACTAATAAAATAAAACTCATTATAAGTACAGGTAAAACTAACATAGAGTAACCAATCATAAATCGTTGGATAAATAATTGCGATCTTTTCAATGGCAAACTATGCATAAACACTGCAACTTCTTTAACGTGTAGATAGCGACATGCAAACATTGCAGCAATTATTGGCACAGCTACTAGTAACACAAGTTGCAATGGTTGAAACTCAAATAGATTCTCCGGGGAATAATAATATACCTCATTAGACGAATTTACACTTGTATAAATCATTAACATTCTTAACGGCAGAAGAAAAACTAAAGCCAAAAAATAGGCTATTCCAATCCAGCCAAAAGAACGAAATGATTGTTTCCATATTTCTTGCTTAAAGTAAGATGTTGTCGATGGCATAGTTCACACCCTCCATTTCGTAAATAAAGATTTCCTCCAGTGTTAAGGGCAACATATCAAACACAACTGGATGATGTGGTATAATGGCATCTTCTATTTGTTCATAATCGCCCCGAACGATACACATATATACACTGCCACGCTTTTCTTGATGGACAATATCCAGGCCATCAAAGACTGCATCTGTCACTTCTTCTTTAAAAGCAAGCTGGACTTTATGTATATCTGATTTAAGATCATCTAAATCTTTCTCAACGATTAACGAACCTTTATGTAAAATTCCGACAGCATCACACAGGTCTTCTACTTCTTTTAAGTTATGAGAAGAAACAAGCACGGTCATGTCACGCTCTGCAACATCTTGAATAATCCAAGATTTTATCTTTTGGCGAATAACGGCATCCAAGCCATCAAATGGTTCGTCAAGAGCGAGATAATCCGGCATCGCACATAACGCAAGCCAAAAAGCTACTTGACGCTGCATTCCTTTTGAAAAACGATTAATTTTACGATTAATATCTAAATCTAATAATTGATGAATTCGTTCAAAACGTTCTTGATTCCAACGAGGATACATATTTTGATAGAATTGAGCCATTTGTTTTACCGAATAATGAGCAAAAAAGAAAAGTGCGTCCGGAATAAATACGACTCGTTCTTTTATTGATGGATTTTCAAACACACCTTGCTCTTCGATTGTGACTTCTCCACTATTTTGCTTAATAATTCCTGTGATAGTCTTTAATAAGGTTGTTTTTCCAGCACCATTTGAACCGAGTAAGCCATAAATAGAGCCCTTCTTAATTTGCAAATGTACATGATCCAATATATTTTCTTTCTCTATTTTCTTAACGACGTCTTGCACTTGAATCATCTTCATCCCTCCCCTACACTAGATTTTTCCACGTCCTGGATTAATTGTATAAGTTCTTCTGATGTTACTCCTAAAAAAAGCGCTTCAGCTACCTGCTTTTTCAGTTGTTCTTTTACTTTCTTTATTTCCGCTGCATTATCGGTCATTAAACTATTACTCACGAAGCTTCCCTTTCCTTTTACTGAATATATATACCCTTGCGCCTCTAACTCTCGATAGGCTTTTTGAATCGTATTAGGATTAATCGAAAGCTGGCTTGCTAATGTTCGTACTGATGGTAATTTTTCATCTTTTTCTAAAACATTATTGATGATTAATTGCTTCAACCGTTCGACTAACTGCTCATAAATTGGCTTTCGACTTCGCAAATCTAATTCGAACATAACACACTCCCTTTCCAGTGTATTAACTGTATTAACATAATTAGTACAGTTATATTATATTACTTATTTTAGAAAAAGCAAGGTCTATTTGTAGAAAATGTATATAAAAAGCGCTAAAGCAAATTTCACTGCTCTAGCGCTTTTCACTCATTTTTTTTCAATCGTCTTCTCTAAGTAAAGAAAAGATTGATTGTTTTTTGACAAGCTGCTGTAACACTAATTTACCTAGATAGATCATAACGATAGTCGCTACACTCACCAAAAGAAAACGAATCAAATAAAAGTTATACGAATACATCGTATGAACATAGATCATCCAAAAGTTAAATAGAATGAAGCTTATGAATATAGAAACACAAGCTGCTATCATTATTTCTCCATACAGAATATTGATTACTTGTTTTTTCCTCATCCCAAGCGATAACAACATCCCCCATCTTTTCCTTTGCAATTGGTATTCACTAAATAACATTACTATAATTGTCCACATCGTTAAAAATACTGAGATAAGGAACACAAATTTGCCTAAGTACCCGAGAAAATGTGCTATTTTTCCATCCTCCATCATATATTCATCTAAATCGTGATAAATACTTCCCGGATAAAGAGCGGTCAAATCATATACATACGATGCAATTGCTTGATTATTTGCATCACTAATATCTGGATCGGTATAAATAGAAACACTACTATAGCCAGAAAACATCCCACTCTTTAACGCTGTTTCTTTATCTAACACAATGGTTATTTCTGAATGTAAAATCTCTGTTTTACCTTTGATTTCTGCTTTAAATGGTTGATTAACGACTTGAAATATATTAAACTCCCATTCCGTTGTTTCATTGGTTCGTTTACGGACAAACTTCATTGATTCATTTGTTAATAAATGATGATCTGCATGTTCATCAATCTGAGGAATAAACAATGCTACCTTTCCAGCAAAGTCGCTATACTTTTGTTCATCACCAAAAATATCATAAAATTGTTGTTCATCAATAACTTCATATGCAACATATGGGATAATTGTATTGCCTTTATACATCCCATATTGTTCATCTTCTTGATATTCATTAGCCCATCTCTGTAAATCGGGTGTTATGGCATTTGGGGAAAGTAAAGGAATCACATCAACCATAAATGGGCCTTTTTCAACAAAGTTAACTCCGCTCATTCCCTCCAAATAATCAATATTATCTACTGGAAAAACAGGAACGTTATTATTTAAGACTGGTAACCCTTCTTCTAAGTTATAAGAATATAACGAAGTAGAATTAATATAATAACCACCTTCTTCTTCCCAAATACCAGCAGATTCCTTTTCACCCCAAATGGCAACTATTACGATTAATTGAACAAACACTAACATACAAATTGTAAACGATCGTTTTTTTACAATTTGTAACAGACGATCGGTAAAGGAGTTATTCACTAAATTAACTCTCAACATGTTAGTGTTAATGGATTCTTGCTCCTTTATCATTTCCCATATTGAAAATTGTTTGACCTTCTCCACATTTTTATATGCTACAAATAATACCATTGCGAGCAAAACAATTACCCAACACAAGACAAATGTTAAATAGACAGGTTTAAAAATACTTTGATGAAAAGTATTTCCAATAATCATATGATGAAATAAGATATGTAAAGGTACTGCAAATACAACTCCCGCTAAAAATATACATACAGTTTGGTATATATTCATTGCATGAAGATTGATATTTTTTGCACCTACAGATTTTAATATTGCCAGTTTCTTTAAGTGCTTTACATTAAAACTCCTAAAAACGAGAATGATAGGAAACAATGACGATATTAACAATAATAGTTGAAATACAAAAGCAGTATTTGTCACATAGGTATAATCTCTTAATCCTTTGAGAAGCAAATTTTCATTAATGGAACTTTTATTATGATAGTGTGCATTTATATCATACACTTTTTGCTCGATATCTTGATGATTTCCTTCTATTGAATAGATAAAGTTACTAGGATGTTCCGTTACATTATCTTTTTTGGCAATAAATATATTAGGGAAATCATCTACACCAATTTCCACATCGTCAGGAGGAGTCCATTTAGCTGAATAATTATGAACAATACCTACTAATTTAACTTCTTTAAGCCCATTAGCAAATGAAAGAACTCTCTTTTCTCCGACATGCCATGTATCATCAATAAAATCAAGGTAGACTGATTCGATAGCTAGTTCATTTTGATTTTTTGGAAATTCCCCCTCATCTAGCTTAAGATGACCTATATCAATAAATTCTTCATCGACCCAGCCAACTGTGGCTACATGCGGTTCTATTTCCAGTTGGTCGGTAATTTGATATTGACCAACTCCATCTACCTTTCTCTTTAGCGATTCTTTCGATTCATTAACAGCGATTAAAATGCCTGCATGTTCACCATAATTGCGATAAGCTTTGTCTTTTAAACTCTCTTTAATTGCTTCAGAAGCAGTTAAAATAGAAGTTATCGAAGCAATAATAAATGCTAACGATAATACAAGAATGGATAACCATTTTTTACGATGAAGCAACCATTTCACACTTAGTTTAAACATGGTTTTCACCTGTAATAACGCCATTTTCCATCATATAAAGGTCTTGTGTCTCTTTTATTAAGCCTTTTTCATGAGTCACAATCACAAATGCTATACCATGTTTTTTATTTAGTTGTGTAAATAGTTCCACAACTTGTTTCGTTGTTTTACTATCTAAGTTCCCTGTTGGTTCATCGGCAAAAATTATTTTCGGAGCAGTAATTAATGCTCTAGCTATTGCTACTCTTTGCTGTTCACCACCAGATAAACGCCCCGGCAAATATTCTAATTTCGAATCAATTCCTAACTCTTTTGCTACATTATCTGCTGTCCATATAGTATCTTCCTTAGAGAAATTCAATGGTAACTCTATATTCTCTCTAACTGTTAATTCAGGAATCAATTGAAAAGACTGAAAAACAAAACCAAAAGCACTTCCTCTAATATCTGATTGTTCTTCATCAGATAATTGATAAAAAGACTTTCCTTGATAATAAAGCCTTCCTTTTGTAGGTTTTTCTAATCCAGCTAACATACCAAGAAATGTTGACTTTCCTGAACCACTCTTCCCTTCAATAACAGTAATTGACCCTTCATTTACTTGAAAATCACTAGGTTTCACAATTACTCTATTATTATATTTTTTACTAATCTGTTGTGCATCTACTAAACATTTCAATTAGTATTTCTCCTTATAATTTGCTGTCATCCATTTATTATGAGTATTTATTCAAACCGTTATGTATTAATCTAGTGATTGTATATCGTTAATCTGCACTTCCTGCTCTAATTTTTTTAAACAAGAGCCATCCCCCATAACCAGTTATCCCTCCTAATGTATTTACCATTAAATCATTCACGTTAAATGTACGATAACCGAAGCCTGTGATATTTAATAACAACTGCGAAGTTTCAATGCAAAGCGTCGTACAAAACACCAGCATCAATGCTTTTCGTTTACTCTTCACATGAAAAAGCAACCCTAAATAGAAACCTTGTGGTAACAGTAATAAATAATTATAAAAAGTTAATTTAATCGAATTAAGTAAGAACCAACTTCCACTAGCAGCCTCTATATACCAATCATATACAAAATGGAACGGGATTAACTGGTATTTAATCCAGGTAACTTTTGGTGGGATGCTAATCCCATCTAATGACAAATGCATAACTCCAATTACATAAATGATAAAGCTATATTTGATCAGACTTTTTATAGTCAACATAGGATTTTTTTGAAAATATCCCTCACGAAACAGCTAATTAAAAGAATCACCCCTATAATTAAAAAAAGCGGAAAATCTAACATATTTACTTTCTCCTTCCCATCGAACCATCTGTACTACTATGTATAATACAGTTATTATACATTTTTATGCAATTTTTTCAAGTTATTCTATTGCTTGAACTACAAGCTACTTGTAGACTGATAGAAATAGAAGGATTATAGAGGTGTTCAGTTATGACAAACTTTTTACCATTCTTTATTGATTTAAAGGATAAAAAAATAGTGATTATAGGTGGAGGGAACATCGCCGAGAGACGTATCAAAAGACTTTTACCTTTTCGTGAGCATATATCGATTGTTAGCCCAACACTGACAGAATCACTTGAGCAAATGATTCAATCCCATCATATTTCCTGGGTCAAAGAAACCTGTCAAAAACAACATTTACAACATGCAGATTTCATCGTCATTGCGACAAATGACCCTACAACAAATAGATATATAACAGAAAATGCGCCAGCATCAGCATGGGTAAATGCGAGTCACCAGGCAGATGCAGGGAATATTCATTTCCCTACTACTATCGAAAAGGGTAGATTGAAAATAGCAATTTCTACTGGAGGAGCTAGCCCTATTTTGGCAAAAAAAATAAAAGATTCGATTGAACAAGCAATACCTGACCAATATGATAAATACATAGATTTTTTATTTGAGGCGCGTCAACTGATCAAACAATCGAAACTAACTAACATAGAACGGAAACAGCTATTACAAGAACTTGTGGAGTCTCCGATTTATGCTCACACCGAACAACAAAAGTGGCTTGAACAACTTAAGTAAAAACTAGTGCTCGTAACAAAAAAGGCAAATGTGAAGTATTTTACCCTTCACATTTGCCCTCCTGCATGCTATGTAATTTGTTTAAAGCACGTTCAGATCTTATTTGCTCTTTTGCAAGTTCAATTCCTTCTTCAATGGAGTCTGTTATCTTGAATAAATAATAACGCAAGCCTGCATTTAATAATGTTTGATTATAATAGTACGGACATGCTTCTTTTCCTTCTCCAGTAAAAATCGATTCAATGATTGTTGCTTGTTGTTTAGCCGACAATTTCACTGATTTATCAAACTCTTTATAGGATAATCCATACTCAGCTGGTTTGACGATAAATGATTCTAATCCTTCTGGTGTCCAATCAAATACAAAACTATTTCGGTGTACTGGAACATCTTCCGAACCTTCTAATCCTTGGACAATATAGACATGCTCGTAATCAAGCTTTTGAAAAACACCCTCTAATTTATTAATCGCTGTACGATGAAATGCGCCTAACATCACATTTTTCGCTTTCGCTATATTTACTAGCTTTTCCACTGTATTAAATAATGTACGAACTCCGATCTCTTTTCGAATTTCACGCAACCCGCCAAGCTTAGGACTATATTTTTCTGTATCGACAAAAGCAAAATGATTAGTTAGCAATTTACCTTCTGTATCTGCTACATCTTTACCAGCGTTAATACCTAACTCAACGAAGATTTCTTTTAAAGATGTTCCATACTTCGGTGGTAAGGTATCACTCGCAGAAAGAAAGGCTGGCACCTCATGTTCAGCTAGTAAAAGTGAAACAGGAATTGTTGCAGCAAAAGAATTTCGTCCATTATATGGTCCAGCAAAATCAATTGTTTTCGCCTGTACTTCTTCTGCTACACTTAATCTATCACTATGTCGTTGCAATGTATGAATAAAGGCTAATAATTCTTCTGGTGTTTCTGTTTTGATTCGTTCCGCAACTAAATATGCTGCGATTTGTGCCGTTGTTGCTTCACCAGTCAAGATGCTTTCCGCAACTTGGGTTGTTTGTTCATAATCTAAATCTTTTGCACCTTTTTTCCCTCTAGCTACTTCCTTCAACCATTGTTGCATGCTGACTCGCTCCCTCTCTAGCTTCTTTCACTCTATCTGCCAATATATCGACAACATGGTGATGATGTCCTAAATAATCAGCCAACAAAACCTGCTGTCCTGTCTGTAAAGCTAATGATTGAATAAATTCCTTAATCCCTTTATCCAATAAACCGGTGAAAAGTAAATACGGTAAAACAAGTAGAGACTTCCCTTGGGCTACCTTAGCTTGTAATAAAGGCTCAAACTTTGGTTCACTTGCGGCTAAAAAGCATTTTTCAATAGCATTTCCTGGGAAATGTCTTCGTAATAGCGTAGCAAGTTCTTCTGTATCATGAACAGCAGATAAGTCGCTACTACCTCGCCCAACTAATAATATCTCCATCTCTTCTATGTCATTTGTTGCCTGATTAACTCGTTCAACTAAAACACCTATCATACGTTCATCCACTTCGATTGCACGACCATATACAAATTCGACATCTGGGTAGTTGTTTTCTTCTTTTTTAATCATAGTTGGAATGTCTTTTTTCGCATGACCAGCAGTTAGTAATAAAATCGGCATTACATAAATCTTTGTAGCCCCTTTCTTGATTACTTGTTGAACTGTTGCATGTAAATCTGGCTCTTGTAACTCTAAAAAACACGTTTCCTGTATTGCTACTGGAACCTCTTTTTTGACTAGGTCGATTAATGCATATGATTCTTTTTTCGCTTCATCTAGTCTACTTCCGTGACAAATATAAATAACAGCTTCCATTGTTACTCACCCCTAAAAAGCAATAGTCTGTTGTTCTTGTAATCTCTCTTTTAGAAATTGTAGCTTTTCGCCAACTTTTACTACCTCACCAACAATAATCACCGCAGGATTTTTCACTTGATGCTGTTCAACCATTGGCAAAATCGATCGCAATGTACCTGTGACAACTTTTTGGTTAATGGTTGTTCCCTCTTGAATAATCGCAATTGGTGTATCAGCAGATTTACCACAGCTGATTAATTGTTCGGTTATAAAAGGTAGATGGCGCATTCCCATATAGATAGCCAATGTATCTACTGATTTCGCTAAGTAATGCCATTCGATATCGGTTGGTTCACCGTTTTTGCAATGTCCTGTCACAACGGCAAATGACCGACCTAGTTCACGATGTGTAATCGGAATGTCTGCATTAGCAGGTGCCGCAATACCTGAAGTAATTCCTGGTACAACTTCATATTCTAAACCGTTCTCCAGTAATGCTTCGGTTTCTTCTGCACCTCGACCAAACACGAATGGGTCTCCTCCCTTTAAGCGTACTACAATTTGTTTTCTTTTTCCATATTTAATAAGCATATGATTAATCGTTGCTTGATCCATCATATGCATCTTCGGTAACTTTCCACAATAAATGAGCTCTGCCCCTCGTTTTGCTTCCTTTAGTAATTGCTTATTTACAAGGCGATCATATAAAATAACGTCTGCTTGCCTGATTAATTTCAATCCTTTCACCGTAATTAAATCCGGATCACCAGGACCCGCCCCAATCAAATAAACCTTCCCCATTCGATTCCCCTCCAATTATATGATTCTATTGATTTTATGAAGTGAAAAAGTTACAACAAAAGCCATGTATATGTACATGGCTCCTGCTAACTTCGTTATCTTTCTGGAATTTCTACATATACTTGATTGTCTTCAATACTAGTTTTATAAGTTTTGACACAGCCTTCATCAGGTGCTTGCACAAGACCATCTGTTAAGTTGATTTTCCAATCATGTAGTGGGCAAAAAACATGTTCACCACTTACCATTCCTTCTGAAAGCTTTCCACCTCTATGGGGACATTTGTTTTCAATCACTTTAACATTCCCATTCGATAACCGGAACACAGCAAGCTCTTTATCGTCTACTTCCACCGCTTTCCCCAAACTTTCCGGTAAATCTTGATAATTGCCGATTAATACTTTACGCACTGTCTGTTCCATTTCAATGCCCCCATCCATTATTTTGCTGTTACTTTTTCATATAAGTCTTTTAACGTCGTTCCGCTTTCAAGCACTTCGTTCCAAGGTTCTTTGTACACACCAAGTGCTTCATCCATACGCTCATTTAACTCTTTGCGCAATTGTTCATCATTCACAACCTCTTTAATATGCTCAATACCGACACGTTCTACATAATGTGATGTTCTTTCTAAATAAGCGGCATTCTCACGATAATATTGTAAAAAGGCTGCCGTATACTCTAATACTTCTTCTTTTGTTTTTACTTTCACTAATAAATCTGCTTTACGTAATTCTGTACCACCATTACCACCAACATATACTTCCCAAATACCATCTAACCCAACAACCCCAACATCTTTAATTCCACCTTCCGCACAATTACGTGGACAAGCAGATACACCCATCTTCACTTTATGTGGTGTGTTTAAGCCTTCAAATTTTTTCTCTAATTGAATTCCCATCCCTGTAGAATCCTGTGTACCAAATCGACAAAACTCTGCACCGACACATGTTTTAACGGTACGTACTGATTTTCCGTATGCATATCCTGAAGGCATACCCAACTCCTTCCAGACATTCGGTAAATCTTCTTTCTTCACACCTAACAAGTCAATTCGTTGACCACCAGTTAGCTTAATCATCCCTACTTCATATTTATCTGCTACATCCGCAATCGTACGTAAGTCTTCTGCATTTGTTACACCACCATACATTCTTGGTACAACGGAATACGTACCATCTTTTTGTACATTAGCATGTAATCGTTCATTGACAAGACGAGATTCACGTTCGTCTTCATGTTCTTGCGGATTAACCATTCCTAAGTAATAATTAATTGCTGGTCGACACTTCGGACAACCTTCCTCTGTTTTCCACTCTAAAACATTCATGACTTCTTTACTTGTTGTCAATCCTTTTTCTTTCATTTCTGCGACTACTTCATCTCGACTAAAATCTGTACAATTACAAATGGTTTCTTTTGTATTTACTTCATATTCATCCCCTAATGTTTCGGATAATAAATCCGTTACTAGGTTTCTACATGTTCCGCATGAGCGAGAAGCATTCGTCGCTCCTTTTACCTCTTCTAAAGTACTTAATCCATCCGTTTTAATTGCATGGACAATCTCACCTTTGGAAATACCATTACATCCACAAATAATCTCATCATCTGTCATCGATGCAACAATACTTTCATCGTCTAAAGCTGCTTGTTGACTTTCTAAATAATCCTCAACACTTGCTCCTTTTGTAATTAGGCTTTTGAGCTTTGTTCCTTCTTTTGTATTTCCAAATAATACAGCACCAGCTAATTTGTCATCTTGCACAATAATCTTTTTATACGTATTTTGCCATTCATCAAATAATTTGATCGCTTTTGTTTCTGCTGTTTCGTTAATTAACCCAGATGAGAATACATCTACACCGGAAACTTTCAATTGAGTAGATAATACAGAACCTTTATACCCTTGATGGTTCATACCACAAATATGCTTCGCTAATGCTTGCGCTTGTTCATATAATGGTGCTACCAATCCATAAACCATGCCATTGTGTTCTGCACATTCTCCCACTGCATATATGTTAGGGATATTTGTTTCCATATGATCGTTAACGACAATCCCACGATTTACTTCCACTCCCGTTGCTTGTGCTAAAGCAACATTTGGTCTAATCCCTACTGCCATTACAACTAAATCAGCAGGAATAGAACCTCCATCTTTGAATTTCAGGCCTGTAACACGTTTTTCACCAGTAATTTCTGTCGTATGTCTTTCTAAATAAAAATTCATCCCTTGGGCTTCCAATTCTTTTTGTAATAATTCACCTGCTGGACGATCCAACTGACGTTCCATTAAATAGTCGGAAATATGAATAACATCTACTTCCATCCCTAAATTTAATAAACCTCTAGCAGCCTCTAAACCTAGTAATCCACCGCCAATTACAGCTGCTCGCTTGTAATTTTTTGATGCATCGATCATTTTCTCACAGTCTTCAATATCACGGAATGCAGTAACTCCTTCTTTATCAGCACCTGGAAGAGGTAACATAAAAGGATTGGATCCTGTCGCAATGATTAAATGGTCGTAAGGCGTTTCTTTTCCCTTATCGGTATATACAACTTGATTCTCTTTATCAATCTTCGTTACAGTCTCACCTGGATAAAGTAGAATGTCATTGTCTTCATACCATTGCCACTCATTCAACGTAATATCCTTTATCTCTGTATCACCTTGCAACACTTTCGATAATTGAATCCGATTATAATTTGGGTATGGCTCCTTCCCAAATACAGTAATATCAAATTGATCAGGTAACAATTTCAAAATTTCCTCAATCGCTCTAATACCTGCCATACCGTTTCCTATGAGAACAAGCTTTTTCTTCTGCATTTTGAATCCCCCAATTTTATGTTTGGAAATTAATGATGTATTCAGCTTACATGTTTGTCAAACTAGTTTCTATTCTGTTGTTAACTTTTCTCACATCATTTTTATGAATATTCAGATTCTTTCGAAAAATATATCGTGATATTTTCTAACAGACAAAAGGAAATCCATTTTTACTCATGCTATTCTGCAATGGACACAGCCAATGAATGATATTTAGGGGGACTAGTAATGAAGAAACAGCATCTCGTTATGATCGGCAACGGCATGGCTGGCTTAAGAACAATCGAGTTTCTATTAAAAGAAAACAGTGATTTATATGATATAACCATTTTTGGTTCAGAGCCGTACACCAATTATAGTCGAATTATGTTATCTTCCGTTTTACAAGGAGAAGCAACATTCGCTGACATTATGTTAAATGATTGGCATTGGTATGAAGAAAACAACATTACCCTATATCCGAATGAAACAGTTGTACAGATAGATAGTAGCCAACAAGTCATCACCACTGATAAGGAGCGGCAAACATCCTATGACAAGCTGATTATCGCAACAGGCTCTAACCCGTTTATATTACCACTCCCTGGTAATGATAAAGATGGAGTGATGGCATTTAGAACGATAGATGATTGTAAAGCTATGTTTAACGCGGCCAAAAAACATAGCACAGCAACCGTAATCGGTGGCGGATTACTTGGACTTGAAGCCGCTAGAGGCTTGTTGCAATTAAATATGAATGTTCATGTTGTTCATCTCGCTGACAAACTATTAAACAATCAATTAGATACTACCGCTGCAAAATTATTGCAACAGACACTCGAGCAACAAGGAATGACGTTTCATCTAAAAAAAGAGTCAGCAGAAATTTTAGGAGATGCTTCTGTAAAAGGCTTGCGCTTTAAAGATGGTTCCATAATTGATACAGATCTTGTCATTATGGCAGTTGGAATTAGACCTAATGTTAAGTTAGCTCAGTCAGCTGGCCTGCAAATTAACAGAGGAATTCTGGTAAACGACTACCTCGAAACAAATATCGCTAATATATATGCAGTCGGCGAATGTGTGGAACACCGAGGAACAGTGTATGGACTTGTTAAGCCACTATACGAGCAAGCAGAAGTGTTAGCGAAGAAACTGACCAACAACACAGCTAGCTATAATGGTTCAACATTATATACACAATTAAAAATATCTGGTGTTCAGCTTTTCTCCGTTGGAAAAATGAATGAAACGTCCGACACAAAATCGATTTACACTTACGATGAAATCGGTAAAACATACAAAAAAGTATTATTTGAAGAAGATAAAGCTGTTGGCGCGGTATTATACGGTGATACTTCATTAAGCGGAAAGCTATTAGATATTATCCAAAAGCAAAAATTTATCCCAGACCAAAAGAAATCAACCTTACTTCAACCTGTAAAAATAGAAGAATCATACGCGGCAAAGTTACCTAAGAGCGAGCATATTTGTACATGTAATAGTGTATCGAAAGGAGCTATTATTGAGCGCGTCCTAACGAATAACTTACGCTCTGTTAATGAGATAAAACAAGATACGAAAGCTTCCAGTTCTTGTGGTGGTTGCAAGCCAGTTGTGCAAGAGCTATTAACTTATATGCAAAGCGATTATTTCCATGAAACGGTTAAAGACCATCGTTTTTGTACTTGTACGGTGATGACCGAAGATGAAGTAGTAGATGCTATCCAAAAGCAACAATTAACATCATTTGACCTGATTTTTGATCACTTAAATTGGCAGACTACTTCAGGATGTGCCACTTGTCAGCCCGCTCTCCATTATTATTTAGAAATGTTTTATCCTGAACGTCATAGAAACACAGATTTTCTATACGTAGACCCTAAGACAAATGGTTACAAAGAAGAGGATGGGACTTACACCATTGTTCCGCAACTATATAGCGGAAAAGTACCCATAGACCAATTGAAACGGATTAGTGATGGGTTAATAGATTATGATATTGCAGCGATAACCTTGTCTACTGATCAACGGATTAAAATTACTGGTATTAAAAAACAAGATGTACGTTCTCTCTGTAATGCACTCAATATGACATTGCATAGCTTCCAGCCTCATTCACTTAGAAGTATACAAATACCAGAATCTACTCTTAGAAGAGACCAAGAAAAACTTCTTAGCTTAGTAGAAAAAATTGAATCACGGACAGAATTCATTAACTTTCCAGCCACAATGATAATCAAAGCCTTCTGTAGTAAGCAAGATTTATCTGAGCACTTATTTGATTTAGCTCTTTTACAAACAAACGGTGGTTGGGAGCTGGTTTCAAATCGACGAATTCTATGTAAGACGGATAAAGAAGAAGATATCGTACAGCTCGTTCTTGCTTTTCTACAATACTATCGTCGTACAGCAAACTTTACAGAAAAGATCACACAGTGGATGGAACGAAGCGGAATAGTCCATATTCGCGAAGTATTATTTGATGATGAGCTACAGCAAATGTTGAGAGAAGATTTATATCAAGATCAACAGAAACGAAAACATTCATTCGCTCATCAACCACAATAAGCGTTACGCCTACAAAGGAAAGGAAGGAAATTATGACTGAATTAATGCTCAAATATTTTCGCGATAAACAACAAAAAGTCGAATCAGAAAATATATATGACACACAATGCCCGTATTGTAGTATGCAATGTAAAATGCAGCTAATCGAGCAACGTATCGTCTCCAGAAAGAAACAAAAAACAATCGGTAAAGATAACCCTACTTCTCAAGGAAGATTATGTGTGAAAGGAATGAATGCCCACCAGCACGCGTTACACCAAGATCGATTAAAGCAACCAATGCGTCGAATTGGCGATGAATTTGAACCAATTAGCTGGGAAGAAGCTTATCAATTGATCACCGAACAATTTGTCAACATTCAAAGAGAAGATGGAAAGGACGCGTTATCTGTTTATGGGAGTGCCTCCATTACAAATGAAGAGGCTTATTTATTAGGAAAATTTGCTCGCGTAGCACTTGAAACAAAGCACATTGATTACAACGGCAGACTTTGTATGGCATCAGCCGCAACAGCTGCAAACTTAACATTTGGAATTGACCGTGGCTTTACCAACACACTGCAAGAAATACCTGATACACGGTGCATTATTTTAGCAGGTACTAATATCGCAGAATGTCAACCAACGATTATGCCTTATTTCGAAAAGGCGAAGGAAAATGGTGCTTACATTATTGCGATTGACCCACGCGAAACACGGACAACTGAATTAGCCGATCTGCATATCAAAAATATTCCTGGATCAGATATTGCTATCGCTAACGGTATTTTAAAAATTTTAATTGATCTTGATTTAATTGATCACGATTTTATTGCAGAACGTACAGAAGATTTTACTGAAGTAAAAAAATATATAGAGACAATTAATCTAGATGATGTGGTGAAAACGACTGGCGTATCACTAGATTCCTTATACCAAACTGCACTCGTTTTTAGTCGTGAGCCTTCAGGAATGATCTTTACTGCTCGCGGTATTGAACAACAAATTAATGGTACCGAAACCGTTCGTAGCTTTTTAAACCTTTTGCTTGCAACAGGAAAAATTGGCAAAGAAGCTTCTGGGTATGGAGCGATTACTGGTCAAGGGAACGGACAGGGAGCAAGAGAACATGGCCAAAAGGCAGACCAACTTCCAGGTTATCGCTCGATTGAAAATGTAGCTGATCGGCAATACATTGCAAACGTTTGGGGCATAGAGGAACAACAGCTCCCGGGCAAAGGGGTTTCTGCATATGAAATGTTCGAAAAAGTGATTGCCGGTGAAATCACAAGCATGTTTGTTGTTTGCTCTAATCCAATTGTTTCTAATCCAAATGCTAATTTAATCAAAAAAGCACTGAAGCAATTAAGATTCCTTGTCGTTTCCGATTTGTTTTTATCAGAAACCGCCAAACTAGCTGATCTCGTCTTACCTGCAACTTCTTATTTAGAAGATGAAGGAACGGTAACCAATGTCGAAGGACGGGTCATGTTAAGAGAAGCTAGCTATCCAATTCAAGGAGAAGCTAAACATGACTGGGAAATTCTTTGTGACATTGCCCATCAGCTTGGTAAAGGAGATTATTTTGACTTTTCCCATGCAGAAGAAATATTTGAAGAACTACGGATCGCAACCAAAGGTGGAAAAGCAGATTACTCTGGCATTACATATGAAAAGTTACGTCAAGAACAAGGCGTTCTTTGGCCCTGCCCTTCACCTGACAGTACCGGGACAGCTAGACTATTTGAAAAGAACTTTGCTCACAAAAACGGAAAAGCTCAAATGGCCGTTGTTCCTTATCAAAGTATTAAAAACAAACCAAGACTATCTAAGGAATATCCGCTCTATTTAACAACAGGTCGAGTGATGAGTCATTATTTAACTGGAGAACAAACAAGAAAGAGTCCATCACTTGCTGCTAGAGATATTGAAGCATTTTTAGAAATACATCCACACACTGCAGAAAAATATGGCATTGAAGCAGACTCTCTTGTCCGTGTTACTTCTGCTAAAGGATGGATTATCGTTCGATCAAGAATATCTAAAGCTATTCGGAAAGATACCGTATTCGTTCCATTCCATTGGACAGAAAAACAAAACGTCAATCAGTTAGTTTCAGATGAGTTGGATCCTTATTGCCGAATGCCTGGCTTCAAAATGAGTGTTGTTCGCCTTAGCCCAGCCAATTAATCGTCAGTCATTGACTTTATTCATATTAAGATTGCTATTTTCATTAGGAGGTTATTTTACATGAGTTCTGGTTATCAAGGAAATATTAGAACATTAGGATTTACTACCTTAGCATTTTTCATCACCTTTGTTGTTTGGTTTAATATGGCTCCTTTCATGACCACCTTAAAAAGTCAATTCGGTTTATCCAATGATGAAGTTGCCTTACTTGCTGTTGCTAACGTCACGTTAACTATTCCTGCTCGAGTACTAATCGGAATGCTTGTTGACAAACTTGGTCCACGAAAAGTGTATTCGACTTTATTAATTATCCTTAGTATTCCATGTTTCACTTTTGCATTATCGAGCTCCTTTACACAACTGATGATTTCACGGATTTTCTTAGCTCTTATCGGTGCTGGGTTTGTCATTGGTATTCGATTAGTATCGGAATGGTTTTCTGAGAAAAATGTTGGATTTGCCGAAGGGGTTTACGGCGGCTGGGGTAACTTCGGTTCTGCAGTAGCTTCTATGACACTCCCTGCCTTAGCCCTGCTTTTTGGTGGTGAGAACGGCTGGCGCTATGCCGTTGCAATCACAGGGCTTATCAGTTTAGTTTACGGATTTTTATTTTTACGTTTAGTCAAAGATACGCCTGATGGTGTTAGCTATAAAAAACCAAAGAAAAGTGGTGCGCTTGAGGTTACAAGCTACCGTGATTTAATTGGATTAATGCTAATGAGCCTTCCTGTATTCGGCATTCTCATTTTCCAAAGTTATCGTTTGTGGAATTTACATTTTATTAGTTCTTATGTGCTTGCCCTGATTGTTGTTACCTTGCTCGGTTTATTAGTTTATAACCTTCTAAAAATATGGAATGTTAATAAAGACCACTTGAAAAAAGGGGTTCCAGAACAAGATAAATATAAATTCAAGCAAGTAGCTATTTTGAATTTTGCTTACTTTTGTACGTTTGGTTCTGAATTAGCAGTTGTTTCGATGCTCCCACAGTTCTTCGAGGAAACATTTTCACTTGGCGTAGCACAAGCCGGACTTATCGCAGGTAGCTTTGCTTTTATGAATCTCATGTCACGCCCTAGTGGAGGTTGGTTTAGTGATAAATTCGGACGTAAAAAGACATTAATGATTTTCATTGCAGGACTTGCGGTAGGTTACATAGGGATGGCATTAATCGGTTCTGCATGGCCAGTTTGGGTCGCAGTGATCGTCACGATGTGTTGCTCTTTCTTTGTTCAAGCAGGTGAAGGTGCCGTATATGCGATGGTACCATTAATCAAGAAACCAGTAACTGGACAAATTTCCGGCATGGTTGGTGCATACGGAAATATTGGTTCCGTTATATTCCTTACTATCCTAACGATGGTAAACCCAAGCTTATTCTTTATTTTAATCGGGGCCTCAGCAGTGATTTGCTTCTGCTGTATGTTCTTCTTAGATGAACCGGAAGAAGCGGCAGTAAATGCAACTGCTACAGAAACAAGAAAAGCTGCTTCATTATAAAGTGAAACGGTAAGCTGGAAGTTAGCGCTCGTTATCCTCCACTAACGTTAAGCTTAAATAAACAGGCTGGGATATAATTAAATAGGAAGAATGAAAATCCGAACAATTCTATGCTAAGCGTAGGCAAATACGTAGACTCCTGCGGGAATAGCGCGAGCTGAAGATCCACTGTGTGAAGTGCTTTTCTTCACACAGTTAGCTGAAGCCGTGCCCGCGGAAAGCGAAGTGTTTTGCCGAAGCGATGTTTGAGCATGTTTCAATGTTCGGATTTTTCCTATCTAATTATTCTTTTGTCCCAGTCCCTTTTTCCGTGAATCTATCTTTAGTTCATTAGATTCAATCCTGGTTTAATAATTATTTGCCAACAAATAAATAAACTAATCATAATAGCGATAAAGACAATGACACTTTTCACTTCATATGGTAAACGATTAGGTATAAGCTTCAACACCAAACTAACAATTAACCCTGCTAACAACATAAAAATAACAGCATATAATAACATTCCTAAAAAATTGCTTACAGGCAAGGCCATTGCTTCTAAGATTATGTCCATATTAACACCCCATTAACTACGATAAAGTGAGACTTGCAAGAGAAGAACGCTTTTCTCTTCTCTTGTTAGCGAAACTTATCAGGAAGTTAGCGTCCGTTAATCCCCCACCTCGCTCCTTTGTTTTAACTCGAACCTTGAAGTGGGGGTTTTACGGACGTTTGCACCGTGATAAAGTGAGACTTGCAAGAGAAGAGCGCTTTTCTCTTGTTAGCGAAACGCATGATCAAACAAGTCTAAACTCAGCGTTTGTCGCACTGAGCTTTAGTGAAATGCATGCAGTTTTTGGCATTCCCGACAAAGCTGTTTCACTTTTATCGTTTTTATCCATACTACTATCATACAATATTTCATCTATTATGAAAGTGTTTTTTACAAATTTGTTGAGTGAAATAGCTAAAAAAATCAACCGAACCTCTACAAAGGAAATTCGATTGATTTTATCATAACTAGCGATAAAGCTGATCAATTTTGTTATACTCTTCTTCTGTTAGTGTTACATCTAATGTTTTCAGGTTATCAGACACTTGGCTTGGTCGTTTTGCTCCCGGAATGATCGCATCGATAACTGGATTCATTAAATACCACGCTAATACAACATGCGCTGTTTCATATCCTTTTGCTTTTGCAATTTCTGTTATTTGAGCAATTCTGTCTAACTCACGTTCAAAACGTTCCCCTTTAAAATGATCCATATCTTTACGGAGATCATCAAAGTGGTCTTCTTTTTTATACTTACCAGCTAATAAGCCCGCAGCAAGTGGGAAATATGGGACGAATGATATACCATTTTCCTTTAAGTATGGGAATAAGTCGTTTTCTGCTTGACGATTAAGCAAATTATACTCACCTTGTAATACATCTACATGACCATCTTTATTTGCTTCTTTTAATTGTTCCAACGAAAAGTTAGAAACACCAATAGAACGAATTTTCCCTTGCTCTTTTAATTCCGCTAATGCACCGACAGCTTCATCTTTTGGCGTTGTTTCATCTGGGAAATGAATATAAAACAAATCAATATGGTCTGTTTGCAATCGATTTAAACTTTCTTCTACTGTTTGTTGTAAAAATGCCGGTGAATTGTCCATCACTATCTCATTTCCGTTGGGACGATGTGCACCTTTTGTTGCGATTACTACTTCATTTCGCTTACCGGTTTCTTTAAGCACTTCACCGATTAATTCTTCCGAACGTCCAGGACCATAGATATAAGCAGTATCTAAAAAGTTCATCCCTTCGTTCATTGCGGTACGGATTAAGTCTTTTCCTGTCTCTTCATTTAAATTTGGATATAAGTTATGTCCACCTACAGCATTTGTTCCTAGACCAATTGGATTGATGTATAAATCTGTTTTACCTAGTTGAATATTTTTTGACATATAGAAACCTCCATTATTATTGTAACTCTTTAATGATAGCTTCAGGCTTTTCTCCGCTTAAACCTTGCAGCATATTTTTAGCTGCAAAGAATTTCATTTCTTCTCGTGTTTCACTTGTAGCCGATCCTATATGTGGTAAGGTAACAACATTATTCATTTGCAATAATGGATTATTCGTACCCACCGGCTCCTGCTCAAACACATCTAGACCCGCTCCAGCAATTTGCTTCTCTTCTAAAGCATGAATCATTGCCGCTTCGTCTACTATTTTACCTCTTGATGCATTAATAAAAAAACAAGTCTTTTTCATTTTGTCGAAGGCTTTTGCATCGATTAAATGAAATGTTTCTTTTGTTAATGGAGTCATCAATAAAATAAAATCAGATTGCTCCAGTAATGTAGCAAAATCTTGGTATATAACTCCTAACTCTTTTTCCACTTTTTCCTTTCGAGAACGATTGTAATAAGTTACATCCATTTCAAAGCCTAATTTTGCTCTTCTGGCTACTTTCTCACCGATTCTGCCCATTCCGATGATACCTAATTTCTTATGATGAACATTCCGACCAAATAACGTTTCATCAACAGCGTTATTCCATTTACCTTGTTTTACATATTGATCCAACTCGGTAATTCTTCTTGCACTACTAAGGATTAAACCAAAGATCAGATCTGCCACTGTTTCATCTAATACATATGGTGTATGTGTTGCTATTACCTTAAATCGATTTAATGCCTGTACATCGAAATTGTCATAACCAACTGAAATATTACTTACTACTTCTAGCTGCTCTGCTTTTTGCAGTAATTCATCGTCAACATGGTCTTTAGCTGTAATAAGTCCATGATAGTTACTAATTTCGGCTAATAGTTTCTCTCTTGATATTTGTTCTACGCTGTCCCATGTTGTTAATGCAACATGTTCCTGTAAATAACTTTTTACTGTTTCAGGAATTGGTTCTGTAACTAATACTTTTTTTCGCATATCCTCCCCCCCTTTATTTACCAGTTCAACATTATGTTATCATGAACTACTTGAATAATCTAAAAATGCGCTTACAGCGTAACATCTTATTACTAATACAACTTTTCCAGTTTTGAAAGATTATTTTACTAAACAGGAAATAAGTAAATGATGTGCATTTATATCTTTTACAACTGCTTCACAATACTTTTGTGCAATGATGAGCTTAGAACCTAAAAAGAACAATAGAATGATGTAATTAACAGGCGCAAATTTGAAATGAAAATTGCGCCCTTTACTAATTAACGATATATATTTTATTCTACTAAAAGGAAGGACCGATATTCCAATGAACGAGTTAATTAGGCTGTATTCCGAGTTCTTGCGTTTCCTGTAGTAGTATCTGCTTTCTTTATGTTTGATATTAATACACCAGACAAAGTAATTACTCCTCCGATTATTGCTAATAAATACGGAATCTCATTAAGCCATAGCCATGCAATAAGAAAAGCAAAAACAGGTGTTAGATAAAGAGAACTTGTTGCTTCTGATGCTCCTGTTCGTGTGGTAATATACGCAAGAGTAAAGTAAGGAATAACTGTTGGAAAAATTCCTAGATAAACAACCACAAGCGTTGTGTCAATCGGAGCATGCATAATTGCTTCCCCAAGCCCTGGCGAAAAAACCAACATAAAAATGGTACCTGACCAAATTGTATACATCGTGAAGGTAATAACCCCATATTTTCTGAGATAAGCATGCTGGAAAACAAAGTAAATGCTTTCTGCAAGGGATGCTACTAAAATCAACATAACTCCTATATTAAATGAAAAATTTGCAACCGATCCATTTAATGAGATAAATGCTACTCCGAAAAAACCAATTAACGAACCTATCCATCCCCTAAGTCCAAATTTCTCACGAAAAAATATACAAGCTAATAAAGCAGAGAAAATGGGTGTTGTGGAAACTAATAAACTAGCAACACCAGCATTAACTGTTTGTTCACCGTAATTCAGTGCAGTTTGATAGACAGAGAATCCTAAGAAACCTAATAATGCAATAATTGGTATATCTTTTAGTATTGGTAAACGAATTCTTCGAATAATGGCTACCATCATTAATGCTATTGATCCAATCAATAATCGTAAAAGTGATATGTGTTCAGGTGAATATGCAATCAATGCAGCTCTTATCCCAGGGAATGCTGATGCCCATAAACCAATAGTTATCAAGTGAGCAAAAATAATTTTCAAATCTAAAGACCTTATCATAAGTACACCTCAATATTTTTTAAACAACCAGTTAAATGTGATGCTACCTATCTTAATATGGCTATGGTAAAATGTCTGCAACAAGTTAAGTAGAAAAAAACCAACCAGTTAATAGATTTCTAAAAAAGGAGCACGAAATGAAAAAGCCAAAATATCAAATGATCGTAGATTTTATCAAAGAAAAAATCTCTACAGGTGAATGGGTAATTGGAAGTAAAATACCGAGTCAGCGTAAATTAGCGACAATGTTTGAGGTAAATCGGAGCACAGTCATAACGGCATTAGAAGAATTAATGGCAGATGGATTAATTGAAGGAATAGCGGGAAAAGGAACGATTGTCACCAACAACACTTGGACATTGATGGGAAATCGAAATCCAACCAATTGGAATAAAAATATTGCTTTAGGCATTCATAACCCAAGTGTGTCAACAGTACAAGAGATTAATGAAGCCGAGACTAATAATAGCCTTATTCAATTAAGTAAAGGGGAATTATCACCAGACATATTTCCAACCGAAGAAATGAAATGTGTGATGCAAAAGGTCTCCAATCAACTTGAACCTTTTGGTTATGAAGCACCAAAAGGAAATATAAAACTCCGCCAAGCAATTAGCGATTATTTAAAGTTAAGAGGAATTAATGTTTCACCAGCATCTATCTTAATCGTTTCCGGCGCACTTCAGGCTCTACACCTTATTTCCATTGGCCTTTTAGAGAGAAGATCCACTGTGTTCCTGGAAATGCCATCATACCTATACTCTTTAACTATTTTTCAATCAGCAGGTATGGAGCTGTATGGGTTACCTATGGACAGTAAAGGTGTTATGATTGACTCGATTTATCAAACGAGACAAAAGGGGAAAAATATATTATATACTATCCCAACCTTTCATAATCCGACTGGGACTTTAATGCAAGAGAAAAGACGTGAGGAACTAATTAGATACTGCGAAAGGGAACAACTCCCTGTCATTGAAGATGATGTATACCGTGATTTATGGATTGACACCCCACCCCCTGAGCCACTTAAAGCAAGGGATCATCATGGTAATGTGCTATATCTTGGAAGTTTATCAAAAACACTAAGCCCTGGATTACGCATTGGCTGGATAGTTGGATCAGAATCAGTCATTAATCGGTTAGCTGATTTAAAAATGCAGTTGGATTATGGTTCCAGTACATTTTCACAACTTATTGCAGCAGAATGGCTAACTAGTGGTTTATATGACCGTCACCTTGAATATGTCAGAGAGCAGCTTATGATTCGTAGAAAAATAGCTTTAGAAACATTGGACAACTTTTTAAGCCTTTATGCTACATGGGAAGTCCCACAAGGAGGATTTTTTATTTGGGTTAGGATAAAGTCAACTTTTAAGGTGAAAAAACTGTTTGAAAAAGCACTATCTAGACGTATCCTCATCAATCCTGGGAGTATTTATTCAGAAAAATCAGGTCAGTATATCCGATTATCCTATGGATATGCTTCTCTAGAGGAAATTAAAAAGGGAATCATTCAATTAAGTGAAATCATCGAAAACAATCGTAAATGATAATTACATATGTCTCCCCCACCCTTCCACTTTGCTTTAATGGAAGCTCTAAGGAAGAATAAACCGTAATTTAAACCAACATTAATACAATTATAAAGAAAAGAGTGGGACATTATTTAAATATGTAAGCAACCCCTAATAGTAACGCAAATACTAAGCATAGTTAAAATAAGGTAAACTTGTTTGGCTGCATCATGACAGAGTGGTCGAATTTCCTTTCTTTTGTCCCAACCTCTTATCTTTTCATTTAATTGAACTAGTAAAGCTCTCTCCCACCTGTTTAAAAATGTGTCTTACGCTAGGGATTTCTCTTTCCTCGAAATTATCTTATTTAACAATGAATTAATGGTTTATTATGTTCTTTAATACTCCGATCGCATTTTCATTATAACACCTGCTGTTTCTTCAATCGATTTATCAGAAACATTAAGAACTGGACAATTTAGCCTCTTCATTAACTGATTGGCAGTTTTCAATTCCTTTTTAATTTGTTCCATTGATGCATATTTTGATTGCGCAGGTAATCCTAACGTCTTTAATCTTTCCGTTCTAATTTTTAATAAGTGACCTGGATCTATCGTTAATCCAACAATCATACGATCTGCTGGTTGAAGTAACTCTTCAGGTGCTTCCATATCAGGTAAAATAGGTAAATTAGCAGTTTTTACCCCCTTATGTGCTAAGAAAATACTTAATGGCGTTTTAGAAGTTCTGGAAACACCAATTAATACGACATCTGCAAGCAACAAACCTTTCACATCTTTTCCATCATCATATTTAACAGCAAATTCTACTGCATCAATACGTTTAAAATATTCTTCGTCTAACACTTGACGTTGGCCAGGATCCGGCTTCGGATTACCATTGAAAGTATCGATATAAGCTTGCATCATCGGCCCCATTACATCAACAGCACGTATTTCATGACGAATCGCTTCTTGCTGCATTTTCATTCGCAATTCAGGCTGTACTAACGTATAGGCAATAAAGCTTTTTTGCTCACTTACTTCCTTCACAATTACTTCGATTTCTTCTTCTGTTTGAATATGACTATATCTCTTTACTTGGACGGTTTTATTTGTAAATTGCCTAGCAGTAGCACGAACGACTGCCTCTCCTGTTTCCCCTACTGCATCCGAACAGACATATATTACTGATTGATTGTCCCCCATTCTACATCCCCCTTACCGCACTTCTGATTGTAAATCAATCAGCGCTTTTACAATATTTGTTTTCGTAATACGCCCCACTACTTTTACTTTCTGTATATCTGTTTCCTTTTTCACAACTGGCAAACTATCTACTTCATAATAAATCAGTTTTTTCGCTGCTTCATATACACTTTTATCGCCTTCAATCACGTATATTTTCGGCTTTCTAGTCATTACTAGGTGTACTGGCATAGATGATGCTTGTGGGTTACCTAATGTGACTTTCAATAAGTCCTTACGCGATATAACCCCTTCTAAATAATGGTCACCATCGACAACTATTAATGAACCAACATCTTCTAAAAACATCGTAATAACTGCATCATTCACTGTTGTATTACTTTGTACCGTCACTGCAACACCTTGAATATCTTTGACTAGCTTATCTTGCCACATATGTAACGGATATCCTTGCCCTACTTTATTAGCAAGAAAATAACCTACTTTTGGTTTTGCTTCAATTTGACCTGTCATCACTAACACAGCTAAATCTGATCGGAGCGTGCCTTTACTAACACCTAACATATCTGCTATTTGTTCGGCAGTAATTGGTTCATGCTTTGCTAAAATATTCATAATTTCTTTTTGTCTCATTGTAAAATCGATCATCTTTTTCCTCCCGATACCTTCACTACACGATGACAATGATTATACAGACATCATAACATATTTTTCACTGTAAACGGAAAGGGCTTACGTTGTGAATCCTTAAATCTCTGTAAAGATGCAAAAAAAGGCTTTTTCAAAGGTTGAACTCCTCCTTTGAAAAAGCCTTTTAAATTAATAATGAATTCCTGCACCAGGTCCGACTGGTATACCAACTAACATCCAAATGATTAACAAGATTAGCCAACCGATTGTAAAACCAATAGAGTAAGGTAACATAATCGAAATCAACGTACCAATACCTATTTTCTTTTCGTATCGTTGTGCAAAAGCAATAATAACAGGCAAGTAAAGTAATAATGGTGTAACCATATTCGTTACGGAATCTGCTATACGATATAACAACGTAGTAAATTCTGGAGAATACCCTAAATTCATCATAATCGGCACAAATACCGGTGCTAAAATCGTCCATTTAGCAGATGAGCTACCGATAAAGAAATTAATCAACATCGTTAACAAAATAAACGTTAAGATAAGGCCAAAACCATCAAATCCTGTATCTTGTAAAAATTCAGCACCTTTAAATGCTAAAATAGTTCCCATATTTGTTTCGCCAAAATAAGCAATAAATTGTCCGGCGGTGAATGCTAAAGCAATATAGCCTCCCATACTTGCCATTGTTTTACCAAGAAGTTTCGTCAAGTCTTTATCATTCTTAATCTCTTTGGAGACTATTCCGTACACGAGACCAGGAACAAAAAAGATAAGAAAAATGACAAATACTAATGAAGAAAAGAATGGTGATTCAATATACGATCCATCGCCTCTTAATGGTCCAAATGATAAATAAACCATGACAGCTAATGTTATAACAAAACTAAGTCCTGCATATTTTAAGCCTTTTTTCTCTTGCTTGTCCAGTTTATCTACATTTGCTTCTGTTTCACCTTGATATTTTCCTAATCTAGGTTCTACTACTTTATGTGTCACCCATGTACCGATAATTGTGATAAGTACAACAGAAATAGCTGCGAAATACCAGTTCATCGAGACATTAATCGTACCAGCATATTGTGGATCTATTACGCTAGCAGCATCTGCCGTAAGCTCTTGTAAAATAGCATCTGTAGACGTTAGAAATAAATTTGCTCCAAAACCACCAGATACACCCGCAAAAGCAGCTGCTAATCCTGCTATTGGATGGCGACCAAGTCCGAGAAACAGTACCGCTCCTAAAGGTGGTAACACAACATACCCTGCATTAATTGCAAGACTGGACATAACACCAGCAAACACTAATGCAGCAGTAAGTAATTTTTCTGGAAAAGCAAAAACCGTTGCTTTCAATGATGCATTCACTAAACCTGTCTGTTCTGCTAGACCGATTCCTAACATTGTCACGAGTACAGCTCCAAGCGGCGCAAAACCAATAAAATTATCTACAGCGTTGCTAAAAATATATTCAAGGCCAGCAGCACTAAATAAATTTTGGATCTCCATCTCCTCACCTGTACTTGGATTCGTTACCGACACTCCCGAAAAGATCCATGAAAGAAGAACAATAAGAAAAGCTAATATAGCAAAAAGCAGTAATGGTGATGGTAATTTATTTCCTAACCATTCTATTCCATCTAGCCCCCGAAATAATATTTTTTGAAAGAATGGATTCTTTTTCTCTGTTTTCACCATTCTAATTCCTCCTATTCCTAGCAATAAACTATGAATTAAAATACCAAAAGAAAGATGTTTTGTAAAGTAATACATTCCTTTTGTCCCATCAACCATTATTAAAACTGTTCATAAGTGCTGCCATATAGCGATGATGTGAATCATCATCTCTTCCCCCTATAATAAATAGCAGAAGTCTCATTGGGATTAAAAAAGCTAGAGCATATGCTTTTCAGCAATTCACTCTAGCTTTTTATCGTTATTCTGTTAATTCTTCTATATCTATTTTTTCTACGGTTGCTGTACCATTATCCAATATCTGTACATCTGCTTGAATATGATCACCTTGTTTCAAGAAAATAGCTAACGGCGCTTTGCTAGCATTTACAGTATAAATAGTCGGATCATCTGTTAGTAAGAATTGGACAATTTGTCCTTGGTCCGATGAAGTAACTAGTACACGCTCTACTTCACCAGTAACCTGTTCAGTTACCGCATCATCTGTTGCTCCAACATTACTTGGATCTTGTAATAACGCCATCCGATAAGCATCTAATGTTTCACTAGCTGTATCACCAAACACCACAAAATCGGAATCATTTGCTTTAATATATGCATACTGTTTGTGCAAGCCATTTGGATCTAATACATTCACTACCCATGTTGGGTTACCGTCGACATTGTATAGTACAGGCATATACCCTTCCCATTTCTTCTCTGGGAATTCTTTATTAACAATTTGTTTTGCCCCTTCACTATCCATAATTCCATTATTCTTTTCTCCACCATAATAAGTGAGTTCACCAGTTCGAGCGTTTACTAGGGTATAACCTAAAGCCGAATCTATATTTTCTTTAGGTGATGTCATATCCGTAAAGTAGAACATCTCCCCTTCTTCATTAAACATCGGTGTTACTCCTGATTCTGTTCCAGATTCATTCGGTATTTTCACATCTCGTTTACCAAAAACACTATTTAGCCAACCGTGAACATATTTACCGAAATAATCATTTTCTAATGTTGCCATTTCAGAACTTACGGATCCTTGAATGAAATCAGGTGCTTCTTTTGTATCAAACATTTGCATATCACCATTTTGTGGATCAATCACTACTACTTTTATCGCATCTACATTTGGCCTGTTTGTTACATGTACTGGGCGATAGACAGTTTGCACATACCAAGGTTTACCATCATCGTCTACTTCCACTTGGGCTACACCACTCTGAATATATTGTGGGTATTTATTGTAGATAACACGTTGAATATATTTATGGAAATAACTTGAGTTGGTATACTGCATTGGTTCCTCGTGAAATTCTGGCTGCGCATTTACATTTGTTGCAGAAATCTTGAAGTAACCCGCTGTTTCTTTTCCTCGTACAAACTTCCAAAAGTCAGCAAACTCTACTGGTGCAATATAGACAATTTCATCATTCACCTTTTGCACTTGCAATTTACCTAAATCGTAAAATTGTGGATTTGGTACAACACTCATTGCTTTCTGAATTTTATTCCGCGCAAATTCTGGTGCAACGGTAATCGGTGTTTCATCCTTCGATAACGGTTTCGCCTCTGCTTCTTCTTGAATAGAAATACTTTGATGTGCCTGTTGTAATGTAGTAAAACTTAATATAGTAATAACAATCACTCCAATTACAGCGGCACCCAACACAAGAACGAGTGGTGTTACTACCCTTGTTTCTACTTTCTCGCCAGGTTGCACTGCATATAACAAGAGTGGCAATAACACTACCGCAATAATTAAATTAGCAATCAACATATTTGGCACAGTTATCGCTGGCATTACAAAATAAAAGATAATAGCCGTTAACACATAGCCAATAACAAAAATGATAAGACCATGCTTCATTATCCTTGATGTGTTTAATGAAGATATGCTTACTGTTACAATCAATCCTATCACATATAAAATCATCGCAATTAAGCTTGCAATTAATACACCTATCATGACTTTTCCCCCTTTAGCTACTATTTTATACGAATGAAACTAAAGAAAGGTTTCAATTTTAGATAAAATAAGAGGCACAAATGGCAAAACCTTTGTACCTCCATCACACCTATTCATATCTTGTAACATCAATTTGATCCAAAATCATATCCTGCAGCTTTTCATTAACAATTAACTGAAACCTGTGTAATTGCTCACGCTGTTGGGCATTAGCGCTCATCATCATTTTATCGATATCTTGTGCTAATCTTTCTAGCTCTAAATGCGCATTTGTATAATCTTCATTTAACAAAAATTGATTACGGTTAGACATATCTAATTGCTCTTCTGCTTGTTGAATTATATGTTGACCTTCTATTAACAAATTTTCAATCGAATCTCTTGTTGCCATACTAATCACCTCTGGACTTTAGTGTATGACAATCGCGCAATATCATACCCTTTTGTTCGATTGTTTGCTAAAATACAAGTGAAGTTTTTATTCAGACGAGGAGTTATATATGATGAAAGCAATTATCCCTTTTTCCCATCAACTATTAGAAGAAGTAGTTCTTCCAGGAGAAAGTGTTGTCGATGCAACTTGTGGGAATGGTAATGATACGATTATGTTAAGCAAACTAGTCAGCAATACCGGAAGAGTTTATGCATTTGATATTCAAAAGCAAGCAATCGAAAAGACAAGTGCCCGCTTAGCCGAGCAAAAAATTGAACATGTCGAACTGATTCATGATGGCCATGAAAAAGTAGCTACTTATGTAAAAGAAGAAACAATAGCTGGTGGTATTTTCAATCTAGGCTATTTACCCAAAGGTGACCATTCCATTATTACAACACCAGACACCACAATAAAAGCCATTCGAGAAATGCTACCATTACTAAAAAAACAAGGTCGAATTGTGCTCGTTATTTATCACGGTCATCAAGGTGGAAAAGAAGAAAAAGACGAGGTTATATCATTATGTGAAGCATTAGATCAAAAGCAATATCAAGTATTACAGTATCAATTTATTAATCAAGTGAATAATCCACCGTTTATTGTTGCGATTGAAAAGTTAACCCAATAGATAGGAGAGGAAAAATGATAAATTCTCAATCCATAATAGCCAATCACCAACAATTTTTCGCCACTGGTCAAACGAAAGATGTTTCATATCGAATTAAAGCTCTACAATCATTAAAGACAAGTATTAAAGCAAATCAAGAAAAAATCATTGATGCACTAAAACAAGATTTAAATAAATCAGAAGCTGAAGCTTTCATGACTGAAATTGGTTACCTTTATAGTGAAATTGATCATGTTGTCAAAGAATTACCTAAATGGGTAAAACGAAAAAAAGTAAAAACACCTGTTACCCACACTGGGTCTAAAAGCTATATTTATCAGCAACCATATGGTGTTGTGCTTATTATTGCACCTTGGAACTATCCTTTCCAACTTGCACTGGCTCCATTAATTGGTGCGATCGCTGCAGGTAACTGTGCAGTAATTAAGCCCTCTGAATACACACCAACAACATCTGCACTACTTAGCGAGCTTATCACTACTACTTTTTCCGAACAGTATATCTCCGTAGTAGAGGGTGCTGTAGAGACAAGTAAAGCTTTATTAGAGGAAAATGTTGATTACATTTTCTTCACCGGCAGTGTACCTGTTGGTCGAATGGTTATGGAAGCAGCCGCTCAAAATTTAACACCAGTTACATTAGAGCTAGGTGGAAAAAGCCCAGCAATTATTGATAAAGACGCTAATTTATCTGTAGCAGCTAAACGTGTTGCTTGGGGGAAATTCACAAATGCTGGTCAAACATGTGTTGCTCCAGATTATCTCTATGTACACGAGGATGTAAAACATACATTTATCTCTGAATTGAAGCAAGCGATTCAATCCTTATATGGGGAACACCCCCTAGAAAACCTACATTTCGGTCGTGTTGTACACGAAAAACATTTTGATCGTCTACAAGGATTTTTATCAAATGGCACAACCATTTTCGGTGGAAAAAGCAAGCGCGAACAACTAAAAATAGAACCAACATTACTTATAGATATTTCGTGGGACGATGATATTATGCAGGAAGAAATTTTTGGACCACTTCTGCCGATCATGTATTATCAAGATCTTGATGACGTGTTAACCGGTATTGAACACCACCCTAATCCATTAGCCTTTTATTTCTTTTCTGAAAATGATGCTTTAGCAGAAGAAGTTATCGAAAAGGTTTCCTTTGGTGGCGGTTGTATTAATGACACGATGTATCACTTAGCAAGTCCTTACCTACCATTTGGTGGTGTTGGTAACAGCGGTATGGGAGCATATCACGGTAAAGATAGTTTTCTTACCTTCTCCCATCAAAAGAGCGTATTAAAACAAACAACGTCTATTGATTTCCCTTTCCGTTATCCAAATAGGAAAAACGGACTGAAATTATTGAAACGTTTTATGAAATAAAGGTGTTCTCGACGACAAATCTTTCGCTTTGGAGCGAGTTTTGTCTTTGAGACATCTTCTCATGGACATAACTTTCCCTTTGGACTGAGTTTTGTCTTCGAGGCGCTTTCCCATGGACATAACCTTCCCTTTGGAGCGAGTTTTGTCTTTGAGACGTCTTCTCATGGACATAACTTTCCCTTTGGAGCGAGTTTTGTCCGTGAGGCGCTTTCTCATGGACATAACTTTCCCTTTGGACTGAGTTTTGTCCGTGAGACGCTTTCTCATGGACATAACTTTCCCTTTGGACTAAGTTTTGTCCGTGAGACGCTTTCTCATGGACATAACTTTCCCTTTGGACTGAGTTTTGTCCGTGAGACACTTTCTCATAGACATAACTTTCCCTTTGGACTGAGTTTTGTCTTTGAGACACTTTCTCATGGACATAACTTTCCCTTTGGACTAAGTTTTGTTCTCGAGATTGTGTGCTTAATATCTTCCAGCAAGTCGATTGTATATTTTAATATTCCAATGAAAGAATTGTGATTTACGCCCACTTACTTTAATTAATCGTTTTACTATTGTTTCAAATTTTTTCATTCTTTTCACTTTAGGATCTGCTAAGTATAGACCAACTAACCCATGTTGAATCATTTCGTGAAAAGCTTTGTCTGGTAATGTTTGTATGTATTCATTCGTCTTTTCAACAAAGTAAACGAGGCGTTGTTCTAATTCATGATGATCTCGATAATATGTACAGAAGTTTAAATCCCCTTCTTCCTCATCCTCTGCTTGATCAATAAAGTAATCCAACATAATATGTAAGCCTTGTAGAAAAGGGAAATAACTATCAAATATTTTCTCCGCTAGTTCTTCTGTCATATGATTTCCTAGCCCATATGACACCATACAGAAAATTCCTAGTGTCGAACCTGCACAAGCAGAAAATTCATACCAGCTTAACATCGGCCATTGCTCTTGATATTGATCAAACCATTTTTCTAGTCTCGGTATTCGCTGTTCATGGGCAACATGTTTATGCACTTGTAAGTCACTATACATGGACTCTAATTGAACCATACGTGATTGAAAAAGCGAATAATTGTTTACTTTACTTAGTACTTGTTGGCAAGTTTTGACTAAGTCTGTTAAATACTCACCATCAGCTTGCTCTACTCGATATTGATAATAGTTTTTTATTTCGTTTTCAGGTGTTAAAGCGTCTTCCATTGATTGATGAAGCATACGGAAATCTGTTGGATCAAGTGATGTACTACGGTCACATAAATTATCTAAATAGTCACTAATAGTTTGATAGGCAACGATAAAGCGAATGGCTTCCTTCCATTCATCTCCTGCCAGCAAACTATAGACACTTCCACCTTGACAGTGAAATTTTTTGTCTTGAATACTCGCTAATGCTTGTGTTTTAAGTTCCTCATCAGGGATTTCATTTGCACGTTGCTTCCAATAATTCAATTCTCTATTTACTTGTGGAAATATTTTCTTATATACATCTTTCATCAAGATCGATGCTTTCGTTGGGACATGTATAGACACTTTTTTCCCTCACTTTACTATTATTGCTTCTCTTTATTATGATAGCATATTACATCATCCTCCAAAAGAATAAGCACACTCATCACATTAACCAGAGGTATCTTTTTTAACCTTACTCAACTTTTTTAGCAGGTAGATAGTTTGTTGCATTCATCCCCTTATGTTGCTATTGACCCACTCAAAAGCGATTTGCTATTCTATTAACTCAGAAGAAATAACTGGAGGTCTTTGGATGAGTAAAACACCTAAAATTGCTTTTTTGTCCGTATTAAGCAATTCATTTGTTGTCATATTAAAATTAATTGTAGGTGCTTTAACAGGATCTGTTGCTGTCATCTCAGAAGCGATTCATTCTGCACTTGATCTTTTAGCTTCTTTAATTGCCTTTATATCTGTACGAATTTCTGGTAAGCCTGCTGATAAAGAACATCCATTTGGGCACGGTAAAGTGGAAAACATATCTGGAACGATTGAAACATTACTTATTTTTCTAGCAGGCATTTGGATTATTTATGAATGTATCCAAAAATTATTAATGATTGAACCTATTAGATTACCAATTTTAGCTATAGCAGTAATGTTAATAGGTGCTTTTGTTAATTTTATCGTTTCAAAAATTGTGAAGAAAGAAGCAGAAAAAGTAAACTCTATTGCGATGAAATCGAACGCCTTCCATCTACTAACAGATGTTTATACATCACTTGGCGTTGCGGTAGGACTATTTTTTGCCTATCTTACAGGTTGGCATTTTATTGACCCACTAATTGGAATTGCTCTAGCTATTTATATCATGTTCGAAGCCGGGAAATTAATGAAAGAAGCTTTTCCCCCATTACTCGATAGTAGTTTAAGCTTTAGTGAAGTGCAGGATATCTTGCAAATCATCTATGCACATGAGCAGGAATATCTAGAAATTCATGATTTCAAAACGAGACGAGCTGGACCAGATGTATATATTGAATTTCATATGGTTGTTCCTTCCGAAGAAACCATTGGGACTGTACACGCCCTTTGTGATAAAATTGAACAAGAAATTAAACATGAATTTTCCAATGCACATATTCTTATCCATGCTGAACCAGAGCAAGAATTAAAAGGATTATCATAGGGAGGCGACAAGATGTTATATGATTATAACGGAACAACTCCTTTCATTGACAAAACAGCATTTATTGCACCAGATGCTGTTATTACAGGAGATGTTGAAGTGGGTCCGTATGCTAGTATTTGGTTTAAAGCCGTCATTCGTGGTGATGTTGCTCCAGTAAAAATAGGAGCCTATTCTAATGTACAAGATTTATCATTACTCCATCAAAGTCCTGATTTACCATTAATCATTGAAGACTATGTGACAGTGGGACATCAAGTTACCTTACACTCTGCTATTATCCGCAAGCATGCACTTGTCGGAATGGGATCTATTATATTAGATGGCGCGGAAATTGGGGAAGGTGCTTTTATCGGTGCAGGTAGCTTAGTATCACCAGGCAAAAAGATTCCACCTAATACACTCGCATTTGGTAGACCAGCTAAAGTCGTGCGGGATTTAACAAAAAAAGATAAAGAAGAAATGGAAAGAATCCAACAAGAATATACGAGAAAAGCACAATTATATAAAGAGAGTCTCTCATCAGATAATTAATGGAAAAGCGCAGTCATCGTCCACATCCGCTGTTCACACTACATCCTTAGAAATTTGAGTGAGGTAGCTATGAATGATTGTGTTTAATAAAAAATACGCAAACTTATGGTACGATTATATTAACTAATTTTTGTGATTTAACATAATCTCTTATTCAACTAATGGAGCAGGATACTTACAAATGATTAGGAGTCATCAAAATGGTCAAATATAAAAAATTCCCAAATTTAGAAACAGATAGGTTGATATTACGAAATGTAAATAATGAGGATATTGATTTTATTTATAGACTTTTTAATGATGAAAGAGTATGTAAATTTTTATATGATGAAGAATTATTTATAAGTAGAAATGATGCAATAGAGTTTATTGAATGGAATAAAAATCCGGAAGAAAAGGGATACAATCGTTGGGTATTAGTCAAAAAAGGTGCTATGTCAGAACAAATTGGAACCTGTGGATATGATAACTGGGACAGAATGAACAATATTGCAGAAATAGGCTATGATTTATGGCACGAATATTGGGGACAAGGGTATATGAAAGAGGCCTTAATTAGTGCAATTGAAAGTGGATTTAATCATATGAAATTGAATAGAATTAACGCTTATGTTGCTTTAGATAATGTCAACTCTATTAAGTTATTAGAAAAACTTGGATTTGTGAATGAAGGTGTATATAGAGATAAGCATTTATTTAAGGGTGAATATTATGACCATTATTCTTTTTCTTTGTTAAAAAGAGATTGGAATCAGTTCAAAAAAGGAACTAACGAATAGTATTAGTATGTGATTAGTTATACTTATACTATAGGATACTTTCGTTGAAGAGGACTATAACAATACTTCCAGATATAGAAAATGTATAATTTTTATATACTATCAACATTAATCTTTAATAAAGCCATACAGAAAAAGCAAGCTCACTCCTTTGACCGGAGCAAGCTTGCTTTTATTTATTATTATCCTAAAAAGGATTGTAATGCATCTACTTTATCTGTGTTTTCCCAAGGGAAATCGCCGTCTATACGTCCAAAATGACCATATGCTGCTGTATTACGGAAAATTGGTCTTCTTAAGTCTAGCATTTTGATAATTCCTGCTGGACGTAAGTCGAAGTTTTCACGTACTGCCGCAACTAATTCTTCTTCAGAATGTTTACTAGTTCCAAATGTATTAATCGAAATAGATACAGGCTGTGCTACCCCAATTGCATATGCTAATTGCACTTCACATGTTTCGGCTAAACCTGCAGCAACAATATTCTTCGCAACATAACGAGATGCATATGCTGCAGAACGGTCTACTTTTGTCGCATCCTTACCACTGAAGGCACCGCCACCATGACGAGCATATCCACCGTAAGTATCAACAATGATTTTACGTCCTGTTAAACCAGCATCACCTTGTGGTCCACCAATAACAAAACGTCCAGTTGGGTTAATGAAATATTTTGTTTCTTCATCTAATAATTCAGCTGGAACAACTGGTTTAATTACATGTTCTTTTAGATCTGCTTGAATTTGTTCTAATGTTACATCTTGATGGTGCTGTGTAGAAATAACGATCGTATCCACTCGTTGTGGTTTATCATTCTCATCATATTCTACTGTTACTTGTGTTTTCCCATCAGGACGAAGGTAATCTAATGTGTTGTTTTTACGAACATCTGATAACTGCTTCGCTAGACGGTGTGCCATACTAATTGGTAGTGGCATTAATTCAGGTGTCTCATTGTTCGCATAACCAAACATTAGTCCTTGGTCCCCTGCACCAATTGCTTCAATCTCATCATCTGTCATGGTACCTTCACGTGCTTCAAGCGCTTGATCAACACCGCCTGCAATATCAGGTGATTGCTCATCAATAGCGGTAATAACACCACAAGTATCTGCATCAAAGCCATACTTCGCTCTTGTATAACCAATTTCTTTAATGGTATTACGAACGATTTTAGGAATATCCACATATGTAGATGTAGTGATCTCACCAGAAACTAATACTAGTCCTGTTGTTACACTCGTTTCACAAGCAACCCTAGCATTTGGATCCTTTGATAAAATTTCGTCTAATATCGCATCAGAAATCTGGTCACAAATTTTATCCGGATGACCTTCTGTAACTGATTCTGATGTAAATAAGCGTCGATTTTTCGCCATGTTTCCTATTTCCCCCTTCATCTTTTACACCGAGACTTCCATCTTTCCTTCTTTTATCTAAAAGTCTAATCAAAGATTTATTATTTATCACAGATACTAGCTTTTTCATGGATTTATGCACAACCAGCAGGATAAAGCAACTACTGATTGAAGTCTCACTATATGACAAAATCTATATCTTCAACTATACAACTTTTCGCAAAAAAATGCACGAACCAAATGATCAACATGGCGTGCATAATTCCAGAGTATAGTCTCTCGTTGAATTCATAGGATATATCGTACCCGATTCGCGCAGTAAAGTCAATCCATTTGAAAATCTCACTTTACAAAAAAAGTATAGCTAACATTTGTCAGCTATACATCGGTTCAATTACCTTTGTAATATAATCCAAGCTATGTGTTAAGACATCATCTTTCATAATAAAACTATATGTTTCATTACACTTGATATTGGAAGGTAACTGGTCAATTAATACAGGACCATCCGTTTCAAAGTATGAGTCTTGCTTCTGTATGGCGCTCACCTTAGCAAAGTAGATATTTTTAGCTAGCTTTTCTCTTTTTCCTGTGACGAAGTATTGCCCGATATATTGAATACCCTCTACTTCGCCTCCTGTCTCCTCCTGTACTTCCCTGATTGCTGCTTGTTTCGGTGTTTCATTTGTTTCTACTTTACCGCCCGGAAATTCAAGACCTCGATTTTTATGCTTTGTTAGCAACCATTTATTTCGGTAACGACAAATTACCCAAACATGTTTTGGCTCTGGATTAAACGGCTGGTCATCAAAGGATAATTGTATTTTGTTGTTATAGTAATCATAAAAAGTTTTCATAACTCTATACTACCTTTTATTTTTACTTATGGCTAATGTTTGCTATTTTCCATGTGTCCTCTATTTTTTCACATACTATTTCAATCGTGTATTTACCTTGCAAAGCATTTTCCGTTGTTTGCTTCACTGTTACTTTTCCGTCATCTTTCGTTATCTCATATGGCTCATTCTTATCTAACCAAGGTGGTGTTTCAGTAGGAACGATATATAACCCATCATCTTCTTCATAGTAATAATAATCAATATAGGGCTGTATTGCTTCTCTTGTAATATACGGTTCAAACGCTTTTAGTAGCTCTTCCTTCGTATCATATTGCACAACTTTATAATGGTTATCCACTTCTTGAACTAAGAGGGACATAAACATATCAGTCAAGTGCAGTATTTCTTCATGTGTGAGATCTGGATTCACTGTTTTTTGTTCAGCTGCAACGATTCTTTCAACATGTGTATGATACTTCGCATGCTTTTCATCTGTATCAGCATTGTATATCACACCAACTGCAAATATCATCAGTATGACAACCGTCAAACTAGTGATTATTCTTTTCATCGTTTTCCTCCCCCTCCTCTTATTTTTCATTATTCCTTTTTTCTTTGCTTTTAAAACCTGTTACTTTATAGACCTTTCCATCAGACAATTGGTTTCATTTTTTATCAGGGTGCAGTAGCCCCTCATCCCCCTCCTGATTATATATCTAAGTCTGATTCATCCATTGCTTTTTTTGTTTCTGGTGTAGCTAATTGATACAACATTTGTATAACTTGCTGCAAATCTGTATCATATTCATCATTTTCTGTATCCTGATGATACTGTACATATGGAATATGAGCACGAATAAACGTACCAAAGTCATCTTCATGTACTTCATTAAATTTTGCTCTTAATTGCGTAATTTCTTCGTCTGTCGCTTCAATAGTATATGCCGTATTATTACCATATGGAATCTGCGAAATTTCTTGTGACGCAATATTAACGTAATATGTTTTCTTCTCCATGTTTTTTCACCTCTTTATCAATAGTGTATCTCATTTAACCTGAATCAAACTGGAATATTTTAACGCTACTATTTCCCACGTTATTGCATTATAATTAGAACAAATGTTCGTTTTAGGTGGGATAAATTATGGATTATAGTCGTTTTCCTAAACACAATGTACTTTGCATCGATATGCGCTCCTTTTACGCAAGTATTGAATGCGTAAAGCATGGGTTAGACCCAATGACCGCAATGCTTGCAGTTGTTGGAGACAAAAATCGATCAGGCAGTATTATTCTTGCCGCTTCTCCTGCTTTAAAACAGCAACACGGTGTCAAAAATGTTAGTCGATACTTTGAACTCCCTAATGACCCAGCCATTCATGTCGCGGAAGCAAAAATGGGTGATTATGTGAAAGTATCGATGGAAATTACTCATTTATTACATCAGTATGTGCCAAAGGAAGCGATACATCCCTATTCGGTTGATGAAATGTGGATTACAGTTGATGGACTAGAAGACTTATATGGTGATGCTTATCGTATTGCACAAATGATAAAAAAAGAAATATATGAAACGATGGGATTAACTTGTGCAATTGGAATTGGTGATAATAAGTTTTTAGCAAAAGTGGTGATGGACCTTTATGCGAAAAAAACCGGCATCGCTACTTGTCACCATGAAGATGTGGAACGATTGTTATGGCCCGTCCCAATCGAAAAAATATGGGGAATTGGCAGTCAGCTAACGAAACATCTCAACAGAATGGGAATCATCTATTTGGGTCAATTAGCTAATTACCGTTTAGATAGATTGAAAAAAAGATTCGGTGTAATCGGTGAACAATTATACTGGCATGCATGGGGAATTGATTTAAGCCCTGTTTATGATTCATTTGAGAAAGAAAAAGGACAAAAAAGCTTCGGTCACGGTATCACCCTACTACGAGATTATACGGCTGAAGAAACATTAGCATGTATACTGGATTTATGCGAGGAAGTATGCAAACGCGCGAGATCGCATCAACAAGCAGGCAAGACGATTCACTTGAGCATCGGATATGCAGATAATCGTGGTGGCTTCCATCGTTCACGATCTTTACACTTGCCGACTAATGTAACAATGGATATTTATCAAGTATGCTTACAATTATTTCATGAATTTTATAGTCACCATAGTAAAATACGGCGTGTCACTGTTTCATTAAATAATTTATATGATGATATCGATACACAGCTTAATCTTTTTGAAGACCAGTCAAAAAAGAAAGACATCGGTTATGTGATGGATGCTATTCGAAATAAATATGGTTCAACAGCTATCCTACGTGCAACAAGCTATACAAAAGCAGGTATTACGAGAGAACGAAGCAAAAAAATTGGTGGGCATTATGCATAAGAAAAGGACAGCACCTTTGTAATGTGTGTCCTTTTCTTATGATTAGCCTTTCAACAAATGTCGTTGCAATTTATTTGTCGCATTACGTGGTAATTGGTTGCGAAAATGAATTTCTTTTGGCACTTTAAAAGAAGCGAGATGTTCTTGACAATGGAGTAGAAGCTCTTCAGCAGTCACGTTTTCATCCGCTGTCACAACATATGCAACAGGGACTTGTCCCCACTTATTATCTTCTCTTCCTGTCACTCCAGCTTCTTTTACACCTTCATATGACAATAATACTTCTTCTATTTCAGCTGGATAGACATTTTCACCACCAGATATAATCAAGTCATTGCGACGGTCTACTACAAATAAAAATCCTTCTTCATCTAAGTAACCTAAATCACCCGTGTGAAACCAATCTTGCTGAAAGGCTTCTTTGTTAGCTTCCTCACGACCGTAGTAACCTTTCGTTACCATTGGACCTTGGACAACAATTTCACCGATTTGATTTGCTTTAGCTCTACTTCCATCATACTCAATTTGTAATGACGCGGAGAAAAGTGGCTTTCCAGCAGAACCTAGTTTTCGTAAAGCATCCTGTTCACTTAATGTGACAATTTGTGAACTAGTCTCTGTCATACCATACGTTTGGACAATTGGCACATTTTTTTCTTTCGCTTTTTCTAATAAAGGCTTAGGTGCTGGACCTCCACCTAAAAGCATACAACGGAAGGCACTCGGATAATGCCCATCCGCTAATCGTTCCAACAAACGTGAACATGTCACTGCCACAACAGAAATAATCGTCACTTTTCTTTCCATGATTGCATGGTGTACTTTTTCTTCATCAAAACGCTCTAACAAATAAACAGACATGCCATATATCACGCTTTTAAATAGTGTAGATAAACCTCCGATATGGAATAATGGCAGACATAAAAGCCACTTATCATTTGGCATTAACCCTAAATTTAATGCTGATGCTACTGCACTAGACCAGTGGTTATGAAAAGTTTGCATAACTGGCTTTGCCCTACCAGTTGTTCCAGACGTAAACATCATCGAACAAATAGAATCAAGATTTATTTGCGAAGCTATTGGGCATTCCACACTAGTACTCATCCGAATACTAGCAATAGAATAAGAAGGAACAGGCAATGATGACATGCTATCTGTATATTTATCTGCAAAAATAATCGTTTGCACATCTGCATCTTCACATTGCCTTTTCCATTCTCTTGTCGTTAAGCGTGTATTAAGAAACACAACAGGGACTTGTATATATGTACATGCCCAAAAAGCAATAGCCAGATCAAGTGAGTTATCAGATAATATCGCAATATGCCCTCGTTGATGAACTCGATATAATTTAGTGGCAAAATCTTTCGCTTGTTCTGCTAATTGAGCAAATGTGATGGTCTTATCATTACTTAATTCCAATGCAACAAGGTCTGGTGTTAAATGAGCGCGTTTCGTTAACCAATGTTCCATCTCTTATTGACACCTCCTTTATCAAGCTAGTCCTATTCTTAGCTATTGAATGAACTACTTTTCGATTTTTAGCTCTGTTTTGTTTATAAAGTGAGACTTCAATCAGTCCAATTATTCCACTTCGTTTCTTCGTAGGGGTATTACGGACGTTTACACCGTGATAAACACTTTTTTTGTGTTTTTTATTTTATTTTTGTTCATATATCTTTTTATAAACACTTTCTTCACTTTTTCACTCTATTTTTGTTCATATATCTTTTTATAAACACTTTCTTCACTTTTTCACTCTATTTTTGTTCATATATCTGTTTATGAACACTTTCTCCGCTTTTTCACTCTATTTTTGTTCATATATCTGTTTATGAACACTTTCTCCGCTTTTTCACTCTATTTTTGTTCATATATCTGTTTATGAACACTTTCTCCGCTTTTTCACTTCATTTTTGTTCATATATCTGTTTATGAACACTTTCTTCCATTTTACTATAGTTAATATGTAAAAAAAGAATAGGCCAACACATCATGTATTGGCCTTGTTCCTTCTTATGGGAATCGTGGGAATTGTTTGAAGTTCGGTTTGCGTTTTTCTTTAAACGCATCGCGTCCTTCTTTTGCTTCATCGGTTGTATAGTAAAGCAATGTTGCATCGCCACCCATTTGTTGCAAACCAGCTAGTCCATCTGTATCTGCATTGAATGATGCTTTTAAGAAGCGAAGAGCAGTTGGTGATTTTTCTAACATTTCTTCACACCATTGAACAGTCTCTTCTTCTAATTTTTCAAGTGGTACTACTGTATTTACTAAGCCCATATCTAATGCTTCTTGTGCATTATACTGACGGCATAAGTACCAAATTTCGCGAGCTTTCTTATGCCCAACGATACGCGCTAATAAGCCTGCACCGTAACCAGCATCAAAGCTTCCAACTGTTGGCCCAGTTTGACCAAAGATAGCATTATCCGCTGCAATTGTTAAATCACAAACGATATGAAGTACGTGTCCTCCACCAATCGCATAACCAGAAACCATTGCTACTACTGGTTTTGGAATAACACGGATTAAGCGCTGAAGGTCTAATACATTTAGACGAGGAACCTCATCTTCACCAACGTATCCTCCATGCCCACGAACTTTTTGATCTCCGCCAGAACAGAATGCTTTGTCTCCTGCTCCTGCAAGTACGATTACACCAACATTTGAATCATCACGTGCATATGTAAAAGCGTCCAACAATTCATTTACTGTCTGAGGACGAAATGCGTTGCGCACTTCTGGACGATTAATTGTTATTTTTGCAATGCCATTATATGTTTCATATAAAATATCTTCATAGGTACGTTCACTTACCCATTCTACTGTCATTGACTTAAACCTCCTTTAGAAATAAACTCCTCTACTATTGTACCAAATTTTTTCGTTTGTTCCACATGAATTGCATGTCCTGCCTGATTAATTGTTGTAAAATGACTATCTGGCAACAATTCATCCATTTTTTTATTGATATCGATAAATTTCTCATCCCACTCGCCAGTCACTAATAAAACAGGCATACCCAAACGTTCGAGCTTATCCCAGTACGATCCCATGACACCTGTTCCCATTGTCACTAATGAATGTGCTAACCCTTCTCTCGATTGAGCCATTCTTTCTTCACGAATTTGATCTCGTTTTTCCTTTGGTAAACGTTTTTGAGAATCAAACAAGGCTATGTTCTCCCATTTATCGACGAACAATGCAAGTGGATACTGGACGATTTCTTCGGCAAGTCGTTGATCTCTTTGTTCCCTTGCGATACGTTCCTGCTCCACTTTTAAACCTGGAGATGCACTTTCTAATGTTAATGTTCGTACCATTTCAGGAAATGCACACGCAAAGGAAAGCGCTGTTCGTCCTCCCATAGAATACCCAACGAGATCAAACAACTCTAATCCCATTTCTTTAAAAACTCGAGAAAGATCTTCACAACAATCTTTCATTGATTTTACCCTAGCCTTCGTATAGCCATGCCCTGGCAAATCAACAACGATAAATTGATAACTAGAAAAAAAAGGACGAACAGATTGCCACGTTTGACTAGATCCAGTAAAGCCATGCAAAAATACAACTGGACGGCCTTCACCATAAGTTTCTATCCAATAATCATTAATATACATGCCCATCCTCCCCTTAACTGATTCTAGTCTAATTTCTTTTATTTAGGTATTTATCTGGCTTATGAATGACCGAATTCTCACTCTTTCTTTTTTTCGGGCATTCATCCCCGTCCACTAGCGCAAAATAGCTAATACACTCTGCTCAATTTCTTGCCAATTTTGTTGATGCCACTCTACATTTTCCTGTCGATCCGTTTGTACTTCAATAAGTGAAACACCTTTTTTCTCATAGCTAGCTTTTAATGCATCTAAATAAGTAGACCATTCCTTCACAGCTGTATACGGAAAATCATACAGTACTGCTACTTTTTCAAATGAAATGGATTGTGGTGTCCCGAATAACATTTCATAATGCGGATTGTCTTCTTTTGCTTGTGGTAAAAAGGAGAAGATTCCGCCTCCTTGATTATTAATTAATACGATCGTCACATTTAGTGGATAATTCTTTGTCAACAATAAACCGTTCATACTATGTAAGAATGAAATATCCCCAATTAATAATGTTACATGATTACCATTCTTAGCCATACCGAGTGCTGTAGAGATAATACCGTCAATTCCATTCGCACCACGGTTAGCATGGATTGTTATCTTTTTAGCTGTAGCCAACCAAAAAGTATCCACATCCCGAATAGGCATACTGTTACCCACAAATAGTGTACTTTCATCAGGTATAGCATGCTGAATTCCTCGAACAGCTAATCCTTCCGTTAATACTTGCTGTTCTCGATTCAACACTGCTTTAGCTGCATGATTCATCTGTTGCCATGTAGCTAGCCAGTCCTCATCAAATGTTAAGGACAAATCAGCTAATTGATTCGCAATATTTGTTGGCTTGCCATACATATAATGCGCTTGTTTTATCGCAGGATTACGAAATGTTACATCTTCATCAATAATAAATTGTTCAATTTCATTTTCCTGCAAAAGTTGCAAAACAGGCTTAGAGACAGGCATTGCACCAAAACGAATAATAAAATCTATATTAATTTGACTTCTAACTTGTTTCGATTTCAAAATGCTATCATACGTCTCCACTATCACACCCTCATCCGCTACAACACGCATAGAAGACAATGGGTCAGCTAATACAGGTAACTGCCATTTTTTCGCTAAAGATAAGATTGCAGCTCCTAACGCAGGATAGTCATGCGGACCACAAACAATTACACCACGTTTCTTATTTTGCAATTGTTGTTCGATATTTGCTAAAACTTGTGGTGATAGCCTTGTTTCATCTGACTGAAAATGTTGGACATAAGCAGTATCATCCCCCCACACTCCTTCTAAACGAAAATCAGGAATAAGTGGCTCACGGAAAGGAAAATTCAAATGAACTGGTCCTTTCACTTGATAAAGAGATGTCCGTACTGCTCGATCAGCATGATTACGCGCGTATTGCAACATATTTTCGTTCATTTCTGGCATTGCCATTTCATGAAAACTTTTCACATAATCACCAAAAATTTTAATTTGATCAATAGCTTGTGGCGCCCCTACAGAGCGCAATTCATGAGGACGATCAGCTGTTAATACAATTAAAGGAACACGTGCTTGATATGCTTCGATAATCGCTGGAAAATAATTAGCTACAGCCGTGCCAGAAGAACAAACCAACACAACCGGATTATTTGTTTGCTTTACAATCCCTAGCGCGAAATAGCTAGCAGAACGTTCATCAATATCAACTGTGATTTGAAAACGATCATATTCTGCAAACGCAAGAGATAGTGGTGTAGAGCGTGAACCTGGTGATATCACCACATCACGTACACCACTTTTAAATAATTGATCGACAAAATGACCGATATATCTTGATAAAGCTTCTGTATGACTCATCGTGCTCCTCCTAGCGCATGTAGCATCGGCGTGAATTTAACTCCTGTTTCTTCATACTCGATGTCAGGATCGGAATCAACTACTACTCCGCAACCAGCAAATAGTGACGCTTGATCACTTCTTACAAGTGCAGAGCGAATCGCAACAGCAAATTCTCCATTAAATGACTGATCAAACCAACCAATTGGCGCACCATACCAACCACGCTCTAGCTGCTCAAATTTTCTAAGAAAATCTAAAGAACTTTCTCTTGGAAATCCGCATAAAGCAGGCGTTGGATGAAGTTTTTCTACTACATCTAACAACGTATACCCCTCAGCTAATTGTGCTTGTACAGGCGTATATAAATGCTGCAGATTTTTTAATGGATACAATACTGGCGCATTAGGCATCTCTACAGATGTCGCACATGATCTCACCGCACCCTTAATCATATTCACCACAATTTGATGTTCGTGTTGATTTTTCTCATCATCTAATAACTGTTGGCCAATCTCTTTGTCCTCTTCCTCTGTCTTTCCTCTTGGTGCAGTTCCAGCAATACAAGCTGACAACAATTGATCGTTTTCTACTTTGACTAATCGTTCAGGAGTTGCCCCAACAAAGCAAGCATCATCTTTTTCCCACGCAAAGATAAAGCTGTTTTCTTGTTTCTTCTCTAACTCTCGAAGAACTGTCCCTAAGTCACAGACCTCATCAAACTCTAACTGCAATTCCCGCGCTAAAACAATTTTATCGACTTGTTCTGTTTCAATCGTTGTCGTTGCTTTCTTCACAAGTTTCTTCCATTGATTTGGATCGACTTCATGTTGTAAGACAATTCGATTGTCACGATAAGTCGATGTTTCTGCATGCAATAGTCGATTTCTATCAGTAACTAAATCAGTTGCTAGCTTGTCCACATTACTTTCTTTTTCTATATAGACAGTTGTAGTTAAAAATGCTTTATCGTTCTCAACAGTTAACAAAAAAGTCGGGACTCTAAACTTGCTTCCAGTAAAATCAGACCACAATTCCTCGGATTGTTCCTGTGCATCAAACGGAAAACCACCTAAAGCAATAGGGCCTGTTTTATATTGACTAAATTGATTCACGATTTTCGTATTTTTCATCATTTGTTGCCATTTTTCTTGCAACGTTTGATAAGAAGCATCTTCATCATGTAATAGCGCCGCTTCTCCAATGCCCACAAATTGTGTGTTGCGATCAGCACTAGACCAAAAGACTCTATCTCCACCTACTTCTTTACCATTTTGAAAGAAATCAATTGGATTTATCCATTTTATCTGTTCGGTAACACTAACAAAGGTTGGTGCCGAATCAGTAATAGACTGTTGTGCGGATTGTAAAACACCATCTATTTTTATTTCCTTTGTTTCAATCATTGCTAAACCCTCCAATATAATAGGGCATATTTTCCTCTTTTGACGTGCTAGATTTATGACTAACACTGTGTAAAACGCTATTCATTATAGTATAATTTCCACTATTTTTAAAGACAGTCGTAACTTGTTTCGAATATAACCCCTTTAATAGTATAACAAAAATCCTTTTGAAGGTGAGAAATATTGTTTATAATGCTGTGAAGATTAAATAGGTTACTTGACAACCTATAACAATAGTTTGACACACCTATAAGTATTCACTAAAATTATAATGTTACTTAATTTTTATCAAGGAGATTTCTTACAATGGAAACAAAAGCAAACCATTTAAATGAAAAGCCCGGATTTCATGTCTGGTGGCGACTATTACGTCCTCATACATTAACAGCATCCTTTATTCCTGTTTTTGTTGGAACAATGTTAGCTGTATTGGATAATCATTTTCGACCATTAGTATTTATCGCAATGCTTGTAGCAGCAATGTTGATCCAAGCAGCAACAAATATGTTTAACGAGTATTATGATTATAAAAGGGGATTAGACAATGAAAACTCTGTCGGAATCGGAGGTACGATTGTCAGAGATGGTATTAAACCCATTGTCGTAAAAAGACTTGCATTTACCTTCTTCGGTATAGCGGTCTTATTAGGAGTATATATTTGTATGGCTTCTAGCTGGTGGATTGCTTTAATAGGAAGTATCTGTATGTTAATCGGCTATTTATATACTGGCGGACCCATTCCAATTGCTTATACACCGTTTGGTGAATTATTCTCTGGTCTTTTAATGGGAACAGTAATCATTGGAATTAGTTACTACATTCAAACAGAAACACTGACGTGGCAAGTAATCGTTATTTCGATTCCAATCGCCATATTGATCGGTTCCATTCTGTTAGCGAACAACATTCGTGATTTGGATGGCGACAAAGAAAACGGTCGAAAAACAATTGCTATCTTACTCGGTAGAAAAAATGCCATTTACCTGCTATCAACATTAATGTTAATTAGTTATGCTTTAACTGCTGCGTTTATTATCGCCGACTTACTACCAATTTATAGTATTATTAGTTTCTTAAGTATTCCTGTGGCACGTAAAGCCGTACAATTATTCCAAGCAAACACAACAAATGTAGGAATGATTCCTGCGATGGCTACTGTTGCTAAGCTGAATACCATCTATGGAGCGCTTATTGGATTATCGCTATTATTACAAATTATTATCCCGTTACCATTTTAATGAGGAGGTCACACTATGCACACGACGTTAATGGAAGCATTACAAATGCGTGTAAAAGAAAAATCGCAACAACTTGTTAAAATGGAGATGCCCATTACCGGAAATGTCAAACAACCTATGGGCTTCCTTCATGGGGGCGCAACTGTAGCATTAGCTGAAACCGCAGCAAGTATTGGTGGCATGGAGCATGTTAATCCTGATTCACAAGCCATTGTAGGTATCGAGATTAACTGCAATCATATTAAAGCGAAGAAAGATGGCACAATAATTGCTATGGCAACGCCTATCCACATTGGAAAAACAACAATGGTCTGGAATATACAAATTGAGGATGAACGAGAACAATTAATCGCAACATCGCGCTGTACATTAGGAGTTATTAATCGATAGAACAAAGAGTACCAATTGATAATGATTGGTACTCTTTGTTCAAATAGACATATTATTGTAATTTATCTAACAAATTAAAAAAGCAAGAGGACATCCCCTTGCTCTTCTTACACTTATTTTTTTTGAATCCAATTCTTTAATTTACTGAAGATCAGAACAAAAACAACCGCTACAATAATCCCTTTAATTAAATTAAATGGTAAAATACCGGCTAATACAGTAGTTCTTTTGACAGCTTCGGACATCTCTTCCCATCCCATAAACCAGCTATACGCTGGAAGGAACAAGAAATAGTTTAACAGAGATAAACCAATTGTCATAAGCAGTGTACCAATTCCTAAACCTATCCAAACGCTCTTCATCGAACGGTACTTCATATACATAAGGCTGACCGGTACGACATAAAACATTCCTGCAAAGAAGTTCGCTACCACACCAACAGGGTCAGAAATGGCCGTTACGAGTAAGTATAATATATTTTTCACTGCTACAACAAGCACACCTGCGAGCGGAGAAAAAATAACCCCTCCAATTAAAGCTGGAATATCACTTACATCTATTCGCAAATATGCCGGAACAAAAGGTATTGGAAAATTTAAAAACATAAGTAAAACGGATATCGTTCCTAGAATCGAAATAACGATCAAACGATAGAGATTTCCAGTTTTAGCCGATGAATGCAACTTGATCGCCTCCCCATCGAGATTATAAAAGCGCAGAGCGCAACATGGCAACAGCGCGATAATACGTTGTTACCATTTTATGCTTTTCTACGTATAACAATATAATCCTATGGGTTTTATTAGTTGATGTCAATCTTTTAATCTTCTAATGGATTTAAACTTTCCTTACCAGTCATGTTTGTAATCATTTCCACTAATAATGTGATTTCTTCTTCGATATCTTTAATACTTGCTGTTTCAACAGGTGAATGCATGTAACGTAACGGTAAAGAAACTAAGCTAATCGGTACACCTTTACCTGTTAGACGCATCTTATCTGCATCTGTTCCAGTAAGTCTTGGTGTTAACTCATATTGCACATCCATATCCAACTGTTTTGCGTTTTTTTCTAATAACTGATTTAATTTTCGGTTAATCGGTGCACCTTTTGCAAGAACTGGCCCGCCATCTAAACGAATATCTCCATACTTTCCTGTGTCAACAGATGGATAGTCTGTAGCAAAAGTTACATCTAAGGCAAGTGCTGCATCAGGCTCAAGCCCAGCAGCAGCAAAATAAGCACCACCCATATTTGTTTCTTCATTCACGGTACTCACACCATAAACACCGATATTAATATCTTGTTCTGCTAATTTTCTCATTACTTCTGCCACAATAAAAGCACCAGTACGATTATCAAGGCCTCTACCTGATACATAACGATCTTTTAATACTTCTGATTGTCTGCGGTAGACAACTAAATCACCAATTTGTATATCCACTTCTGTTTCTGCTTTATCTTTTGAGCCACAATCAATAAACAAGTCTGCCACATCAAAGTCACCTTTTATACCACCATGATGTTGCGCATTAACACCAATAACTCCTGGTACTTTTTTGTCTTGACCTAAAATTTCTACTTTCATACCGATTGCTGCTTTTGGGTTAATACCGCCCATTTTATCGACATAAACATATCCTCTTTCATCAATGCGGTTAACAACAAAAGCAATTTCATCAGAATGACCAGCTAATAACAAATGGAAATCAGCTTGTTCATTTTTCACCGCAATTACGTTTCCTGCATTATCAGTACGAATTTCATCAGCAAACGGCTCCACATATTTTATCCATTTTTTTTGGATTTCCATTTCCATACTTGATGGTGATGGTGTATGTAATAATTCTTGTAAAAAATCGATTCTTTCCTTTTCCATATTTAACACTCCTCTTTTTAAGAATAACATCATCTAACTTGCCAACACTATATTGTAAAAAAGGTGATCACATGTTATGGCATAAGTTTATCCAATTTTATTTTCATTTACCTGTTACTGTACGGCTATTACTAAGTGTTTCGATATTAATGATTATGTTTGGTTCTATGATTCACCTCATTGAACCTATTCACTTCCCTACTGTATTTGATGGGATTTGGTGGGCAATCGTCACTGGTTCAACAGTAGGTTATGGCGATTACGTTCCATTAAGTGCGATTGGTAAGGTAATCGCGATTTTACTTATACTAGCTGGTGGTGGATTCGTTACATTTTATATGGCTACCTTATCTGCAAGTACAATCAAATATGAGCAAGATTTATCGGAGGGTAAGAACCAATATACCGGAACAAACCACACTATTATTATAGGCTGGAATGAACGAACAAGACAACTAATCGAAATGTTTAAAGACCATAATATTGAAATGGATATCGTCCTAATCGATCATTCCACACAAAAAATAGCGTATCGACAACACCGTCTACATTTTATAAGTGGTGAACCCACCTCCGATCATGCATTACAACAAGCAAATATTAAGCACGCCAAACATGTGATCATTACCGCTGATCCGACATTAACAGAAGAAGAAGCAGACCGCCAAACAATCTTGAGCATTATTGCTAATCGTGGTAATCATGCTTCTATTCATATCATCGCAGAAATATTAACAGAAACACAGAAAAAAAATGCCGTTCGAGCAGGTGCGAATGTGCTCGTCCGCTCTAATAATTTCATGAGTTCGTTATTCTTTCAATCACTTTTTCAAAAAGATTTGCAAGTTACAGACATTATAGCAAACACACTAACAGAACAACAATTTTGCTATGAAGTAATCGATGATGATCTCATCGGTAAAAACTTCTTCTTTTGCGCACAACAAATGCTCCATAAGCGAAAATGGTTAATCGGTATGATGAGGAACGAAGAGATGTTTCTACACCCCGACTTCACATTAGAATTAAAAAAAGGAGATTCTCTGATTTATTTAAAACCAGTAAATCAAATTCAGTTAAAGTGAGCCTCCTACTGATTGTTAGCGAATTTTATTAGGGAGTTAGTGTCCGTTTACAGCGTGATAAAATAGAGTGAAGCGCATATCGTTTTTGGAGAGTTGATATTATATATTGACTTATTTACACTTTAGAGCTTGATCTGCTTCTTTTTTGTTCATAAATGAATTTATTTACACTTTGAGTCTGTTCTACTTACTTTTTTGTTCATAAATGGATTTATTTACACTTTGAGCCTGTTCTGCTTATCTTTTTGTTCATAAATGGATTTATTTACATTTCAAGCAAAAACTAGTTTATTTTTTGTTAATAAATTCCTGTAGAAGGAATGTGTATTCGCCCTTTGTTTTCATTCGTATTAATACGGCGTAAATGTCCCTTTCAATTTTTTTCTATAGCGTTCCAATCTTTTTATTTTTCTAAAAGTTAAAAGGGAACAAATCGTTACTACGATTAGCATTAATTCGTGTTCTTCGCCACGATTATCAATAATTTTATACATAAAGGCCACCTCCTTATGAAAAAAAGCTATCCCCCAACACTTACGCATGGAGGACAGCTCTGGTATGATTATAAACGTTTTTCTAATTTTTCTTTTTCTTCTTCAAATCCTGGTTTACCAAGTAATGCGAACATGTTTTTCTTGTATGCTTCTACACCTGGTTGGTCAAATGGATTTACTCCTAATAGATAACCACTGATTGCACATGCTTTTTCGAAGAAGTATACAACATATCCAAATGTATATGCATCTAGTTTCGGAAGATGAACTAATAAGTTTGGTACTTGTCCATCTGTATGTGCAAGAAGTGTACCTTGGAATGCTTTTTCATTAACGAAGTCTAATGTTTCTCCAGCTAAGTAATTCAAGCCATCCAAATCTTGCTCTTCTTTTTCGATTGTAATATTTGATTTTGGCTCTTCTACATGAAGAACGGTTTCGAAAATATCACGACGACCTTCTTGTACGTACTGACCTAATGAATGAAGGTCTGTTGAGAAGTTTGCAGATGAAGGATAAATTCCTTTGAAATCTTTTCCTTCACTTTCACCAAATAATTGTTTCCACCATTCAGCAAAATATTGAAGTGCTGGTTCATAGTTAATAAGCATTTCAATTGTTTTACCTTTGTTATGAAGGATGTTACGAACTGCAGCATATTGGTATGCAGGGTTTTTAGCAATATCTGCTTCACTTAATTCTTCTTGAGCTTTTTGTGCACCTTGCATCATTTCATCAATATCTACACCACTTACGGCAATTGGTAATAAACCTACCGCTGTAAGAACAGAATAACGTCCTCCTACATCATCAGGAATAACGAAGCTTTCATAGCCTTCTTCTGTTGCTAACGTTTTTAGTGCACCTTTAGCTTTATCTGTTGTTGCATAAATACGTTTTCTTGCTTCTTCCACACCATATTTTTCTTCTAAGAACTTACGGAAAACACGGAAGGCGATAGCTGGTTCTGTTGTTGTACCACTTTTAGAAATAACATTAACAGAAACATCTTTGTCTTTTAATACATCAAATAAATCGTTAATGTATGGAGCACTAATACTGTTACCAACAAAGAATACTTGTGGTGTATCACGTTGTTCTTTTGTTAACTCGTTATAGAAAGAGTGGTTAAGCATTTCAATTGCTGCACGCGCTCCTAAATATGAACCACCAATACCAACAACTAAAAGCACATCTGAGTCTGATTTAATTTTTTCTGCCGCTTTCTTAATGCGAGCAAATTCTTCTTTATCATAATCTGTCGGAAGGTTTACCCAGCCTAAAAAGTCATTACCAGCACCTGTTTTGTTATGTACCATTTCATGTGCTAATTTAACAGGTTCTTTCAAGTAATCTAATTCATGTTCACCGAAAAAGCTTAGGGCTTTCTCATAATCAAAACGTACATGTGTCATGTTCTGCAACCTCCAATATTTATTATCACTCTTTAAATGTACCGAATCCTTCGTGTTAAATCAAGCAATGCAACACCCAACTTAATAAAAATGTTACAACGCCTCCTTAAAAGAATGGAGCATTTGCTAAGTTTTTTAACGGATTCCTTCCTTTTTCCGAAATTTAGCACATGCGAAATTTCTCCCTTACTAACGAGAAATATTCTTTGTATAAAATGAAATCAACTGCAACAAAATAAGGAAGGTATCAACTTTCATGACAGAGAAGAGGGTTATCTATGAAAAAATTTGCTTTAGTCCTTATTATTATCGGTGCGATTAATTGGTTACTAATCGGACTATTTCAGTTCGATTTAGTGGCCGCTATATTTAGTGGTGGTAGTCAAGAAGGTACCTTTGCCAGAATTATTTATACGATTGTCGGAATCGCAGGGATAATTAGTATTGCATCACTTTTTGATTCGAATAAAGAGGCATAAGAAAAAATCGTGGAACTTCATTCAATTTAATGAATTCCACGATTTTTTTCCAGTCAAATTTATCACGATGCAGGAGTCCGTAATACCCCCTCTTCAAGATTCGAGTTAAAACAAAGAAGCTAAGTGGGGGATAAACGGACGCTAACGCCCTGATAAGTTTCGCTAACAATCAGTTGGTGTCAAAAACTCCCACTGATTGAAGTCTCACTTTATCACGATACAGGTATTTCATTTTATTCAGATTGTTTAATCCACTCTTTAAGCTTATCCTTCAATGTGTGAAACCCATGCTCGCCCTCTTTTTCTAAAATAGGATTTATCGCTGCTTCTTGTTTTTCACCTTCTAAAGCTCTGATAGATAGAGCATATTTATTTTCCGATTGGTCGATTTCAATAATTTTTACTTTAACTTGATCTCCTTCTTTCACATGATCATTAATATTTTTTACATAACCATTCGTCACTTCCGATATATGTACAAGTCCTTGTGCCCGCTCCCCCATTGAGACAAAAGCACCATAAGGCTGAACTCCCGTAATTACTCCCTCCACAATGTCACCTATTTGAAATTTCTCTGACATCCTTCCAACTCCTCTAACATTTACTTGCCGATTTTTACTGTTTAAACATTATGTAATGTTAGCATACTTCAGATAAAAATAGCAAAAGATAGCAAGAAACAGATGGATAAACATTCTCTCCGTTAAGCCCAAAAATTATTTTTCAAAAATAGGTTTAAAAAAGTGATAATTGGGCAATTTATAATTGTGTAAGACTTTCTCGTATTCCCCCTGGATAGCAAAGCGATTTATCGCTTTGCTTATTTTTTTTTCGTTACTGAATAGATGATAATCGATATGCGTAACCTACAACAGTACACATACATCTATTCCTTACTTTTCGATAGCGAGGGCGAGGTAATCAATAATGATGCAATATAAAGGACACGACATCAGCTATACTTTTCACAAGCAACCACTTAAACCAGTTATTATTATGCTCCACGGTTTATTAGCTTCTTCCTATAGTTTTCGTAAATTAATCCCTTTGCTACAAACAAACTTTCAAATTCTCACCATTGATATCCCCCCTTTTGGTGAAAGTAGTAAAAATGCTCACTGTTTATTCTGCTATGAAGAAATGGTCGATGCTATTCACCACCTAATGAAAGAGCAATCGATTAAACAAGCAATTTTTGTCGGCCACTCTATGGGAGGACAGATTAGCTTACGTTTTGCATACAAATATCCTGATAATGTCAAGCACCTCTATTTGCTAGCACCATGTAGTTTTATGAGACAACCACCTCCATTTTCCAATATTGTTTATCAAGTCCCTTTTTCTCCATTTGTGCTAAGGGAACTTTTAAAGCGTAAAGGTGTCTATCAAATGCTCCGCCATTCTATCTATCACGATTACTTAATTACGGATGATATGCTGGAGCATTATAAAAAACCTTTTTTAGATAAAACGATCTATCCATGTTTAGTAAAAGTCTTACACGATCATCAAGGTGATTTGTCTGAAGAAGCATTGCTCAACATCTCGATTCCTACTTCCATCGTATGGGGAAGAAAAGATGAAATCGTTCCTTGTCATATAGGCTATGAACTCATAAGGTATTTACCAAACGCAACTCTTACTACTTTTGATCATACCGGTCATTTACTTCCAGAAGAAATACCTAATGAAATAGCGAAATTAATTGGATCCACGTAATGTGAGCTTGAGTATTAGACTTTTTCCATTTAAAGCAATATGATGGAATAGTAGAAAGAATCGTTAATAGTTATAAAGGAGTATCGATAAAGATGACATTTTCTTTTGATAAGCAAATTGAACGAAGAAATACAAGAGCAGTCAAATGGGACCTAGTCCAATCACTTTACGGTTCAAAAGATGTCTTACCAATGTGGGTTGCTGATATGGATTTTGAAGTACCACCAGCAGTAAAAGACGCGCTTGTAGAACGAGTACAACACGGTGTATTTGGCTATACCTTTGCAGATCCAGCTCTCCAAAATGCGATAACGGGATGGTTAGACTATAAACATGATTGGCAAGTCAAAAGCGCTTCGATTCTATATAGCCCAGGAGTCATCACGACGTTATATATGGCAATCCAGACCTTTACTCATCAAGGAGACAAAGTATTAATTCAGACACCTGTCTACCCACCATTTTATGATATTGTGAAACGACACGATCGCCAATTGGTAACAAGTCAGCTTAAAGTTCATGAAGGTAAATATGAAATGGACTTCGATGACTTTGAGGCAAAATTGCAGCAAGGGGTTAAAGCTTTTATCTTATGTAATCCTCACAATCCGGTTGGACGTGTATGGAAACAAGAAGAATTAGAACAAATTGTGGCACTCTGTAAGAAATACAATGTGCTAATCTTAGCAGATGAAATTCATGCTGATCTTGTTTACAAACCGAACAAACATATTCCAATCGCTAAGATTGATGAGGAAATGACAGATCAAATCATTACTTGCATGTCCCCTACAAAAACGTTCAATTTAGCGGGATTACAAGCATCTTATGTGATTGTAACAGATAAAGAAAAACGCGAAGCATTAGAGCAATCGTTTAACAAGCAAGGGGTACATATGTTAAACACAATGGGTATTACAGCTATCGAAGCCGCCTATAACAACGGACGCGAATGGCTTGATGGGTTACTTGCACAGCTAGAAGAAAATATTGACTATGTCGTACATGCATTTCAAGATAACGACAAGGTAGAAATAACTCGTCCTGAAGGTACATACCTCGTCTGGATGGATTTCCGAAAACTAGGTCTTTCTCAAGACGAGTTAAAAGAATTCTTACAAAAAGATGCAAAAATCGGCTTGAATGACGGAGCGACATTTGGTGAAGAAGGTATTGGATTTATGCGAATGAATGTTGCCTGTCCACTATCAACAGTAAAAGAAGGAACGGAGAGAATATTAGCAGCATTAGAAAAACAATGAAGACCTATTAGGAAATGAGCGTCCATTTACACCATGATAAAAAAGAAACGAATTTCCAGCTACTGCTGATGATTCGTTTCTTTTTTCTTTAATTATCATCCTCTTCATCTTCATCAACGTTTGATTCAGTAGGATCTGTTGGTTTTTCCTTGTCTGCTGACTCCTCTATGGAAATAACGCCACAGACAATCCGTTCTCCAGCATTTCCAGCGGGTTGTGAAATACCATCATCTGCATCTGCATGAATAATAATCGAAGTACCATCTTCTCTTAGCAACGATTTATCGCCTTCCATTAAGGTAGCACCTTGGACTTCTAACTCCACATCAGCCGTTCCATCTTCAGCCACTTCAATATTAGGCAAATCACCTAGATGAGCACCATCTGGATGCATCAGTCCATGTTCTTTACCTTCTGGATTAAAATGATTACCTGCAGATTGAAAATCAGGCGCTTCACATTTAGCAAACTCATGAATATGTATTCCATGAAAACCAGGCGCTAAACCTTCTACTTTAATCTCAACTGCGACAGAATCATCTTGCTCCTTAAAATTAGCCGTTCCCACTGCATCAAGATCTTGATTATATAAACGTACCTCTATCGGAGAACGTTCCTCACCTTGGCAGCCAACAAGCAAAATACATAATACAATGGAACAATAATAAAGTAATGAGTATTTCATTTTATCTACCTCTCTTCACTTATCCATTTACTATTATAGACAAGTAGAGGTAAACTTAATCACTCCAGTTGATCGTCATACTCTCGCTTCCATTTTTCTTCTTCTTTTTTAGAAGCTTTCTTGATCAAATACATCGTAATAGCAGCTCCAACCATAAAGATAATCAACATAATGACAGAAGGAATGTACAACGATTTATCCTCTGGAAAATACAAAAATTCCATCATCATAAACCACTTCCTTTTTAGCTATTAGAAACTTTAGTGTTTGTGTGACTAGCTTCTTTTCTTGCTAAATATGCAAAAAAAGCTAGTAATTACTAGCTTTTCCTGTTATTCTCCTAAATGTTCTGCAATTGTTTCTGCAATTCCTGCTAGAGCTTCTCCCTCGTCATTACCATCAACAGTAATACGGATTTCTGCTCCTTTAGGTACACCAAGTGACATAACACCCATAATAGATTTTAAATTAACTGTTTTACCATTGTAATGTAATTCCACATGTGATTCGTATTGACCAGCCTTATTTACTAATAATGTTGCTGGACGTGCATGAATACCTGTGTCACTTTGAATAGTAAATGATTGTTCTTTCATTCTCGATTCCTCCTCGTTCATCTTTAAACAGTCATACAATTGTAACAATTGCGAAATGACTAACTTACAACTATTATATACGAAAAATAAAATTTAAGAAACAAAAAACAGCACTTTTTTGAAAAGGGTTCCACAGAAGTATACTATAGGTTCTATTTGTATTTAATTTTTCATTATGCTATTTTCTAATTATAACAAATTCCCTATTTGAGGAGGACTTTTATTAAATGAGTGTACATATCGGAGCTAAACAAGGAGAAATTGCAGAGACAATTTTACTGCCTGGCGATCCACTGAGAGCAAAATATATCGCCGAAAACTTCTTAGAAAATGCAACTTGCTACAATGAAGTTCGTGGCATGTATGGTTACACAGGTACATATAAAGGAAAAGATATCTCTGTTCAAGGGACTGGTATGGGATTACCGTCTATTTCTATTTATGTAAACGAATTAATCCAAAACTATGGTGTAAAAAATTTAATTCGTGTTGGGTCTTGTGGTGGGATCAAAAAAGATATAAACGTTCGAGATATCATTCTTGCAAGTAGTTCTTCTACAGATTCACAAATGAATAGAATGGTCTTTGGCGGGATTGACTACGCCCCTACCGCTGACTTTGATCTCCTAAAGAAAGCATATGACATCAGTGTAGACAAAGGACTTACACCTAAAGTTGGAAATATTTTCGCAAGTGATAATTTTTATCGTGACAACAATAAAGAACTAGTACAATTACTTGATCAATACAATGTTTTAGGCATTGAAATGGAATCTACAGCTTTATATACATTAGCAGCTAAATTTGACTGTAAAGCATTATCAATTCTAACTGTCTCCGATCATATGATTACCGGCGAAGAAACAACAGCTGAAGAGCGTCAAACTACCTTTAATGACATGATTGAATTGTCACTAGAAACTGCTATTAAGTAGTTATGTATTTCAAACGTTCTTATTCGATAGTATCCAATTATTAAATGCATGTTAAATACTGACCAAATCAATACTAAACACGATCAGGCTGTGCTATAATATTAGTAATGCACATAAGTTATACATAGTATTGTTAAGAACTACATAGTGACGAAACCCAGCTAAGAGACAGGGAGGATGTTCTAATTTGGAGCTTTTTGAAAATTTCCCACTTTGGGCAGCTTTGATTGCCATTGTATTTGCCCAAGTTGTAAAAGTTCCCTTGCATTTTTTTGCTACGAAAGAATTCAATGTCGGCTTAGCCTTTAGTACAGGTGGTATGCCAAGTAGCCATTCCGCTGCGGTTACAGCAGTGACAACAGGAATCGGGATCGAACACGGAGTATCATCAGGGCTTTTCGCTGTATCATGTGTACTAGCTGTTATCATCATGTTTGATGCGACCGGTATTCGTAGACAGGCTGGGGAGCAAGCAATCTTGTTAAACACACTTGTAAAAGATTTTCACCACTTTGTCTCTGAGGCAAAGGGATGGTCAAAAAAAGGGGAATACGAAAAACAAAAGGAGTTAAAAGAACTTCTCGGTCATCAGCCAATCGAAGTATTTTTCGGTGGCTTAACAGGAGTGATATTAGCCTTTCTGCTTTATCCGTTATTCTAAAAAAACAGGAACGAGAGTGCTCACTCCCGTTCCTGTTTTTTTCGTTGTTGGTAAAGAAAGTATTAGTCTAGCTCTGAGTGCTTTTCCTCTATTACTCTGCTTTATATAAATGTCTAAACACTTGTAATGACTCTGTATTATTCAACGTCTCCAGCGCTTCTTCTGTTAGCTCTCCATCACCATATTCAATTACATAGACATCAACATCTTTTTTGCCCCACTCTTCATATACGTCTGCAACAGTAGGATAATATAGGTCAATTTTATTCCCTTTGATCGCCCCACCTTTATCTGCTACAACACCATATCCATAATCAGGGATATAGAGAACGGTACCGAGCGGAAAAATAGTTAAGTCAGCAGCAATCGTAGAATATAAATCACGCGTCACCTTTACACCTGAAAATGTAACACCATATGCTGGATGATCAGCTGTTTTACCTGTTGATTCATGCCCTGCTGTATAGCCAGTGGCTGTAACAGTATGTTTTTCATATTGATCTAAATCTATTGTATCTTCTAATGTTGCCGGACCTGCTATTTCTTCACTAGAAATATACGTAACTCGATTATCACTATGTTGAGCCATTTTTTTGCTCACAGATACTTCTCGACTCTGTTGTAGCTCTGTCATAAACCGTTCTTCTGTCTCTTCTTTCAAACTAGCCATTACTTCTTTAGCCGACAGATTTGACACCATACTAAAACTAGACAATAATGCGCCAATCAATAAACCAATCATACATACATTTTTAGCGATTTTCCATATAAACATAAAAAGATCACACCTCTCTTAGGTGTAATCTTTTCCACTAACTATCAATAATATACCTTTTCTTGTTTAAAACATTTGATAACCATTTCTTCGCAAAAACCTTATCACCATTCCTGCAACAATCGTGCCAATAAAACCAGCTATTAAAATAATCATATCTTGAATATGCAAGGAAACGATTTCATCCCACAATGTAGGAAAAGCATTGCTTGGTTCCGTAAAGTATGTAGAAAAAGGTACATCGTTTACAATAAAGAATACGATAATCGGAAACACCCATACCATTAACCATGTTTGGCGTAGAATCATATTAAGGATAAAACTAATACCGAAAAAAAGCACAAAAAATAATAACACGGAAATAAATAATTGAATCATTAGCCAAATACTCCTCTTCTAACCCATTTCAACCTTATTACTCTTTCTTTATTCTATACTGCCAAACAAACATGTGCAACAATGTTTTTATTAGTTGACATAAAAAAGCAGAGAGATTACCCTCTGCTTTTCGCCATTTTATTAAAAGATATTGAATTTACCTTTTTTCAGTACTAGTCCTACACCACCGATTTTGAATAGTGCACGGTTATCGATTACTTTCTTCATGAATGATGCAGTCCATCCGTAGATTTGTTTTCCTCCAAAGATTGAACCCATTGCATCTTTTTCACCTAAAGAACATACTGTACCACGGTTAATGAATTCAAATTTCTCCATTTCGCCGCCTTTTACAAGTGCTACTAAGTTGTGAGCACAAACTTCCGCTTCTTGCATAGCAATTTGAGCAGTTGGTGGGTATGGACGATCAATTTCTTTATTCCATACTAACGCACAATCTCCTACTACAAATACATCTTCATGTGATGGAGCACGTAATTCTGGTGTAACTTCCACTTTACCACGATTATCTTCTAAAGTAGACTCTTCTACTAAGTGGTTAGCACGAACACCTGCAGCCCATACAGTTGTCATTGTTGCAATATCTTCTTTTTCGCCATTTTGTTCGATTGTAATACCATCTTCACGAACTTCTTTTAACATAGCGCCAAGTTTGAATTCTACCCCACGAGCTTCAAGTGAATTCATTGCATACTCGATTAATTCTGGGTCGAAACCAGGCATAATGGAATTCATACCTTCTACAACAATAAGTCTTACTTTACTGCGGTCAATATCATACTCTTTACAAAGTTCTGGAATACGGTTAGCTAATTCACCAACAAACTCAATACCAGTGAATCCACCACCACCGACAACAATGTTTAAGCGCTCGTCTTTCGGTTCTGCTTCGTTATTGTATGTTGCAAATTGATAATCGATGTGCTCACGGATTTGGCGAGCTTTGTTGATACTACCAATTGTAAGCGCGTGATCTAATAAACCAGGGATGCCAAATGTTGCAGCTTCAAAGCCTAGAGCAACAACTAAGTAATCATACTCAAGAGCATCTCCATCTTCTAATTCTACTTTTTTCTCATCTGGTTTGATCGCTGTTACTGTATCTTGCACAAAGTTAACTTTAGCAGAGTTAATAAGGCTAGAAATTTGTACTCGACTACGATCATGGTGCAATGTACCTGCAGCTGCTTCATGTAACCAAGTTGACTCATAGTGATAATCATGTTTGTTTACAAGAGTAATGTGTGCATCATTTACACCTAATTTTTTTTGTAATTTTGCTACAGTTGTGAGGCCACCGTATCCTGCCCCCAATATAACTATTTTAGGTTTATTCATCTTTCTCACATCCATTTAAGTATTTTTTGTAATAATTCGTGATATATTTCACGTACTATCACATGATGGTACAATATGCTTAATAATTAGTCCAGAGTATATGTTAGACCTTTTTACGACATTTTTCAACCAATATGATTGATTTTATAAATTTTTTTTGAACAATCTTATTCCTTCGCACTTTCAACGCAATTTATGCATGCCAAACTAGTAATAATGACATTCTAATAGAACTTGTGGTAAAATAAGTGGCATTGATGTAATGCATTAGGGGGAATCTAACGATGTCAAATGAAGTTTATGATATAACAATAATCGGTGCAGGTCCTGTCGGCTTGTTTACCGCTTTTTATGGTGGTTTACGACAATCTTCTGTCAAAATCATCGAAAGTTTACCACAAATTGGTGGGCAACTTAGTGCACTCTATCCTGAAAAATATATTTATGATGTTGCTGGTTTTCCAAAAATCAGAGCACAAGAATTAGTCGATAATTTAAAGGAACAAACAGAACTATTTAAACCAGAAATTGTTTTAAATCAATCTGTTGAAACAGTTGAACGTATAGATGAAGAAACATTGCGTATTACAACACCAACAGAAGAACATTTTTCTAAAGTAATCATCATTACTGGTGGTAATGGAGCATTCCAACCACGTAAATTAACTCTTGATAATGCAGAACAATTTGAAGATACAAACCTTCATTATTTTGTTGATACAATGGAAAAATTCCGCGATCAACGTGTTGTATTATTTGGTGGTGGTGACTCAGCAGTAGACTGGGCCTTAATGCTAGAGGATATTGCAAAAGAAGTCACATTAGTACACAGAAGAGATGCCTTCCGCGCACACGAAGCTAGTGTAGAGAACTTAATGAATTCTAAAGTGAACATTATGACACCATATGTACCTGAAAGTTTAATTGGGGAAGATAAAATTGAATCAGTTCGCTTGAAAGAGGTCAAAGGTGACAAAGAAGTTATTTTAGATGTTGACCATGTTCTTGTAAACTATGGATTTATTTCATCTTTAGGCCCAATTAAAAACTGGGGATTAGAAATTGATAAGAACAGTATTGTCGTTAATTCGAAAATGGAAACAAATATCCCTGGCATTTATGCTGCTGGAGATATTTGTACGTATCCAGGTAAGGTAAACCTTATCGCTGCAGGCTTTGGTGAAGGCCCTACAGCTGTTAATAACGCTAAAGCTTTTATGGATCCTAAAGCTAGAATTCAGCCTAAGCACTCTACAAGTATGTTTTAGTAGTAAAAATATAATTATAAAAATACAACAAAACACCTATATATCAGTATTTCGGTGGTTTAGAGAAAATAAGAATAAAACTATTTTTAGGTTAAAACTGTATCATTTATAGTATCACGGAATACAATCAGCACCTACTCAGTCGGTAGGTGCTTTTCTTTTCTTTTCCCTTCTTTTCCTAATAACTCATCTACTTTTTCTATTACAGCGTTTATGGAGTGCGAATGATTTACATGATATCGCAATACATTTAGCAAAGCAAAAAGAGAAAGAAATTCCCGCAGCATTAAGAGATATTCAAGCGACAGAAGTGCCTTCTGAGTTCATTAAAGAGAAAGCATCTGTAAGAGAATTGGATAGTTACCTGCGAATTTTAGGAGGTGCATGAAGTGGGGTATTCCGTTGAAAGGTTACAAAAACAACTTCAAAATCTCAGATTAGCTGAAACATCAAAAGAGCTTCCATCTTTCTTAAGGAAAGCTGAATCACATTCGTGGACATATCAGGAGTTCCTTCGTGAAATGCTTATATACGAAGAAAAACGTCGGGAAGAAAAAATGATAGAAAAGCACTTAAAATGGGCTGCTTTTCCCTATCAGAAGAGTTTAGCTGAATTTAATATTGAGGAACTCCCCTCACTTAGTGAGAGACAACTGAGACAGCTACAAGAGTTAAATTGGCTAGATGAATCATTTAATTTGATATTCTTAGGTCCACCAGGAGTAGGCAAAACGCATATAGCAATCGGATTAGGTTTAGAAGCAATTAATAAAGGGCAACGCGTTTCTTTTGTATCAATGGGGGAATTAGTTCCTTTATTAAAATCGGAGGAATACCTTCGGAAATCTCAGTTGAAAATGAAACGTATTCGAGGTGCCGATTTAGTTATCATTGATGACCTTATGTATATGGCAATGGATCAAAATGAAGCAAACTTATTTTTTCATTTAATCAATCATTTATATGAACGAAGTTCTATCATTCTGACATCAAACAAAGGACCTGAAGAATGGGGAGAATTACTAGGAGATCAAGGGATTACCACGGCGATCCTGGATCGCCTTCTCCACCGTTCTGAAATTCTCCATTTTGATGGAGCAAGTCATAGAATTAAATATCGAGAATCTCTGTTTCAAGCAGAAAGTGTCCAAAATTAATTAGCAAAAAGTGTTCAAAACTACTTGACGGTTACACTCCAATAATGACAATGCAAGATTACTGTCATTTTCATATTTCCATGCTTCAAAAAAAACTGTATTATATTTTTTTGTATTCGAGCCTATGTAACGCATCATTGAGGTCTTACCACTCCCCCAACTACCATACAGACTGATAAAATTGTTACTATCAGAATATTCTATATTACTATCAAGTATTGATGGAATTGTTTCAGCTTTAAACTGTGTTCCAAATAAGTCTGTTTCCTTTGTCAAATCATAAGGGAGGTTATCATAAATTTGACTCTTCATTAAATCACACCTGTCTAATTAAAATTTACAAGCAACATATATATTATTACTACTCTAATAAATAACATCATCACCTATATTACCATAACTTTCTATTTGTATTTTAGAATTTATATTAATTTATAAATGATTTGTTACACTTTAATCAACATGATATTATTATATAACGTTTCTAATAAGGCAAGAAATCGTAAGATATAAAACTGTAAGGATGATTAAGTGAACATTAAATCAAAGATCTATAAGATGTTAAGGATATGGAACGACGTGGATGCGGTTAGAAAAGGTCGCGTTGGAAAGCGTGTTGGTAGAAGAGTGGCTGGAAAAGCAACAGGGAAGATGTTGAGAAAGTTATTTAAATAGTAAGTATTAAGCCCAGTTTTTTAATACCTGGGCTCTTTTATGAATACTGGAATTAATTTAATCCGGCTATTCGAAAGAAACTGCTTTTGATATTGGAGGAATTATTTAAATCACAAGAATTAAAATTAGGAGGCGATTATTAATTATTACAGTGAATGAACGAATAAAAATAAAATTGGATGGTTTAAGTCCCACACAATCCTGAACTCCGACCATCCAATCAGTTGCATAATAAAACTCTAAATTTATGAGAATAGCACCTTCTAGCGGTACTTTCTTATAAAAGGAATATGGGTTTATCTTAATTCTTTAATTAGATATAGGTTTTCTCTATTCTAAATAATTTGATCGTTAACTATTTTTTATAAATAGATTTTTGAACTTAATGAATTATGTTGAATAATTTCTAATTTATATATCCATACTCATCTAACATATGTAGTAAACTAGTATTAATAACCCAAATTAACTTTTCACTACTTAGTTTGCTGCATTGTTTTTCACAAAGTAATCTATACTTATTAAGATCATTAAAATTCAAACCTTGTGTTAGATAATTTAATTTTTTTCTATGTAATTCCATTAAGGAATTTGTAGTTTTTTTATCTAGTAATTTAATTTCACCAACACAAGAACTCTCATCCACCATTTTTTTGTAAGCGCTAGTCTTACCATGTCTCAATTTAATATTCTCTAAGGTGACAGTTGTTTTCAAGAAAGAATCGTCATTTAAGTTATCAACATGTTTATATGACTCAACCATTGGATAGTTTAAGAACAACTTCCCCTTATCTGTAGAGTTGTCGAAATTCTCAAGAAGTTCAATTAGTGAATCACGATGAAACTGCGGATCATGTGGATCAAAATCAAATATTAATATAATATCAGAAAAATCCACTTCACTTAGAGGATTATCAGAATTTATTTTTAAATAATCATTTAAAAATAAAGGTAAATCAATACTATCAAAATCTATGTTTCCTTGTCGATCAGAAAAGTCCTTTCTTAATCTATTATAGAAAGCATAAATATTTGTTTTATAAGACACTATTTCAATATGTTTTAGCCCGTATAGTGTATATAAATGATCAAACAGTTCTTTTTCTACTTTCTCTCCCTCAACTAATAATAAGACCTTTTTTGTTTTAACCATTTAGTTTCCCCTCTTTAAATAAATTCTCCACTTTGATAAAGCTTCTCTAAATTGTGACCTTGTCGCAGCTCTCTAGGGGTTGCGTCTGGCATTGTAATGATCTTATTCGGGAGCATTAAATAATAACAATCTGGTCTCATAAATTTATTGTTCATTAAGTCTGTATTATGGGTTGTAACTATAATTTGACAATCATTTATTTCCTTTAATCTTTCCAACATGCTTTCAGCTAACTCATAATGAAAATTAGCGTCAAATTCATCAATAAACAAAAATTTAATCTCACTCAAATTTGATAGGACTAAAAATATTGCTGTTAGAGCTTTAGTCCCACTCGATGCATTAGTCACAAATTCAATAGGACGTTTATAATTTATGTATAGTTTCTCATCTCCATCGGGTGTAGAATCAACCTTTAGTTTGATGTCTATACCATTTCTAATGAGAAATTTTTCTAAATCATCTATTAGATTGTTGTTTATTAAAGTTTTAATTATACCCTCATCACTAAATTTCGGTCCTAAAAATCGCGTAGTTTGATCAGTTGGTCGAAGAGTTGCCATACCATTAATAAACTCTCTTAACTGCTTCAATATATATAAATTATTTAACTTTGAATTGGTTAGTATATATCTTAATATAGAAATATCCGTATCCCACTCATCAAGGTTTAAATGTAATAAATCCTTATATTTTTTTAAGTTCTCAAAATTCCCCCTCATCTCCTCGAAATCATAGCTGTAAAGCTCTTGATTATCTATCTTTAGACATTCAAATTTCAATTCATTTGCAGACTTTTTTTCATATATATAATTTATAACTTGGCCGTCGATTATAAAAACATAATCAAACTTTGCAAAATTATATTTACTGTTAGCATTCAAAAAACCGATATTTGTTGGATATTTTATTTCATTAGGTAGTACTGTGAACCTAATATCTATAATCGCTTTCCCTAAGTTAGTTTTTCCAACTGCATTTTTTCCATAAATCATTCCTTTGTTAACTAAATCGTCTTTAATGCACTCTGGATTAAACGTATAGTCTCTTACATTAGAAAAATCTATCGTTATAGGCTCTTCAAATATTCTATAATTTGATACTGTGAATTTTTTCAGCATCATACTCACTCCCGTAATTTTTTTACGTTTTCATTTATAGTATATCATACCATATTTAAATTATACTTTTAAACAATTAAAATTATTAAAAATTTCTTTTGATTTCCTTATAGTTAAAAGGATCTCTCGCCAAATTCGTTCCTTTTAACTATTTTCAGCAAAATTATTTTCACCATTTAACTTAAAAATGTTGACTTAATTTGTTTAAAATATATTTTTAATCAAACTTTTTTGTAATTCTGTAACCATCAATGACGCCTTACCGATCTTACCATCAACTGGTGTACCAAGATGTTTTTGTAATGCGCGTACTGTGTTAGGCCCTAACAAGCCATCTGCTTTAGAGCCTACTTTGCGTTGTAATGCCCTAATGACTGTGCTACTGCCATTACCAAATGTAATACCACTCACAATAGCTGCAGTAACCTTGTTTCGTGATTGATTGCTAATTACTCCATCTTGAACAGTACCTAGAGCTTTTTGCAATGCTTTAGTTGTCGCTGTTCCCCAATATCCATCTACTTTCAAATTAGCTTTTTTGCTTTTATTAGAACTACCACCAGATCCACTATATTTCTTAGCCTTCCCTAAATTAATCACTTGTCCAACTCTCAGCTTAGTCGGATCTACTTTCGGATTAGCTTTTTTCAGATCATCTACAGATAAATCCTTCATACCTTTAGCAATACTCCAGAACGTATCACCTTCTTGAATCTTATAAGTAGATGGTAAACTAGACTGACTAGGAATAGATCCTTTTTCATTCAGAATCTTTTTATAATCAAACTCTTGGCATGCTTTCCACTCATAACCACTAAATTCATGATGTCCTTTAATATGTTTTAGGCTAGAGTATTCTTTTTGTAATGCATACACTAAACGACGTAAGCTGTCCTCTTGCTCTTTTGTTGGGTCCTCATAACGGAAATCTCCCGTTAATACAATACCTACGCAATAGTTATTATGATTACCTACATGGTACGTTCTTAATTCAAGGTCATTACACCATTTAATAGTTCCGTCTGGCTCAATGCAATAATGATAGCCAATACCTGGCCATCCGTGTGTATCGACATGATACCTTGCATAGCCTTCTGCGTTTGAGCCACCTGCTCCCTGTTTTGTTAACTGTGGTGCAAAGCAATTGTTGTCTTGCCTGCTAAGGTTAATACAGGGAACTTTTTAGCTGGATGTTTTTTTAAGCTTATTTCTTACGTCTTTGAATTTTGGTAAATGTGATAGATTTCCAGACATTACTTTTCCTCCTTTTCAAAATAAAAAGCCATCTCATAAGAGATGATGTGCACCCCAAAAGTTGGACCACTTCTAACTTTTGGGGTGTTTTTTATGGTCAAATACGATGAAGCTTTCAAACAAAATAATAGTGGATGCTTATCTAGCAGGGGAAGGTGGGTATACTAGTTTAGCTAAGAGATTTGGAGTTCGAAGCCGAACGAATATAAAAAAATGGGTTATCGCCTTCCAGCAATTTGGGGGAGAGGGTTTAGCTACCAAAAAAACAAATGCAATATATTCTGTTCAATTTAAGTTAGATGTCTTAAACTATAAGTTAAGAACAAGAGATTCCTTTCAAGAAGTAGCTAGAAAGTTTGGCATCACAGAACCAACTATCATTTATAATTGGTGGAGAAAATGGCAAACGGAAGACATTGAAGGACTCTCTAAATCAAAGGGGCGGCCATCCATGTCCAATAAAAAAACAAAAAAGAATACAACGAAGAAAAATATGACAAAGGAACAACAACTTTTAAAAGAAATAGAATTACTGCGTGCAGAGAATGCCTATTTAAAAAAGCTCCGAGCTTCAGGGATAAATATTCCGATCCGACTGCTAAAACAGAATCCAGAATCATCCAAGAACTCAGAAAAGAATTCAAATTAGCGGTTATTCTTGAAGCAACAGGTTTTCCAAAGGCGACCTATATGTATTGGCAAAAACGGTTTGCGGAACCCAATCCAACTGAAGAGATCGAAAAAGTGATTCAAGATATAATAGCCAAACATAATGGAAACTATGGCTATCGCCGTATAGATATGGAATTGCGCAAGAGAGGTTCTATCGTCAATCATAAAAAGATTTTACGGATTACGAATAAACTTGGCATTACTTGTTCCTCCTATACCCGTAAATCTCGTAAATATAGCACGTATAAAGGAACTATAGGGAGGATTTCGAAAAACATTATCAATCGTAGATTTTATACAAGCATACCACGTCAAAAATTAACAACGGACACATCGGAGTTCAAATATTATACAACGGATTCAAAAGGAACGTTAATGATAAAGAAGGCTTATTTAAATCCGTTTCTAGATATGTTTAATGGTGAAATTCTATCCTTTCGTTTATCCAAACGCCCGAACGCAAGAGCGATTATGGATGCTTTAGATGAAACAATGGAAGCTATAAAGAATTGCCCCTATCGAACAACTATACATTCAGATCAAGGCTGGGATTACCAAATGAAACAATATGTAAACAAATTAAAAGCGAATGGGATATTTCAAAGTATGTTCCGAAAAGGCAACTGTCTAGATAATTCACCAATGGAAAATTTCTTTGGGATAATGAAACAGGAAATGTATTATGGTAAAGTGTATCGATCATTTGAGGAGCTTGAACAAGCAGTTAATGATTACATTTTTCACTATAATAATCATCGAATAAAAGCAAAATTGACTGGTATGAGTTCAGTTGAATACCGTCTCCATACCAGCCAATTAGCTACTTAAATATTTCAGTCTAACTTTTGGGGTTCAGCACATTATTCGGATGCTTTTTTCCTGTCATCTAAGTCATTTAAAAAGACTCTTAACAAGTCTCCTCTTTCAACGTTCTTATCTTTATGACCTAGATCTTTTCGAATTTCAATTATTAATTGTTCAAATTCGTACAAACCTTCAATTGGATCTTCTTTAGTTTCTTCTGGTTGATTTGCATTACGAACTAATCTCGTTCTCCACAATCCATACTTTTTAACAACATCTTTAGAGCCCCAAATTAATAGATTGTGATTGAACTCTTTTGAAAATCCTTGAACTTCTTTTGTGGAGACATCTCCTTCTGAAGCTAAAACACCTAACATAAATTCTAAAAATCTATTGTATATAGGAATTTTCTTTAATCTGTTTTCTTCTTTAATTTTTGACTTACTTTCATAACTTCTGGACACCAAGATAGACGCTGAGGTCAATAATATCGTAAAAGCACCAGTGAGAATGGTTGCTGCAACCTGAGGTTGAATAGTTGAAACTACCCAAACCACCAGTTTATAGCCTCCATATAAAAACGCAATAATCATTAAAAATCCTAAGATCGATTGAAATGTTTCTTTTTTCACTTTTGTTTCCCCCTTTCGTCTACTATATTCGACAAAAAGAAGGGAATTCCTGCATTATTTTCTATTATTTATGATTACCTCACCCTTACTACACTTGTACGTATCACGGTTAGCGCCCTTAATTCTAACCAATCCTTTTCAGTCATTTACGTAGAAAAAGACGCCTCCCTCATTTGAAAGAGCGCCTTTATTGTATTGCCTAATATCATATTAACTTATCTATAACCAAATTGCCTGCCATCATTCTGCCATTTGTCCGCCAAAGTTATATGTCTTGTACAATTCGTTTGAAATCTGTTTCATTAGAAACATTTTGCAAGTTATTAGAAGATTTCTTTCTTAAATATTCTAACACTTGCAGCAATTTAGGATCAGCCACTCTAGGTATAAATTTCTCAATAAGTTCCTTATAAGCACTAGCACATCGGTTGAATTGTAACTTTGATTTAAAATCGCTATCGTTTACAAGTTTAGCGAATTCTCTAATTTGAACTTCAGTGAATCGATTAAGCATCTCCTCATAATAAGGATAAGCAGCATTAGATGTGCCCCAAGCATTACCAACAGCGCACATTGTAAGTACCTTAACATACTTACTCAATAACGATAGTGGTACATCACCAGTGTTTGGTACATACGCAGCGATTAAACGAGCATGCGGTGGCTCATTATGGAAATTATTCATGCCATTGTGAACCATAAGTAAACTGTCTAATGCTGTATCCATATCAACAGCTATATGTTCTTTTGGCAAGAACATAAGGCCTTCAACAAATTGTAAAAATTCATGAGCATTTGCTTTTCTAGGTAGATCCGCATTTGCTGAATATATAGCATATTTTAATCCTAAATCTTTTTTAGTTTCTTCGGAGCAGTTTATCCATAAAGATGGAGCAACAAGCTTTAAATTGTTTCTTATTCGAGCATCTAGAGATGGGTCAACATACATTCCAAATACAGCTCTTAACGTGGAATCTACTAATTCCACTGGAAGCATACTTATATTTGTCTTAATAGGAGGTAAATCATCAGTTGTTAACTGGTTTGTTCTAAGATTATTTAATAACCTTTTAACTTCTAAAACAGGTCCTTCAGGATCTTTGGCTAAAACTTCTTTTATACAGGTATTTAACCAACTTGTCAGCTGCCAACCGTCCACATCGTTGTGATTTGGGTGTGCTGCACTTGCGTGATTTCTCATATCCCTAATATAATCCAAATGCTTATAACCTATTTCAGTAATAATACCTGTATCCTTACAACCTTTAATTAGCTCCCATTCATCAAGCTTTTTCAAGTCATCTTCTGATTTAAATGTAGCTCTTCTCTTGGTATCTGTTACGGTACTATCTAAGAAATAATTAATATCAAATCTGATTACTTTAGTTCTTAGGTTTATGACTGTTTCGTTCCAAAGAAAATTTAGTGCGGCATCAAACAAACCCGCACTACAAGCAGCAATAAATTTTGAAATGTATAGAGATCTATCTTTTAACTCTTGATCTAAATCCCCTACAACTCTCGGAACGTTATCTAATACATTAAGTCTTTCTTCTGGTTGCACCAATACATCATTCGATGGTAAATTCAGCGTTTCTAAGTATTGTTGAAGACCTTTTGAGAATGAATCAACTAATGGGCCTACCTCAGTAATCTCCTTTTGCTGAACAATTACTGGATTATTATCTTTCATGTAAATCCCTCCTAGACTAATTTAATTACCCATATCTTATATTGTGTGTAATTCGAATATATACTGAACCCTACGTCCTGCTTGCATTCTGCTAATATAAGTAAGATAGATTACACATTTGTTATTTATGGGTAATTATAACTGAAATAACTAATAATTAGTAGGTGTTTTCCTTATATTATAAAATCTCTTCTATAGTGAAAACGCTAACTATTAAAATAATATATCACATGTATTTTGTTATTTCTGTATACCACCAACATTTCGCATTTTATACGCTAAGCAAGTTTCGATTTTTTTGGTTGGCTTCTTCAAGTTAAGCTACCGTTATTAAAACTACCTTATGATTTAATAAAAGGATAAATAATATACATATTAATAATTATAGACCTGAGGAATTTTGTATTTATTAAGTAATTTCAGACCATCGTGAAATGACATTATGATAAAAGATATTTAAAAAGTCGAACTGTTCAAGAAAAGGGACCTTTGTCAATCGAATTTATAACCAAGAAAATTAAAAAAGCGAAATCCTATTTAGAAGGATTTCGCTTTTTTAATAATAATAATAATATACAATCTCATTGGGATATTGCTTCTACAATTCCTTTTGCCTTTGCAGGTAATGGCCCAATAATTTCTATCTTTTCTGTTGGAGTTTCATTTTCAATCACCATATATTTACGATAAAAGTTCCATGTATTTACGTCAAAATTAATTAAAGTATCATGTTTTTGTCCATTATCTCCTGGTGGAGCAATAAAATCATGTGTAAAAAAACCAACATATAAATCTTCATTTTCAGGAGTAAGTAATCTAACTTCCACATCAAAATGTCGTTTGTTACCGCCATTTCCAATTCCACGAGATTTTTTAGTATCTTCTTGCTGAGGTTCTAATCTAGGTGTTTCATCATATTCTTGATGAACATCTCTTGTCCAAATTAATCTGAATGTAAAGCCTGGAAATCCTTCAACATCATCATGGGTATAATTCTTAATGGTAAGTTTATGGCGTTTTGTAAACTTTTCCTTACCAAGCTTTGTATCTTTAGGCATTGACCCTACCTCCTAAAAAGAACTTATTTATATTATCTTGTTATTAATTCACTTTTATACAATAAATATAAAAAAGCATATTTAATTAATAATCTAATAAGTATAATTTAACCCCAAAACAATTGAACTCATCAGGAAGTGATTACATGACATTTGATTATTCAAGCTTGAATGGCAAAATAATTGAGAAATTTGGAAGTCAGTACAACTTTGCCAGAGCTATGGGTTTATCTGAGCGTTCAATTTCTCGCAGATGTCTTAAAATTAATAAAATAGTATCATACACTGTATCACACTTTTGAAGAGCGCCTATGCATCAATGTTCAGATGACTAAACAATGCATACTACAAGTATGTTTTAAGCTTAAAAAGCATCGAGTTTTGAACTGCACCCCGATTGTTAGACACAATCTAACAATTGGAGGTGCTATTTTTTATGAAGGCTATAACTCGAAAGCAATTTCTCAAAAAGAGTATGCAAAACAAATGGGCGTCACCAGAGCGCAATTCCAATATTGGTTAAAGTTATATGAATTACACGGAGAAGAAGGACTTAAAAACACCTATACAAACTATTCTGTTAGGTTTAAACTAGACGTATTAAACTACATGGTTCAATCTGGTGCGTCATTAATGGATACAGCTGCTCTTTTTAAAATCTCTAGCTATACAATGGTATATGATTGGCAGAAAAAGTTGGAGACTGGTGATGTAGAAGCTCTTGAACCGAGAGAAAAGGGGAGTCCATCTATGAAAAAGAAATCTACTCAACAACTAAAACACACACCGGCTAAAGGGTCAGTGGAAGCACTGGAAGCTCGTATTATACAACTAGAGATGGAAAATGAGTACTTAAAAAAGTTGAATGCCTTAGTTCAAAACAAAGAAAAGTCACCAAACAAGACAAAGCAGAAGTAGTCTATGAGTTAAGGTATAAATATTCGGTGAAGGAGCTTGTAAAGCTCGCTGGTATTCCACGTAGTACCTATTATGATTTAGTAAAGAAAAGGAACCAACCGGATCCAGATGCTGATTTAAAAGTAGAAATCAAATCCATTTACAATGAACATGAAGGGCGTTATGGGTATCGTCGTATTCGTGATGAGTTAGCCAATCGTGGGAAGAAAGTGAATCATAAGAAGGTAAAACGCATCATGAAAGAACTAGGTTTAAAATGCCTTGTGCGAATGAAAAAGTATAAATCTTATAAAGGAACAGTGGGTAAAGTCGCCCCTAATCATTTAGCTCGCCAATTTAACGCGGACGCCCCAAACGAAAAGTGGGTTATGGATATTACGGAGTTTAAATTATTTGGAGAAAAGTTATATTTATCACCTGTATTAGATTTATTTAATGGAGAAATTATTACGTATACAATCGGCTCTAGACCTACCTATTCACTTGTTTCAGAAATGTTAGAGAATGCATTAGAGAGTCTACCAGAAGATCATCAACTTCTAATGCATTCAGACCAGGGGTGGCATTATCAGATGAAACAATATCGTCATACCCTCCAAGAAAGAGGCATTAAACAAAGTATGTCTCGTAAAGGAAACTGTTATGATAATTCGGTGATAGAGAATTTCTTTGGAATAATGAAATCTGAATTCCTTTATTATAAAGATTTTGAAAGTGTAGAGCATTTTAAACAAGAGCTTGAAAAATATATGGAATATTATAATATGAAACGGATGAAGGCAAAATTAAAATTGAGTCCGGTACAATACCGAACTCATTTTAAGCAAGCAGCCTAACGAAATAACCGTGTCTAACTTTTTGGGGGCACTTCATTTTTTCGTCTCGATGCTTTTTTATTCTTTTTAGTGATAGGAATATTTCGTAAAATATGTTACATTAGAACTAACAAATGAAAGCGCATTACAGGATGTTTTTTGAAATGAGGTGAAAAATTGAATACCGAAAAAAAGGCGTTAGGTGTCGGAAGTTTAGCATTACTATTTTTCTTAGTAGGAGTGACATTTTCTGGTACGACCATTAACAGGAAGGAGCTCATTGAGCATTTATCTGATTTTCTTGGATTTTCAATAGCAGAAGGCTTGATTGTCATTGGTCTACTTATTTTGTCCATAATAGTTGGTATCAAGTATAAAGAGCATTTATTTGCCAAAATAGGCGCCATTCTTTCCGCGATCATATTAAGTCTTTTAGTTATTTTTCAAACGATCTCATGGATACAAAATTTGTTTAGTTAATTTCCTTGATTCGTTATTTCGTTGTCAAAAAAGCAAAAAGACTTGCTATACTAAAAATGTATAGCAAGTCTTTTTATTAACAACTCTCTGGTGCTCCTTCTCTTTCCTTCGCTTTAAAGGAAGAGCCACAGCCACATGAGATAATAGCGTTCGGGTTATCAATCGTGAATCCTCCGCCCATCATGTTTTGTTTGAAATCAATTGTTGTTCCTTCAATAACATTGATATCAAATTTTTTAATAGTTACTGGGATTCCATTTGCTTCTTCCATATGATCTAATTCTTCATTTACATCGTAATCAAAGCCTAATGAATAAGAAAGACCACTACATCCGCCACCCTTAACTCCGAAACGAAGGCGAACACTATCTGCATCCTCTTCTTTCAACATTTCAAAGATTTGATTTCTAGCACTATCTGTAATATTAAGAACCATAGAAAAAACTCCTTTTTCTAAGTAATTTACTTTTTGTTGTAACTATCAGTATACAAACTACCAAAAGTTAATTCAATGAATTTGCTTTTACTTATGCTCTAATAAACGTTCCTTCAATCGTTGTTTCTGCTTTACCACGCATCCAAACATGGTCATCTTCTGCCCAAGTAATATACAAATCTCCACCAGCTAAATGAACCGTAATTTCTTGACCTTTCGCTAACTTCTCATTTAAAACAGAAGCTACAACGGAGGCACAAGCACCAGTACCACACGCTTGTGTTACTCCAGAGCCTCTTTCCCATACTCGGAAGTGAATCTCATGATCATTTACCTTTTCAATAAACTCCACATTCACACTCTCAGGGAAACGTTCATCTTTTTCAATAACTGGTCCCAATGTAGTTAATGGAGCTTCATTAATACCTTCAACAAAGAATACAGCATGTGGATTCCCCATTGAAACAGTTGTCACCGCTAGTGTTTCATCACCTACTAGGAATGGTTCAGCAACTACTTGCTCTTTATCTTCCCCTAGCATAGGAATTTCTGAACGTTTCAACAATGGTTTGCCCATATCAATGGTTACTTCTTCAACATGAGTGTGATCTCCGTGCACTTCTGCACTAACATTGCCTGCTTTCGTTTCAATCGTAAATTGCTTTGTATCAACTAACTGGTTTTCATAAGCATACTTCGCTACACAACGAAGGCCATTGCCACAATTTTTTCCTTCTGAACCATCTTTATTAAAAATACGCATGCCTACTTCTGCATGTTCTGTTGGATGAATTAAAATTAAACCATCTGAACCAATACCAGTATCTTTATCAGATACTGCTCTTGCCAAATCAGCTAGCATTTCCTCTTCTAATGTAAAATCAAATACATTAATAAAAATATAACTATTGCCTAAACCATGCATTTTCGTAAAAGGTATATTCATTTCTGTCTGTCCTCTCTTCATAACTGATCGATTAATACATTATCAATATATTCATTAATATTCTCTAATAATTGGTCTGGTGTATCTGCTTTAACCGGTTTGCCTTCCACAACCGCAACATGGTATTTTCGACAAATCCCACAATTACTCGTGCACCCATATTCCATTACTTCTAAGTCTGGATCTTTTACTAATTGTTGCCGTACTTGTTCCGTACCTTTTGCTAGATTTTTCACACAGAAACCAACATTAATAGTTACCCTCATTATATCACACCTTCACAAAATCAGAACGTCTTACTTCCTATATATATTTGTAACACAAGATCATTTACAAATAAATCAGAAAACAGTAAAATAAAGTTGAAAATGTTTATCATTTATGTAACACTTACTATAGAGATAGTAGCGATGAAGGGGGAATCTCCACTCATGGAAGAACAAACAGCACAAGTTCAAGAAGTATTAAATAAATTACGCCCATTCTTATTACGTGATGGTGGCGACGTCGAATTAGTAGAGGTAGAAGACGGAATCGTACGTTTACGTTTGATGGGGGCATGTGGTAACTGCCCAAGTTCTACCATTACACTTAAAGCTGGTATCGAGCGCGCTTTGATGGCTGAAATACCTGGTGTTATGGAAATCGAACAAGTTTTTTAATTCATATCTTTAGCAGGAAACGTTTCTACTACTAGAGACGTTTCCTTTTTACGTTTTCAAAAAAATCAACAAAAAGGTGATATCATTGAGTAGAAGTGAACAAGCAATCTTTACAAATATGTGTATGATTTATGATAGTACTGGACAAATTCTCGTACAAGATCGAGTAAAATCTGATTGGTCTGGTATCACTTTTCCAGGTGGGCATGTCCAACAAGCAGAGTCATTCACTACTTCTGTTATACGTGAAGTGTATGAGGAGACGGGCTTAACGATATCATCCCCCACTCTTTGTGGAATCAAGCAATTCCAGACAAGCGCCGGAGAGCGTTATGTTGTCTTTCTATATAAAACAAATGAGTTTACTGGAGAACTACAATCATCACGTGAAGGAAAAGTATTTTGGATCAAAAAGGAAAATCTTTTCGACTATCAGTTAGCTCATGACTTCGAAAAAATGGTTCATATATTTGAGTCAGAAGACGATAGCGAATTATATTATTACCAGGACGGCGAACACTCTTACTCAAAATTTCTATAAAATAAGAAAACAAGTTTGTGTTTCTGTATCAAAAAAAAAGGATAACACCACTATAATTGTGGCATTATCCTTTTTTTATTTATATTTTTTCTACAACGGATCCTCTATGCTCTACTTGTAAAGCAAACCAGTCATAATCTGGATATCCTTCTTTCCACTTATCTACAAGTGAATTTGCCTTTTCTTCTTCCACAACTGCTAGCATAGTCGGGCCTGCTCCACTTAAAAAGACGCCATAAGCACCTTGCTCTTTCAAATAATGATGGAGCTCATCATAGTGTGGTATGAGAGCTTTACGGTATGGCTGATGAAATGGGTCCTTGTCCATCATTTCCCCCAATGTTTGCCAATCACCTTGGCAAAGTGCCGCAATACTCACGTTGGCTACACTACTAGCTTGCACACTTTCTTTAAAACTGAACTGAACAGGCAGGGCATTACGAGCATCTTTTGTTTTTAATTCAAAATTAGGAATACAAGCGACAAAGGTAACACCTTTAATTGCAACTTGTGAATAGGTTACCGTTCCGTCATAATGACCGATTACACAACCTCCTAATAATGATGGAGCAACATTATCAGGATGGCCTTCCATGTCTGTTGCAATTTGCACTTTATCTGCTTCAGTGAGGTGTAAATCCAACAGAACATTAGCTAATTCAATACCAGCAACAACGGCTGTCGCACTACTTCCCAACCCTCTCGCAAGTGGAATTTCACTTTTCATCGTGACATGGCAAGCAGGAATCTGATTTTCTTTACCATACAACTTCGCTACTTGCTCAACAATTTGATAAACTAAATTCTCTTTTCCAATCGGAATACCTTCTAAACAAGCGGATGCAGCAATAAACTGCCATTCATCCGCTTCTTCTATGTTCAATTCTAAATATAAATTAAGAGCAAGACCAATGGAATCAAATCCCGCTCCTAAATTTGCTGTGCTAGAAGGTACTTTTATTGACCAACTCATGCCTCAACACTACCCATAATTTCATTGATAATGACTTCTTCATCATTTGGGAGTACGGTTGGTTTAACTTCACTATAATTAATCGCTGTATCTGGATCTTTCAATCCATTACCTGTTAACACCGTAACAACGGTTGAGCCTTTTGCTACTTTACCTTCTTCTAACTTTTTCAATAAACCTGCTACAGAGGCACATGATGCTGGTTCAGCAAAAACTCCTTCATTCTGCGCAATCCATTTGTACGCTGCGATCATTTCTTCATCTGTGACTTCATCAATTTCACCATTCGATTCATCACGTGCATTTACCGCTCCTTGCCAGGTTGCAGGATTTCCGATCCGAATCGCTGTACCAACGGTTTCTGGATTTTCAAAGACACGGTCATGTACGATAGCTGCCGCACCACTTGCCTCAAATCCCATCATTTGTGGCAAGCCTGTAGATCTTTCTTCATTGTATTCTTTGAATCCTTTCCAATATGCCGTAATATTTCCTGCATTACCAACCGGGATAAACAAATACTCTGGTGCTTTACCAAGTGCATCACAAACTTCAAATGCAGCAGTTTTTTGTCCTTCAATACGATATGGGTTAACCGAATTAACAAGCGCTACTTTCCCACTCTCTGCTAATTTACGAACATAACGCAGTGCATCATCAAAATTCCCTTTAATCGAATAAATATCTGCACCATACATAACTGCTTGTGCTAATTTCCCTTGTGCAATTTTTCCTTCGGGAATAACGACAATACATTTAAGTCCAGCACGTGCAGCAAAAGCCGCAGCAGATGCGGATGTATTACCTGTTGATGCACAGATGACTGCCTTTGCACCACTTTCTACTGCTTTGGCCATCGCCATTACCATTCCTCGATCTTTAAAAGAACCAGTAGGGTTTAACCCTTCATATTTTGCATATGCATGAATGCCATACTTTTCTGATAATTTTTCTAATTTAATTAGTGGCGTATTTCCTTCATGCAAACTAATTAACGGGGTATTATCTTCTAGTGGTAAATACGTTTTATATTCTTGTAACAATCCTTGCCATGCCATTTTTATTTATCCTCCCCATCGACGCGATAACAACTGATTATTTCATTAACAACGTCTAATCCATTTAGATTTTCTCTACTATTTAATAGTTGTTGCTTACTAATTTGGTGTGTAACCATAACGATTTCGGCCATGTTATCTTTTTCCGATGGCAACTGTAAAATCTTTTGGAAGCTTACTTGTTCATCTGTGAAAACATTTGTTATCTCCTGGAATGTACCTGCTTCATCCGCAACTTCCATTCGAATAAAATACTGCATATATTTATCTTTATCTTCTTTTAATTGTTTTTCATATTGTGGTAAGACATATTCATTACCAGTAATACCTAGACGGATATTTTTTACGACATCCATTAAATCTGATACAACGGCTGTAGCTGTCGGCATGCTTCCCGCACCAGGTCCATAGAACATTGTTTCGCCAACTGCCTCTCCATAGACATAAACTGCATTAAACTCGTTTTTCACTAGTGCAAGTGGGTGCTCTTGTGGTAATAGTGTTGGCTCCACACTTACTTCTACTTTTCCATTCTGTGATGATGCAATACCGATTAATTTAATCGTATAACCTAAGCTTGTAGCGAATGATATATCCTCTTGTGAAATAGTCCGAATTCCCGAAACTTCTACATCCTCTAAACCAATTTCCATTTTGAAAGCTAAATTCGCTAGTAGTGCCATTTTGCGCGCTGCATCCAGTCCATCAACGTCAGATGTTGGATCTGCTTCAGCAAAACCTAACTCCTGCGCTTCTTGTAATACCGGCTCGAATGCCAATTCCTCATCTGTCATTTTCGTTAAGATATAATTCGTTGTTCCATTGACAATCCCCATAATTTTTTGGATTTTATCCGAAGCCAATCCTTCTGTTAAGGAACGAATAATCGGTATCCCGCCAGCAACACTAGCATCATATAAGATATCACAATTATTTTCTTTTGCTAATCGTAACAATTTTTGTCCGTGAACAGCCATTAAATCTTTATTAGCTGTCACAATATGTTTCTTATTACGAACAGCTTTTTCTAATAAAAGATTCGTATCTTCAATACCACCCATTACTTCAATGATAATATCGATCTCAGGATTACTTACTAATTCTTCCGGATCAGCTGTCAACCACTCTGGTTGAATAGCTACATCACGTTTCTTTTCTATATCATGAACTAAAATTTTATTAATTTGAATCTCGCAGCCTACCTTGTATTTAATTTCATCTGCATGGCTTTGCAAAAGCTTCACAACACCAGTTCCAACCGTGCCTAAACCACACAATCCAACATTAACTTGATTCATCTAGACGTCCTCCCCCATGTATACTTTACGTGAACAGTTGTTTATATATAGTGGACATTATACATCTGAATAGTGGCTTTAGCAAGATGAATTTAACCAAAAATTAAGAAAACTTAGATAATACGAGAAAGATGCCTATCATTCATTTTCTTTGTTACTGACAAAAACTGATCGTATTTTCTTTTATTTTTGTCAGCAAATTGATTTTATGACATTTTGATGCTAGTTCTCCTCTTTTTTGTCAGCAAACTAATTTGCTTAGTCTTCGAAAACTAGTTCTTTTCACACACTGTTATCATCATAATAGAGCGTTGAAACTTGCCTTTATCTATCCACTAACCAATCTAATTGTATACTATTTGTTTCTCTCACATCAATGCCCATTTTGTAAAAAAATGTCCGCAAATGTTCTTCATAATAGGTCTGAATGTTGATAAATTCTTCGATACTAGCGGAAGAAATAGTATCATGCTGAACTTGGTCAATGAAATCAAATAAATGAATTGGAAAGAGCAACCTTGCATATAATAACTTCCAGCCAAAAATAGATAATGGTAACTTCGTAAGATAACCGTGCAAAAATTGCTGACTGTCATGAGAAGACAACCCTTCAGATGTTTGCATAAAATATCGCATTTTCTCAGCGATATCACGAACAGGATGATCATATATCAATCTGTCACTCCATATAAATTCATCTAGTAAATCTCGCTGATAACGACCAAACGTCATTGATGGTTGATCACTTTCGTTAAATTGTGTTTCTTGCTCCACAAGATAAAGGTATTGAATAGCATTTTCCGCTAAACCAATAATATAAGGAAACATATCAACCAATTCTCGAAGAAAAGGTGTAGATGGTCGCTTTTGATATAATTGTTTAAACATTCCTTCATACTGATCGATTTTTGCTATCCATAAATCTTTCCAGCTACCATAACTATTAATCGTGCTTGGTTGATAGGGATAACGAAAACCTGCTTGATGAAAATCTGCAAGCTTGATTGATTCTGTGCGGTCATCTTCTCTCTGTATCCCGTAGCATAATAAATAAGTGTCTTTACCGATCGTTGTTAAGAATTGGTTATGCACATTCGGAATAGGGCATGTTACATTTGTCCAGCCTTGTTGATGATAATGAGTAGCAATCGTATATAATTCAAGCGCAACTCGCTCTGTAACGTTAGTCGGTATAATGAAATAGTAATAAGATTGATCGGCGAATGTCATATATGGTTTTTCTGATACTTGTTTAGTCGGGACCTGAATTGGGTAATGTAAAAATATTGGGTGCATCGTATTTCCCCCTCTATAATTCATATAGTAAAATATATGTGAAACAAGAAATGAAAATGATGAATATAGGATGTGAGCTAATGGCAACAGAACGTAAACAATCACCACTAGAGCAAAAAGCACGTAAATGGTTAACAGAACGTGGGGTAAAACTAGAGGATATTGCAGACTTAGTTTATTTTCTTCAAAACAAATATCAAGAAAATTTAACGATGGAAGAATGTCTAGAAAATGTGGAACGAGTCTTGCGAAAACGCGAAGTGCAAAACGCGATCATTACCGGTATTCACCTGGATGTTCTTGCTGAAGAGAATAAATTAGAACAGCCACTCCAAGAAATATTAGAAACAGATGAAAGCTTATACGGTATAGATGAAGTGATCGCTTTATCTATTGTTAACGTCTATGGTTCGATCGGATTTACTAATTACGGATATATCGACAAAGTGAAACCAGGTATTTTAGAAAAACTAAACGATAAATCACAGGGATGTCATACGTTCCTAGATGATATCGTCGGAGCGATTGCAGCAGCAGCCTCCTCACGACTTGCACATAGTCAAACCAACGATAGTATATTAGATGAGGATGAATAAATGAATTAACGCACATACAACGCAGGATAAATTCCTTTGTATGTGCGTTTTTCTTATCATTTATTACTAGATGCTTCATACTCTTGTTTACTCTTCAAAATCGGAGAGGTGAAGATAAAAATCGATACAAAACTTGCAACGAAAAGCATCAAAATCCTCACGAATAATAATGGGATTGTAATCAGTGTTACAAGCATGCTTAGCCAGACACTTACAACCGCTATCACTTTTATTTTAAAAGGTACACCTTTTCCCTTTTGGTAATCTTGAATATAATGACCAAAGTATTTATTCATAATCAGCCACTGGTGTAATGTTTTCGATGACTTACTAAAACAAAAAGCAGCTAATATGATAAGAGGTGTGGTTGGTACAAGCGGAGCTACAACTCCAATAAAGCCTATTAATAGACTTATGCCTCCACCAATTAACCAACCAATTCGTTTTAGATTCTTCATTTCTTCCTCACTCTTTCATGTACAGCTCATATTCTTCCTGCGTATTAATGTTTCGAAAGGCATGTGCATCATCATCTGTAAAATCAACATACTCTACTCGAAGTACGTCTAACAAGCTGTGCATCGAACGTTTTTCTGCTATTAAGTGTTTATGTATAACATCGCAAATACTTCGGTGATATACTGCCACTAATGGTTGGATTTTATCACGTATTCGAGCTACAACTCCATTTACCTCTTTCATACGGTGGGCAATTAACGTTTTAATAATACTCGAATCGATAAACGGCATATCTACAGGTAACACAACGTACCATTCCGCTTCTTTGGCGATCATCGCTGAATATATTCCTGCAAGTGGCCCTTGACCTTGAAAACGAGCTACATCACTTATCACCTGAACATGATCGTCTACTTTCTGTTTATCATGTGCCACAACAATTGTGCTCTCTACATGAGAAGAGATCACTTCGAATATATGTTCATAAAAGTATTTCCCATCATATATAGCATAAGCTTTATCCTTATTGAACCTTGAGGACTTACCGCCCATTAATAGAATTCCTGCTATTTGTTGCACATTGACACACCCTTTTTACTTGTCAAAATACCGCCTTAATCTTCTCCCAATCAAATAGATGCCAATTCGCTTCTACTGTATGAAAAAGCTGTTTTGTATCTCCTTGATAAACATATTGCACATTCGTTAACTTATCTTGTAGTCTGTCCGAATCATTTGGCAGGACAATTTTAGGTAAAGGGAGCTGTTTATAACCTTCTATAATGACTACCTCCACTCCTAAAGAATGATAAAGTTGTAATAATGGCTTCATTGGCAGTTTTCGCTTATCGGCCGTAAGCAACAGTTCGTTTTCACCTACTACTGCAGAAAGACTCGCACCACTTACGAAATGGCGGTAATGATCTGTTTCTTTGATTTGTTCTGGTTCACCACCATGACCATGATGTTTAATCGTAGCAGTCTCGTACCCTTTTTCACTTAAATACGTTAACCATTCCGAAATAAGTGTTGTTTTACCACTGTTCTTATATCCAACTACTTGGACGACATACATATTAACCACCACTTACAGGCGGAATAATCGCTACTGTGTCGCCTGTTTGTATCAGGTCATCTTCTAATGCGTATGCTTCATTGACTGCTACCATTGACTCCTTCAATTGGCTTAAATGATACTCTTCTTGTAGTTCTCGTTTTATTTCTTTTACCGTAATGGATTGTTTATCTATTTGTAACTTATCGGTACCAGCTTCTTCTTGTAATTGAGCAAATAATAATACATCAATCATCACTTTCACCCTTTACTTCTGGTTTTCCTGTAGGATATGGCACGTTTCCTAATTGATCACCAATCCATGCTTCTCCATCTTCCCATCGTTCTTTCTTCCAAATCGGCACAATTTGTTTAATTCGTTCAATTGCATATTCATTCGCTTGATAGGCTGCCTTGCGATGTGGTGATGAAACGGCAATGACAACAGCAATTTCTGTTATATCTAATGAACCGATTCGGTGCGTGATCGCTACTTTCGTATTTTCCCACTTATCATTGATTTCTTTTCCAATTTGTGCAAGCATTTTCTCTGCCATCGGTACATATGCTTGATATTCTAAATAAACGGTTTTCTTTTCACCCGTCAGTTCACGCACTGTACCAATAAAAGTTGTGATCGCACCGGCATTACGACTTTCTACTTTTTTTATTAATGCCTCTACAGAAATTGGTTCTTCTATTACTTCAAATAATTTATCTACCATATCTATTCTCCTAACTACAATAGATGAATCGTCACATGATCCCCTTGTTTGTAACCAGCTACTCCACCAGTTAATTGAATCAAACAGTTGGCACTTGCTAAGCTGTGCACCATATTTGATTTATCTTTACCAGCCGGCCTGGCAATAAGTTCGCCATCCTCTATTTCATACACACCTCGAACAAACCGATCAAATGGATTTGCCTTTGGAAAGTCTACTGCTAACGTTGCTTGCATTTGCTTCATACCTACTACCTCTTTAGCAAGAAAGGCATCAATCACTGGTTTCGTAAACAGTTCAAAACCTACGTAACATGCAGAAGGATTACCTGACAAACCAAACAAAAGTATTTCATCAGTAGCTGTAACTGTTGTAACACTACCAGGTCTCATTGCCACCTTATTAAATAATACTTTTCCTTCTAAACGTTGATAAATTTCGGGTAGCAAATCAAAATCTCCGACAGATACACCACCAGTTGTAATGAAGAAGTCTACCTCCTCGATTACTTTCGATATTTTTTGCACACTTTGCTCTAGATCATCTTCTAATTGACCATAATATTTCGGTATAGCTCCTGCTCTTTCAATTTGACTAATGATCATGTATGCATTACTATTTCGAATTTTACCTGGTTCTAACAGCTGATCTACCTCTAGCAATTCACTCCCTGTTGCAATCACACCAATTACAGGCTTTCTTGCAACAGGGACTTTAGCATAACCAAAAGTCGCAAGTAAGGCGATAATTCCTGGGTTAATGACAGTACCTTTCTTCACTAAAGAAGTACCTTTTTCAACATCTTCCCCTTTAAACGAAATATTTTGATGATATTGTAGTTGTTTTTTTATCGATACATAGTTTTTTCCGTTTCTTTCAAAGGTTTCTGTATCTTCTAGCATAATAACTGCATCTGCACCACGTGGAATCGGTGCACCTGTCATAATACGAACAGCTTGATCACTAGCAATTGCCTCATTATGTACACTCCCTGCTCCAATATGTCCGATAACTTCTAATACAACAGGGGATTCTTCTTTTGCCTGTTTCGTTGAAGCTGATTGGAGTGCATATCCATCATAGGGAGAACGGTCAAAAATAGGCACGTCATGATCTGCTAGTAAATCCTCTGCAAGCACACGTTGATGAGCATCAGTTAGTGCAACATATTCTATTTCACCTGTTTTCTTGTATGCCATTACACGTTGGACTGCCTCTGAAACAGGTATTGGATGACGTTCATTTAACATAATACATACTCCTATCCGACAATTTGATAATATATTTTTTTAGCCGCTTCAATCGAGTTCGTTCCATGTACAAAGGTGCGACCATCATGAAAAAATACGACCCTTTTCTCTTGTATTTCCACTGATACTAAAAAAGGATTTACTTGTACCTTCCCAAGCAAACGCAATTTATCCGCTAATTGAGCAAGCGGGTACTGTTTTCCACGAATTTGTACTGTATCGCGACCACAGAGCGCTTCTGTTTTCGTTCTATTCTGATAAGATAAACAAGGATATGTTGGCTTTTTCCCACAACTTGCGCAATCATCTCGCTTCGCTCTACTGACATCAACTGTTTGATAATGATTATTCCAAAGATCAAAGATAAGCAACTTACTCATTATTTTTGATTCCACACCAGAAAGCAATTTTAAGGCTTCTGTCACTTGATGGGTTACAACCATTTGTACTGCTGGACCAATCACACCAACCGCATCACATGTTGCACCAAACATTGGTGTTACTTTTAGTAAACAATCTAAACAAGGAGTTTGATTAGGAATAATCGTAAATGCCATTCCAGAACTGCCAACACACGCACCAAAAATCCATGTTTTATTATATTTTTGAACAAGATCGTTCATTATAAAGCGTGTATCAAAATTATCGGTAGCATCGATCACGAGATCTGCAGCTTGTATATAAGTAGCTAAATTGTCTGCTGTTGCATCAACGACAACTGGCTGGATATCAATTCCACTATTAATCTCTCTTAATTTGTTTGAAGCAGCAATTGCCTTTGGTATTTGCTGTTCCACATCTGACTCTGTAAACAAATGCTGTCTTTGCAAATTTGACCATTCGACATAGTCACGATCAATGATCGTTAGTTTTCCGATACCTGCTCTTGCTAACATCTCTGCTACCGAAGAACCGAGCGCACCGCAGCCAATAATCAGTACATGCTTAGTTAATAACCGCCTTTGACCTTTTTCGCCAATACCTTGAAAAAGTGTTTGACGATGATACCTATCTTTATTCGACATTCTAACTACGCCCCTTTTTCACCCACCGATATAAGACATTTCAATTTTCTTACGGTTTTTCGCTGTTTCTTCTGTACGTAGATCTGAATAACGATCATCACGGTACTTCCAGCCTGATACAATCGTATCTTTCACCTCATCATCTGTTGCACCGTCACGTAAAATATCTTTTACATTTAATCCTTCCCCAGCAAAGAGACACGTAAAGAAATGACCGTCCGCTGCAATTCTTGCCCTTGTACAAGAAGAACAAAAAGACTCTGATACAGATGTGATAAAACCTACTTCTATATCTGTTCCTTTATAACGGTAACGTTTTGCCACCTCACCAAAATAAGCAGGATTGACTGGTTCTAGATCAAAGCGCTTGGATATTTCCTCATATATTTCTTTTTTCGTTACGACATGTTCAAAGTTCCAGCCATTCGTTTGTCCAACATCCATAAATTCAATAAATCGTAATGTGATGCCTAACTCTTTAAAAAACTTGGCCATTGGTAACAGTTGATGCTCATTCATCCCTTTTTTCACAACCATGTTTACTTTTACGGCTAAACCTACTTCTTTTGCTTTGATAATACTATTAATAACAGGTTGTGTTTTGACATTACTATCGTTTATTTGCATAAACGTCTGGTCTTCGATTGCATCCAGACTAACATTTACACGTTTTAATCCGGCTTCTTTCAAATCGCTTGCCATCTTACCAAGCAAGACTGCGTTTGTTGTTAAACCAATATCTTGCAAACCTTCTAATTGGGCTAATCGCTTAATTAACGTAGTAATATCTCGCCTTAGCAGTGGTTCTCCACCAGTTAAACGTACCTTTCGCACACCTAGTTGCAGGAATATTTTCGTTAAGCGTTCGATTTCTTCAAAGGTTAATAAATGTTCTTTCGGTAAAAAGGCAAAGTCCTTACCGAATATCTCTCTTGGCATACAGTAACGACAACGAAAATTGCAACGATCTGTCACGGAAATACGCAAATCCTGTAATGCTCGTCCAAACTTATCTGTAATGACTGATTGTTGCATCATACATCGCTCCATTTCTTTAATCTGGTTATATACAAACTGTGTAACTCCAACTCATGTTATTGATTTTCACCTTTGTTATTTAACCACATTTTCGCTTAATTCTTTGTGAGAAAACTCACAACATATACCACGCAAAGGTTTTGAATATTCTAAATTTTATCATTGTAATAAGACCATCTTATTGTTATGGTCTTATTTATCAGCTGTAGCGGTAAAAGTATTTGCTACACCCATCTCAGAAGCTAAATAGGCACGTATATTCGAGCTAAAACGGGCTAAAATAGGCATATTCTCTTCAATCACTTTTGATACATGATCATGGTCAATCTGTCTGAAATTCTGTACGAGCATTTTTCTCATATTGATTACTGCTTCGTATCCATCGTTTTCTTCTGCTGGAATAACTTTTTCATCAACTAAAATATGGATGATATCTACATAACTACCTGGATCACGCATGATAAAACCATCAATCATCATATTCCCAATATCTATCATACTCTCAATTAGAACGTGAGAAATTCGTTCCAATGCGAAATGTTCGATAGGCGTTTGAAACTGACTATCTTTTACTAATGCTAATGTTTGATCAAAATAATCTAATATTTCATTCATTTTTCTCATATCAACAAAATACATAATGATTTCCCCCTACCGCTCATAACTTATTTATATATATCTACTATCATACCATATTAATGAAAGCCTCGTCATGATTTGCCTTTTGAATACCATTGCATATTTACATATGCACTAGAAATAATTATACTATGAAAAAAAGGAGGGATAACATGAGTGATGAAAAAAAGATGTTTATTAAAAATGAAAAAGAACAAAGTGTCACACGATTTGTAAGCTTCATGGGAGATACAGAAAGATTTGACCTAGCCGTTACTTCTTCACCTAGCTTAGGAGATGATTTTCTCGTCGTTAACCTCAATACCAACAAATACTCACGAATCAATTTAGAAAAATTAATGGAAAGTAATTTTGTGGAGCACGCTTTTCATTTTAACGAAATGGAAGCAGAGGATTTTCGCTCTTACATAAAGACGTTACTACATAAAGAAAACTAACACAATCAACTTGTGTTAGTTTTCCATTTGCTTCAAAATAAAAAAACGGCATCCAAAATTACAATACTCATATAAATAGTCTTCACAAGTACTTATTTTCGTATCAAACGTTGCTTTAGGATTTTGATCATCATAAAATCCTTTCAACCTAAGCTGTTCATAGCCCCAATCGCCTACGATAAAATCATATTTACTTAAAACATCTGTATATCTTTCTTTAAATGCTTTCTCCTCAAATCCGTCACGATAATCCTTTATAATCTCGTAACGATGCCCTTGTACTTCAACCACGACTTTTCACACCTTTTTTCACATAGTTAAATTAACAAAAGTTTCTAGCATGAAATCAACGCATATGACCAAAACTACTTGTATCAATTTGATAAATATACAAGGGAGGCCTATTCCTTTGATTCAGCGTTCTTTACTATTGATATTTACATGTTTTATTCTTCTTACTACTATAGCACATGCAGAAGAAAATGTGGATAATGAACAAGAAAAAATCAATCTCTATAAGCAAATGGAAGCAATTACCTTCATACCATGGTATTATTTAGCAGCGATTGACCGTTACGAAGCTAACATTCAGTCTGAAGAAGAAGAACAAGACTCGATTATTAGCATCCGCATATCTGATTTAAAATGGTATGGATTAACACCTACTACAGAGCCAACATCAGAAGAAATCATTGAGATGTTTGGTGGAATCGGAAAAGATGGAACTGGTGATGGCATAGCAGACCCTACTAATGATTATGATATTCTATATACCATGGCACATTACGTACAACAATACGGACCGTCAGAGCAAGATATTCGAACAGCTCTTTGGAATTACTATCACCGTGAATTAACGGTATTATCCATTATGAATTATGCTCGTTTATTTAAAACTTACCAAACGATTAGTCTTGATGACACTGCTTTTCCCATTCCAAAAGGCTACAATTACAGTTACCGTAACACATGGGGAGATGCTCGAGGGTTTGGTGGTAGACGTATTCACGAAGGAACAGATATATTTGCAAACTACGGAACCCCTGTAAGAGCTACTACGCATGGTGTTGTTGAATTAAAAGGTTGGAATAAATATGGTGGATGGCGTGTAGGTATTCGTGATATTTACAATAGGTATCATTATTATGCCCATTTAAATGGTTTTGCTGAAGGACTCGAAATTGGAGATATTGTAGAAGCAGGACAAACGATTGGCTCTGTCGGTGCTTCTGGTTATGGACCTCCAGGAACCTCAGGGAAATTCCCACCACATTTACATTATGGAATGTACAAGGATAACGGTAAAACAGAATGGTCCTTTGATCCTTATCCACATTTAAACAAATGGGAAAGAAATAATCCGTAAAGCAAATAAAGTGAGACTTCAATCAGTGGGAGTTTTTGACTCCCACTGATTGTTAGCGTCTGTTTATCCCCACTTATCTTCTTTGTTTCACTCGAAGCTTGAAGTGGGGGTATTACAGACGTTTACTCCGTGATAAATGCTTTACGGATTATTTTTATTATTTTGCAGCTATTTTTGCTCGCACAATACTTGCGATTAAACCGCCCCAGATGATAACTGCGCCAACGATTGCCATAACAATTGCACTTGCAGACATGAATAAATCCTCCTTCTACTCTATAACTAGACAGCCAATCTGTTCCGACTATCTATGCTTGATTATCTTTTGTCGGCCATTTCTTCAATGTAAATAACGTACCGATAAACATAACACCAATTGCGACAAGCCAACCATATGTGAATAGGAATTCAAATGGATAATCGCCATACGGACGAGTTAAATCTGTTTTAAGATTTTGCAACATCATATAGCCTAATACGATTGGTGTAATAATTCCTAAACAAATTCTCCACCAGATACCTAATTTAATATCTGATACAGCATCAGCATGTGATTGTAAGTCTTGTAATGAGCGAGCAAACCAAGCAATTGCCACTACTTCAAATAAACCAGCAAGTGCTACACCATAATTATTAATAAAGTAATCGACCGTATCTAATAAGTTTAAACCACCTTGTGTTGCGTAAAATAAGGAGGCAATTAGCGACAAGCCGCCACCAAACAATACTGCTTTCCCACGCGAAATCGAAAACTTCTCTTGTACTCCAGCAATATAAGTCTCCGAAATCGAAACCATCGAGGACAAACCAGCCAAGAACAAGGATGCAAAGAAAAGGAAACCGAAAAAGCTAGCAGCTGGCATTTGACTAATGATTTCTGGAAACACCATAAAGGCTAATCCTACACCACCTTCTACTACCTCAGCTACACCTGTACCTGATTGAACTGCCATAAACCCTAATACAGCAAAGACTCCAATACCTGCCAATAATTCAAAAGATGAATTGGCAAATCCTGTTATAAACGCATTGTTTGTTATATCAGATTTTTTCGGTAAGTAAGACGAATACGTAATCATAATCGCAAAAGCGATAGATAAACTAAAGAAAATTTGGCCGTATGCCGCTACCCATACAGAGCCATCAGCAATTTTATTCCAATCAGGCTTAAAGAAAGCATCTAATCCTTCCATTGCACCTGGCAATGTAACGGCACGAATAACGATAATTAAAAATACAATAAACAATGTCGGGATGAAAATACGGTTGGCTATTTCAATCCCTTTCTTTACACCTCGTCCTAAAATAAATAATACTAGTACCCATACAACCAACAACGGAATCATTACATTAGGTACGATAGAACCAAATGTACCTGGATCAGCAAGATTTAAAAAATCACCGGTAAAGAATGCGGTAGGATCGTCTCCCCATTTAGTTCCTAGAGAAAAATAAGCATACATCATTGCCCAGGCAATAATTATCGGATAATACGTAGAAATAACAAAAGAAATAAGTACTTGCCACCAACCAATCCATTCCATCCCTTTACTAATCTTCGAAAAACTTCTCGGTGATGAACTACGATATTTATGTCCGATTGTATATTCCATAATTAACAGCGGAATACCCGCTGTTAATAAGGCAAACAAATACGGAATAAAGAAAGCACCTCCACCATTCTCAAAGGCAGTTGCAGGGAAACGCCAAATGTTTCCTAATCCAATAGCAGATCCAACTGCAGCTAGAAGAAAACCAAGGCGGGTCCCCCACTGTGATCTATTCTCCATTTCCCCAACTCCTCTATTTATTTACTAATCTTTTTGTTTAGTAGTCATTATAGTAGTTGAAATTATATATTATTTCTAAATATTCTGTCAAATGCAAAAATAGGAAATTAGAATTAGCGTAAAGTTGGGTCTATAGGAATAGATAAATCTGTTCCTTCTCCACCATCGTTATAATAATATGGTACTTCGCCTGGATAGAACACTTTTGTAACCGGGATATCCTGTACTACTCTAGCAGGTTCTGACGCAAAAGGAATGACTACCATCATCTCAACTGCAATATGAACATTCACATGGATATACGCACCATTTATGCCCGTTTCGACTATTTCACTAGTAATCTCTGTTGCTACACTTCCGATCACTTCCATATTGACAGGTACTTTAGGACCTAAATTAGCTAACACCGGAATACCTAGCGCTTGCCCAATTGGTACTTCCACCAGTAACCCTTTCTCTCTTACATCATCCAACAGTTCTTGTTCAGAAGGGTCTAGTTCCAACTCAACTTCAAGTGGTACACCTGTTTCTGGTCTTTCCCCCTTTTCTAATAATTTCAAAAAGTTTTCCACACGGTACTGTACATTGCGCTGGACACGATTCTCCACAACAGCATTAAAAATATAGTTTGTTACTCTTCCTTCTTCATCGTATTGTACTTGGATTAAGTCACCTGCTTCCAGGTCATCTGATAGTTTTTTGCTAACAGCAATCCCCATCGCCTGATTCGCAATCTGTTCAACACGAACTTTTGCATAATTCATCAAGACTGGTTTAATTCCTTCATTAACGATTAAAATGCTTACAATCATCACCACAATAAATATAAAAAAAGAAATAAATATTAACTGATTAACTGGAGGTGACCCCATCCTTCTTTTCTTATGTCTTCTTATTACCATAAAAATCCCCCCAATCTATTCTTATGATTGAGGAGACCTAATTAGATATATTATTTTCAATCCTGTTTGTGTAAATTGTCTGTGCTAACAATCGTTACATCCAATACATCTTTCATATCAAGATCATAAGGATTGACATTCCTATCATTTTCTTGCAGAATCCGAACTACTGGCCGGTCAAATAGCTGTCGATTTTGTCGTGCAACTACGCCTACTCTACCATCACTTAATTTTACTGTTAAGCCATTAGGATACAAAGCAACTGTTTTCTTAAATGTTTCGACTAAATGTTTATCAAACTGTGTTCCCGCTCCACTATATAAAATATCTAATCCTTCATGCGGTAACATTGCATCTCTATACACACGATTACTTGTCACAGCATCAAACACATCCGCTACACCAATTATTTTAGCAAAAGGATGTATCTCATTTTGCTGGATACCTCTTGGATAGCCCGAACCATCCATTCTCTCATGATGTTGGTAAGCACAATGAGCAACTAAAAGTGGTATATTATGCGCATGTCTCAATATTTCAAATCCATATTCCGTATGAGCCTGCACGATCTTCCATTCATCTTTTTCCAACTTACCTGGCTTATTAATAATTTCATCCGGTATCATTGTTTTACCTATATCATGTAATACTGCTCCTAAGCCGAGTTGTTCAAGATCGCTACTATTTACATGTAACTCCTGAGCTAAAGCAAGTGTATACATACTAACATTTAAAGAATGGGCAAATAAGTAATCATCAACAATTAATAAATCAGATAAATAGTGAATAACTTCCTCATTTTTGCTCAATTCTGTCGTTAATTCTTTCACTAAGACTTCTAATTTCACTGCTGCTTTTTCTAACAAATGATTACTATTCATCAAATAGTCTGACTTTACATTTTGAAATGTATGTTTAATTTGCTGGATTGCTTCTATTCTTTGTTCATCTGGTATAGGCGAGTGAATCAAAATATCGTCTGTATTTTCCTCTCGAATCACCGCATAGGTTATATTCATATTTTTTAACCGTTTGATCATAACTTCTGTTAACTGCATATTTGTTTGTACTAAAACTCGACCATGTTCATCATATACTGGTTTTGCTAATTCAACACCTGGTCTAATATTTTTTACTGGGACTACCCTCATTATCATACACCTAATTATATTATTTTTGATAAAATTTTATCAGAGATTGTCAGTTTAATCCACTATTTTAATCAATATTTCGACATTTATTTTACAATTTTCAATAAAGCTTCCTCTATTTCCATCCCTTCAAACCAACCATATTGTTTTGCATAATTCGTTATTTTATCTAATTTTGCTTGTTGTAATTCTGCTATTGTTTTTACTCCAACTGCCCGTCCTGCCACAATTGGACGGTCTTTCAAACGTTCATTTAATAATTCAACATCGAGTGCTCCACACATGACATATCCGATCTCATTGGTGATAACTAATAAATTAGTGTGAGGCAATTGTACAGAAATCGCCGTAAACGGATGACCTTTAATCATCACTGGTTTCATTTCCATCATAAAAAAACACACTCCTTTCCATATAAAATATGTTAGAAGTGTGTTAATGTTTACTGTTTATCACGAGACAGACATCCATAAAACCATCACTGACGGAATTTTCTCTTTATTTACTTTAATTCATCTACTAACAAGTCTCTCATAAACTCGGGTAAATAAAACTTTTTCGTTGTCGATCTAGCAATCTCAGGGAACATTTGACCAAAAGTAAACATATCTGGTGTAGCAAATGTGTATAGTCTCTCTCGATCAATTTCTTGACCATTGATTGATACAAGTTTCACACGTTCTTCACCTTGTTGATCTATTTCTGTATCTATTTCAATCCCACTAAAATGAAATGCTCCAATTACTTTACCACGAAATCCGAATCCTTTTAACTCAAACTGTTGCAACGCCTTATCTAACGTGCCACGAACTACTTCGATAATCTCTATCCCTCGTAATTTTACAGTGCACGGATTAATAGGATGTGGACAAATACGATGAATATCACCATATGTAACCTTTCCTTTTTCAAGACTTTCTAAAAGCAATCCTGCATTTAACATACTAATATCGGCTTTTGTCCAATCTTTTAATTTATCTGTTAATCTTTCAAGAATCGGTGTTGTCTCAAACCAGTCGACTGTTAAACCCTCATCCAAATAGGTCACTTCTTTTTCCAAAACAGTTTGTGCGGATTCATTTAATGTATCAAGCTGTTTAACCGTATGGATATCCTGCTCCACACTATCTGTTTGCACAGTAAATGCCTGTTTATTCACTATTTTTCCTTGATCATGATCCCAGCCTATGTGTACTTCTCCAATATATTTTCCGTACTTACCTGCTGCTGTTAGAAGGGTATTATTCACTTGTTCTCCATTCTTCAGTAAGTGATGTGTATGACCACCAATGATAAGATCGATTTCTGGATATCTTTCCGCAATTAATTGATCTTCAGAATAGCCTAAATGTGAGAGCAAAATCAGGATATCTGCATCTTTTTTCAATGCCTGTATTTCACGTGCTAAAAAATCATGTGGAAGCTCTACATTCCAGCCTAACGGATGATAAAAAGGATTAAAAGGAGCAGTTAGCCCAAATAATCTAATATGTAGATTACTTTTTGTTCGGATAGATATACTATCTTGTAACCAACTTGGCTTATCGTTATCTAATGGCTGTAGATTACTACATGTCACTTGAAATTTAGCTTGATCGTACAAATGAAAGAGATCATCATATTCCAGCGTAATCCCTTCATTATTACCAATTGTTGCAAAGTTAACCTCAGCATCATTTAATAACTCTATGTTTGCCTTGCCATTATAAGCTTCTGCAATTGGATGAAAACGATCAACGTGATCACCGATATCTATACGGTAACTATGTTCTCCATCTCGAGCATGCTGCAGTCTCTTACTGTTGAAATAATGAACAATACTCGGCCATTGTTCAAAGTGGCTGTGCAAGTCATTACAATAATAAAAATGTATATATTCGACCATAGTGGAATCCTCCTAAAACATACCTTGCCAAATTAAACGCAATCCTATAAATAGTACAACTGCCTTTAATAAAAACTCTATCGCTTTACTTGATAGTTGTTGATTAATTTTCGCTCCTACAATACCTCCTAATAACGCTCCTGGTATAAACGCCCAAACATATTGCCATTCAACATGACCTAGGATAATGTGTGTACCAGAACTAACAAAACTTAGCACAAAAATGATAAACATCGATGTCGCCGTTGCAATATGAGGTGGGAAATAGAATAAAATCATCATAGCGGGAACCATCAATGAACCTCCACCTATACCAAAGAAACCAGAAAGCATTCCGACTATAAAAGCTATTATAAATGCAATGATAGGTGAAAAGGAGTAGTGATATGTCGTCTCCCCTACTATCATTTCTCTGGCTACTTTATGTGATTTCACTTTGTCTACCTGACCATCAAGTTGTTTTGGCTCTTTTTTCAAAAAGAACATCGCAAAAATGATAATCATAAATATCCCTAAAAAGAGGGAAAACGTATCTGTTTCGACAAATTGATTCAGTAACGCTCCTACAATACCTCCAGGTAAACTACCTATAATAAAATAGAACCCACTTTTATAATCAATTTGCTTTCTTTTCGCATAGGCATATGTAGAAGAAAAACCCGTAAATATCATAATCACTAACGATATACCAACAATTGTACTAGAATCAGCCCAATCAAATAATGGTGTTGTTGTATGAAGAATTAACAAAACAGGTACAAGAATAACTCCGCCACCAAACCCTACAATACTTCCTAGGGCTGCGGATAGTAATCCAACTAATAAACAAATGAGAATAACCAAATGTACACCTACTATCTGTTGGTTTAAATTGTGTTGTAATATTACTCCTTTTCATTATAAACGTAACAATGATATTTATCCAATTGTGAATTTTATCGATCGCATATAGCAATAATTGAACAAAAAGTAATATATTGCCGAAATAACTTATGATATAATATTATCCGCATTTCAATTTTTGAAAAGAAAAAATTCAGATAAAAAAGGGGGAATTCTCTTCTATGAGACAGTAGTTAACAAGTTTTACTATTGTTATATGGTTGGTTCACATTTTTACTAAGTTATATTTGACTATACATATCAAGGCGTTAGCGTCCGTGATAAGCGAGAAAAACGGAATAACCATAAACAAAATACTGGTTGTTATCATAAGCTTCGGAAATAATTATTTATTATGATAACATCACTGAACACCAAGGAGGAGATCATGGAACTAACAAGTAAAGGGACAGGAAATATATTAAAGGCGTTGTTAACCATAGGAATAGTGCTTAGTGGCGTTTTAGTGTTTACATCATTTTTCGAAATTTATTATAATGATTTATTTGAAAGATCTTTAGTAAGAATAGATCGAATAGTCGCTTCCGTTTATTTGATTATATGGGTTATTAGTGCAATAACGTATTTGATTTGGATTTTTAAAGTTCATCGAGATTTAAGGAATTTTCATTCCAACTATCCAATAACATCAGGTGGCGCTCTCGCTAGAATATTAATTCCTATTTACAATATTTTTGGACTATGGAATGTATTCTCAACCATAGGCAACTATCTCAGAGAGCGTACTAACACAGCAAAGCATGCTAATATTATTCTTACTTTAATTCCATACTATTACATATTGTATTGGTTAACGAATATATTGAATCGATTAATTAGTAATGAGCAGGTCATTAACATCCATGTCATCATGTCGTCATATGTACTGGATACAGTATTAATGGTTGTTTATTTATACATGACTAAGTATATTTTCGAATCATTACAGATTATAAATAACGAAACAACATCAAACAATAATTCGTAAAACAATACTTCAAGCCAAAAAACACTGAAAAAATCTTATCGACTACTCATAACTTAAAAATATAATCCCCCTTGCCAGATCACATTCAAAATGGTGACAAGGGGGTATTTTAAATCAATAGTACCTATAACTAATCTCTCTGGTTTAAAATCGTATTATTCCCTCTTGTTTACTGAAGAGATATAATGTTCCACTGTTTTTGATAAAGCGAGACTTATCAGGGAGTTAGCTTCCGTTTATCTACCACTTAACTTCCTCGTTTTGACTTGAACCTTGAAGTGGGGGGATTACGGACGTTTGCACCGTGATAAAAAGATAACGACTCCGCACAAAAACTGCACGAACTCGTTATCGTCAAATTAAACATACACTAGCTAAATATCTCCACCCGGATTCTCCAATTGAGCCTTCCATTTTAAACTTGATCAAACGGTGCAACTCTGCTGCACATTCCATTGGAAGTTCTGTTGTGAATGGTTCTCAATCTGTTCTATACTCTTAACTACCAAATGCTTTTTGCCTTGTCGATATCTTGAAGGCTAATCACATTTTTTTGCATAGAAGTTGGACACATCGTATTATATTTAGCAATTTTCTTATTAATTACTTTCACCTCTGACTCAGATGTACACGAATGAACCAAGCTAGAGATTTCCTTTTGTAACCGCAACCATATTGGTAAGTAACCTGCATCTCGTGCTGTCTTTTGAAAATGTTGAAATGTATCCATTTGCAAATATTCTTTCGATAATGGTTTACCTTTTCCTTTGACACGATCTTTTTCTCCTGATGCTTCTAGAATATCTCCTATTAAATCATTGTATTCTCTATCCATCTAATCTCCTCTTTTCATATGATTTTCATTGAATTCATGATAAAAATGGTTTTTATTTGGATGCAATATTACAACAGAAAAAGCATTCTATACACTATATACATTACATAATCCGAAATGAATGTTAAATAATTTCTGGTTTTTAATGGATAATATTTAGTTTCGCTTGTAAAAAAACCCTTGTCACAAAAATATGACAAGGGTGTATTTTATTATCCAATTGAGCCTTCCATTTCGAACTTAATCAAACGGTTCATCTCTACCGCATATTCCATTGGAAGTTCTTTTGTAAATGGTTCAATGAAGCCCATTACGATCATTTCTGTTGCTTCTTCTTCAGAAAGACCACGGCTCATTAGGTAGAATAATTGTTCTTCAGACACTTTCGATACTTTCGCTTCGTGCTCTAATGAGATATTATCGTTTAGAATCTCATTGTAAGGGATCGTATCTGAAGTTGATTTATTATCCATAATTAACGTATCACACTCGATGTTAGAGCGAGCGCCCTCTGCTTTACGTCCAAAGTGAACCATACCAAGGTATGTTACTTTACCACCTTGTTTAGCAATTGATTTAGAAACAATCGTTGAAGACGTATTTGGTGCTAAGTGGTGCATTTTCGCTCCAGCGTGTTGGTGCTGTCCTTTACCTGCTAACGCAATAGATAACGTATTACCACGAGCACCTTCACCTTTTAGAATGATTGCAGGATATTTCATTGTTAATTTAGAACCAATGTTACCATCAATCCATTCCATTGTTGCATTCGCATCACATGTTGCACGTTTTGTAACTAGGTTGTATACATTGTTAGCCCAGTTTTGGATCGTCGTATAACGGCAATATGCGTCTTTCTTAACGAAGATTTCAACTACAGCACTGTGAAGTGAGTTAGTTGTATAGGTTGGTGCTGTACAGCCTTCTACATAGTGTACAGAAGCACCTTCATCAACGATAATTAATGTACGCTCAAACTGTCCCATATTTTCAGAGTTAATACGGAAATATGCTTGAAGTGGTGTATCAGCTTTTACGCCTTTAGGTACGTAAATAAATGAACCACCAGACCAAACTGCAGTGTTCAAAGCAGCGAATTTATTATCAGAAGCTGGGATTACTTTCCCGAAATATTCTTTGAAAAGATCTTCGTTTTCTTTTAGTGCTGTATCCGTATCTTTAAAGATAATACCTAGCTCTTCTAAATCTTCTTTTAAGTTGTGATAAACAACTTCTGATTCATATTGAGCAGATACACCAGCAAGATATTTTTGTTCTGCTTCAGGGATACCTAATTTATCAAATGTTTGTTTAATTTCATCAGGCACTTCATCCCAAGAACGTTCAGAACGTTCAGATGGTTTTACGTAATACGTAATTTCATCAAAATCTAATTCTGAAAGGTCGCCACCCCATTGTGGCATTGGTTTTTTGTAAAACTGCTCTAATGCTTTCAAACGATGTTCTAACATCCATTCTGGTTCTTCCTTCATGCGAGAAATTTCTTCTACAACATTTTTAGTAAGACCCTTTTCAGTACGGAAAATAGAAACATCTCTATCATGAAAGCCATATTTATATTCGCCTATCTCAGGTGCTTTTTTAGCCATATTATTACCTCCTAATTAGGATTTCTTTGTGCTTACTCATCTTCGTTCTCTTTATCCTCAGCGACAGCTTTTTCCATCGCTTTCCACGCCAATGTTGCACACTTAATTCTTGCAGGGAACTTAGATACACCTTGCAGTGCCTCAATATCCCCGAGATCGAAATCCACTTCTTCTACGTCTTCACCTAACATCATTTGCGAAAAGATATGAGACATTTGCAATGCATCATCCATATCTTTTCCTTTTATTGCTTGTGTCATCATTGAAGCGGATGACATACTGATGGAACATCCTTCACCTTCAAATTTAGCGTCTTTTACTTTGCCGTCTTCTATTTGAAGATGCAATTCAATACGGTCCCCACAGGTTGGGTTGTTCATATTGATTGTAATCGAATCATCATCCAATCCACCTCTATTTCGTGGGTTCTTATAATGATCCATAATTACCTGTCTATATAACGTATCTAAATTATCAAATGACATCTCCGAAATACTCCTTCGCTCGCCTTATTCCTTCAACTAAGCGGTCCACATCACTTTCATCATTATATAGGTAAAAGCTAGCCCTTGCTGTTGCTGTTACATCTAGCCATTTCATTAGAGGCTGTGCACAATGGTGACCGGCTCTAACGGCAATACCTTCCGCATCTAGTACTGTTGCTGTATCGTGTGGATGGACTCCGTCAATGTTAAAGGTTACCAAGCCTCCACGCTCTTTCGGTCCATAGATAGTAATACCATCTACTTCTGAAAGTTTTTCTTGTGCGTATTTCGTAATTTTCTGTTCGTGCTCTGCAATGTTATCCATACCAAATTCTGATAAGAAATCAATTGCAGCGCCTAAACCAATTGCTCCAGCGATAATCGGTGTACCACCTTCAAACTTCCAAGGAAGCTCTTTCCAAGTAGAATCATAAAGGTCGACGAAATCAATCATTTCTCCACCGAATTCAACTGGCTCCATCTTTTCTAAAATAGCTTTTTTACCATATAGTACGCCAACACCTGTTGGACCACACATTTTATGGCCAGAGAAAGCATAGAAATCACAATCTAAGTCCTGCACATCTACTTGCATATGAGGAATACCTTGCGCACCATCTACAACTATGATTGCTCCATGCTCGTGGGCAATTTTCGCTACTTCTTTAATTGGGTTAATTGTTCCTAACACATTAGAAACATGTGTCATAGCAACCATTTTCGTATTGTCTGAAACAGCGGAACGAACAGAGTCAAGCGTGATCGTCCCATCTTCTTCCATCGGAATATACTTTAATGTTGCTCCTGTATACTTAGCTACTTGTTGCCAAGGAATAATATTACTATGATGCTCCATTTGTGTAAGAGCGATTTCGTCTCCTTCTTTTAAGAAGTGACGAGCATATCCATACGCAACCATATTAAGTGCTGTTGTTGTTCCACGAGTAAAAATCACTTCTGCTGTAGAACGAGCATTAATAAATTGTTTCACCTTCTCACGAGCACCTTCATATTGATCTGTTGCTCTTGTACCAAGTGTATGCACACCACGGTGTACATTAGAATTATGGTTTCGATAATAAGCATCCATTGATTCTATTACAGAAATTGGCTTTTGTGATGTTGCTGCAGAATCAAGGTAAACGAGCGGATGCCCATTTACTTCTTGATTCAAGACTGGAAACTCTTCACGAATAGATTTAATCGTCATTAGTAGACTTTCCTTTCGATTACCTCAGTCAATTGCTCACGAACTGCTTCAATCGGAATTTCTTTAACAACTGGCGCTAAGAAACCATGAATAATTAATCTTTCTGCTTCTTGTTGAGAAATACCACGACTCATTAAATAATAAAGTTGATTTGGATCAACACGCCCTACTGAAGCTGCGTGACCAGCTGTTACATCATCTTCATCAATTAGAAGAATTGGGTTTGCATCACCACGTGCATCTTTATTAAGCATTAAAACACGAGACTCTTGCTCTGCATCTGCTTTAGAAGCACCATGTTCGATTTTACCAATTCCATTAAAGATTGAAGAAGCACTATCTTTCATTACACCATGTTGTAAAATATACCCTTGACTGTTCTTACCAAAGTGAACGATTTTCGCTGTATAATTCTGTGACTGGTTACCACGTCCTACAGATACAGTTTTTGCGTAAGAATAAGAGTTATCACCAAGTAAATGTGTAATGTTTTCTGATACGGTATTACCATCATTCATTTGACCAAGATTCCATTCAATTTTCGCATCACGATGTGCTACACCACGACGGTTTACATAGACAGTAGTACCTGATGCAAAATTGTCTACAGAACCAAAATTAATATTCGCATTATCGTGAGCAATTACTTCTGTCACGATATTTGCTACTGCACGCTCATCTGTATTTTGAGAAATATAATTTTCCACATATGTTAAAGAACTATTCTCTTCTGCTACGACAATAACATGATTAAAAGTAGCCGCTTCTGCATTTTCTTGCCAGAAGATTGCTTGTAGTGGTTCTTCAACTTGCACATTTTTCGGTACGTAAACAAACACGCCACCATTCATTAATGCAGTGTGAAGTGCAGTTAATTTATGTTCATCTACTTGCACAGCATCTTTCATATAATAACGCTCTACCAAGTCACTATGTTTTTGTAAAGCAGTTTGGATATCTGTTAAGATTACCCCTTTATCTGCTAAATCAGAAGCAAGTGACTGATATGCTAGTGATTGATTACGCTGGATAACAATGTTTTCACTATGGTTTTCCATATCTAAAAACACTTTTATATCTTCTGGTAATTCTGTTAATGAATTAATCGTTTCTCCATTAATATCATGTTTGTAATCGTCAAAATTCCAACGAACAATACTTGTTTTATCTGGTTTTGGCATGTCAAGTCCTTCTGCCAAATCTAAAGCTCGTAAACGAAGCTCTTTCATCCATTCTGGTTCATTTCTATTTTCTGAAAATGATCGAACATAGTCCTGATCATATGGCAGCTTAGTTTCCACAGTCATACGATACCTCCTACCTTATGCGTTTTGTCCAACAGTTTCATCTTCGATACCAAGTTCTTCCTTAATCCATTCATAACCTTCTGCCTCAAGGCGTTCTGCTAATTCTGGTCCTCCAGATTTAACAACACGACCATTCATCATTACATGCACTTTATCAGGTGTAATGTAATCTAATAGACGTTGGTAGTGTGTGATGATTAAGCAACCAAATGACTCATCACGTAGCTTATTGATACCTTTTGATACAATCTTAAGTGCATCAATATCAAGACCAGAGTCAATCTCATCAAGAATACCGATTGCTGGTTTAATCATCATTAATTGAAGAATTTCGTTACGTTTTTTCTCTCCACCAGAGAAACCTTCGTTTAGGTAACGCTGTGCCATGTTTTTATCCATTTCTAGATAATCCATTGCTTCATCCATTTCTTTGATGAATTTCATTAACGGAATTTCATCGCCTTCTTCACGATGTGCGTTAATAGAAGAACGAAGGAAATCAGAAGTTGTTACTCCACTAATTTCACTTGGATATTGCATAGCTAAAAATAGACCTGCTTGAGCACGCTCGTCTACTTCCATTTCTAATACATCTTCACCATCAAGTAAAATTTCACCTTTTGTTACTTCATATTTCGGGTGACCCATGATTGCAGATGCTAAAGTAGATTTACCTGTACCATTTGGTCCCATAACAGCATGGAATTCTCCACCTGTGATTGTTAAATTTACACCTTTTAATATTTCTTTACCTTCAATTTCAACATGAAGATCTTTAATTTCTAAAGTAGAACTCGCCATTGCTACATACCTCCAAAGCTTAAATGTTTTAATTTTGAAGTGGAATTATATCCATTCTCAATTTATTCTCATTACAATCTTATACTATTTCGAATGTAGAATCAACCATTTTAAATGTTATTTAGTATAGTTGATTAGATTCGATTTATATGCTTATTATATCACATTTTCTCTAACTATTTCGACAAGTTACACCCTAGGAAAATGTTATATGATAAAAAAAACAACAGTTACCTTTATATATAGGAAACTGTTGCTTCATCAGCATTCATATATTTTTTTATCTGTGAACTAATCGCTCTATATCTTGCACCGTTTTTTGGCTTTTCTTGTATTCTTCTTCTCTTTCTTGTTCAACTGTTAATCGTTTGGATAATTTTCGACTATATTCTGCATAGCCAATTCCGCGTGATTGTTGCATTGCTTTTTCCATCTCCGATGTGTAATGTAACTCCAGTTGGTCACTAATAGTGAATCAATCCTTTCTGTATTTTGACAATTATTATTGTAACACTTCATTATAAAGCGACCAAATAGCCTCAGAAAGAATCTATACTCACTTGTTACTATATATACTCATTCGTCAATTTTACGTTATATCTTCTTACAAATCGCTTGAATTTATTGCGAAATACTCTGTTTTTTCCATTCCGCTAAAATATCATGTAATTTTGTAACAGATTCAAATGCATATAAACGATCTAACACTACACCTGATTCAACTTTCAATAAAGCAGGTACACTTTCCACTTTATTATCCTGCATAAATTCTGGAAAAAAAGATGCATTCATTCGAAAAAATGCTTGCGTCTGATCTGCTTGTTCTAAAATGGATAACATTTTTTCCGCTAATTGACACGTCGCACAAAACGGTGTGTGCACAAAAATAAATTGTGTGCTGGCAGAGCTAGACACTTCAGACCAGTTATCTTTCGTTATGTCTAACATATAAACATTCTCCTTCTACCATTAATATTCCTATAAATAATCTGGATTAATCATAATATGTGAGGAAACTAATGCAACTGCCAATTCAGATTCAGGTGTTGCCGCTACCTCACGATAGGATTTATCTACGTAAATATGTGCTGCATGTGGTAATTCCTTTGATAATTGCTTCCGTAATTTTTTCCCAGCACTATCTTCATCAACTAAGATAAAGACATCACGATAATCCATATGAAAATTTTCTATAAGATGTTCTAATCGATCTACATTTATCGTACCATTTGTACAGACTATTTCCACTTCTTCATCCACTAACTTTGCCACTTTTTCTTTATCCGTTCTACCTTCCACTATAATTAACTTTAATTCTTGATTTAACAATTGGCTCACCTACTTCGTCAAAGTTCAAACCAAACCAACAGCTATTCTTTAATTACGGTGCCCTAAATAAGGGAAGTCTTACTCTATTGTATGGAAAAAAGCTATAAAGTTATGACAGTAGCGATAACAAAGATGATTTCCGCTATACTCAACCATTGAGTTACTAAACTATTCCTTAATAACCACTTGGTGGGGATACTTCTAATCCTTTTCTCTATTTGATCACATACAAGGATAAAAACATAGCACTCGCACATAAACTGCGAATGCTATCAAAGTAAGCCTTCAAGTAGAGGAAGCTTTAGACCCCCGCTGACTGTTAGCGACATTTATCAGGAAATTAGCATCCGTCTAGTCGTCTTGAAGTGTTTTGTTTTGGACGTTTACACCGTGATAAATAATTAATATTCACTTATTAAACGTTCGTAATCTTCTGCAGATAACAAATGATCTAAATCTGATTGATCATTAGGTTCTATTACAATCATCCACGCTTTTTCATATGGGGATTCATTTACTAATTCAGGACTATCCTCTAATTCACTGTTTACTGCTACGACTTTTCCAGTAACAGGTGCATATAGTTCTGACACAGTTTTGACAGATTCTGCACTACCAAATGGTTCATCTACTTTTACTTCATCTCCGACTTCAGGAAGTTCAATAAAGACGATATCTCCTAATTCAGACTGCGCATGATCTGTTACACCGATTCTTACTGTGTTATCTTCTTTTTTTAACCATTCGTGCTCTTTTGAATATAAATAATTTTCCGGTAAACTCATGTTAACTCCTCCTGTATCCCTGCTAAATTAATCGCTCTTTATTTCCATGCATTTTCAAAATCTTGTTCTTTAAACCCAACTGTCACTTGATCTTCACCAACTGTCAGTGGTCGTTTCATTAACATACCATCAGAAGCCAAATAGTCTAACATTTCATCCTCTGAAGCATCTTTCAATTTATCTTTTAAGCCTAATTCGCGATATTTCTTACCACTTGTATTAAAGAATTTTTTATATGGCAAATCGCTCTTATCAATTATTTTTTTTAATTCACCTTTTGTTGGTGGATTATCAACAATATGTATTGCTTCGTATTCCACTTCATTTTCATCTAGCCATTTTTTTGCATTACGACATGTACCACATTTGGGATACCAATAGAACTGAACTGTCATTCAGCATTCCTCCTCTTACTTCGTTGCTATTATTTTACCGAATAAGAGGAAGAAAAATCAACTAATCCAGTTGGCATATGATGACAATCACAAAACCGAATAGTTTTACCCGTATCTTGTAAAGCTAAAAATGGCTGTTCTACTAACTGGACAGCTCACCCTTATCCAAAATATAGAGGAGGTTAAAACAATGAATATGCAACAGCAAAATACGACTCCAATTATGGATCAACCACCAAAAATGATTAGTACGAAAGACCACTTATATTTAACAGATATGTTGTCTTGGAACTTAAACGCTAGTAAGAAGGCTCGTTTTTTTGCAGAAAATTGCTCTATCCCTGAAGTGAAGCAAGCAATTAATAAAGCATGTGAAATGCACGAAAAACATTATAATATCATTTTGAATCACTTGAAAGATAATAAAAAAACATTCATGTAAGGAGGTTAAACAGTATGCAACAGATGAATAATACCAAAGTACAAAATCCTGAAAAGCAAATCCCTACAACAAAATCAATGAATGACCGTGATTTTGTTAATGATATGCTAGCAACGGAAAAATATTTATCACAAAGTTATGGCAACGCGATGAATGAAGCGAGTAATCAAGTGCTATATCAAGATATTTTACACATCTTTGAAGATACACAAAACTGTCAGCGTGACTTATTTAATTTAATGTTCAAAAATGGTTGGTATAGCCTGGAAGAAGTATCAACTCAAACTAGCGAACAAAGCTATCAACAGTTTCAACAATATAAACAACAACTCCCAACACAATAACCTTTTCATTGAAGGCTAGTAGAACAGTTCGGCATGCATCTTGTCCAAATTGTTCACTAGCCTTCTTTTTGCTAAAAGGAAGCTTCCGTATTTTTCATCTCCCCATCACCCCGATAAAAACAGTTGTCGGAGTATGAATAGTAACTCACTGAAACTGGTAAGTAGTATTCATACTGTAAAAAGGTTTAAACATATCAGCATTTATGTGATAATATATTCAGAGGTATCTGTTATTTTTGGATCTTATTCATAAATCCTATTGTATGGTATCATGGTTAGGTTATTTTAATCGGAACCATTCTTGTTAAAACAATAATAACAAGTTAAAAATTAGAAAACATCGTTTAAAAACGGGGTGATCGAATGAACACAGGTGAAGCATTAACTATATTAAAAGAAAAAGGCTATAAGTATACAGATAAACGAAAACATATGATTGATTTCTTCGTTGGTGAAGATCGCTATTGCACCGCTAAAGATTTACAAGTATTTATGGAGCCTAGTTATGAAGGAATTAGTTTTGATACAATCTATCGTAACCTTCATTTATTTGATCAATTAGGCATATTAGAATCAACTGAGCTAAATGGCGAAAAGCATTTCCGTTTAAAATGTGCTCATCACCATCATCATCATTTTATTTGTAATAATTGTGGTATTACTAAAGAGATTCATCATTGCCCAATGGACAAAATCTCAGAAGAATTACAACAGTATATGATTGATGATCATAAATTTGAAATTTACGGTTTGTGTCCTACTTGTAGATAATGATGAATAAAGGGAAGATTTTCCTAGCAGTTGGAATTGGTGGAATGATTGGGGCGACGTTACGTTATGCGCTAGCACAAGCGATAACATTCACCTCCTTCCCACTTGCTACAGCGATTGAAAATGTAATAGGTTGCTTCGTATTAGCATATGTTACCTTTCATCCATTTATTAAAGGAAAGCTATCTAGTGAAGTATTTACAGCTATTACTACTGGAGTATTAGGTTCTTTCACCACCTTCTCCACCTTTATAGCTGAAAGTGTGTTACTCCTAGATCAACTCGAGTGGATGTTCCTTTATTTAGCCCTACAAACATTTGCTTGTATTGGATGCTGTTTTATCGGAGCAAAACTAGCAAAGCGTAAGGAGAAGGCAGCATGAATTATGCATTAGTAGCCATTGGTGGATTTATAGGTGCTATTCTTAGATATATGCTCAGTTTGCAATTTAATACAAGCAAATATTGGCTCCCTATTGGTACATTTATTGCTAATATAGTCGGTAGTCTGCTATTTGCATTTGCTTACTTATTTTATCAAGCAGATTTCCTTTCTAACTTGGCATGGAGTTTTATCGGCGTCGGATTGTGTGGTGCATTTACTACACACTCTACCTTTAATGTAGAAGTAATGAAATTAATCAATCAACAGCAATGGAAAAAAGCTTTTTTCTATTTAATCGGCTCCATTAGCGTCAGCTTCATTATCGTATTTACGATATGGAAAACAGTAACGATTTAAAAAAGGACTGCCTGCGGATCAGATACCTGATTGCGCAGGCAGTCCTTTTTGCATTTCCATTGTCTCATTCTAAAAACAAGAGTCGGCATTGATTCATGTTAGCTACTCGATGAAATGCGCTCACTCATTCTGATTGATGGATAGTGGATAACTTATCGCTACGTCAGAATACTCCGCTTTCACCCAGAGGGTGAAAGCGTAGGGTTTGGTTGGAGCTTATGCCAGCACTCATCATCAATAGAATGGGAGAAATTCTAGCCCACAGGAGACTCTCGTTTTTAGACTGCGTAAATGAGTATATGTTCTTCAACGTTTCCTTTTTTACTGTGATTAAATAACATGCAAGAAATCGCTTACCAATCGTGTTTAATTTTCTTTACAATCATTTTACGTTTTCCTGTTGTTCTTTACATTATTTCGACATATGTTTGAAGTAAGGAATAGTCCTAGGGGGGAGACATAATGAAAATAGCTATTTTTACTGATACTTTTCTTCCGGATGTAAATGGTGTTGCAAAAACGCTTGGACGGTTAACAAAGTATCTAGATCAAACGCAGCATTCATATATTGTAATTTCACCTAAACAAACAAGGAAAGAAATTAGCGCAGGGCAAATCTACCGCCAATCGAGCTTTCCTTTTCCACTTTACAAAGATTGTCGGATTTCTTTACCAAATACTATTCATCTTAAAGAACTTATTAAGCAATTCCAACCAGATATTATTCATGTAGCCACACCATTTTCAATTGGCTTAGCAGGACTACATTTTGCCAAGAAATATAATATCCCAATTGTCGGTTCCTATCATACTGACTTTGACCAATATTTGAAATATTACCATCTTACATTACTGTCTAAAGCACTATGGCGGTATATGGAATGGTTTCATCAACCACTTCAACGTATTTTTGTCCCATCAACAGTTACACGTCAACAGTTAGAACAAAAAGACTTCAATCATTTACAAGTTTGGCAACGCGGTGTTGACACAAGTGTATTTCATCCTAATTATTCTAGTGAGATAATTCGCCATAAATATAACATTAAAGAACGCTTTATTTTGAGCTATGTAGGCCGTTTAGCACCCGAAAAAAATGTTGATTTACTACCTACTATAGCGGAACGACTACCAACAGAATTACAAGATCAAATTCATTGGTTAGTTGTTGGAGACGGCCCTTCAAAAATTCATTTAGAAAATGAATGGCAAAAAAATGTTACCTATACTGGCTTCTTAGATCAAAAAGAAGTTGCTAATGTAGTTGCGGCAAGTGATTTATTTGTATTCCCTTCTGAGACAGAAACGTTTGGAAATGTTGTACTAGAAGCATTAGCAGCTGGAACACCTGCTGTCACAGCTAATGAAGGCGGGGTAACCAATATTGTTCAAGATAGCTTTACAGGAAAAATATGTGATGGTAATCAGGCAGATACATTTATTGATGCCATTCAATCAATTTTACGGAATGATGACTGGCGCTTACAATTAGAACAAAATGCCATCCGCTATGCACATAAACAAAGATGGGAAGATCGGTTTGAAGAATTGCTTTATAGTTATGAATTTGTTTTAGAAGAGTCTAAAAGCAAACAAAAACATGCTTAACGAGTACTTTTTTAGCAATAAAAAATACAAAATCCAAGCAACGATTTTGTGATATCTCGATAAAGTGAGACTTCGCTCAGGCGGAGTCTCACTTTATCCTGACACCCATTTCTTCAAGAAAGGGCTTCTTTTGCTAACAGTCCGAGGACCATATCATCCATTGGTGGATTATGAAGTCCTGCTCTTACATCACGGTAATACTGTTCAAATGGCATGTTTTTCGAAAGTCCTCTTCCGCCCACAACCCTCATAGCAAGATCCACAACTTCATTTGCTGTGTTTGTTGCTACTAATTTAACTGCCCCTAACTCTTTCATTAGTTGAGCACGCTGCTCAGGATAGTTATCCCACTTATCTGCCACACTATAAAGAAAATATCGTGCTTGTAATAATTTCAAATCGATCTCTCCTATTTTATTACGTACATGTTCCACTTCAGCAATTGGTTTATTTAAACTATTCGGCTGAAACTCCTTTGCAAATTGGATGACATCACGACGCGCTGCGAGGGCAATTCCTAAATAACATGCTGGTATATGTAATAACCATCCCTTTGGACCTGGTTTTTTCGGTTTATCATTCAATTCTACTAGGTTATCTTTTGGCACCCGCACATTCTCCAATAATAAGTCGTCGCTTCCTGTTCCACGCATCCCTAGCGTATCCCATGTTTTTTCCACATGAACACCTTCTGCTTCCTTTGGGATAAGAATCGAACCAACAGCATCCTTCTCTTTCACATATGCTGTTACAATATAATAATCCAATACAAGAGCCATCGTAGCAAACGTCTTTCTTCCGTTAATAATATATTCTTCTCCATCTAGTACCGCTGTCGTCTCCGGAATACCACCACGTGTCGGACTACCAGTAGCAGGTTCTGTTGCGCAACGATTAATTAACTTTTGATGCTGTCCTACTTCCTTCGCAATATAATCAAACTGTTCTGCGTTCCAAAGATTATCATCACTAAGTTCCTTCAATACACCTAAATGCCAACCAACAGATAACGCGGTTGCACCATCCCCTTCTGCTAGCTTTTCTTGCATAAGCAAAAACTCATATAGACTTAGCTCTTCTCCACCATATTCCTTTGGCAATGTTAATGACAAATACTTCTCCTTTTGTAAGTCAACAACATTTTCTATTGGTAGGCTTGCTTCCCTATCAGCTTGTTGTTTTCTAGCCTTTATTCTCTCTGCTATTCTCTCCACTTTACGGTATAGTGCTTCTTGGCGGTCATTCTGAATAAAATTATTAGTTACACTCATTCTTATCCCCCTCTCGTTTATTACTCATTAGCATACCGAATTCCTTTCTCAAACGCCATTAATCTACTTAAAAATCTTTGTATAGTTTATCAGTAAATTCACATACTATCGATAAACTTTTTTACAATGAGGTATACAGTGATGATCAGAAGAAAAAATCCTAAACAACCGCAGAAAACAGTAAATACACTAGATGAACTAATGGAGATCATGAAAGCTAGTGATGATTTCAATCATCATACATTCGGTAACACTAATAATATTGAATTATTTTACTACGAATCACTTATTAATCCAGAAAAAGTTGATGTGAATTTACTTGGAAAGTTAAAAGAAACTAATGTAGATCAATTGAACATATTAAAAAATTTATTACCCTTTTCAGAATCAGAAATTACGTCCGATTTGAATGATATCGAAGAAAAATTGCTAACTGGCTTCCTTGCTTTAAAGCTTAAAAATAATGATGAGCAAGCATTACTTCTTCCTGCTAAATTTGAGGTTGAAAGACAAGTTGATCAGCCTGAAATAGAGTTTAGTGTGCTAGGCCCAAAAATTGCATTTATTGAAGATTTGAATACTAATATTAACCTCATTCGAAAAAGATTAAAACTCCCACAATTACACACGAAAAGTTTTCAATCTGGGAAAATCACCAAAACAAATATTTCTGTTGTTTATATTGATGGGATCGCAAATCAAGAAAATGTAGATACGGTTATTCAACGAATTACTGCTATTGAATACGACCAAATCATGGATAGTTCTTTCATCGGTCAAATGATTGCTGACAATTCGCAGTCCCCCTTCCCGCAATTGATGGACACTGAAAGACCTGACAGAGTATGTAGTGCATTAGTCGAGGGGAAAGTCGCTATTGTAGTCGATGGCTCACCACATGTATTAATAGCTCCTACCTCATTAGTAGAATTCTTTGCATCTTATGAAGATTATTTTTTAACATGGCCAATAGCTAGTGCCTTCCGAATCATTCGAATTTGTGCGGTTATATTCTCTGTTCTCATCACCCCTATGTATGTGGCAGTCTTAACCTATCACTATCATATTGTTCCTGGTGATTTATTAGGTACATTGGTTTCTTCAAGAAAAGATATTCCATTCGCTCCGATTATTGAAGTACTTATATTGGAGTTATCAATTGAACTTTTACGAGAGGCTGGTGCACGGCTTCCAACAAAAATCGGTCAGACAATCGGTATTGTTGGTGGTATTGTCATCGGTACTGCAGCTGTTGAAGCAGGACTGACTAGTAATGTTCTGCTCATATTAGTCGCCTTAGCTGCACTAGCTTCCTTTACTACACCGATATACCGAATTGGTAATACAATTCGTTTAATTCGATTCCCCTTTATCATTTTTGCCCAACTTTGGGGTATTGTCGGAATCATAATTGGATTAATGTTTCTTGTTACTCATTTAATCAGGCTTACTTCACTCGGAAGACCATTTTTAACACCGTTATATCCACCAAGATGGAAAGACTTGAAGGATGCTATTATTCGTTTACCATTTCATCTGCAAGGAGAAAGACCAACCATCACATCACCACGGGATAAAAATCGGATTAACCTTTCTAGAACAAGTAATAAACATGGCAAACGAAAGTAGGGTTACGATGAATCTGCACAAACCAGATATAACACAAATAGTTTCACCTTTTTTGTTATTCTTTATCATTAATGCTACCCAAATTGGTGAGGGACTTTTAAGTTTTGAACGGGAAATCGCTGATATTGCTGGATATGACGCATGGATTACTACGATTATTAGTGGGTTGTTAACAACGGTTGTCATTGTTATTATATGGAAAATAATAACAGATGAACAAACTGATTGGATTACTATTCATCACTCCATATTTGGCAAGATAATCGGAAATTGTCTAACCATCCTATTCGGCTTATACGCATTGCTTGTCTCTATCATTGTGCTCATTTCGTATATCGAAATAATTCAAATCTGGTTTTTTCCTGATATGTCGATTGTTCTATTCTTGTCCCTGTTGTTTATTTTAGTACTATATATTTGTTTAGGAGGTTTTCGAATAGTAGTTGGGTTTGCCTTTTTCAGCTTTTTTATTACCTCATTTTTAGCAGTATTTAAATACAAAGGATTTGTAGATGGAAATTTCTCTAATATATTCCCACTGTTCAATACACCAATTCAGGATATAATAAGAGCTTTAGAACCTATGTCTTTTAGTTTTTTAGGTATTGAATTAATACTTATTTATGCACCATTCATCAAACGATTTAAATCTGGTTTAAAATGGGCTATAGGCGGGAACCTTCTGTCTTCATTTACTTATCTAATGTCCGCCATTATTATTTTCATGTATTATAACGAACAGCAAATTCAAACCATCTCCTGGCCAACACTCCAATTAATGAAAGTAATTAATTTACCAATCGTGGAAAGATTCGAATATTTAGGTATCAGCTTGCACTTTATTGCTATTATCGCGACTTCTTGCTTATATTTTTGGTCTAGCATTCAATGTTTTCAAAGGATAACACCGTTCAAACTCCGGACAATCGGGATCATTTTCGCTCTTATCGGTGTCTTCTCTGTTTATTTTATTAATAATTTCCTAATTATTGATTTAGTTAGTCACTTAATATCGCGAATTGGATTAATTGTTTTGTTTGCTTATATCCCACTGCTATTCATTATCAAAAAAGTAATAGAAGGAGTGAAATCTAAAAATGCAAAAAATTAGATTGATACCACTTGTTCTCAGTTTTATCCTTTTAGTTGGTTGTATTCAAACAAAAGTGTTGGATGATATCGAATTAATTATGGCGATTGGATATGATTGGAATGCAGATAATAAAACATATACCGGTACTGCCATCGCTCCAATATTTGGGGCAAGTGAAGATAATGCAGATATGGGGAAAAACGTCCAATATACCGGCGAAGCAAAAACATTTCAAGAAATAAATGCAAGAATTCAAACACAAGCTCCCTTTACAATAGAAGTTGGTAATCTAGCAGATATTTTATTTGGGGAAGCACTAGCAAAGGAAGGGGTTAGCGATATACTCGAAGGAATCAATGAAGATCCTTCTATTGGTCGTGACTTAAACCTTGCAGTTGTAAGTGGAAATGCAGAAGATTTACTTAAAAATGCCCCTATTCTTGAACTAACGTTATCAAGATTTATTGAAAAGTTAATTAAAAATAACAATAAAAATAACATTCCCAGGATGAATTTACATGATTTTAATTATAGATTAGCCGGAGAGGGAATGGATCCATTTCTCCCGATTATCCAGTATAGCAATACATCCGTCGACATTATTGGATTAGCCTTGATGAAACATGATCAATTTGTAGACCAACTACCTATTGACCAATTTTTTATTTTTAGTTTATTGTATGAAGATTCTAAAGACCATACGTATGAATTTTATTGGGATGAAGAAAAACAAGCAGTTTCCATAGGCTCTATCTATTCTAAGCATAGCATTGATTGGAAATCTGACAACGAAGTGGAGATTCAAGTAGCGATTTACGGAACATTAGCTGAATCTAATCAAATAGGAATGCAATCAGCAACAGAAAAACAACGATTAGAACAAGCTGTATCCAAAGACCTTGAACAAAAAGGCAAAGAATTAACTAAATTCTTGCAACAACTAGACATTGATCCTTTGATGATCGGAGATTCTGCTAGTAATCATTTTAGAGATTGGGATAAAGAAGAATGGAAAAAGCAATATCCTAAAATTACTATTACACCTAACATCGACTTTAACTTAGAGTTCAGTAATATTAAAAAGAGGCCAGGACAAAGAAGTAATTATTAGATAAAAGATTCGAACATTAAGGCATCATTACACCTATCACATCTAATTGTACAGGTCCTCTATCTTCCTATTTCACTCAGTCCTATCCTCTTCATGTATCAACGTGCACCAAACCATTAAATTTCCACATAATGGGTTGAATAATAAACTTCCTGATACGTTTCACTAATAAGCAGTGGGAGTCTAATTCTTCCACTGCTTAAAGTCTCACTTTATAATAATTTATCCAGCGTTTCTTTTACACGTTCTTCTGTAAATGGTTTTACAATAAAATCAGTTGCTCCTGCTTTTATCGCATCAAGAACCATTTGTTGTTGTCCCATTGCTGAGCACATAATAATGGTAGCATTAGCATCCTTACTTTTAATTTCTTTCGTAGCTTCTACCCCATTCATTTCTGGCATGGTAATATCCATCGATACAATGTCAGGTTGTAGCTCTTCATATAACTCAGTAGCTTGACGACCATTTTCAGCCTCACCTACTACCTCATGTCCTAAATTTGTAAAAATATTTTTTAATTGCATACGCATAAATGCTGCATCATCTACAATTACTACTCTTGCCAAGATGAATTCCTCCCGTTACTTCTCACGTTATTCTTTATTTACGACTTGCTGTACTTCTTCAATTTGGTCAAGGTTTAGCACATAGTCAAGATCCAGCAATAGTAACATGCCACGATCTTGTAATTTTGCAACACCTTTAATATAACGATAGTCTACCCCTTTAACTAATTCAGGAGCATCTTCGACTACATCTGATGGAATATCAATTACATCTGTTGCTTCATCTACAATTAACCCTACCGTTACATCCTTCACACTCGCAATAAGCACTCGCGTCTGTTCTGTCGGCTCACTTTCCTGCAGACCAAGTCTTGTACGCAAATCTATGATCGGTGTAACATTTCCTCGTAAATTAATAATCCCTTTAATAAAATCAGAAGTTTGTGGTAATGAGACTATTTCTTCTAGTTTTTCAATGGAGCGAATTTGACTAATATTAGCTCCGTATTCCTGATTATTCAACTTAAAAATAATTGTTTTTTCCATAGTTGTTTCCACTTTATTCTCACCAGCCTTCTATTGATTTAATAGTAGAGACATTGTCATTTCACCTACATTTGGATACTGAATGTCCACTTGAAGTACTCGCTTAAAACCAGTTAACTTGGCATTTCCACTAATAATAGTAGGATGCGTAATATCTGTTGTAATCCCGGCATTAGCTAAATGCGTGGATAATCCACCAGCTAACATATTACCAAGTTCACCTGAGAAAGAGTCTAACATTTCCTCGGACAATTGCATCCCATATAAAGCTTCGCCAATTGCGCCAAATACTTGATGATTAGCCTGAATAAGTAAATCCCCTTTAAACGATCCACTATATCCAATCAACACTCCATATTCCACATGCAATGGATTCGTCGTCAATTTAGGTGAATCAAATTGATGCTCTACTGGCACAACATTCTTGATGCTTTGAACAGAGCCATTGTATAATTCCTTGATGATTTCATTCCCATTAACTTCCGTAGATAATGCCATTAAAAATTCTCCTTACCTAGTCATATTTAATCATCACTCATATACCATAATACCTAATACTTACGAATTACACAACCACAGCATCTACGAAGAATGAAAAAATCTCTGCATTTACAAATTATATCATAGATAATTACGTATTTTTTTGGTCATAACTTATTTTCTACCAATTAATTTATCATACGGTCTATTTATTTATAGTCCTAGCTTCCACACCAAAAATATAACTTACATGAACTAAACCGTTATTCATGTAAACTAAATGGAAGTGCATCCGTTTAGTTATCGGAAAAAGTGCACTCATCTAAACTATGATAGTAGCAACACAAAAAAGAGCTACCTGCACAATCAGATATCTGATCGCTTAGGCAGCTCCTATTTTTTGCAACTATTCTTGTATTCCATCCCTTACTTCTGTCACCATTTCTCTAACTGATTCTGTTCCACCACCAGAGATATACCAGAAGTTTGGATCTAAGTAAATAACTTTATCATTTTTCGCAGCGTTTGTACCATTAACAAGGTCATTATCTAACGTTTTTTGTGCAGAATCTTCTCCACCTACAATCGCATTACGATCAATAACAAATAAGTAATCTGGATTTTTTTCTGCAATATACTCAAAACTTACATTTTGACCATGTGTTGCTACTTCAATATTTTCATCTGCTTGAGGTAGCCCTAATTCATCATGGATCCAACCAAATCGAGAACCAGCGCCATACGCACTAACACTTCCATCATTTGTTAGTACAATTAATGCTTTACCATCTGTTTCTTTTGTTGTTTCTTCTACATCATTTACAACATCTTCTACTTCAGCAATTTTTGCTTGAACTTCATCTTCTTTATTGAAGATTTGACCTAAGATCTCTACATTTGATTCAAATGATGTCATATAATCTGCTGTATCTACACCCATGAAGATAGTAGGAGCTAACTCAGATAATTCATCATACATTTCACCTTGACGACCAGAGATAATAATTAGATCCGGATCAAGAATAGCAAGCGCCTCAAAATCAGGCTCTTTTAACCCACCGACATTGGTATACTCATCAGACTCATATTGTTCTAAATGTGGAGGTAGATTACTTTGTGGAACTCCAGCCACATCAATATCAAGTTCTTTTAATGTTTCTAACACACCATAGTCAAAAACTACAACTTTCTCTGGATTTACAGGTACAGTTGTTTCACCTAGTTCGTGATTTACAACGATCTCTGTATCTTCTGCATCACTTGAATCAGTGTCTGCACTTGCACTTTCTTCTGATTGGTTCTGGTCTTCTGTTGTTTCTGCGCCACTTTCGTTATCTGCTCCACACGCGGTGATAAAAGCAAGCATGGCTATGAAAGATAAAAAGAAAATAAAATTCTTCATTATTTACACTCCTCATGTATATTTTTATGTTTTTACTATGAACCCTTCATCTTAAGCTATCATGTTAATGGGCCCTACTAACATGCTTGTTCAAGATGAGAAAGTAGTCATAGGCTCAACAACTAATTAATTAAAATACAAACAAATTTTACATTGATCAATGTCCTGAATTTGAATATCCATATCATAGACATCACGCAAAACTTTTTTGTCAATCATGTCATCTTTAGGACCTTGATGAACGATTTTACCATTTTTCAGTGCGACAATGTAATCTGAATAAACAGAAGCAAAGTTCACATCATGAATAACTATTACGACGGTTTTACCCAACTCATTTACTAGTCTTTTAAGTACTTTCATAATTTGGACAGAATGCTTCATATCAAGATTATTCAATGGTTCATCTAATAAAATATATTCTGTATCCTGGGCAATAACCATTGCGATAAATGCACGTTGGCGTTGTCCACCACTCAACTCATCTAAATATTTATCTTCTAGCTCATTAAGCTCCATATAATCAATTGCTTCCTGAATAAATCGATGATCCTCTTTTTTCAATCTGCCTTGTGAGTATGGAAAGCGACCAAAGGAAACTAGCTCCTTCACTGTTAACCGTACATTTAAATGATTAGATTGCTTCAAAATAGCGATTTTTTTTGCTAATGCATTACTTTTTACGGATGATATTTCTTCATTATCAATATGGACTTCCCCAGTATCTTTTGTAATAAGACGACTGACAATTGATAGTAATGTACTCTTACCAGCTCCATTAGGTCCAATAAAAGAAGTAATCTTTCCTTTTGGAATCGAAACGGAAACTTGATCAACCACTGCTTTATTTCCATATTTTTTGGTAATCTCTTGTACTTCTACCATGCTTTATTCTCCTTTAAAATCAGATATAAGAAATATACTCCACCAACAAAGTTAATAATAACACTTAAGGTTGTGTTAAATGAAAAAATCCTATCTACTATTAATTGTCCACCAACAAGTGCGACAATACTAATTAATGCAGATGCTAATAACAAATAACCATGTTTATATGTTTTCATAAATTCATAGGTTACGTTAGATACTAACAATCCTAAGAATAGAATTGGACCAACTAAGGCAGTAGCAACGGAAATCCAAATCGCAATAACTACTAGTAAGCGTTGCATGACTTTATCATAATCAATTCCTAAGTTGATTGCGTGTTCCTTACCTAATGCCATAACATCTAAATACTTAATGTATCGCCAGAAATAGATAATCGTCGCAACTAAAATAATAATCGCAAACCATAGAATGTCTGTGTTGACGTTATTGAAGCTGGCAAACATTTTGTTCTGTACCATAAAAAACTCATTTGGATCGATTAATACTTCCATAAAAGAAGATAAACTACTAAAGAATGTACCAAATACAATCCCTATTAACAAAAGATAATATACATTTTTCTGCTTTCTAAAGAGCAGATGGTACAGTAATAAAGCGAAGATAACCATCGCCCCTACGGAAATAGCAAAATTTATATTCGCATTTAAAGCAACAATACTTGTTGAACCAAACACAAAGATAAAGAATGTTTGTAACAAGATATATAATGAATCCAACCCAATAAGACTTGGTGTTAATATGCGGTTGTTTGTAATCGTCTGGAATACAACCGTCGCAATTGCAATAACAGATCCAGTAATAATAATCGCTAATACCCTTGTGAATCTTCTTGGTAATATGTAATCCCAGTTACCTGGTATACCAACAAAAAGATAGACAGCTATTAAGGCCAAACTTACAGCTATTAAAATCGATATTTTCCACTTAAGACGCATATGCAGATCTCCTTAAAATCATGTAAAGGAAGATCCCACTACCAATAACACCAACTGTTACACCAATGGCTATTTCATACGGGAATATAATAATTCTTCCTAATATATCACAAGCTAATACGAATACAGCTCCTAGTAATGCTGTATGTGGTAAGCTATTCTTTAAATGATCTCCGCGATAAATCGAAACGATATTCGGAATAATCAAGCCTAAGAATGGAATCATTCCTACTGTTAAGATAACAACAGAAGTAATAATAGCAACTATTACAAGCCCTACATTTACTACTCGCTTATGGTTCATTCCTAAGTTCTTAGAGAAATCCTCCCCCATACCTGCAATCGTAAATTTATTTGCGTAGATATAAGCTAAAACCAATAATGGTACACTTATGTATAATATTTCATATCGCCCTTGCAAAATAAGAGCAAAGTTTCCTTGTAGCCAGGAAGACATGTTTTGAATAAGGTCATTTTGATAAGCAAAGAATGTTGTGATCGAACTGACAATATTCCCAAACATTAAACCTACTAACGGAATGAAAACGGGATCTTTGAACTTCACTTTATCTAATATTTTCATAAAAATGAACGTACCTAGTAAAGCAAAGACAAATGCTACTAACATCTTCTGAATGGGACCTGCTGCCGGAAACCACATTAAAGCTACCATAATACCAAATCTAGCAGAATCCATCGTCCCTGCAGTTGTCGGTGATACAAACTTGTTCCGACTTAATTGTTGCATAATTAATCCACAGATACTCATGCTTACTCCAGCAATGATAATACTAATTAATCTTGGGAGCCTACTGATGAGTAGAATTTCTTTTTGATCCTCTGTTAAGTTAAAGATATCTTTCGGATTTAAATCAATTACACCAACGAACAGAGAAATCACGGATAGTACGAGCAATAATACAATCAAATATCGTTTCTTCATAAAATTCCTAGGCCTTCCTGTTCACATTTTAATAATGAGATTCATTATCAATTAGATATTTATAATAGTATCATAAATTAGGCAACTGTCAATAGTTTTTGCACATTTCGGTACACGAATCAATCGCTAAACGTGATATTCATAGGGATTTACGCTATAATGACACAGAATAACTAAAATCGAAAGGAAGAACAGATTGATTATTATCATTGATAATTATGATTCATTTACATATAATCTCGCACAATATTATCGTCAATTAACGGACAATACATATGTTTTTAGAAACGATCAAATCACTATTGAGAAAATTGAACAATTGCAACCTGACTTGCTTGTTTTATCTCCTGGACCAGGTTCTCCAGAAGAGCAACAAACATGTCTTGAAATAGTAGATTATTTTCATCAACACACTCCCATCTTCGGAGTATGTTTAGGCATGCAAGTAATCGTACACTATTTTGGCGGGCAAGTAACGAAATCAACCGCTCCCATGCACGGAAAAGTATCCAAGATTCAGCATACAGCACAAGGGGTTTTTGAAAATATCAATAATGATATCGCTGTAACAAGATATCATTCATTGATTACCTCTATGCTTCCCGAGAATCGATTAATGATAACAGCACAAACATATAATGAAGAAATAATGGGTGTCAAACATGTACAATATAATATAGAAGGAATACAATTTCATCCCGAGGCAATTCTTACAGAATACGGCTTTGATATGATTAAAAATAGTTACCTTCAAGCAATGAATGGAGTGACCAAATGAGAAGCCCTACATTACAATTTCATTTTCAATCGTCTATTCAACAATTCTCTAATCCAATAAATGTTTGGCAAGCAGAACAACTTGATGAAATCGCACCTATATTTAACGAGATAGAAGCATATTTAGATGAAGGCTATTATATTGCCGGCTTTGTTTCCTATGAAGCAGCACCAGCATTTGATGCAAGTTATATGGTACATTCTAATCAACAACTACCACTTGTTTGGTTTGCAGCATTTAATGAGCCGAGTAATCATCCAATCAACCATATAACGAAAGATTATGAACTAGGAAAATGGCAATACACAACAGACTATAAGAATTATCAACGTAATATTACGAACATTAAAGATGCGATTGCAGCAGGAAACACTTATCAAGTAAATTACACTACAAGACTTAAAGCTCCATTTGTAGGTGATCCGTATTCTTTTTATCAGCAATTAGCGAAAAATCAACGTGCTTCTTACTCTGCTTATCTTGATATTGGTGATACACAGATTTTATCTGCATCACCTGAATTGTTTTTTCATGTCAAAGACGGCAACATTGTCACAAAACCAATGAAAGGAACAATCAAACGTGGTCGTACTTATCAAGAAGATATCAAGTTACAACAACAATTAAGGCAATCTGAAAAAGACCAAGCAGAAAATGTAATGATTGTTGATTTACTGAGAAATGATATCGGTAGAATTGCTAAGCCTGGTACCGTCAATGTAACAAGTTTATTTGATGTAGAAACCTATCCAACTGTACATCAAATGACATCATCGATCACTGCACAGTTAGAAACATCTAAAGTATTTGATTGGTTTCAAGCACTATTCCCTTGTGGTTCCATTACTGGTGCACCGAAAGTTGAAACAATGAAATACATTGCTCAATTAGAGGACACACCTAGAGAAGTGTATTGTGGTGCAATTGGATGGATTTCACCGCAGAGAGAGGCTATTTTCAATGTTCCGATCCGAACTGCCTTCATTCAAGATGGAGTGGCGACTTACGGTGCTGGTGGAGGTATTACATGGGATTCTATTAGTCAAAATGAATACGATGAATTAAATCAAAAAGCAGAAATATTGCGTCAAAACAGACAGAATGTTTCTCTTATCGAATCGTTAAAACTAGAAGATGGTCAGTACCCACTACTTCCCTATCATATGAAAAGACTAAAAGAATCCACATATTATTTCGGATATCCTTTTAATAAAGTAGAAGTAGAGGAGAAATTACAAGAGCTTGCCACTACTTATAAGAAAGGAATCTATAAAATCAGACTACTTTATCATTCATCTGGGGATTTCGATTGTGAACATCAACTTGTTCCTTTGCTTAAAGGACCTATTCAATCTGCTGTTGCAACAACACCCATTGACTGTTCAACTATTTATTTATATCACAAAACAACAAATAGACAAGTATATGAATGGCATGATCAACAATCATCAGAACATGTATTCACAACTCTATTATGGAATAAGGAAGGATTTATTACAGAATTCACACTTGGAAATATTGTTATTGAAAAAAATGGCTATTATTATACTCCGCCAGTTACGGACGGGCTACTAGCTGGTACATTTCGTGGGCATTTAGTAGAGAACAAAACGATAATAGAGAAGCAGTTACGATTATCGGAGCTCAAGGATGCAGATCAAATTTGGTTTATCAATAGTGTACGTGGTTGGTTAAAAGTTCAAATCAACGTTGATGAAGAAAAACAAAAAAGTCGCAAAAACAACTAATTGTTTGGTAAAATCTGAGTAGAGTCTTTTAAGGAGGAATTTATCATGAATGCGTATGAAGAGTATATGAGAGAAATTACACAATCAATGAGAGATGAATTAACAAATGCTGATTTCCAAGAACTACAGACACCTGAAGAGGTAGATCAATTTATGACATCTAATGATGACACAGCACTAGTAGTAGTTAATTCTGTTTGTGGCTGTGCGGCTGGATTAGCTCGCCCTGCAGCAGTCCAATCATTAAATAGCGAAAAGAGACCTAATAAACTAGTAACCGTATTTGCTGGGCAAGATCGTGAAGCAACTGCCAAAATGCGCGAATACTTTGTTGGTGTAGAGCCATCTTCACCTTCTATGGCTATTGTAAAAGATGGAGAATTAAAACACTTCATTCCTCGTGAACAAATCGAAGGGCACGACGTAGAAGATATCGTTACACAACTAACAAACGCTTATGCAGAATTCTGTTAATAAAGCGTGACAAAGTCGGTAGAAGTTTTACCCTCCGCTGACTTTTAACGAAGCTTATCAGGATGGTAGCATCTATGATAAAGAAGTAAAACCTGAACGTTAGCATCGTTCAGGTTTTTTTATGTGCGCACAAAAATTATTCCCGTTCATTCTGCACAATTACACTCATACTCTTCAAACATAAATTCTCTATATAATGTTCGTTCGGAGAAATCTTTCTTATTAGATGTAAATACTCTGATTAGTGGAGCTGCATCTTTTCTTGCCCATTCCCTAAGTTGTTCATCTAAATTCTTTAGACTTTCTAGAGTATATTCGTTCATAGCTTCCTCTAGGTTATTATGAGCACACGTATCATATGTCACTGCTAAATAATACGCATTAATCGTGAAATACTCCCCCTTCACACATTTTTTACGTACAAAAAAGATCCCATAAAGGGATCTTTTCTTTCATTATCCTACTCGACGTACAACACCAGAGAATTTAGATTTCCAATAACCGCTACCCATATCAGCAACCGCTACACCAGTTGAACTTTGAGAACCGATGAATTTGTTATTCCCTAAGTAAATGCCTACATGTCCATTCGTTTTGTATGTGTTAAAGAAGACAAGGTCTCCAGGCTGCATATTACTAGCTGAAACCGCACTACCCACTCCGATTAAACCGTCTGTACTTGCCGGCAAGCTCTTACCAGCTTGGCCGAATGCCCAACTAACAAATGCAGAACAGTCAAATAGTCCATTAGCGATATCAGAAGCGCTACGACCACCACCAAATTTATAAGCAGAGTTTCCGATGTATTTGTTACCAACAGATGTAACAATGCTTACCATACTACCACTTGGTTTTGGTGCGTCATTATCTGATGTACTAGCAAATTGTTCCACTTTACCATCGCTAGAGCTAGAAGAGTTATCTCCATCAGAACTTTCATTGCTTGATTCTTCTGCTAATTGTCGCATGCGCTCTTGTTCTTCTCTAGCTTCTTTCAACGCTTTTTCTTTATTTGCAAGTACTTGATCTTCTACTTTTAAGTCGTCAAGAATATCACTATTCTCTTCTTCTTTTTTCTTAAGATCTTTTTTTGCTTCTTCGTTTTGCTCTTTTTGCTCAACGATTTGTTCTTGCATTTCTTCATATTCATCTTTTAAATCTTTTAATTCATTAAGCTTATTATCTAATGCTGCTTTGTTTTCTTCTTCTTCTTCTTTATCTTTTTCTTGACTATCTAATAAATCTTGATCTGCCTGAGTAATTTTATGTACTAAAGCTACTCTATCAATAAAATCAGTGAAATTACTAGCACCCAGCATAACTTCTAAATAGCTAGAAGAACCACCATTCTCTTGTAAAGAGGAGATTCTATCTTTCAAGATTTCGTTTCGTCTTTCAATGTTTTCTTGGATTTCTTCAATTTTGTCTTCAAGGTCGCTTACTTCACCTTCAACATCTTTAATATTACCTTTTGTCTCTTTAATTTTCTTTTCATTAGCTTCAATTGCCTCTTCAAATCTAGCAATCTTTTCATTTAACTCTACTAATTCTGCTTTGATTTCTTCAATCTCATCTTTTTTATCATCAATGTTCGATTGGATTTCAGATCGTTGCTGTTGAATATCTTCTTCTGTTTCCGCATGTACTGTCTGAACAAAGAATACACTTGACATAATAGTTAACGCTACCGCAGACTTCTTTACTAAATTTTTCTTTTCTCGCACTTAACTCCCCTACCTTCAACAATTTTTTTCATTTTTTTATATGTATGTATATTTCCCTATACGTTCAAGGGTCTATGTAGTTCTCTATCATTATTTTAAAACCACAGTCATTGTACCATAGATAGATTTCATTAATGTTATGTAAATGTTACAAATATATTTCAATATTATTACGAGTTATGTCTACTTATGTCGTAAATCAATTTATATCTATCTAGTTCTAATAGATTACAAGTATAAAATAGACTGAGCGAAAACCACTCAGCCTACTTTTAGCTATTAGATATTAATCGTTTAACATTGTCTTCTTAACTATATAATTCTTCTTTTCTTCAATGTTACGAAATGCTTTTTGAGCTGGCATTGATATACTAAGTGCAACAAGACTCATACTAAAAAATAGACCAAGCCATTGAAAATGCCATACACCAAATAAAATAGCGAATACCCCAAGCACCATTACGATCGTTTGTAGCGGGTTAATGATCATGATAAAGAAAGCACTTTTCATTACTTGTAATACTTTCATATCATAATGAGCATATACCGGAAACAAATACAAGGATGTTAACGTAACAAGGATCGTCACAAACAAGAAAGGTATCGTTAATAGTAAAAGATAATCATTTTGCACAACCGTTATAAATAGAAAATCCAAATATAAAATATAGCCTAAGATAAGTACTATATAACCTATTATATTTGCCTGTAATATTGATTGACGATAAGCTTGCCAAAAAGTCTTAAATAAAGATATATCAGTCGAACCAGTAATCCATTTCCTTGTCACAGAAAATGTAGCGGCAGTTGCTGGAAACAAACTGAAAATAATGAATCCCAATACTGAAAAAACGATCCATAACAAATTTAAATATGCTACTTTTGTCACCCACTCAAGTGCTTTGTTTAATGCACTCACACAACATCACCCTTTCAAACCACTAGTACTAATCCCTTCTACTACATATCGTTGGAAGATGAAAAAGATGATAAACACAGGAATTAGTGATACGACCGACATAGCAAACATTGCTCCCCAGTTAGAGACAGTCTCATTACTTAAGAACATATTAAGTGCCATCGATACCGTATATTTTGACGGACTATTTAAATACAAAACAGGTCCAAGCAAATTATCCCACGTCCAGTAGAACGTAAAAATAGCTGTCGTTGCAAGTGCTGGTGTGATTAACGGTAAGATGATTCGATAATAGATACCAAATGTATTACACCCATCAATAATCGCCGCTTCATCTAATTCTCTCGGTATCGTTCGAATAAACTGAACTAGTAAAAAGATAAAAAATGGATGACCGAAATATGCTGGTACAACTAATGGCTTTAAGGAATTCAACCAATCTAACTGCGCAAAAATAATATATTGCGGTATCATTACTACTTCATATGGCAACATTAATGTCATAATCATTATCGCAAACCAAAAAGCTCTTCCCCTAAACTTTAACCTCGCGAAACCAAATGCTATTAAGGAACAAGAGATTAAATGACCGATTAATACAAGTACGACAAACACAGCAGTATTAAAAATAAACGTTCCGAACCCATAATTTCCGAAACCTTCCCAACCTTGTGCATAATTACTTAGAACAAACGGGTTAGGAATCAAAGAGTCTGCCGTAGCAAAAATCAACTCACTTTCTTTAAAAGAACTCATTACTAACCAAATAACCGGGTACAATAAGAGCACAGCAAAACCAGCTACAATAATATGATAGACAAGCTTCTTAACATGCTTCGCTTTCATCTGTTATCTGCCTCCTTCCGATTCATAATGGACCCAGAATCGTGATGAAAAGAAAATTAGTGAGGTCAGAATAGCGATGATAATTAGCATCACCCATGCCATTGCAGATGCATAACCCATATGGAAGAATTCAAACCCTTGCATAAATAGGTAGAGCGAATAAAGCAATGTTCCATCTAATGGTCCACCTGTTCCTTTTGAAATAATAAATGCTGGAACAAATGTCATAAATGCTGCTATCGTCTGCATAATTGCATTAAATAAAATAACAGGACTTAGCATTGGGATGGTAATCGTAAAGAACTTTTGGAAAAATCCTGCACCATCGACACTTGCTGCCTCATAATAGCTTTGTGGAATAGACTTCAGTCCAGCTAAGAAAATCAGCATAGAAGAACCGAACTGCCAAACAGATAAGAATATTAACATCCAAAGTGCTGCTGTCGGATTCCCAAACCAGCGCACAGGATCAATCCCCATTGTCATTAATGCAATATTTACGATTCCCTCATCACCAAAAATGTTCCGCCACATAATAGCAACTGCAACACTTCCACCAATCAAGGACGGTAAATAATACAATGTACGATATAACCCAACCGCTCTGGATGCTGTATTTAGAATCATCGCAACAACTAATGCAAAAATTAGTCGTAATGGAACACCAGCAAAAACATAGATGAAGGTTATTTTTAATGAATGAAGATACCGAGGATCATCAGTAAACATTTTTCTAAAGTTATCAAACCCTACCCATTCTGGTGAACTAAATAAATCATAGGAGGTAAAAGAAAAGTAAAAAGAAGCGATAATCGGGATAATAGTAAACGCCAAAAAGCCAATAATAAATGGCCCAATAAAAATATACCCCCATAAGTTCTGCTTCATATGTGTTTGCATTTGTCACACCCTCTCTATCACTTATCAAACGGAGATAGCCAACATATAGTTGTCAGCTATCTCACCTAATAAGTTATTAGTTTCCTAAAATACCTTCGGCTTGATTTCTAAAATGCTCCGCTGCATCCTCTGGTGAAATTTCACCATATGAAACCTGCTCTGATAAATTGTCTAAAGCTGAAATAATTTCACCTGCACCAGCTGGATCTGGCGCACCCATTTCAGTACTGTTTTCCTCAGCCCACGCGATATATTCGAATACTTTCGCCTGTGAGTCAGATACTTCATCAAGTAACGCTTCATTGATTTCTGAATTCACTGGTACACCACGTTCACCTAAGATAAGTTTATTTGCTTCTAGATCATTCACAAAGAAATCAATAAATTGCGCCGCTGCTTCTTTTTGCTCAGAGTTTTCAGAGATAGAGAAGAACATGCTTGGCTTCAAAAATAAACCATCTTCCGCATTTGGACCTGGCATCGGTGCAATCTCAAATTCATAATCAGAAATTTGTTCCAGGCCAACAAATTGGTTTGACCATTGGAATACACCGATACCCTCACCTTTCACTGTTGGATCCTCCTCAGGACCTGCTAATTGCGCTAAATAATCTGGTGTGGGGGAAGCTTCTTTCTCTACTTGATCTCGTACAATGGTAAAGAAGTCAACAAACAATTGATCATCATCATAGCCTAGACCACTACCATCTTCCGCATATAAACGTTGGCCATGTTGACGTAAATAGAAGTTAAAGAACACATCTGGCTGGAATCCGGTATCAAAATAGACATCATTATCTACTGCATTATTAGACATTTCTATATAATCATCCCATGTCCAATCTGCAGGAATCTCATCAATCCCAACTTCTTTCAGCAACTCTTGATTATAATGAAGGCCAACTGCATTAACCCCGATATTAAAACCGTATACTCCCTCCTCTACTGCTCCACCATTTACAATATCCTCAGAAATATGTGTTAGATCAATTTGATTATCGAAGAAAGGGGTTAAATCTGCCAATTGATTATTATTTGCATATTGTGATAAATAAGATAAGTCCATGGCAATAATATCCGGCAACTCATTTGCAGCCGCTTGCGGCGCAAGTTTTTGCCAATAATCATCCCAACTTGCATATTCAGGCTCTAATGTGATGCCTGGGTTATTCTCTTCAAACAATTCAATTACTTCTAATGTGTAATCATTCCTTGTCTGTTCACCCCACCAAGCAATTCGTAATGTAACATCACCATCACTTGTTGCAGCATCATCTGCTGTATCCTCCGTAGCATCGTCATCCACGTCACTTGTCGCATCCTCTGAACTATCATCTCCACTACATGCTGCTAACCAAAGAGTCATCATAATTCCCAACAAAACGAATAAAGATTTTTTCATGTCTTTACCTCCCCTTTTTATCTGTAAGCGATTACAGTATTATCTTATCAAAAATAGTAATCGATGATGATATAAAAATCAGTGATATATGTTCAAAAAAAAGAGGAGTTTATGTTACTCCACTTTCTCTTCATATGACTTTAACATTTCAGAAGGAGAAACCCCTTTCATCTTTTTAAAAATTTGGCTAAAATATTGTGGATTATTACCAAAACCTAATCGTTCAGCCAGCTCAAATACTTTCATATCTTTTTCCGTCTCTATCATTTTGACTGCTTTATTTATTCGGACATTTGTTACATATGCAGAAAATCGCTGCCCTATTTCTTTCTTAAAAATCTTCCCTAAGTAATCAGCATTCATATATAAATAATGATTAGCAAGCCATTGTAACGACAAATTAGGATTTTCTACCTCTTCTTCGATACATACCAACATTTCATTTACTACTTTAGAATATTCCACTGAACGTTCATTTTGCGAGAGGATGCGTTCAAACAAATCAACAAAAAATTGCACGAAATCTGATGCATAATGGAATTCCTCCATCTTTCCGATCGTTTCAATACTACTTTCTGTTGAATGATCTGTTAACTTCGTCATTAGTAGTAAATAAAAATGAATGAAATAGCCTCTCGTTACTTTCGGAGCAACATGATGTGTTGCCAAAACCTGCATATAATCAGAAATATGTGTAATAGCTTGTTTTTTTCGTTTCTTTTTCAAAAGGAGCACGATGGTATCCACTTCTATTTCTGATTTCATAGGAAATAAATCGGTAAATGAAACCCAATCATGAAAAGTAATCAAACTGTTGCATGATGAATAAAAGAGTTGTTGTTTCATTTCATTTATTGTAGGTATAGCCATTAATTGATCTTTGATAAACGATCGTGTAGTGACCGACATGATTTTCTGCTCATGAACATTACAAAAATGGTGAAGTTTTACTAAATGGTCGTTAGAATAGCGGAGAGCAACAAGTAACTGATTATTACCGATAGTGGCAACACACCCATCATCTGCAAACAATTGACAGATCGTTTGGCTGTCGATTGTCACTTCCATATTCACCAACCAAAAGAAAAATGGATCGTCTTGAAATAATTCGTCTAATAGCTTTAACATGTTTGATTGCGTTATTTCAGACAGTTGCTTATAGGTAAAGAATTGCTTTAACACCTCTTCATTTTGTATGACTTTCGTTGCTTCCATCGCTTGCATATATTGTCTCGTTTCATCCTCTGACCGTTTCTCAATAATCACATCATCTAAAGCTTCTGCTATATGCTCTTCATTACATGGTTTCAACAAATAGTGTTTGACACCAAAACGCATTGCTTGTCTTGCATATTCAAATTCATCAAATCCTGATAAGAATATCCATTTTACCGTTGGATATATCTCGCTTGCTTTTTTCACTAATTCAATCCCATTCAAACCTGGCATCGTTATATCCGTGATCACAATATCTGGTTGTTGTTGTTGAATAAACTCATATGCCTCCAGACCATTTAGTGCTTTTCCAATCAATTCTGCTTCATGTTCTTTCCAATTAATAATTGCAGATATACCATCCAGAATTATTCGCTCATCATCAACTAGTAACACTTTATACATGTTAGTTGCGATCCTCCTTTGGTAATGTAATGGAAACGACTGTACCTTTATCAATATCACTTTTCATTGCAAGTCCATAAGCTTCTCCAAACAAAAGCTGGACACGATCATTAATATTTCGTAATCCAATCCCTGTCCCTTTCGGTTGAAAATCACCTGATAAAATTTGTTTCACATAAGCCTCTTCCATTCCTGGGCCATTGTCTTCAACTGTTATCACAATAGTATCTTCTGTTTCTATAATTACTAGTTGGATAGTACATGTGCCTATCATCTCTTGCAAACCATAACGAATAGCATTTTCAACTAAAGGCTGGATAATAAACTTCGGGACAAAGATAGATACTAATTGTTCTGGTATATCTTTCGAAAAAGCCAACCTTTCAGCAAAACGATACGATTGGATTGTTATATAGTGGTCAACAATCGCTATCTCTTCCTTCAGCGGAATCATCGTATCTTTCATATTAATGGATGCTCGTAACACAAAACCTAACGATTCTGCCATTTGTGATATTTTCTGTTCACCCGCTATTTTGGCGGACCAATTTATCGAATCTAATGTATTATATAAAAAATGCGGATTAACTTGTGCTTGTAACGCATTAAACTCTGATTCTTTAATCAATAATTGCTTTTTATAATTCTCTTCTATTAAATAATGAATTTGTGCCATCATTTTTTGGAAGTTCTCATGCATCTCGCCTGCTTCATCTTTTGTTATTTCCATATCTTCGTCACCATAAGTCATATCACCAGTCTGTACTTTCTTCATTTTTTTATTTAAACTTTCAATCGGATTCACAATCGTACCAGTAAACTTGGACCCTAAAAATATCATTAGTAAAAAAAGAACAAAATACGTAAGAAATACAGCTGTTCGTGCTTGAGTAATAACAGTAAAAAGATTACTATATGGTGTTAAAATCATATATGTCCAGTCTAAGTGATTATCTTCTGAGTAGGTTAGAAAATAACGTTCTCCATTATATCTTATCATCTGATAACCGGCATCATGCTCAATAAATTTAGATGGTTTGACATCTTCAAATCCACTTGTACTCGTAAATATTGGCTGTTCATCTTGATCAAAGATAAAAAAATTCGTTTCTTGTTCCTTTACATTACGAGTTAGTTCATCCATCAATTCAATAATATCAACTCGTATCCCCATAAAACCTAATTGTTCAAAGGTAAAATCGTTATATTCTCGAATTGCTCGAACAGCCATTACTGTTTGGTCCTGATCCATAGGAGAAAGCCAGCTCACTCCGCCTTTTTCTTTTTCAGCTGCCTCCTTCATCATTACTAACCGTTCTTCCGATAGGTTTCTCATTAAATTCCCACTTGCATACTCTTTGTTATGCTGATCATAAACTTGAATCGATTGGACATATTTATTTAAAGCACCGATATGGAGTAATCTTGTACGAAGATCATTTCCAATTAAAAACTGTATGTAACTAGAGTCTGTCTTACTTAAATCGAGTAAATATGTTTGTACATAAGTGTCTGTTGCAATTTGGTAAGATAACCGCTCCATTTTTTTCAATTCTGCTTCAACAGAATTAGCGGAAACTTGAAGAGCCTGGGCAGATTGTCGATAGATCTCCTTATTATAAAGATGAAACGCATATTGCAAAATAGATAAACCGCCAATACTAAAAGCGAGGAGCACTAAAGACGTGAGGATAACCATTTTATACTTAAGGCGTAAATTCAAAAACTGTAGACGAAGCTTATTAATCATAGAACCCCTCCACTTGTTAACGCTTACAAATAGTATAAATGGCAATGATTGGTGAAGTCAATTTAATTACAATCAAAAAAGTGCTACATAGACTTTTGTCATAAGTAACACTTACCTCACTAATATATTCATGTCATATCCCCATCATTCAACAAAGACACGATATCTTTTGCCTCCATGATATATTTTAGGGACTATTTCTATCATGTTATTAAGATTATTGCTTATTATTTTGCATATAACAATACTTATATCACTAATCCTTTTTTCTTCGCTTTTTCATCCAATGCAAGTCCAACCCCTAAACCAATTGGGAGACCTAATGGAATACCTAATGCAATATTATCTAACATTAAACCAAATAAAACACCAAAAGAAATACCTACACTCATGTATAAAGCCATGTAATGACCTTCTTCCACACAATTATGTTCCTTTATTAAGTAAGACTTCGCATTAGACAACGTTTGTTTCCAACCTTTGAAATCTTCAGGAACCATATCTAAATGAAAAGAGTTTATATGCTCTTCTATTTCTGCTAAATATCTTCTTGCTATTTCTGACTCTTCCGCGAATTGTTCCAACTTATCAATTATTTTTTTACTTTTTTTCAAATTAATCATGCTTGAAAATTTCGGATCATTATTCCATTCTTCTAATTTATTGATCATGTTGTTCACTTGCGTAACCTCCCATGTGCATGGTTACTATACATACGATTGAACAAAGGAAGATGTTTCATTATATTTAATAAAGTTGGATAATTTTTTTGCTTGAACTACTTTCCCACTTAACATCCTTGTAAGCTGCTTGAAGAGGAAGTCTATTCGCTCTTTTAGATAAAAATATAGATTAAACAATTTTAGGCAATAAAAAAACCACCAATTATGTATTGGTGGAGACGGTGGGAGTCGAACCCACGTCCAAGGATATCGGCACTCAGGCTTCTACACGTGTAGTTGGTATATTACGGATTCGCTAGCTCTTATGCCTACCAACAGGCGTCCAAGTAGCTAGTCTGATTAGTCTCTTCTATTGATCCGCAGACGGAGGATAATAGCGTAGCCCACTAATAAGTGAGACCCTTCAATCTACCACATGGGCGATAGTAGGAAGGATCCTTTAACAGTGCTTACGCAGCTGCTAAAGAGTAATTGTTTTCTTTGCCAGTTATTATTGGCGTTAACGTTTTACGAGTCGTAACCTCGACGCGCAACCTGAGCTCGACCTACCCCTGTCGAATCCGTAACGTCCCCATATAAATATAAGGAAAACGGACAAGAGCAGATGTGCTCAATAGATTATTCAATTATAGATGTCTTGCCGATAAGACTAGTATACCACAAAATATATTTAATTCAAGATATATATATTGGTAAATTTTGTTCTATCTGTCTTTAATTGCTCGATCCATATCTCGTTTTGCTTGTTTCTGTTTTAAGTCTTCTCGTTTATCATATTTTTTCTTACCTTTTCCAAGACCAATCAATACTTTAGCAAAACCATTTTTAATATAAACTTTTAATGGGACAATCGAGTATCCTGCCTGTTTACTTTCACCGATCAGTTTATCAATTTGTTTACGGTGTAGTAATAATTTTCGAGCACGAGTTGGCTCATGATTAAAACGATTCCCTTGCTCATACGGAGAAATATGCATGTTGTTAATGTATGCTTCTCCTTGTCTAATCGTCGCGAAGCTGTCTTTTAAATTGACACGACCAGCTCTAATTGATTTTATCTCTGTCCCTTGAAGCACTAACCCAGCTTCAAATGTTTCCTCAATAAAATAATCATGATTTGCTTTTTTATTTTGTGCGATAACTTTTCCATCATTTTTTGCCATCTTCCGTTCCTCCTATAGCTACGTAATGACTATTTTAACAAAAAAAAAAGAAACGCGCGAATAGAAACTGAATAATACTCATTTAGCACTAAACGATCAATGTCTAAAAGCGATATAGGTTTTCTCCCATTCTATTGATGATAAGCGCTGGCATTAGCTCCGACAAAACACTACGCTTTCTTCGGGTACGGCTTCAGCTAATTTTTATGAAGCAGATCACTTCATGAAAATGGATCTTCAACTCGTACTTTTCCCGCAAGAGTCTTCGTGTTTTGTCTCCGCTATGTGATGTGATCTACTGTTTGTAAGTGGAAATACGATGATTCATATCCAAAAGGAATGCACTTAGTCAAAGGACATGAAATGTAAGTATTCCTCTCTCTTCCAATAGAGAATATAACCAAAGCGAAGGCAGAATACGGAGACTCCTATGGGAACAGCGCGAGTTGAAAATCCACTTTTCAACCGTTCTTATTGAAAAGTTAGTTGAAGCCGTGCCTATGGCATAGAAAACACTCTGAAAGCGGTCTGTGCTTGAATAGATGTTGCGCTTGTGCCCCGAGGGTGAAAGCGGAGTATTCTGACGCAGCGATTATCTACCACTCACTAGAAGTAGAATGAGTGAGCACATTTCATGGAATAACTAACATGAGCCACCATCCATTATCGCTTTTAGACAACAAAAAACGAGGCAGATCGTTGCTTTTCATGCAATGTTCTGCCTCGTTTTGTTTACTTTTTCTTCTTGCGATCTTTCTTATTTTTATTACCACCAGCTCGTGATTTTTGGGCTTTTTTGGCGGTTTTCTTCAGGCCACCTTTTTTCCCTTTATCACGTTTAGCATGAATTACTTTTCCTTCTTTTGATGGCCTTTGCTTTCTCGGCTTCATACCAACTATTTCAAAATCGACTGCACGCTCATCAATATTCACTTGGGCAACCTTTACTGTGATCGTGTCACCTACTTGAAATACATTCCCTGTTCTCTCACCGATCATTGCATATGCTCTTTCATCAAAATGATAGTAGTCATCTGTCAAATAACTAACATGAACAAGACCTTCTACCGTGTTTGGCAATTCTACAAACAAGCCAAAATTCGTTACTGAACTAATAACCCCTTCATACTCTTCACCGATTTTCTCTTGCATAAATTCAGCTTTTTTCAAGTCATCTACTTCACGTTCTGCATCTACTGAAGCTCTTTCTTTCATTGACGCTTGTTGGGCAATAACAGGCATTTTATCTTTCCAATGCTGTCTTGTCTTACCATCTAATTTATTTTCCAATAAATAAGTACGAATTAGACGATGCACAATTAAATCCGGATATCTTCGAATTGGCGAAGTGAAGTGTGTATAGAAATCTGTCGCTAACCCAAAATGTCCTATTCCTTGCGGGTCATATTTAGCTTGTTTCATCGAACGTAGCATTAGTTTAGAAATAATCATTTCTTCGTCAGTTCCAGCAACTTCATCTAATACATTCTGTAATGCTTGTGGATGAATTTCATTGGATGTGCCTTTTACAACATAGCCGAAACGTGCGATAAATTCAAAAAATGTTTGTAGTTTCGTTGGATCTGGATCTTCGTGAATACGATGAATAAACGGAACATCCATCCAGTGGAAATGCTCTGCTACCGTTTCATTGGCACATAGCATAAACTCCTCAATTAGACGTTCACCCACAGAACGTTCTCTAATAACAACATCCTGTGCTTTTCCTTTAGCGTCTACTAATACTTGTGCTTCTTTAAAATCAAAATCAATCGCACCACGCCCAAAACGTTTACTCCTTAAGATAGATGCTAAATCTTCCATATCTCGAAACATTGGTACTAATGTTTCATAACGATCCATAACCTTCTCATCATGATCCACTAATATTTGATTGACTGCTTTATATGTCATTCGTTCCGTTGTGTTAATAACAGCTTGGAAGATCTCATGATTAACCACTTCACCACTTGCATTAATCTCCATATCACAACCCAAAACAAGTCGATCTACTTGTGGATTTAATGAACAAATACCATTGGATAAACGATGAGGAATCATTGGTATAACACGGTCAACTAAATAGGCACTTGTCCCTCGTTCAAATGCTTCCTTATCTATCGGAGAATCTTCTTTGACATAATGAGTAACGTCAGCAATATATACACCTAATTTATAGTTACCATTATCAAGTTTTTTCACTGTTACTGCATCATCTAAATCCTTCGCATCTGCACCATCAATCGTAACAATTGTTTCATTACGTAAATCGCGACGGTCTTTCAATTCATCTTCATTTATTTCCTCGGAAATATTGTGTGCTTGCTCCAATACTTCTGGCGGAAAATCAATTGCAATACCATTTTTATAAATGATCGACACAATATCCATCCCTGGATCATTTTTATGACCAAGTATTTCGACTACACTACCTTCTGCACTCATTCTACCTTCAGGATATTTCGTAATTTCTACAATTACTTTATGACCATCAACGGCTCCTTTTGTTTGACCTTTAGGAACGAAAATATCATTGGGGATTCGCTTATCATCTGCAATAACAAATCCGAATGCTCCATTATCCTCAAAAGTACCAATAATCTCTTTCATCGCGCGTTCAATAATGCGGACAACGACACCTTCCGCCCTTTTCCCATCATCATCACGCTTATCTACTCGAACAAAAACTTTATCACCATTCATCGCAGAAGCTAAGTCAGCTTGGTTAATATATACATCATCCATCGCTTCATCTTCTGGAATCAAAAAGGCAAATCCTTTTGCATGCATTTGAATCGTTCCTCGGACTAAATTCATTTTCTCTGGTAATCCGTAACGATTTTTGCGCGTGCGAATTAACTGCCCAGTATCCTCCAAATGGTTAAGTGCCTTGATTAATTCGGTAAATTGGTCTGCATCTGTCAGTCCAAGAATTTCTTCTATTTCCTGTACAGATAGAGGTTTTTCAGCATTGTTGTCAAAGTAGTCTAAAATTTGTTGTTGTAATTGTTCCATATCGTCACCTCTTTCTTTTATGATTAGTATTGTTTATTAGATTAAAAATTATAAAGCGAGACTTCAATCAGTGTGAGTTTTTCACTCCCATTGATTGTTAGCGAAACTTATCAGGGAGTTAGCGTCCGTTTATCCCCCGCTTAGCTTCCTCGTTTTCACTCGAAGCTTGAAGTGGGGGTTTTACGGACGTTTGCACCGTGATAAAAGTGGTTATTGAACTAAATTTGCATGTCGACAACTCGGCAATTTAGCTTTTTTCTTCTTACCAATCTAATGATGCTAAAAATTGCGCAACATCCTGATGTACTTTATCTTTTTCTTTACTAAACGTAATCGCGTGTCCAGCATTGTCATACCATGTTATTTGCTTTTGGTCTGACTCTACACTGTCATATATATAATTAGCACTTTCCGTATTTATCATTTGATCATTTGTTGCTTGTACGACAAATGTCGGTGTATAAATCATATCAACCGTTTCTTTCACTTTTTCGATGGAAGTCGCAATTTCTTGGAATAGTTCCTTCGAGTCGTCTACTAACTGCTCTACTTCCGCTTGAATCACATCATCTTCTTTTCCTTCAAGTTTCTTATAATCTTTAGCAAATTGACGGAACCCGATTGTTAGTTGCTGCTCATTATCAAAAAACATCGGTGAACACATCGTTATAACAGCTTGTAATGGTGTATTACCTGCTAATCGTAAACCTAGAACACCACCTAAAGAAAGACCAATAACCGCGATTTTTTGATAACCTTTATCTTTCAATTCTTGATATGCTTGTTGCACATCTTCCCACCAATCCTCTGCTGTTACACCAATTAATTCTTCTGGTGATTTACCATGACCACGATATATTGGTGCATAACAAGTATAACCTTCGTTATTCAAATATCGTCCAAGCATTCGCATGTCTGCAGAGTGACCTGTAAAGCCATGTAGTAATAATACGGCACGCTCATCTCCTTCAAACATAAATGGTTCTGGTTGCTTCATCTTCATTTCTATGTAAACCCCTTTCGCGAATTCCCTTCATTTTTTCTATCTTTCCCTATTATACTTTTTCACATTCCCTAATAAAGATATGAAAAAACATCCTCCGCACGTAGCAAAGGATGTTTATTGATGCTATATTTATTGCCCAAATTTGAATTATAATAAGTATGCAAGAGCAAACGTAAGGACAAAGAATAGTACACCTGTAATCACTGTTCCACGGTGTAATACAGCGTCAATACCTCTTGCTTTTTGTTTTCCAAATAATTGCTCCGCACCACCAGCGATTGCACCTGATAGTCCAGCACTTTTACCTGATTGTAATAATACAAATACAATTAAAACGATGGCATCAATAATTAATAAAGTCATTGCAACTGTTACCATGTTGCAAACCCCCCTTAGACGTACAAATACATAACTACAATGTAGCAAAAAGGATAACAAATAGCAAGAATTATTTACTAATTTAGACTTTTTATCACGGTGCTAACTTCCTGATAAGTAGTTTACAGATTTACCTTGCTGCACTTCGATAACTTCTAAAGCAGTAATATCTTATACTTCGTTCATCAAACTTCTTTCTTCGTTTATATTTTTGAAAATCTTCCAAAAATCATTGCCCAAAGTATCGTTTTCAAGTAAGCTTATCCATGATTGTTTTCCAAAGATTATTATATAGATGAAACTTATCATGGAGTATAGCGTACATAATAGTATACCCATTAGCGGTACGGAAAGGAGTGTGAACAAACATGAAGAAAGAATCATTCTGGTACACAACGAAAGATCAACATGAAATTCACGTAAAATGTTGGCACAGCCCTACCCCACCAAAAGCAATTGTGCAGATTGCGCACGGTATGGTGGAACATATAGAAAGATACGATGCGTTTGCTACATATTTAACAGAACAAGGCATTACTGTCTACGGTCATGATCATCGTGGTCACGGTAAAACTGGTGAAAAAAATAACACACAAGGCTTCTTTGCGGAGAAAAATGGATTTGACCGTGTTGTTTATGATTGCATTGAATTAACCGAAATGATAAGAGAGAATAACAAACAACTGCCAATTTTTTTAGTTGGACACAGCATGGGTTCTTTCATTAGCAGAAGATATATAATGCTTACACCTCAATATTTAACAGGAGTTATTTTAATCGGTACTTCTTTTCAACCAAACAGCTTACTAAATGTTGCAAAACAAGCAGCAAAAGTAACCACTATGTTTAGAGGTAAAAATAAAGAAGCAAAATTGATGAATAAACTAACTTTTTTAGGCTATAACAAGCATACGGATAAGCAGACAGATTTTGATTGGTTATGCTCTGTTCATAAAGAAGTTGAGCAATATGAAGAAGACAAATTATGTGGATTTATCCCAACCAATCAATTTTTCTATGATCTATATACAGGGATACAATTGATTCAGTCAAAGGAAAAAAATAAATTAATCCCAACTGGTCTACCTTTACTTTTCCTAAGTGGGAAAGATGACCCTGTTGGACAATATGGACAAGGTGTCGAAAAGTGTGTGGACTTTTATCAAACGCTCGGTGTAAAAAATATTGATTTACATCTATATGAGGAAAAACGGCATGAAATCTTGAACGAAACGAATAAAATCGACATATTTCACGAGATTGTCACATGGATTAATAGACAAATGACTTGTCACAACTTAACACAATCTTTATAATAAGCATGTTACTTTATTATTTCTCTTGAATACACCTTGATTTAAGAGTAAAATTAGAGTGTATGACAACTTTAAATATTATTAGGAGGTTTCTTTATTATGGCAGTAGAAAAAACAGTAACAATTACAGATGAAACAGGAGTTCACGCACGTCCAGCAACAGTGCTAGTGAATAAAGCAGGTAGCTTTGCATCTGATATGAACTTAGAATATAACGGCAAATCAATCAACTTAAAATCAATCATGGGTGTTATGTCTCTAGGTATCCCTCAAGGTGCTGAAATCAAAATCTCTGCTGAAGGTTCTGACGAACAAGAAGCTGTTGACGCAGTAGTAGACGTAATCAAGTCTGAAGGTCTAGGAGAGTAATTTATACATGAGTCAATTAACTGGTATTGCAGCATCGAATGGGGTAGCAATTGCAAAAGCATATAAACTTGCTATCCCTGACCTTTCTTTTAAAAAAAGCGAGGTTGAAGATACAAAGCATGAAGTAGAGCGTTTAATGAACGCGCTTGACGTTTCTAAATCTGAGTTGGAAAAAATTAAAGAACATGCTCGTGCTTCACTTGGTGATGAGCATGCCGAAATCTTTTCTGCTCACTTACTTGTACTTGGTGACCCTGAGCTTATTAATCCAATTAAGGATAAAATTGAGTCAGAAAAAGTGAATGCTGAATTCGCATTAGATGAAACTGCACAAATGTTTATTCAAATGTTCGAGAGTATGGACAACGAATATATGAGAGAACGCGCGGCTGATATTAAGGATGTTACAAAACGAGTAATGGCACATTTATTACAGGTTTCTTTCCCGAATCCAGCTTTAATAAATGAAGAAGTAATTGTCATTGCAGAAGATTTAACTCCTTCTGATACAGCACAATTGAATAAACAATTTGTACAAGGGTTTACAACCAACATCGGTGGTCGTACTTCTCACTCAGCAATTATGGCACGTTCACTAGAAATTCCAGCAGTTGTAGGTACGAAAGAAGTAACTACACAAGTAAACGAAGGTGATATGGTCATCGTTGACGGTATTGATGGTACAGTTATTATCAATCCAACTGATGAAGAAGTAAGCACTTACCGTGCGAAACAAGAAAGCTTCGAAAAGCAAAAAGCTGAATGGGCAAAACTAAAAGATGAGCCTACTGTCTCTAAAGATGGAGCTCACGCTGAATTAGTAGCCAACATTGGTACACCTGATGATGTAGAAGGTGTTATTAACAATGGTGGTGAAGGTGTTGGACTTTATCGTACTGAGTTCTTATACATGGGTAAAAAAGAACTTCCAACAGAAGATGAACAATTTGATGCTTATAAATCTGTTTTAGAACAGATGGGAGACAAGCCTGTCGTTGTTCGTACATTGGATATCGGTGGCGATAAAGAATTACCATACCTTGAGTTACCAGAAGAAATGAACCCATTCCTTGGATACCGTGCAATTCGTCTTTGTCTAGAACGTGATGATATTTTCCGAACACAGTTACGTGCATTATTACGTGCAAGTGTATACGGTAATTTAAAAATCATGTTCCCAATGATTGCTACATTAGACGAATTCCGTCAAGCGAAGGGTCTATTACTTGAAGAGAAAGATAATTTAACAAAAGAAGGTGTTGAAGTATCTGATAATATCGAAGTTGGTATTATGGTCGAGATTCCTTCAACAGCTGTCATTGCTCGCCAATTCGCAAAAGAAGTTGACTTCTTTAGTATTGGGACAAATGACTTAATCCAATATACATTAGCAGCTGACCGAATGAACGAGCGTGTTAGCTACCTATACCAACCATATCATCCAGCAATCCTTAACCTTGTAAACAATGTTATTGAAGCAGCACACGCTGAAGGTAAATGGGCTGGAATGTGTGGTGAAATGGCCGGCGATTCTATCGCAATTCCAATTCTACTTGGATTAGGTCTTGATGAGTTCAGTATGAGTGCGACATCTATCTTACCAGCTCGTACACAAATTAAAGATCTATCTAAAGAAGAATTAGCTTCATACAAAGATCAACTGTTAAGCATGAACACAGCTGATGAAGTAGAAGCATTCGTTCGCGAGAAAACAAATCAGTAATACTTAAAAACGACTCAGAATCGCTTCTGAGTCGTTTGTTTTAGCTATTATTTTAATGAGAAGTTTACTGTTTTTCCTTTAGAAATATCTTTTGCTTCTCGACCAACCATTGGTCCAAGTTCCACTTCAAAAGCCTTGTCTTTCCAAATCTGTTCGTAATATTCTTTGTCTAATACATAAACTTGTAATAACTCACCTGATTCACCTGATTCTATTAAGGAATTATTTCTATAATCAAGTAACATACCTTCTCCTAATACATAATCCGATCCATCATTTACCGAAAGTTTCGATGACATAGAAGTTAAAGCAATATCTGAATCACTGCTATTGTCGATAAGAAACTTAGTTGTTAAGAGTACCATCCCATTTTCAAAACTTTCAAACCTAGGAGCTTCTTCCTCATTAGGGGTAAATTCAGTGAACTGATAACCATCAAGCGTAATGACAAAGTCACTTACTTCTTCGGTTTCTCCCATATCTTGCACCTCTTCCAGCATAACCTTTTCTCCCATGTTATTAGCAGTTACCCTATCTCGATAAAAGCTTTGGTTTGCCTCAGCTGTTTCCGTTCCTTCGTCACTTAATCCTATTTGGAAACTACTTTCTTCACCAAATGTATCAGTGAACTCCCCTTCTGTAGCATGTGGTGCTGGAACATCTATCATCACAGTACCTTCATCTAACACATCATCCAAAATAGATTCACCGAAAGGATAAGCTACATAACCTGTGATGGATTCACCCGCTTCCACTAAATAATTGTTATCTGGAGACAGATAATACTCTATTAATTCTTCATCCGGCAACAATTGTCTGTATGTATTAAAGTGTTTGTCTGCACCTGTATAAGATAGGTAAAATGTTGGCATATAATAGGCATCTTCATCTGTATCATTTGATACCGTAATTTGCGCTAATAAGACAGCTCCATCTGTTTCATCTCCAAAAGGAATACTGAAATCCATATGAAAATCTGCTAATTCAACTAGTGAATAACCGTTTATGGAAGTCGTAACACCTTCCATTTCATGCTCAGATGATTGCTCACTTTCATACAATACATTAGCTGTACCTTCTGTTTTTTCTTCCATATAAGCAATTAGTTCGGAAAAATTGGATGTAGACGCTGACGTCTCTGTTTCATCTTCATCATTATCTTGATTTTCTTCAGTTGTTGCCTCGACTTCTTCATTGGACTCATCACTGTTCTCTTCTATTTCTGCATCTGTTGTATCATTGTTACAACCAGCCACAAAAATAGCAAATATTACTATTAACAGCATGAATAAACTTTTTCTGAACAATATTGTCATCTCCTTTTTTTGTCATGCTTTTTTATAATATTACAACGCAATGGAATAATCAAGTATAAAAGGAAAATATTGATAATTCTATAAACCTATGACTATTAGCTTATTTTTCGTGATAATACGCATTGTTTCCATTTTTCATCCTTATCCCCTCAGGGCTTTTAGTAACTTATGGTATCTTGAACACCTCATAAATAGGATAATAGTAGGATTCTAAAAATAGATTTTTCTCGATAGAACAAGTATCCAAAGTAATGAAAATTACAAGCATAGCGAAATCGTTAACTGAAATGGCGCAAGCTTTACGAGCAAAAATGTCACCGTTTAAAATGTAGATATTGAAACGAACGAAAAAGACTGCCCAACGTTTTTTGGGGCAATCTTTTTACTTCTATTATGTTCCACAAAATATCTGATAAGGTGCATCTTGCTTTGAAGGTAAAACAGCAGATTCTTCCTGTTCTTGAGAGTAAGTGTATTGTATCCTTTATAACAGCTTATCACAAAATCTTGAATCTTTATCATTCTAACTTCTTGATTGCCTAAGAAAATGGGGATAGCTAACGAAAGATATTACACAACCTACCAAACTAAATCCCAACAAAATCAATAAAGATAAGCCTATATCAATAACATGACCATCATCTTGTAAAATAGTTTGAAACCCTTCCAGCGCCCAATATTGCGGCAGAAACTTCGCTATCAACTGCATGGTATTTGGCATAATTTCTAATGGCATCCATAATCCACCAAGCACTGCCCCTCCTAAAGCAATAACTTGTGTTAGTGCTATACCCATATTTTCCGTTTTCACTAATAACGACATCGCCATCCCCCAACTAGTAGAAAGAAAAGCAAGCATAAAGGATATTACCGTTAACGCAACAGGATCACCTAACGGTAAGTCATAAACAATTACGCCAAATAATAATAATACGACAATTTGAAGGATTACAATGATAAAAAACGGCAACCATTTCCCAATAAGAAAACGTTCTAATGGTAAAGGTGTACTTGCAACTCGTGCAACCATTCCACTATCTCGAGCTTTTAGAAATGTAACCACCATCGAAATCATAATAAAGAAACTGAACATAATAATATAACCGGGTACTATTTGTGTCACTAATTGCTCTGGCTCCATTTCATTCATGCCGGAAAATATCGCAATAAAACCAACAATAAAAATAATTGGTAAGATAAAAGTCCAGAACCAAATCCCTTTATCCTGCAGCTGCTTTTTTAATTCAACTGTAGTAATTGCCCACATCTATCATCCACTCCTATCCATTATCCCTTAATTGGGTACCAGTTAAATAGAAGAAAATATCTTCTAATCTTGTATGACTCAATTCCAATCGCTCCGGATTAATTCCATTTTGCCAAAATTGTTCAACCATTTTTCCCATTGTTAGGAGCGGATCATCACAGTTCACAGTGAATCCATTCTTCTGCTCAATCGTTTCGCCATATACAGATAATTCTTCTTTACTAATTCCATCAGCAGAAATAAAAATAGATGCATTGCGATGTTTATTCAGCACATGCTGCATGGAGCCATGTTCCACTAATTTTCCTTTGTCAATAAAACCAACACTATTGCAGATTTGCTCCACTTCTTCCATATAGTGACTAGAATAGATAACGGTACTTCCCTTCTCTTTTAATTGCTGAATAAGGTTGAAAATAGCATGCCTTGATTGTGGATCAATCCCAACAGTGGGTTCATCTAACACGACTAAAGAAGGTTGATGAAGAATAGCACAACCTATATTCAAGCTACGTTTCATCCCTCCAGAAAACTCTGTTACTTTTTGATTCGCCTTATCAGTTAGTCCAATTTGATCCAACACTGTGTGAATTCGTTTGCGCAAATGTTCACCTGATAAGCCATATAACTTGCCAAAATATATTAGATTCCCCTTAGCCGTTAAAAACTCCTCTAAGCAAATATCTTGGGGTACATATCCGATAAAGTTCTTAACCGCTAGCCGCCTCTGTTTCACAGACTTATTAAATACTTGAATATCCCCGTCAAACTTTTGCAAGATACCTACCAATATTTTTATAAAAGTAGATTTACCAGCACCATTTGGTCCAACTAAACCAAAACAACTTCCTGCATCAATTTGAAACTGTAAGTTATTCAATGCTTGAACAGAACCATAAGATTTACTAACAGATTGCGCATCAATCATCTAAACACCTCCTCCCAAAATAATTTTTATTGATGTTCTCGATCTATACGTTCGTTCATGCTTTTTTCTATGTTCTTATAGCGGAAATATACACTAACCCACACGATCGAATAGAGTATTAAAAATATTGCTAGACCTATGGTCAGTGATAACAGGTTAAAAGGAATCCAGCCTATCACAATGGCTGTTGGAAAAAAAACGATCATAGTCAAAACTAAATGTATTACTGTCTGTTTTAGAACGCTCCATCTTTCTAGCTCAAATATCACGGAGGCAAAGCTATAATAAATTCCCATCAGCATACTACCAGACCAATGCTTCCATATTTCTTTTATCGATGAATCAACGTCTTGAAAAACTAGAAGAGAAAGCACAGCATAGGTTATCAAACTTCCTGCAGCTACACCGAATAATATTCTTTTTAGTCCTTCAACGATCATGAGGTTCCCCTCCTTCCATGATCTGTGCTTTTAGCTCATTAACATATTTCCTACTCACATATTCCTTGCTTCCTGATTTAAAATAAACACACAACGTTCCATTAAACGATAGTTCAAAGTGATCGATTTGATTTATATTACCTACAACAGACTTGGAAAAGCGGATAAATCCTCTATTACTCAGCATTTCTTCAATTTCATATAATTTCATTTTTAACTCCATACAGTTACCGTGACTGGAAGCAAATACTTTCCGATCTCTAGCATAAAAGAAATCAATTTCCTCAGGGTCTAAAACGATCGATCTATCTTCTTGTACTGCCACTATCCGTTTTGGTTGTCTCTTTTTTAACAGTTGAACAAGTTCCTCGACCTCCTTTGTCCACTCTTTCGCATGAATCGTTACTTGACACTCATCATCATTTTCGGGATCAATATCGATTATTACTTTCATAGTTTCACCCCTTATTGTATTATGCTGTACATGACTTCTTTTTTGGGATACTAATTCATTAGTCGCGTTTTTTAAAACATAACATACAATTTTACATGAATAAGATGCTTTTCATTCATTTCAAAAGGTAAGCGCTTAAAAGTCAGGTTTATAGAAAAATACCCAACACGCGGCTAAACTTATGCTTGAGATAGATTAGCGAATGTGTTGGGTTTTTTCCCCGTTCATTTTTGTTCCTGTTCTACACGCTTGTTTTTGGGATGCGCAAATAGAGTCATATGCCAAGACAAATAAGGTGCCCGGTTTCTAGAATTGTGTTGACCTTTAGTTTGGTAATACTGCTAATAAAGGAGGTTTCGATGAGTAAGTTTTTTACAGACGTTTGTACCGTGATATAGATTCAGGAATCAGGTTGTTTTGTTCGATGAGACTCAGATGATACTGACTACTCTCTTTGCGCTTGATCACGCAATCATGTTATCTCATTCGCTTGGAGAGCGGGCTGGACGTTACTTGTTCACTTTGTTTCGATGCCTGTGTTTTGATGACTTTAGTTACAGCATAGCCTCATTTCTCACTCTCTCTAATACATAGAGTATATCAAAGGACGCAGAATAAGGCGATCCAAACCTGAATAAGAAACATAGCGTAACTAATTACTTATTGAGAGATTCATCAGTTTATATTGGCACTCAAGGACATAACTTTTAAAAAAGAGAAAACTATGTCTGTGATAAACGGTCTCATGGACACAACTTTTAAAAATGAGACAGTTATGTCTGTGATAAGCCGTCTCATGGACACAACTTTTAAAAAAGTGAAAGTTATGTCTATGATAAACGGTCTCGTGGACACAACTTTTGAAAAAGTGAAAGTTATGTCTATGATAAACGGTCTCATGGACACAACTTTTGAAAAAGCGAAAGTTATGTCTGTGATAAGCCATCTCATGGACACAACTTTTGAAAAAGCGAAAGTTATGTCTATGATAAACGGTCTCATGGACACAACTTTTGAAAAAGTGAAAGTTATGTCTATGATAAGCCGTCTTTATTGGTCATTTTCACCGTAAAAAAAAACAGCACCCAACTCTTAAAAAGAGGGGTGCTGTAGATTAGGCTAATGCCTTATTTACTTAAGTTATAGAATGCTGTTTTACCAGCGTATTTAGCTGTTGAAACAAGTTCGTCTTCGATACGTAGTAATTGGTTGTATTTCGCAACGCGGTCAGTACGTGAAGGAGCACCTGTTTTAATTTGTCCAGCGTTTGTAGCAACTGCGATATCAGCAATTGTTGCATCTTCTGTTTCACCAGAACGGTGAGAGATTACTGCTGTGTAACCAGCACGTTTAGCCATTTCGATAGCTTCGAAAGTTTCAGTAAGTGTACCAATTTGGTTCACTTTAACAAGGATAGAGTTACCTACACCTTGCTCGATACCTTGTGCAAGACGTTTAGTGTTTGTAACGAATAAGTCATCACCTACTAATTGTACACGATCACCGATGCGATCAGTTAACAATTTGTGACCTTCCCAGTCGTTTTCATCTAAACCATCTTCGATAGAGATGATTGGGTATTTATTGATCATTTCTTCATACCAAGCAACCATTTCTTCAGAATTACGAACAACGCCTTCACCTTTAAGGTTGTATTTACCATCTTCATAGAATTCAGAAGACGCTACGTCCATTGCAAGTTTTACTTCTTCACCTGGTTTGTAACCAGCTGCTTCGATTGCTTCAATGATTGTAGAAAGTGCTTCTTCGTTTGAACCAAGGTTAGGAGCAAATCCACCTTCATCACCAACACCAGTGTTCAAGCCTTTTCCACTTAATACTTTTTTCAAGCTATGGAATACTTCTGCACCCATACGAAGTGCTTCGCGGAATGTTGGAGCACCTACAGGCATGATCATGAATTCTTGGATATCTACGTTGTTATCTGCGTGCTCTCCACCATTTAAGATGTTCATCATTGGTGTTGGAAGAGTCGTTGCATTGAATCCACCTAAGTAGATGTATAATGGTACACCTAAGTAGTCAGCTGCTGCATGTGCTGCTGCCATAGATACACCAAGGATTGCATTGGCACCTAATTTACCTTTGTTTTCTGTACCATCAAGATCTAATAAGATTTGGTCAATTACAACTTGACGAGTAACGTCTACACCGATTAATTCTGGTGCGATTACTTCGTTTACGTTTTCTACTGCTTTTAGTACACCTTTACCAAGGTAACGCTCTTTGTCACCGTCACGTAATTCTACTGCTTCGTGTTCACCTGTTGATGCACCACTTGGAACTAGTGCAGAACCGAAAGCTCCTGACTCTGTGAAAATTTCTACTTCTACTGTTGGGTTACCACGAGAATCTAATACTTCGCGTGCTAATACGTCTGTAATGTAAGGCATAATTGAAACTCTCCTTTTTTATTATTATTTTTGAATAAGGCTATCGCCTGTCATCTCTTTTGGTTTTTCTACATCTAATAAATCTAATAATGTTGGCGCCAAATCAGCTAAGATACCACCATCACGTAACTCTACTCCGTCTTTTGTTACTATAACTGGAACAGGGTTCGTTGTGTGAGCTGTCATCGGATCACCATCTAATGTAACTACTTCATCAGAGTTACCATGGTCAGCTGTAATGATTGCTTGTCCACCTTTTTCAAGGATCTTATCGACTACTTTTCCTAGGCATTCATCGACTGTTTCGATCGCTTTAACAGTTGGTTCAAGCATTCCAGAGTGACCTACCATATCTGGATTAGCAAAGTTCAAGATGACTGCATTAAGCTCATCTTTATCTAACTCTTGAAGCAATGCATCTGTTACTTCATATGCACTCATCTCAGGTTTCAAATCGTATGTCGCGACTTTAGGTGAATCAATTAAGATACGTTTTTCCCCTGGGAATTCTTGCTCACGTCCACCACTCATAAAGAAAGTAACGTGTGGATATTTCTCAGTTTCAGCAATACGTAGTTGTTTAAGGTCGTTCTGCGCTAAAACTTCCCCAACTGTATTATCTAAGTTAACAGGCTCATAAGCAACATAGCCGTCAACTGTTTCACTGAAGTTTGTCATACAAACGAAATGAATGTCTTTCGGTGCTTTTTCACCGCGGTCGAAGTCACGGAAATCATCATTTGCAAATGTACGAGAAATTTGGATAGCACGATCTGGACGGAAGTTATAGAAAATAACAGAATCCTCATCTTCAATCGTTGCTTTCGGTTGACCATTTTCATCTGTAATAACAGATGGAATAACGAATTCATCATAGATTTCATTTTTATATGAATCTTCGACAACTTCGATTGGATCTGTATACTTAGGACCTTCACCGTAAACCATTGCGTCGTATGATTTTTGCACACGATCCCAACGCTTATCACGGTCCATAGAATAATAACGACCAGAAAGTGTTGCGAACTCTCCTACGCCGAATTCTTCCATTTTCTCTAAAGCTTGATTGATGTAAATCTTAGCTGATTTTTGGTCTACGTCACGACCATCAAGGAAAGCATGTACATATACTTTCTTTAATCCTTTATCAGCAGCAAGCTTCAATACAGCATACATATGTTCAATATGACTATGTACACCGCCATCTGATAACAAACCAAATACGTGTAATGCTTTATCATTGTTTTTTGCATGATCAATAGCATCAACTAGCACTTTATTATCGAAGAAGTCACCTTCTTTAATTGATAAGTTAACACGTGTTAAGCTTTGGTAAACAATACGACCAGCACCAATGTTTAAATGACCAACTTCAGAGTTACCCATTTGACCATCAGGAAGACCTACTGATTCTCCTGATGCTGTTAATTGGTTAGTCGGATAATTATTCCAAAAACGCTCGAAATTTGGTGTTTTTGCTTGTTTTACCGCATTTCCTTTTTCTTCATTTCTTATTCCGTAACCATCCAGAATAATCAATGCTGCTAGTTTGTTTTGGCTCATTTTGCACCAGCCTCCACTAACTGTAAGAAAGAATCTGCTTCAAGACTTGCTCCACCTACTAATGCACCATCAATATCAGACTGTGCTAATAATTCATCTACGTTAGCAGGTTTCACACTACCACCATACTGAATACGTACTGCTTCTCCAGCATCAGCAGATACAGCATCTGCTACTACTTTACGAATGTGTGTACATACTTCATTAGCTTGTTCAGAAGTAGCGGTTTTACCAGTACCGATTGCCCAAATTGGCTCATAAGCAATGATCGTTTGATTAACTTGCTCTTCAGAAAGTCCAGCAAGTGCTGCTTTCACTTGAGCTTCTACAACTTCCATTGTTTTTTCTGTTTCACGTTCTTCTAATGTTTCACCTACACAAACAATTGGAATTAAGTTGTGTGCAAACGCTGCGTGAGTTTTTTTGTTAACAGTTTCGTCTGTTTCAGCAAACATTTCACGACGCTCAGAGTGACCAAGTACAACATATGTTACACCGATGTCACTAAGCATACTAGGACTTACTTCCCCAGTGAATGCTCCACTTTCTTCAAAGTGCATGTTTTGTGCAGCAACTTTAAGATCTGTTCCTTTTGTTTTTTCAACTAATGTTGGTAGGTAAGGAAAAGGTGCACAAACGATAGATTCTACTGAATCATGGCTTGGTACTTTTGCTTTTGTATCTTCTACAAATTGAACAGCTTCACCAAGCAGTTTGTTCATTTTCCAGTTTCCTGCAATTACATTTTTACGCATGTTTTTCACCTCTCCTTTAATTACTTGTCTGTTAGAGCACTAACACCTGGCAGTTCTTTACCTTCCATAAATTCTAAGGAAGCACCGCCACCAGTTGAGATGTGGTCCATTTGATCTGCGTAGTCAAATTTCTCAACAGCAGCTGCTGAATCTCCACCACCAATTACAGTATACCCTTCTGTCTTACTTAATGCATCTGCGACAGCTTTTGTACCGTTAGCAAATACTTCTAATTCGAATACACCCATTGGTCCATTCCAAATAACAAGCTGAGAATCTGCTACAACTTGTGCATATTTCTCACGAGTTTTTGGTCCAATATCTAATGCTTCTAAATCGGCTGGAATTGAATCGATATCAACGATTTGTGTGTTGGCATCGTTAGAGAAATCGTCTGCAACTACTACATCAACAGGCATTAAGAAGTTAACACCTTTGTCTTTTGCTTTTTGCATATATTCTTTTGCTAATTCAATTTTATCTTCTTCAAGTAGAGATTTACCAATTTCATGGCCCAATGCTTTAACGAACGTATAAGCAAGTCCACCACCGATAATTAGGTTATCTACTTTGTCTAATAGATTGTCAATTACACCGATTTTATCTTTAACTTTCGCACCACCGATAATCGCTGTGAATGGACGATCTGGATTAGATAATGCTTTACCTAATACTTCAAGCTCTTTTTCTAATAAGAAACCTGCAGCTGAAGGTACGTGTTCCGCGATACCTGCTGTAGAAGCATGTGCACGGTGAGCTGCACCAAATGCATCATTCACAAAATAATCTGCAAGATCTGCAAATGCTTTTGCTAATTCAGGATCATTTTTTGTTTCTCCAGCTTCAAAGCGAACATTTTCAATTAATAAAAGGTCGCCATCTTCTAATCCGCTAACTGCTTCGTTTACTTCATCACCGTAAACTTCGTCTGTTTTTACAACGGATTTATTGCTAAGTTCACTTAAACGTTTTGCAACAGCATCCATACGAAGCTCTTCAACAACTTCTCCATTTGGACGACCTAAGTGACTTGCAAGGATTACTTTTGCACCCTGTTCAGATAAGTATTGGATAGTTGGTAATGCTGCTTTAATACGTGTATCATCAGTGATTTCACCGTTTTCCATTGGTACGTTGAAATCTACACGACAGAATACCTTTTTACCTTTTACATCGATATCTTTGATTGTTTGTTTGTTCATTGGTTTGAACCTCCTTGAAGGACTTTTATTGCTAATAAAGCGTCGTAATAATGCAGTAACATCAGGCAAAAGCGAGAGGAGGATCAATCCCCCTCCCGCTTAAGTGTTACTCTTATAGTCCTTGTTTTTTAAGATATGCAGCTAAATCAACTACACGGCTAGAGTATCCCATTTCGTTATCGTACCAAGATACAACTTTAACCATGTTACCTTCCATTACCATTGTAGAAAGTCCATCAATAGTAGAAGAGTTAGTGTTTCCGATGTAGTCAACAGAAACTAATGGCTCATCAGAATATCCTAAGATACCTTCTAATTTACCTTCAGCAGCTTCTTTTAATGCAGCATTTACTTCTTCAGCAGTTACTTCTTTGTCAAGTTCAGCAACTAAGTCAACTAGTGAACCGTCTGGAGTAGGTACACGCATTGCCATACCATTCAATTTACCTTCTAATTCAGGTAATACTAGAGAAACTGCTTTTGCAGCACCAGTAGTTGTTGGAATGATGTTTTCAGAAGCCGCACGAGCACGACGGTAATCTTTATGTGGTAAATCAAGAATTTGTTGGTCATTAGTGTATGAGTGAATTGTAGTCATCATACCGCGTTTCAAACCAAATTTGTCATTTAAAACTTTAGCATATGGAGCTAAACAGTTTGTTGTACAAGATGCGTTAGAAATTACATGGTGTTTAGCTGGATCATATTGATCTTCGTTAACACCCATTACTACTGTAAGATCTTCACCATTTGCAGGTGCAGAGATGATAACTTTTTTAGCACCAGCTTCGATATGTTTCGCAGCTGCTTCACCTTTAGTGAAGAAACCAGTAGATTCAACTACTACTTCTACACCTAGGTCTCCCCATGGTAAGTTAGCTGGATCACGGTCAGAAATTACTTTAATTTCTTTACCACCTACTACTAATGCATCTCCACTTACAGTAACTTCTTCTTCAAGTTTACCGTGTACAGAGTCATATTTAAGTAGATGTGCAAGCATATTTGCATCAGTTAAGTCGTTAACTGCTACTACTTCTACCTCATCATTTTTTAAAGCTTGACGGAAAACGTTACGACCGATACGGCCAAAACCATTAATACCTACTTTTACTGCCATGCTTAATTCCTCCTTAAAGTATCCTTATAATTTATATTTAAAGGGACGTGCCCTTTAATAACTTGTTTGCCGCCGCTTCATCTGTAATTAGCACATTGCTTTTACCTTGTTTGAAATAAGATTGGATTGCTTCTGCTTTCGACGATCCTCCAGCTACAGCAACAACATACTCAGCATGCTCTAGCTCTTCCAACTGCATACCTACTGTTCTTGCTTTATAAACAACTTCACCTTTTTCATTTAGGTAATAACCAAAAGCCTCACTTACAGCATTACACCTCTTTAATGTATGTAAAACTTGTTCAGAGGCTTTACGACGTTTTGCCATCGTATATGCATCCCCAATACTGTGCAGAACTATCTTCGTATCATGAATCATCTCCAAAATATCCTTAATCGCTGGCTCTTCGATGATGGAATGATACGTTTCTTCACTTAATGGATCCGGTACATACAACATACGATAATTACCATTTGCTTTCTTTGCCATTTGAGCGCAAATAGTATTAGCTTGATTCTCCACTCTTTCCCCTAGTCCACCTCTAGCAGGAAGGAAGGTACAATTCATAGCGTGCTCAATTGGCTTCATCTGATTCGCAACTTCTGCCATCGTCGTTCCACCAGTCACCGCTATCGTTTGATTAGAAGTTAATACGGAATGTAAAAATTTCACACTCGCTTTTCCCAGTTCCTGTTTAACGGAAGCTTGTGAGTCACTATTCCCTGCAACGATAATAACGTGATCTAATTGTAATTTATCCTTGATTTGAGATTCTAACACACGAAATTCAGAAATCTCATTCATGAAGGAGGCTAATTTCTCTACAATTGCTATCCCTTCATCTGTAAGACTCATTCCTTTAGAACTCACGTTAATAAATCCATGCTTGCTTAAAAATTCAATTTCCGTACGAACTTCTCGCTCCTTCAATTGAAGATGTTCAGCTAAGCTACGGCGTCCGATTAGTTGCATCACTTGTATGTAATGAAGTATTTTATATCTTTTTTGCATGATATCTAGTAAATCTGGGTACAATTTTGCTTGAATATCTAATAAATCCTTCAATCGGAAACGCTCCTTCATTTAATAGCGGGGAATATTTGTCCCTCCTAGTCGCTTTCCGTCCCACTCAGAACAAAAAAATAACTTCCTTAGTTATTGTACCAAATGGACTAGCATCTCTCAACTATTTTGTCATTAATTTTTCATTTTTAGATAGCTTTCGATCTTTTCCATGTCGATCATCCCCGCATCGACAATTGTATCTTCATGTTGAACGACTGGGATCATGAGATGATAGGCTTCAAACCATTCATTATTATTATAAATATTTACTTCTTCTAATTCAAACAAATAATCTTGCTGCAAGATCTCTAAAATTGTCTTTGCCTCGTCACAAAGACCGCAATTATCTTTTCCGTACAATATTAGTTTCATTCAGACAACCACCTTATATGTTACGTATTCTCGATACGTTCCTATTTTACATTATCGAGACAATTTTTTCATATAGAAAAGGAAATGCTGGACAATCGTTATCCTGCTAGCAATTTTTGATTTTTTATTACATAAAGTGAGACTTCAATCAGTGGGAGTTTTTCGGACGTTTACACCGTGAAACAAAAAAAGTGACGGAGTAATTCCGTCACTTTTTGGCTCTTAGTTTAAATCAGATGGTTTCTTTTCCATTACTTGATCGATTAAACCATATTCTTTTGCTTGTTCAGCAGTCATAAAGTTATCGCGATCTGTATCTTTTTCTACTACTTCTAATGGTTGACCACTGCGGTCTGCCATAATTTGATTTAGTTTTTTACGCATTTCAATAATACGGGTTGCATGAATTTCAATATCAGATGCTTGACCTTGCGTACCACCTAATGGTTGGTGAATCATCACTTCACTATTAGGTAACGCAAATCGTTTACCAGGTTCACCAGCTGTTAATAAGAATGCACCCATAGATGCTGCCATTCCGATACAAATAGTATTTACTTTTGGTTGAATAAATTGCATTGTATCATAAATAGCCATACCAGCAGTGATTGAACCCCCTGGAGAGTTAATGTATAAGGAAATATCTTTTTCTGGATCTTCTGCTGCTAAGAATAGCATTTGTGCTACAACAGTGTTTGCTACATTATCATCAATCGCACTTCCTAGCATAATAATTCTGTCTTTTAAAAGGCGAGAATAAATGTCATAAGCACGTTCGCCTCGATTTGTTTGTTCAATAACTGTAGGTATTAAGTTCATGAATAGTTCCTCCTTTTAACACTTGCTATTTTCTTCATGAATTGTAACTATGTCTATCTTAACTGAATGGTCAAAAAAGGTCAAAAGATTTGATTTACTATATTCATCCTACCCTTCCCTACTATAATTTAAACGTTTAGGAGCAAAAACACAAACTTTAGCGTATGTATTGAAATTATACGAGGGTTTCGCTATAATTATTCTTGTCGCTATTTAATGCGCCCGTAGCTCAGGGGATAGAGCATCGGTTTCCGGTACCGTGTGTCGGGGGTTCGAATCCCTCCGGGCGCGCTTTGATAACAGGTATACTCTAAAGAAAGAACTTCTTACATCCGTTAAGAAGTTCTTTCTTTGTCATAATAAACATTACTTCCCTTCGACAAAACCCACAAGTTCTTGCAATGCCTCCTCTTCATCTCCCCCGTCAACAATAAGTGTAATCCTCTGACCTTTCGATAAAGCTAAACTCATCAAGCCCATAATACTTTTCGCATTAATACGTTTACTACCTTTTTCTATAAAAACTTCTGAACTGAAACTATTAGCCTTTTGTACAAATTGTGCAGCTGGTCTCGCCTGCAATCCTGGGTCAACCGCAATAACGACTTCTTTTTCTAACATGATAACCCCTCCTCGTTTAGTAAGCGCTAACATAACCTTTTATATAAAAGGAGGGATTTCCCTCCTTTTATCACTACTTTACAGATACTACTTCACTTCTTAACTGTTCAGCAAATTGGTCAATTTTTTTCAATCGGTGATTAATACCTGACTTACTAATTTTTCCACCAGACACCATCTCACCTAACTCTTTTAATGAAACATCTTGATGCTCCATTCTTAATTGGGCAATTTCCTTTAATTTATCAGGCAATGCATCTAAGCCTACTGTTTTATCGATAAAACGAATATTCTCTACTTGTCGGAACGCAGCACCAATCGTCTTATTTAAGTTAGCCGTCTCACAATTAACAAGACGGTTAACAGAGTTTCTCATATCACGAACAATTCGCACATCTTCAAACTTAAGTAAAGCTTGGTGTGCACCAATATAATTTAAAAACTCGGTGATTTTTTCTGCTTCTTTAATATACGTAATAAACCCTTTTTTACGCTCTAAAATACGTGCGTGTAAATCATATTCATTCAACAAATTACAGATTGATTGATTATGTTCTTCGTGAAAATTATAGATTTCTAAATGATAAGATGACGTTTCTGGGTTATTCACAGAACCACCAGCTAAGAAAGCCCCTCGTAAATATGCTCTACGGCTCTCTTCTTCTTCTGTATATTTATTAGAGATAGTCCGAACGAATTGAAATGGCTCCATTAATATTTCCATATCTTGAAGCATTTCTTTCACACCTTCATTCATTCTTACGATATATACATTATTCTTTTTTAACTTCATCTTTTTACGAACTAATAATTCTACTGGAATATCATAACTTGATTTTATTAAGGTATAGATACGCCGAGCAATTGCTGCATTCTCTGTCTGTACATCTAGCGAATAGTGATTTCTTGAAAAAGAAATAGCTCCATTCATCCGGATTAGTGCGGCTAGTTCGGCTTGTTCGGAACGCGCATCACTCTCGACTTTCGTTAATTCTTTCTTTATATCAGCTGCAAACGACACCTTTCTCCCCCCTCTCTATCACCTCTATTCATTACAATAATGAATATAATACATTGGCTATTTTATCTTTATCATGTCGTAAAGAATGGTTTTGTTCTTTTACGATATCTTCTTCAATAATATCTAAATCCATTTGACGCAATTTTTCGATATCACTTTTAACTGGTTCTGCATTTTCTTCTGCATATACCATTTGGACATCTTTCGCAATTTCTTCGTTGTGTACGATAACGGTTTGAATGCATCCCGTTCCGATATGGTCCATAATCGCTTCTACATGGTCTGCAGCAGTATAGTGACTTGTTTCACCGGCTTGTGTCATTACATTACATACGTATACTACTTTAGCAGTTGTTTGACGTAAGGCAGCTTCTATTTGAGGGACAATTAAATTGGGTAATATACTTGTATATAAACTACCAGGTGCAATAACAACTAAATCGGCATCTTTAATTGCTGAAATCGCCTCTGGTAATGGAACGACTGGGTTAGGCTCTAAAAACACTCGCTTAATTCGTTTGTTTGCTTTAGGAATATTGGATTCACCTGCTACAATATCGCCATCTTCATATTCTGCATGAAGGGACATATTTTGATTAGCAATAGGATATATATTCCCTTTTACATTTAACACGCGAGAAATCTCTTTAATTCCATTATAAAAATCTCCAGTAACAGATGTCATTGCTGCTAATAGCAAGTTGCCCATCGAATGTCCGGATAGACCATTTCCTTTAGAAAAACGATGCTGAAACAAATCCATTAACATTGGCTCTACATCTGAAAGTGCTGCAATGACATTACGAATATCTCCTGGCGCTGGAATCTCTAGTTCTGAACGCAAGCGACCAGAACTACCTCCGTCATCGGCAACCGTCACAATTGCTGATATATCGATTGGTTGTTTTTTTAGCCCTCGTAGCAGAACCGGCATACCAGTTCCACCGCCAATAACGACTACTTTTTTCCCATTAGGTAATGACATACTTAGCTCTTTCTTTTTTCAATATCACGATGTGTGACATGTGTGACGTAGTTTTTTTGAAAATGTTTGGCTATATGCTCTGCAATAGCAACAGATCGATGCTGTCCACCTGTACAGCCAATGGCAATGACAAGTTGGCTTTTACCTTCCCGCTTATACTGCGGCAACATAAACTGCAATAAGTCGATTGTCTTTTCTAAAAATGTTTGTGTGTCAGTCCATTTAAATACATAAGAGGACACTTCAGGATTCAAACCAGTTAGTGGACGCATTTGCTCTACATAATGCGGATTAGGCAAAAAGCGCACATCAAATACTAAATCCGCATCAATTGGCAATCCATATTTAAAACCAAACGATAGTGTGTGAACCGAAAAGATTTCCTGCTCTTTTTTACTATAACGTTGAACAATTTCTTCACGTAGTTCTTTTGGTTTCAGCTTAGATGTATCAATGAAATGTTGAGCTCTTCCTCTTAATTCATCCAAGATTTGACGCTCTGCATGAATACCTTCAAGTGGTAAACCATCGTGTGCTAACGGGTGTGAACGACGTGTCTCTTTATAACGAGAAACAAGTACATGATCACTAGCATCTAAAAACAAAATATGCTCCTCTAACCATTTTTCACGTCCAAGTGTATCCAATGCCTCAAAAAGTGTGTCAAAAAATTCTCGACCTCGCAAATCCATTACAAGGGCTACTTTTTGAATATTGTTCGTTGCATCTTTCATTAATTCAAGAAATTTAGGTAAAAGGGCAGGCGGCAAATTATCGACACAATAGTAACCTAAGTCTTCGAAGCTTTGAACAGCAACTGTTTTCCCAGCACCTGACATCCCTGTAATAATAACTAGTTTGGTTTCTTCCGTTTGTCTTTCCACCATTTCAACACTCCTCTCACTCGTCCCTATATGTAGTGATACATAATGTGTATACTACTATTATACACGTAGTGAATAACCTCTACCATTAAAAAATTTCTTCCATTTTATCACGGTGCAAAAGTTCACAAAAACTCTTGCTGATTGAAGACTTATATTATTATTATTCAAAAGGTTGATATTTTAGACACGAATGGATAGGGGTGCAAAAAAAGGGGCACAGGTATGGTAGCCTATGCCAAAAAATAACTATTTATTAAAAAGGGGGTCAATTAGTTAACCCCATTATATCTAACCTTTATTGCGTCCGTGTTACAGGCTCGTTAATTTACAATTACGTAAATATGTCGAAACTATTACAATAGTTAGCTCGGTGTGTTTACAGCATCTTCTAAGTTTTCGATATATGCTTGGGCTGCTTGGGCTGCAATACTACCATCACCAGTTGCCGTAACAATTTGACGTAATTCTTTCTCACGAATATCGCCTGCTGCGAATACACCTGGTACATTTGTTTCCATATTTTCATTTGTTGGAATATAACCATCTTCATTTGTAATACCTAGTGATACAAATGGTTCACTTAATGGTACCATTCCAATATAGATAAATGCACCATCTGCTTTATGCTCATATTCTTCACCAGTATTTTTATTAACTAATGTTACACTTCCAACTTTTCCATCTTTATCATTGATTGATTTCACTGTTGTATCCCAGATGAAATCAATTTTGTCATTATTAAATGCACGGTCTTGTAATATCTTTTGTGCACGTAATTCGTCACGACGGTGAATGATTGTTACTTTGCTTGCAAATCTAGTTAAATAAACACCTTCTTCAACAGCAGAGTCTCCACCACCAACAACAACAAGTTCTTTTTCCTTAAAGAATGCACCATCACATACTGCACAATAAGATACACCGCGTCCACCTAGATCTTCTTCTCCAGGAATACCTAGTTTTTTGTATTGTGCACCAGTTGTAATGATTAATGTTTTTGTTTTATATTCTTTTGATCCTGCTACTACCGTTTTGTAGTGACCGTTATCGATTACTTCTTTAATATCACCGTACGCATATTCAGCACCGAATTTTTTCGCATGATCGAACATTTTGTTTGATAAATCTGGTCCAAGTATATTGTCATATCCAGGGTAGTTTTCGACATCTTCCGTATTAGCCATTTGTCCACCTGGAATTCCTCTTTCAAGCATTAATGTATCTAAATTTGCGCGTGATGTATATAATGCTGCTGTCATACCAGCAGGACCAGCACCCGCAATAATAACGTCATAAATTCTCTCTTCAGTCATTAATTGTCATCCTTTCTCTTCTAACTTAATTCCATTATGCTACGCATGTTGGAAAAGGTCTACTATTCTGCTCAATTGTCCCGCTTCCACGGCGGAGCCTCTACTGCTAAAATATTATGCTGCTTGCAACCTTCCTGCCATAGATCATTAGCCGCTTGCTCCATCCCTAAATAATATTGGCATGTACTATACCATCTATAATAAGAAGGGTGACCTTTTAATTTTGATTTGCGTAGTAATCTAAATCGATGTAGTGCCTTTTCATGTAAACCGATCTGCGTAAAAGTCACCGCAAGTCGTAGTTTTTGCTCTTCGTGAACTGGATAAACATTATCAAGTCTTTCCATACACATAGTAAGCCTTTCTTCCTTATTTTCGTATGCATAGAAAATCGCCAAATTCATGCAACTAAACAATGAATCTGGATGCTCACTCCAATATTTTTCTTCTAATTCAATGGCTTCTTCCCGTTCTCCAATGAAGAATAACGCATAATGATATTCATGTCTAGCTTGCGAGAATTCCGGAAACAAGGTGAGCATTTCATGCAATACCGCAATTGCCTCTTCCCACTCTTCACGTTCTAAATGATAAAACGCTGTTTCTTGATAGATTAATAGATCGTCCTCTTCTTCTAACATCCAATCGTCTTCATCATCTTCTTCACTTAGATTTAACATCTCCACTAATGTTTTGGCCTCTTCTGTAAAATCACCATCTGGGGCTTTTTCCATATATAGCTCTGCATACTTAATCGCGTCTTGCAATAAACCAAGATGTGCATAATTATTGGCAAGTAAATAATAACAATCTATATAATTTTCTCCATGCTTCTCCAATACTTGTGTTAACAATTGATTTGCATTGTGATAAGAACCTATTTCCGTGTAAACAATTGATGCTTGACATTGATAGAGAGGATTATCAGGCTTATCATTTATCGCTTTCTTAAACCATTTTAAAGAGAGATCAAATTTACGTTTTTGGTATGCTTCAACACCCTTCGCAAAATAAAAATCTCCTTCAGGTATGAAAGGTATAATGTTTCCTTCTAGTTGAAATTGATTTGTCACGCTCTGCCGTCCCCTCCTCTTCTTACTATTTTTTATATGATCTTTTCATTGTTTAAATATAATGACTAATGCATTATAACACACTTTAGCTACAATGAAAGATGTTTTAGTTAAAAATGCACAGATCACCTAATTGTAGGTACTATATTAAAAAAGAAGCAACTAATCTTGTTATTGATCAGTCGCTTCTTGAAAAAAAATATCCTTCTGTCTACGTTCTTCCATTTCTTGTTTTGTATACACTACTCGCATCGGGTTACCCGCTACAAAGGTACCTGCTGCTACATGATTATGGACAACTGTTCCTGCTGCAACAACCGCTCCATCACCAATTTCTACTCCAGGAAGAATCGTACAGTTAGCACCTATCATTACTCCATCGCCAATTTTTACATCACCCAATCGATACTCATCAATTAAGTATTCATGGGCTAAAATAGTCGTATTATAGCCTATGATTGAATTCGTTCCTACATGTATTTTCTCTGGGAACATTGTATCAATCATCACCATTAATCCAAAAGAGGTTTCCGTACCTACATCCATTTTTAATAAGGTGCGATACATCCAATTTTTCCATTTTAAAAAAGGAGTATACCTGGCAATTTGGGCAACGATAAAACTTCTCATAACCTTCCAAAATGAGACGGTTTTGTACATCTGCCATAAACTATTTGGTCCATGAACACGATGGCGCTCTGTTTTTCGCATTCTTATTCCACTCCAACAATTTGTAATAAGTCACGCATCTCTTCCAACATATAATCTGGCTCATGATCTTCTAATACTTTTCTACCTTTAATGGTCCATGCAACACCTGCAGTTTGCACGCCTGCATTATGACCTCCTTCGATATCATGGTAGTTATCACCAATCATCATGGTTGTCATTGGATTAGCTTTAAACTCATCAATTGCTTTTAAAATTGGTTCCGGATGTGGTTTCGCATGTTCCACATTGTCTAAACCGACAATCACATCAAACATTTGGTCCATTCCTGTTATTTTTAAACCTAATTTAGCTGTATCACTTAGCTTCGTTGTAACGATACCAAGTTGAAATCCTGCTTCTTTTAATTTTTTAATCGTCTCTACAACTGTCGGGAATGCTACTACATATTTCTCATGGTTAGCTAAATTATGTTCTCGATAAGTTGCCATCATTTCTTCCACTTTTTCTGGGTTTACTTTATTGAAACTGTCCACTAATGGTGGTCCGATAAACGAAAGAATATCTTCTCTCGTATAGCTTTGTTCAGAATATTTTTCTAAAGTATGTGCAAAGGATGCAATAATTAATTCATTCGTATCAATTAATGTTCCATCTAAATCAAATAATAATGTTTCTACTTTCATGACTTATACCTCCAAATGACGTGAAACGAGCTTTTGCCAAAACCTAAGCAAAAGCTCTATTTGTTATTGTTTAGTTGAATTGTTTTTTACTTTTTTCCCATCATACGTGCGATCTGCTAAACCTTTGTATCTACGGTAGAGCATCATAAGAATAGCAGCAACAATCAGTACAATAGATAGAAGCTGTGCCGTTCTTAATTCACCAATGATATATAAGCTATCTGTTCTCATTCCTTCGATAAAGTATCGACCAATGGAATACCAAATAACATAACTTAAGAACAGTTCACCACGGCGTAAGGTCAACTTACGACGTAAAATAAGCAAAATAACAAATCCAATTATATTCCAAAACGATTCATATAAAAAGGCCGGGTGATACATTGTTCCATCAATACACATTTGATTCATAATAAAATCTGGTAAGTACTGATGGAAACTTTGATATGTAGCTTCTGAAATCGGTCCACCATGCGCTTCTTGGTTCATAAAGTTACCCCAGCGACCAATTGCTTGCCCCAAAATAAGACTTGGCGCTACGATATCTGCTATTTGCCAAAAAGAAAGTTTTCTCACACGCGTATAAATGATTGCTGTAATAACTGCACCGATTAACGCACCATGAATTGCTATACCACCTTCCCATATAGCAAACACTTTCCACCATGGTCCATCTACATAACGCTCCCATTCAAATGCCACATAATATATTCGGGCAAAAATGATTGCGAGCGGTATCGCGAACATCACTAAGTCGACTATATAATCCTTTTTCACACCTAATCTGTCTGCTTCTCTTGTTGCTAGCCATAGAGCTATAAAGGCACCAGATGCAATAATTACACCATACCAATAAATAGATAATGGTCCTAACTGTAAAAACACAGGATTAAGCGCAGGTGCTTCACAAGCCAAAGTCGATCCCCTCCATCCATCATTTAATCCATTTCGAAGTCTGAATCATATTCAGATATATCTTGTTCTCCATTCTGAATCATTTTCGTTAATCGTTGAGAGAACTCCTCAGCCGCATTAACCCCCATTCGTTTCAAACGGAAATTCATTGCAGCTACTTCTATAATAACAGCTAAGTTACGGCCAGGTCGAACAGGAAGTGTTGCCATCGGGACTTTCACATCAATGATTTGCATCGTTTCTTCCTCTATTCCTAGTCGATCATACTGTTTATTTTGATCCCATGTCTCTAAATTTATCACAAGTGTAATGCGTTTATGCGAGCGTACAGATCCTGCACCAAATAGCGTCATTACGTTGATAATGCCCAGCCCTCTAATTTCTAGTAAATGCTCAATTAATGGAGGCGAACTTCCGATCAAGCGGTCATAATCCTCCTGTCTAATTTCCACACTATCATCCGCAACAAGTCGATGACCTCTTTTTACTAATTCAAGCGCTGTTTCACTTTTACCAACACCACTTTGTCCCGTAATAAGGACTCCAATACCGTAAATATCCACTAATACACCATGCACCGCTGTAAAAGGTGCAAATTTCGCTTCTAAAAAGTTTGTAATTCTACTGATCACTCTTGATGTTTTATATGGTGATCGCATTAATGGTACACCTGACGCTTCACACGCTTCCATTAATTCTTCCGGAACGTCCATATCACGTGTCACAACAACACCAGGTGTAATATCTGTACATAAACGATAGGCTCGATCCTTCTTCTCTTCATGTGTTAACTCTGCAAAGAAAGATAACTCCGTTTTTCCTAGTAGTTGCAGGCGATCTTTCGGATAGTATTTAAAATATCCTGTAAGTTCAATCCCAGGACGTGAAACTTCACTCATAAAAATTTCACGGTGAATCCCTTCTTCTCCTGCGATCAATTCAATTTGAAATCGTTCTAACAAATCTTGTGTACGCACTTTAGCCATTGCATAAGCCCCCTCTTTAACGAGCTGGATGAGCTTTGTCTCTCCCTGCCCCAGTTCTGCTACATCTCTTTTCTGTAACTATTGTAGCACTTTTTAAAAAGGATAGTACAGATTTACTGAAAAAAATTGCACCATTGAGCAAAAATTCACACTAATAACGAGAAAAAAAACCGTTATGCAAACACATAACGGTTTAATCTTTCATCACGCTGTTGATAAATAAGTTCATAATGGAGAAAAGGATCGCTGCGATAAATGCCATTCCAAAACCATCAATGACAAAATTACTACCTAATAATCCCTGAGTCATCCAAAGCGTAAAAGCATTGATTACTAGTAAGAATAACCCTAAGGTAACAATCGTAATAGGTAATGTTAAAATCACTAGAATTGGCCGGACAATCGCATTCAAGACTGCTAAAATAACACTAGCAATCAGCGCAATCCAAAAACCATCAATCGTAAAACTATCGAATAAATAGTCAATCAACATTAACGCTAAAGCATTCAATATAAGTGATAATATCCAACGCATTTAATACTCACCGCCTCTTTTAGGAATAATAATAGTAGCAGCAACATACAAAAGGAAAAGTGGCACACCATATGTGAATATTAACAGTAGAACGAAAATCAAACGTAAAATCGTTGCATCTAAATGAACCATTTCGGCAATGCCACCTAACACTCCTGAAATCATTACATTTGTATTGGAACGATATAACTTTCTTTCCATCTTAGCGCCCCCTATTATTGAGTCTTCTGGAGAAATATTGGTAAAGCAACAACATTCTCCAAAAAAGAGCCATCAAACGATGAACTTTACTAAGGAATTTGCAGGCATTTATTATTTACTCAGCTTTCTTGTTAAACTTGAAGCAGTAAAATGATGGACTCATACACCATGATAAACTTAGTATACTACACAATGCTTCATACGATGAACGAAGATTAGAATTTCCACGTGTAAAATGTTTCTTTACCAAAAATGACTTTAGCAGCTTCTTCTAAATCCTCTGCTTCATTGCGAACAGTTGACAACATCCCATCAGCTTGCGATTTGTGAGCAAGAATAGATTTGAATTTTGTCGTAAACACATCTGTCACATCATTTTGAATATCGGGCTCACCAAGCATTTCCAGATGATCTCGACTAAAAGCCTGTGCCCATACGGTTGGACGTTCCTCTTCCGCCATCATCTCCACCGCTCTGATCGCGGCTGCTCCGAATGCATCATGGTCAGGGTGAACAGCATATTTCGGATAATGTGTAATCACTAATGACGGTTTGATTTCATCTAAATAAGAGAAAAGGTGCTTAGCAACTTCCTCTGTTGATTCAAATTCCAATGTTTTATCACGGTAACCAAGCATCTCTAGATTCATATCTAATACTTCACACGCTTTGATTAACTCTTCTTTTCTAATGTTTGGCAACGTTTCTCTCGTCGCAAAAGTAGGGTTCCCCATATTACGCCCCATTTCCCCTAACGTACCACATAAGTACGTTACAGGTATTCCTTTTTCTCGAAAAGTTGCAATCGTTCCTGCTGCTCCAAATGCTTCATCATCTGGATGTGGATAAATAACAACTACATGTTCTGACACGATAAATCCCCTCTTTCCTATTACTCAAATGGTGTTTCACTAATTTGTAAGGCTACCATTAATCTACCTTCACGGTCATGACCAGCCATTAAAACACCTGTGTCTCCAACTAATTCGAACTGGTTCACACCCTCAGCATAAATCCAGCCAATGTCTAATTTTAATCCGACACGATAAGTTGTACCTGCCCCTACTACTTGTCCACGTTGATAAATAACTTTCGCGTTACGAATAAAGGCACCTACATTATAAGCCTCTTGATTATTATGACTTGCATATGCCCCATTAGTTGTTTCCAAATGAACATATACTTCTTTATTAGCAAAACGATCAATATGTTGTTGTAATTGACTAATTTCAATTGGTTCCATAGAAAATGGACTCCTCCTCTTCCTACATTCTGCTTTTCTATTTTATCATAGTCTGCAGAGAAGTTCTTGTTTGCGAATCGTACAATATTTCCACACATTTTTTAACTTAATAAATACTTTATCTACACTTTCGTACTTGTTCCTCTGTCTTTTTGTAAATAAACAGATTCCGAGTCGGTTTACCTATTTATTGGATTCACGAAAAAGATGACTGCCCAAATCGGACAGTCACTTTTTTAACTTCCTATTTTCGTTTCCATTCGTGCTTTATCTCGTTGTAGAATTGGTTTTAAATATCTTCCTGTATGTGATGCTTCAACTTCTGCGACTTCTTCAGGGGTTCCGGTTGCGACAATAGTTCCTCCACCGTCTCCTCCTTCAGGTCCGAGGTCAACAATATAATCTGCTGCTTTAATCACATCTAAATTATGCTCGATTACAATAACGGTATCACCATTATCAACAAGGCGCTGAATCACCGCTAGCAAACGAGAAATATCATCGATGTGTAAACCAGTTGTCGGTTCATCCAAAATATAAACAGACTTACCATTAGAACGACGATGTAATTCACTTGCTAGCTTAACTCGTTGTGCTTCTCCACCAGAAAGGGTAGTTGCTGGTTGTCCGAGTCTAACATAACCCAATCCTACATCATAGATTGTTTCTAACTTACGTTTAATTTTCGGGATGTTTTCAAAGAATTTCATCGCTTCTTCAATCGTCATATCAAGAACATCCGCAATATTTTTTCCTTTGTACTTCACTTCTAATGTTTCTCGATTATAACGTTTACCTTCACATACTTCACAAGGCACATATACATCCGGCAAAAAGTGCATCTCAATCTTAATAATACCATCGCCTCGACATGCTTCACAGCGACCACCTTTTACATTAAAACTAAAACGACCTTTCTTATAGCCGCGAATTTTAGCTTCATTAGTTCGAGCAAACACATCACGTATATCATCAAACGCACCAGTATATGTCGCAGGGTTTGAACGTGGTGTTCTACCGATTGGTGATTGATCAATATCAATTACTTTTTCTACATGGTCAATTCCTTTAATCTCTTTGTGTTTTCCAGGCTTCTGCTTACCACGATGTAGTTTAGCTGACAGACTTTTGTGTAATATTTCATTAATTAAAGAACTTTTACCCGATCCTGATACACCCGTCACTGCGGTAAACAGACCAATTGGAAGCTTCGCATCAACATTTTTCAAGTTATTCTCTTCCGCTCCGAGTATTTCAAGGAAACGCTCGTCCGCTTTTTTCCGCTCAGCTGGTACTGGAATAAACTTATCTCCTGCTAAGTACTGACCAGTTAATGATTTTTTCTTTTTCATTACTTGTTTCGGTGTTCCTTGTGCAATTACTTCTCCACCATGCTCACCTGCACCAGGTCCTATATCGATCAAATAGTCAGCTGCTAACATTGTATCTTCATCATGCTCAACTACAATCAATGTATTGCCTAAATCACGCATCCGCTCTAACGTTTGAATTAATCGATCATTATCGCGTTGATGCAACCCAATTGATGGCTCGTCAAGTACATATAGTACACCTGTTAAAGCAGAACCAATCTGTGTTGCAAGACGAATTCGTTGTGCTTCTCCACCAGATAACGTACCAGCAGCACGAGCTAATGTTAAGTAATCTAACCCGACATTTCTCAAAAAGGTGAGACGGTCATCCAATTCATTAATAATTAATTGCGCAACTTGCTGGTCTTTTTCTGATAATGGTAATGTTGTGAAGAATTGATGTGCATCTGTAACAGATAAAGCTGTTGCCTCACCAATGTGCATACCATTTATTTTAACTGCTAACGCTTGTTTATTTAAACGGTAGCCATCACATGTTGGACAAGGTTTCGTCGTCATATATTTTTCCATTTGTTCACGAACGAAATCAGATGATGTTTCATGATAACGACGCGAAACATTATTTAATACACCTTCAAAATAAATATCATTTTCACGAACGACACCATAGTCATTCTCATGGCGAAAATGAATTTTTTCTTTACCACTACCATTCAAAATTTTATCCATCTGCTTTTTAGGGAGTTTGCTTACAGGAGTATCCATATCAATGTCATAGTGGTCACAAACACATTTCAGTAGTTGCGGATAATATTGTGAACTAGTAGGTTCCCATGCAGCAATTGCTCCTTGGTTAAGCGTTAATTCTTTATTTGGTATCACAAGGTCTACATCGACTTCTAACTGGGAACCAAGCCCATCACATGTTTTACATGCTCCCCATGGACTGTTAAACGAAAATAGTCTTGGCTCTAATTCATCAATAGAAAAACCACAAATTGGACATGCATGATTTTCGCTAAATAATAATTCTTCCTCCCCAATAATGTCGACAACCACTTTCCCATCGCCTAGTTTTAAAGCTGTTTCTAATGAATCAGATAAACGACCAGCAACACCATCTTTTACAACTATACGGTCAATTACTACGTCAATGGAATGTTTTTTATTTTTATCTAATTGAATATCGTCACTGATTTCGCGCATTTCTCCATCAATACGTAAACGAATATATCCTTCTTTTTGCAAATCCTCTAACACTTTCGCATGTGTCCCTTTTCGACCAGAGATAATCGGTGCAAGAATTTGTAATTTTGTTCGTTCTGGATATTCCATAATGCGATCTACCATTTGCTCGACCGTTTGCGAAGTAATCTCTACTCCATGTTCTGGACAATATGGGTGACCAATTCTCGCATATAATAAACGCATATAGTCATAAATTTCTGTTACCGTAGCTACTGTTGAACGTGGGTTACGACTTGTTGTTTTTTGGTCAATCGAAATAGCTGGAGACAATCCTTCAATTGAATCAACATCAGGCTTGTCCATTTGTCCTAAAAACTGACGAGCATATGCCGATAGCGACTCCACATAGCGTCGTTGTCCTTCTGCATAAATCGTATCAAAAGCTAATGATGATTTACCAGAACCCGACAAACCAGTTAAGACTACTAATTTATCCTTTGGTATATCAATTGATACATCTTTTAAATTATGTGCACGTGCTCCTTTTACGGAAATGGATTTTTTAGCCATTTATTTCACCCTTCTGCTTTCAATTCTAAAACAAGGTCACGAAGCTCTGCTGCCCGTTCGAAATCTAAATCCCGTGCCGCTTGTTTCATTTCGTTTTCCATCTTCTCGATAAGTTCTTGTTTCTCTTTCTTCGTCATTTCGTTTACTTGTTTTGCTTCTGTTTCGTATGGCGCCTCATCTTCAGCCGCAGTTGTCGCACGGATTACATCACGAACACCTTTATTAATTGTTTGTGGCACAATTCCATGTTCTTCATTGTAAGCTTGTTGTTTTTCACGACGACGATAGGTTTCATCTATAGCAGTTTGCATTGAATCCGTTATTTTATCAGCATACATAATTACCTTACCATGTTCATTCCGGGCTGCTCGTCCCATTGTTTGAATTAAGGAACGTTCTGAACGTAGGAATCCTTCTTTATCAGCATCTAAAATGGTAACTAATGATACCTCTGGGATATCAAGTCCTTCACGTAAAAGGTTAATGCCGACTAATACATCATATTTGCCTACACGTAAATCACGAATAATTTCGATTCGTTCTAACGTTTTAATCTCAGAATGCAAATAGGCAACCTTGAGCCCAACTTCTTTTAAATAATCCGTTAAATCTTCCGACATTTTTTTCGTAAGCGTCGTGACTAACACACGTTCATTTTTTTCCATTCGTTGATTAATTTCACCGATTAAATCGTCTACTTGTCCATCGATTGGGCGAATCTCAACTTCTGGATCTAGTAAGCCTGTTGGACGAATAATTTGCTCGGTCATTTCCGGTGTATGCTCCAACTCATATGGACCAGGTGTTGCAGATACATAGACAAGTTGCCCAGCTTTTTGCTCAAATTCATCAAAAGTAAGTGGTCTGTTATCTAATGCAGATGGTAACCGAAAGCCGTGATCCACTAGTACTTGTTTACGGGCTTGGTCACCATTATACATACCACGTATTTGCGGCAATGTAACGTGAGACTCATCGATAACAATTAGTGAATCATCTGGAAAATAATCTAGTAATGTATATGGTGTCGAACCGGCTTCCCTTAATGTAAGGTGACGAGAATAATTTTCAATGCCTGAACAAAAACCCATCTCCTCCATCATTTCCAAATCATAATTTGTTCGTTGCTCTATGCGTTGTGCTTCTAATAATTTATCTTCTTCACGAAATTTTGCAAGTTGTTCATTTAATTCAGCTTTAATATTTTCCATCGCAAGCTTTAACTTCTCTTCACGTGTTACGAAGTGTGATGCTGGGAAAATAGCAATATGTTCACGATCTCCAATGATTTCACCTGTTAATGCATCCACTTCACGTATCCGATCAATTTCATCACCGAAAAATTCAACACGGACGCAATGTTCTTCTCTTGATGCAGGAATAATCTCAACAGAATCACCACGAACTCGGAATGTTCCACGCTGAAAATCTATATCATTACGCGCATACTGAATATCAACCAGCTCTCTAAGTAATTCATCACGATCTTTTTCCATACCTACTCGTAAAGATAATACTTGGCTTCGATATTCTTCTGGTGAACCTAGGCCGTAAATACAAGATACACTTGCAACAATTAATACATCTTTTCGTTCAAAAAGAGCAGATGTTGCGGAGTGTCGCAATTTATCAATCTCATCATTTATGCTAGCATCCTTTTCAATAAATGTATCTGTTGATGGTACATATGCTTCTGGTTGATAGTAATCATAATAACTAACAAAATACTCAACAGCATTATCCGGGAAAAATTCTTTAAATTCACTGTAGAGTTGTCCTGCCAATGTCTTATTATGTGCGATCACTAACGTTGGTTTGTTAACCTCTTTGACAACATTACTGATAGTAAATGTCTTACCTGTACCAGTTGCACCTAATAAGGTCTGGTGACGTTTATTTTTCTCTATACCTGTAACAAGCTCCTTAATTGCCTTAGGCTGATCTCCTTGTGGCTCATAAGGTGCTTGCAATGAAAAAGTTTGCTCTTCCACCATCATACCTCCGTTCTCTTTTCACTTACTAGTATACACTATATCTAAATCAAAAGCGAACAAATATTCGTTTTGTTTATTGTTTTCTTTTTACATTATAACCGAAGCCACCAGAATGATAAAAAGATACGAACTTTCACAATGAATCAATCATTATACCTCCCCTATAACGAAGAAGAACTGACAATTACGAAGTCTAAAAGCGAGAGTTGACGTTACTCCATATTTGATACTCCGTGAAATGCGCTCACCCATTCTATTTTTAGTGAGTGGTAGGCAATCGCTACGGCAGAACGCTTGCTTTCCGCAGGCTTGTCTTCAACTAACTTTTCAACAAGAACGGTTGAAAAGTGGATTTTCAGACTGCGCTTTTTCTGCAGGAGTCTGCGCATTCTGCCTTCGCTTTGGTTATATTCTCTATTGAAAGAAAGAGTAATGCTTAAAATTTTTATGTCCTTTGACTTAGCGCATTTCTTTCGGAAGTGAATCATCGTATTTCTACTCACAAATAGTAGAACACATCATATAGCGGAGACAAAACACGAAGACTCCAGCGGGAACAGTACGAGCTGAAGATCCACTTTGGGAAGTGGTCTTCTTCCCAAAGTTAGCTGAAGCCGTACCCGCGGCATAGAAAACACTACAAAAGCGTTCTTTGCTTGAGTAGATGTTGCGCTTGTGCCCAAAGGGTGAAAGCGTAGTGTTTTGTCGGAGCTCATGCCAGCGCTTATCATCATCAGAATAGGAGAAAGCTAACTAAACGGAAATTCTCGTTTTTAGACATCGTACTTTCTTCCCCATCAAAAAAGCCACAGCTATCTTCAGCTGTGGCTTCATTTCTTTTATTAAGTTGTTTGGTCATATTGATTTACTTCGTATAGATCGATTAAGTCAACTTCAGGGTGTTTATCAATGAACCATCTTAATGCAAAATCATTTTTGAAAAGGACGAGGAATTCGTCTTCTCTGTCTTTTACTAATAAGTTTCGCTCATCAAATAAAGCTGGATCCACTTGGTCTTTTTTCAACCATCGAGGAATTCTATCGCCAATCGATTCAAGTATGATTTCTACATTATACTCATTCCTCATACGATGCTGAAATACTTCATATTGTAGATGACCAACCGCACCAATAATCATCGAGTCAGTCGGGTAACCACGGAATAATTGGATGGCACCTTCCTGAACAAGTTGCTCGATTCCTTTTCTAAACTGCTTCGCTTTCATTACATTTTTCGCCATTACTCGTTGGAACATTTCTGGTGGGAACTGTGGTAATTCATCATATTCAAATGTTTTCTTACCTTCTATTAAGGTATCACCAATGCGATAAGAACCTGGATCATAAACACCGATAATATCACCAGCATATGCTTCTTCTACTGTACCACGTGAAGAAGCAACGAATTGTTGCGTCTGACCAAGACGAATCGTTTTACCAGTCCGAGCTAGTGTCACATTCATTCCTCGCTCAAACTTACCAGAACAAACACGTAAAAAGGCAATGCGATCACGGTGTTGTGGATTCATATTCGCTTGAATTTTGAAAATAAACCCTGAAAAATCAGGATAATCAGGACTAATGACTTCCTCTTCCGTACGACGAGGCCCTGGAGCAGGTGCCATATCAATAAACGTATCGAAGAAGGTTTGCACACCGAATGGAGCTAATGCACTACCAAAGAATACAGGCGTCTGTTCTCCCGCTAAAACACGATCAAGCGAGAATTGATCACCAGCTTCATTTAATAATTCCATCTCCTCTACCGTATCTTGATAAGTAGGATCATTAGCGATATCATCTTGATCTATTTCTGCCATTGGGATATATGTTTCTTCCTCATTACCATTAAACTTAACAAATTGATCATTATATCGATCTAAAATACCTAAAAAGCGTTTCCCCATACCAACTGGCCAATTCATCGGGTATGTCTCGATATCTAACACTTCTTCGATTTGATCTAATAATGCTAATGGTTCTCGGCCTTCACGGTCTAACTTATTAATAAATGTAAAGATCGGAATCCCTCTCATTTTACATACTTTAAACAATTTAATCGTTTGTGCCTCAATACCTTTTGTCGCATCAATAATCATGACAACACTATCCACCGCTGTCAATGTTCGGTACGTATCCTCACTAAAATCTTCGTGACCTGGTGTATCTAAAATGTTGACCTTATGGCCTTTATAATCAAAGTTCATCACACTAGATGTTACAGAAATCCCACGTTGCTTCTCAATTTCCATCCAATCTGACGTAGCATATTTACCTGATTTTTTCCCTTTAACTGTACCTGCTGAACGAATTAAATTACCGAACAGCAATAATTTTTCCGTCATTGTCGTTTTCCCTGCATCGGGGTGAGAAATGATGGCAAACGTCTTTCTTTTTTTCACTTCTTCTTGTAATCCCATTTCTGTTACCTACTTTCTAGTTTACGTTCCTGTTAGCGTAATCTATTTTACCACTTATCGTTCATACTGAAAATAAAAACATCAACAAGATGGCATCAATTTCAGAATCTGATATAATATAATGATGGATTCTTTAATATAAGGATGGGATCAATTTGCAGCAATTACAAATGACAGAACAATCAATTCGCCAGCTAACAGGTGAACGTTTTTATAATAGAGGCTATCAATATTACGTATCAGGAAAAGTATACGGACTTTCCTACAACCCAGAATCTAATTCATGGCGTGGACTTGTAAAAGGTTCCAAAATCTATACTGTTCGAATCAAATTTACTGATGACCTAAAAATCAACGCGACATGCAACTGTCCGGCTTACGAAACACATGATACGTGTAAACATGTCGCTGCTGTATTATTAGCTATTACTAAGGATGCACAATCTAATCGCAGAAAATTCGCTGTCGATCAAACGACTACTCAAGCTCCAACACAGGATACGGATCTGTTCGCCAAGCAATTAATACACACATTCAGGGATAAACGTGAGTGGAATGAGTCGCCACAGCCTGTCCAGACGGAGTATGTACTATCTTTAACAAAAGCAAATAAAAACGCGCAGTACGCACTAAGCATTGAAATGAAAATTGGTGATAAACGAGCCTATGTGATTCGTGATATTCGTGGATTTTTAAAAGCGCTCAATAGTATGGAATCATATAAAGTTAATCAAAGCTTTACATTCGATCCATCTATTCACTATTTTTCTACACGAGACCGTCATATGATCGAAATGCTACTAACTTGTTACGAGCAGGAGCGCCTTTTTGGTAATAGCTATGTATTGAAACTAGATCAGCCAAGAAGCATGTACATTCCTCCTAGCTTAATTGATCAATTATTAGAGCAACTAGTGGAGATGAATTACACATTCCGTCATGTGACCAACAAAGAGTATCAATCGATTAATGTAAGTGAAATGGATAACCAGTTACAATTCCAAATTGATTATCAATCATCGAACAATTATACATTAGAAATGACCGATTTATCTGATTACTATTTTCTTGATAGCTATCGATATGTCATTCATGAACACCATTTTTACAAAATTAGTTATCAACAAAAAAGTATTCTAGACAAATTGTTCCGTGTCGTGCCACTTCAAAACAAGAAAAAACAAGCAATTTCCCCTAATGAAATGGAGTTGTTTGTTAAAAATGTCATGCCACAGTTTGAACAAGTTGGTCAATTGAATATGACAGAAAAAATGGAACAACAAATAAACACATCTCCATTACAAACCAAAATATATGTCGATGAAATAGAAGGTGCACTAAAAGCCGAAGTTGAATACCATTATGGTACTTCTATTTTCACACCATTTAACGAACAAGAAACAGGCGAAAAGATCGTCAAACGAGAGACACATGCTGAATATAAGATTTTACAACAGCTGCGTGACGAAGCATTTATTGAAATGAATCAATCTTTCTATTTGTTTAATGATGCTGCGATCTACTCGTTTATTCATGAAGGTGTCTATGTATTAGAAGAAAACGCCGATGTCTATTTATCGAGCAGTGTCAAACGTATGTTAGAAGGTATCGAGCAGATTAAGCTACAATCTAATGTCGACTATCAACCATCAGTAGGAATGCTAGATATTTCCTTTGATATGGAGGGTATTTCGGATGAGGATGTCTCTCATATCTTGCAAGCATTGATTGAAAAGAAAAGATATTACCGTATTCCAAATGGAGCGCTTATTCACTTGGAAACAGATGATTTCTCCTCTTTCCAACGGCTACAAACAACGTTAGACTTATCGAAAAAACAAATGGAAGACGGAAAAATTTCAATCCCTGCTGCTCGTAGTTTTCAAGTAGAAGAAGCATTAAACAAAACCGACTTTCGCTATAGTGAGTCGTTCCAACAAATGCTGGAAGAGTTAAAGCATCCAGAAAAGCTACAGTTTGAACTGCCACAAGAGTTACAGGCAGATGTTCGCGATTATCAACTCACAGGTTTCCAGTGGATGAAGGCACTATCCCATTATCACTTAGGCGGTATTTTAGCGGATGATATGGGATTAGGAAAAACATTACAGACAATTAGTTACCTGCTTTCTGAAGCAAATGAAAAAACTGAAAACTACCAAGCACTTGTTATTGCACCCGCATCGCTTTTATACAATTGGAAAAAAGAAATTGAAAAATTCGCTCCAACACTTTCATCATGTGTTATTATCGGACCAAAGCAAGAACGTCGCGATTTGTTAGAAGAACATAAGGATGCGAATATATTCATTACTTCTTATCCGACATTACGAAAAGATCAGGAACTTTATGAAGATCATTTGTTTGATTGTATTATTCTTGATGAAGCACAAGCTATTAAAAACCATTTAACTTTAACAGCTAAAGCCGTAAGATCACTACAAGCCAAGCAATTTTTTGGCTTAAGTGGAACACCTATCGAAAATGCCTTAGATGAATTATGGTCGATCTTTTACACTATTTCACCTGGTTTATTTGGTAGTAAAAAAGCATTCAGTAACTTAGAAACAGATTATGTCTCGAAAATCACACGGCCATTCATTTTACGTCGGGTCAAAAAAGATGTATTAGAAGAGCTACCAGACAAAATCGAATCTGTCCGATATTCTGAACTAACAAAAGATCAGAAAGAAGTCTATATTGGTTACTTACAACGAATTCAACATGAGCTTGACGAAACGATCGAAACAAAAGGTTTTGACCGTGGTAAGCTACAAATTTTAGCAGGACTTACGCGATTAAGACAGATCTGCTGCCATCCTAGCCTCTTCTTAGAAAATTATTCAGGAGAGTCTGGCAAATTAAATCAGCTCATGAATTTAACTGCAGAATTAGAAGCCAGCGGTAAACGAACATTAATTTTCTCTCAGTTTTCTAGCATGTTGGAAATCATTCGAGATGCACTTGAAGCAAATGGCCAGGAGGTATTTTATCTAGATGGATCTACCCCATCACAAGAACGAATGAACATGGTGGAAGCATTTAACGAAGGAGAAAAAGGATTTTTCCTCATATCCTTAAAAGCCGGTGGAACTGGTCTGAACTTAACTGGAGCAGATACCGTTATACTATATGACCTATGGTGGAATCCTGCTGTTGAAGAACAAGCAACTGGAAGAGCACACCGTATCGGTCAGAAAAATGTCGTTCAAGTTATTCGTTTTATTACAGAGGGAACGATAGAAGAAAAAATATATACGTTACAACAGAAAAAGCGTGAACTAGTCGATCAAATCATCCAGCCTGGCGAAACGTTATTATCTAAACTATCAGAAGCAGAAATTCGTGAATTACTGCAATTTAACGAAAAACAAGAGAGCTAAAAATTAGCCCTCTTGTTTTTCTGCTATTTGTTCTAATACATATGGCTCTTGCTCTTTAACAAACAAGATACCTAACTTATAGTGATCATCTTCATACAATGAACGTTGAGCAAAGCGAACTTCACCTTGTAAATCTTCCACAGCTAACTTACAGAATGCACGATTCTGATTAACCGCTTGATAGAACTCTTCCTCATTATTCACCTTTATGTCGTTCACTTTCACAATTTTTTCTCCTGGAACTAATTCCAAATCAACAGCTGGGGTATCAGGCATCACACCGAGTACTAGCAATCCTTTTTCAGAAGGCTGAAAATGTGGTGTTCGTCCTTTTTCTTTCGATTGGAAAATTAACAGGATAACTTCTTTACCGATAAAAGCAACAACTAAGGCCACCACTGTTAACATCGGCATTTTATAGCTTGCACCTGCAATAAGTAACACAACAATAGCCAATACCGCATGTCCCTTCGCAAGCCATTTACTCGCATCTGTTGCAAGACGCGCTTTTACTATGTACTCAAAACCTAATAAATACGGAACAACTAATAAACCGTATGATTCCCCTCCAATATCTAAAAGCGGCCATCCATTAAATGGTTCAAGCCATCCGCCAGGTATTAATGTGACAAAAGGAATAATCGCTAACTTCTTCAGACGATGTTGTCCTAAATATTTCCCACGACCACTTTTAATCAATTCTGGGAATGTATCTTTACTTCGAACTCGTCCTAACAACCATGTTTCAACGAATAACAAAACACCTATCAAAAATGGTACATAAAATAGATTTGTCGCATCTAATAGCGGCTGCCAACTACTCGGTATGTAATCTTGTAAATAAATCCCCGCAAAATAGATTACTGCTGCTGTAATAGCTAATGGATAACTAGCAGATAGCCATGTAAATCGATTACCGATTGCGACAATGAACATTACTGCGCCTAATACAAGTGCAAATGGAAGAGACAGAACCAACCCGAACCCTATAGCTAGTGCTGACAGAACGATTCCTGCAGTAACTGCAACTAGCCATGTTCTCCTCGCTTCATAAAAATAAGGATAGACCTTCGCTCGGAAATTTCTACGATCCTTTTTTATCCGAAAGTAACCACTCATTAAAATAAAGAGAAAAAACAAATAAATAAATGGTTGCATAAATACATGTGCAATGATAGTTCCAATTTCAACAACCCAGTTCACCCAAAACTCCCCCTTCTCCGCAACAAATAAATCAATGTACATTCTATTCATATAAAGTGAGACTTATCAGGGCGTTAGCGTCCGTTTCGTTTATCCCCACTTAGCTTCTTTGGTTTAACTCGAACCTTGAAGTGGGGGTTTTACGGACTCATGCACCGTGATAAAAATGAATACACGACGGTGATTATAACAACACTTTACTATTAATTATTTAAAAACGCAAATAAGAATGAAAATGAAAAAACAAGAGTGGTAATGAAGCTGTTTACCTACTCTTGTTTTTTATCTTCTATGGTCCTATTGCTTAATCTGTTGTACTAACTCACTGATTTTTCATTCGATCACTTAGACAATACCTCTAGCGCTTTTTCTAATTGCGTGTCCTCCTCATTATTTCGAATCTTTTCTATTATTGTTGTCTGTAAAATTTCTGCGGTTTTCTCATCTACTTCACCATTAACAGTCAATTCTTGATCACGCTGGAAAGCTTCAACAGCTTCTTTAGTTGCTTCACTGAAATATCCGTCTGTTCTATCCGTATCATATCCTAAACCTTCTAACATAATTTGTACGTTAGCAATTTGATTATTACTTTGATTAAATGTTAACGACTCATCAATCTGCACCGGATTTGTGTAATAATAATCTGGCATTTCTTGCTCAATAGTTGGTTCCACACCTACTTCATTAATCGAATTTCCTTCTGGAGTTAACCATCTAAAGCGGGTTAGCTTAATTGTGCTACCATCACCCATCGATACGGTCTGCTGTACTGTACCTTTTCCAAATGACGTTTCTCCCACAATATCATAATCCAGCGCTTCATTTAAAGCTGCTGCTAAAATTTCTGAAGCAGAAGCACTCCCTTCATTTACTAGAGTGACAACTGGATATTCTTTAGCTGAATCGATGTTGGAAAAATATCTTGTTTTCTTACCAGTTGGATCTTCAATCTGGATATATGGTGTATCTTTTGGAACGAAATTTTTCAAAATATCTTCTACTGCAGGTAGTAAACCACCTGGATTACCACGGACATCAATAACTAGTCCATCCATTCCATCTTTCTCCAGTTTGTTAAGCTCTTCCTCAAATTCATCTGCTGTATGCTCTGAGAAGGAAGTCAATTCTATAACACCGATTTGCTTACCATTTTGCTCATACATATCTGAATATACTGTTTCAACAGGGATGGAATCTCGAGTAATTTCTATTTCTAAATTATCTTCCACACCAGCTCTTCTAATTTCTAATACAACTTGGGAACCTTTTTCACCTCTGATCTTATTCACCGCTTCATAAAGGTCCAATCCTTCTACACTTTCACCATCTACTGATAAGACTTGATCATTTGGTTTCAAACCTGCTTTTTCAGCAGGAGAATCTTTAATGGGAGCTATAATTGTTACATTTCCATCTGTCATTGAGACTTCTGCACCAATACCTTCAAAAGAAGATTCAATTTGCTCATTAAATTGCTCCATCGTTTCTTGATCCATGTATACACTATACGGATCCTCTAAAGATTGAAGCATACCTTGAATAGCTCCTTCAATTAATTGCTTATCTTCTACATCTTCCAAATAATTGTCTTGAATCACTGTGAAAGCATCTACGACTTTTGTCATTTTCCCCATATTAGCTTCTAAAGCTTCTTGGTGATCTGCAAGCTCCACTAATAATTCACGATCCGAACTTGCTACATTAGTAGAAGAATTGGATCCTCCCGCAAAAAATGTAAATCCTACGTATGTACCGATCGCGCCAATCGCAACCGCCATGATTAAGTACATGACTAAATATCTTTTTTTAATCTTCATTTTTCCACCCCATAGCTTTTATAAAGTGTGACTTCAATCAGTGGGAGTTTTTGACTCCCACTGATTGTTAGCAAAACTTATCAGGGAGTTAGCGTCCGTTTATCCCACACTTAGCTTCCTCGTTGTCACTCGAACCTTGAAGTGGGGGTTTTACGGACGTTTGCACCGTGATAAAACTTTCTTTCTCACACTATCAATTTTAGATTTAAACTTTCATCTATATACATCTTTATACTTTTATATTATGAAGGTTTAAAAAAGACATCACAACTATTTTGTGATGTCTTTTTATTTTTCTTATTACATGCTTTATATATTGGACTTAGATAAAGTGAAACTTCTTATTTAATTAAGATATGTCATTGGATCAACAGGATTTTTATATCCACCTGGATGAATTTCAAAGTGCAAATGAAGTCCCGTTGATGTTCCAGTAGTACCCATTACCGCAATTTGTTCACCTTGACTTACAGTTTGTCCATTAGATACAGCTACACTACTTAAATGAGCATATAATGTGGTATAAATTTGACCATCAATCGAATGAGTAATCATTATGGTATTACCATATCCACCCATCCAACCAGCGAATGAGACGACTCCACCAGCTGCTGCTTTAATATTAGTCGCACCTGAAGCTCTACCACCAAAGTCTACACCACTATGAAGTTTATTAATTTTATGTACCGGATGATATCTATAACCGAATGAAGATGTTATACGACCTGTTGTAGGACGAATAAACTTACCACCACCGCTACTGCTCACTTCAGGTGTTGCACTCGTGTCAGCATTCGAACTGCTGGAACTTTCTGAGTTATTATTTGAGTTTTTATTAGCTGCTTGTTGTTGCTTTTCTTTCTCTTTTCTTTCCGCTTCTTCTTTCGCTAATTGCTCTAAACGATTTTTTTCTTGTTCTGCCTGTTCAATAGCTTTCTGTACACTGGCTGCTTGTGCATCTATTAATTGTTGCTCTTCTTCAGCAGATAAGATAATTTCATTTAGTTCTTCTTCTTCCATTTCAAGCTCTTCCATAATACTTTCTTTCTCATCCATTTGTTCACTTAATGTATCGTTTAATGTATCTAACTCACCTTTTTGAGACTTCAAAGTGGCTTTCGTTGTCTCTAATGAGCTTTTATCTTCCTCTAATGAAGCTTGTTTCTCTTCCACTTCTTCTTTACTTTCTTCCACTTGTTCTTTTGTTTGTTCTAATTTTGCTTTATCTTCTTCTTGCTCTTCCATAATACTCTTATCGGAGTCCATAATTTTTGTTACCGCAGCGGCACGATTAATTAAGTCTACAAAATCTTGCGCACCCAAGATTACCTCTAAGTAACTCTTATTACCACCATTTTCTTGAATGGAACGCAGTCGATTCTTTAATAATTCATCTCGCGCTTCAATACTTTCTTCTAGTTCTTTTATTTCTTTTTTTAGATCTTTAATTTCCGCTTTTAATTTCTTAATCTCTTTCTCTGTTTCTTCAATCTTATTTTCCGTTTCAGCAATTTGATTATTCGTATCTGCGATTTCTTCCTCTTTTTGTACAAGCTCTGCTTGTGTCTCTTCTAGTTCATTATTAATCTGATTCAAATCATCTTTTGTCTCTTCTTGTTGACCTTTATTACTAGCTAACTTATCTTCTGTTTCATCCAATTTACTCTTTTTCGTTTGAGACTCTTCATCCAATTGATTTTTTTCTTCTTCTAAATCACCGATCTTGTGATCAAGACTATCTGTTGTCTCTCCAAGCACTGAAGTTGCTGTGAAAATGCTAGATACTAGTAAAATAATTAGAAGTGGAAATAGTCTTTTCATGTAATTCTCCTCTCAAGCAAAACTTTTCTCGTATCTGTATTAAACTTTTAAGAATTTACGAACACTCATGACACTACCCCAGATTCCGATGCAAGCTCCTATACCTAATATGATAAGGGATACCTGTATAGCAAACGGATAAAAATCTAGAATTCTCATAAAATTAAATTGCTGCAAGAAAGCCATAATATTTTGTGTAATAAAATAATAGCCTCCAAGGATTATCCCAATCGGAATGACACTTCCAAGTATTCCTAAAATTAACCCTTCAACAAAGAACGGCCAACGAATAAAGCTATTTGTCGCACCTACTAGTTTCATAATTCCAATCTCTTTTTTACGAGCCAATATCGTAATTTTAATCGTATTAGAGATTAAGAAAATAGCTGTAAATACTAACGCAACAATTAGCACTAATCCTACATTTCGAGAATATTTATTAAAAGTAAATAACGTATCGACATATTCTTGACCATAGTTAACACTATTAATGAAGTCAAGTTCTTCCATTTGTTCTGCAACCTTATTAGTATTTTGTGGATCAACCGCTTTAACTAGAAACGTATCATTTAAGGGGTTATCTTGTTCAAACATTCCCCATGATTTTGATTGCGGACCAAAGCTCTCCATTAAATTCTGCAATTCATCTTCCTTGGTTAGATATTCAATTGTGTCAATTCCACTAATTTCGCTAATATCATCTTCCATTTCTTGTACATCATTATCTTCGGCAGAATGTTTAATTAATGCTTTAATTTGAACATCGCCTTCTAACTCATTTGCTATGTGATTCAAATTCAACATCAATACTAGAAACACCCCTACTAATATTAATGTAGTTGTAACTGCACCAACTGATGCAAATGTCATCCATCCATTACGCCATGTATTTTTAGCGCCCTCTTTTAAATGACGCTTCACTGTACTAAGCTTCATATCCATACTCTCCTCGATGCTCGTCACGTACAATAATACCATCTTCTATAGCAATAACTCGTTTCTTCACAGCATTTACAATCTCTTTGCTGTGTGTTGCCATTAAAACAGTTGTACCACTTGCATTAATTTCTTCTAATATTTGCATAATTTCCCATGAAGTTTCTGGGTCAAGGTTACCTGTCGGCTCATCGGCAATCAATATACCTGGTCGGTTTACAATCGCTCTCGCAATTGCCACACGCTGCTGTTCTCCTCCTGATAACTCATCAGGAATGAAACGTGCCTTATTTTTAAGACCGACTAAGTCTAATACTTCCATTACACGTTTTCTAATATTCTTAGGAGATTCCTCGATTACTTCCAAAGCAAAGGCAATATTTTCATAGACTGTTAGCTTTGGTAACAACCGGAAATCTTGATATACCACCCCAATGTTTCTCCTGTGGTACGGAACTTCTTTCCATTTTAATTTTGAGGTATCTACCCCCTGTATTAAAACTTTACCAGTGGTAGGTACAACTTCACGAAATAACATTTTTGTGAAAGTTGACTTTCCGGCACCACTAGGCCCTACTATGTACACAAATTCACCAGTTTTAATTTTTACGTTTAATCCATTTAAAGCGACAACTCCATTTGGATATGTCATATAAACATCTTGCATCTCTATCATATACTTCTCACCTTTTTTATCGAATGATATATATATTTCCCGAATAACGGAATTGATTTTTTTACTCTTTTTTTCACACTTTACATTATAACATCATTTTCGATAATTTTTAGCTTATTTTTTATTACAATTTCATTTCAAATTGTTAATATTATTCCCTCACATACCGAATTATGGATAATTATGATGCTTAATGGAGTTGTTCATTAGGTATTACGCTCGCTAATTTTCTGATCTGTCTCGACATCAATTACCAGAAACCTCGCTTTATCGCTTAAATCCTTCACCTAGTACTTCCGTCGCATTCATCACAATGACAAACGCATTTGGATCAATTTCTTTAATAACTCTTGTTGTTTTACTAAATTCATTTTGCTGCACAACACACATAAGTACTTTACGCTCCTCATCTGTATATCCACCTGAACCGTGAAACACGGTTACACCACGATCAATATCCTCCAAGATCATTCGACGAACTTCTTCTGGATGATTCGTAATAACCACCACATTTTTTGAGGTATTAAGGCCAACTTGAACAAAATCTATCGTTCTGCTCGTAATAAACAAGGCAATTAATGCATATAAACCTTGTTCTAATGAGAAAACAAAGCATGCAGTTAACACAATTAACCCATCAAATAGTGCGACACATATGCCTAGTGGAATAGAAGTGAATTTATGCAAAATTTGTGCAGCTAAGTCGATCCCACCTGTCGATGCTTTACCACGAAACACAATTCCTATCCCAATTCCGATCAACATTCCACCAAAAATCGCAGCTAAAAGCGGTTCCTCTATAGCCGTAGGAATATCACGCGTTAGAAATACAAAAAAGGGAAGGACAATGGTTCCAAGCAATGATTTCACACCAAAGTTTTTACCTAGAATTACGACTCCAGCAATAAATAATGGGATATTTAATGACCATTGTACAATTGATGGTTCCCAATCAAATAGCGCCTTTGTAATGGTACTAATCCCTGATACTCCACCAGAAGCAATTTCATTCGGAAGTAAAAAGAGATTAAAGGCCACTGCTACGAAAGCCGAGCCAATTAACACATAGACATAATCCAATAGTTGACGTAACCAAAAAGGAATATACCCTCTTCTATATTTAGTGATCATTTTTAATACTCCTTCTCTTAACAAACTTCATCCACATGAAAACGAGCAAAAGGAGAGCATTTCCCCTTTTGCTCGTTTATTCCATGATAGATCGTAAATATGCATCAATAAAATTGTCTAATTCTCCATCCATCACTGCTTGCGTATTACCTGTTTCGTAATTTGTTCGATGATCTTTCACCATGGAGTATGGATGGAATACATATGAACGAATTTGACTACCCCAACCAATTTCCTTCTGTTCACCACGGATCTCATCCATTTGTTGTCTTTGTTTTTCGATTTCTAATTGATAAAGTTTCGCTTTCAACATCTTCATTGCTTGCTCTCTGTTCTTAATCTGGGATCTTTCCGATTGACAAGTTACCACTGTATTTGTAGGTATGTGCGTGATTCGAACAGCTGAATCTGTCGTATTAACGTGCTGACCACCAGCACCACTTGAACGATACGTATCAATCTTTAATTCTTCTGCATTGATTTCAATATCAATATCATCATCCAGTTCTGGTGTAACATCACATGAAACAAATGATGTATGACGTCTACCAGATGAATCAAATGGTGAAATACGTACAAGACGATGAACACCTTTTTCTGCTTTAAGATAGCCATAAGCATTATGACCTTTAATCAGCAATGTAACACTTTTGACTCCAGCTTCTTCACCAGGGAGATAATCTAAAGTTTCTACTTTGAACCCTTTCGTTTCTGCCCATCGTGTATACATTCTTAACAACATGCTTGCCCAGTCCTGTGATTCTGTTCCACCAGCACCAGGGTGTAACTCTAATATGGCATTATTTTTATCATATGGTTCACTTAACAAAATGAATAGTTCAAATTGGTTAAGTGCTTCTGTTAACTCTGCTACTTCATTTTCTAAATCTGCTCGAAGGTCCTCATCTCCTTCTTCCTTCACAAGTTCATAGGAGACTTCAGCATTTTCTAATGTTTCTTCATTTTTATCAAAGGCTTGGACTAGCTCCTTCACTCCATTTGCTTCATTAATAATTTTTTGCGCTGCTTGTTGATCATTCCAGAAGCTTGGTTCTGACATGATTTCGTCCAACTCAGCAATACGGGCTCTCTTTGAATCTAAGTCAAAGAGACCCCCTGAAGTCCGCTAATCGCTTAGCCATTTTCTCTAATTCTTGTTTAATCTCTACTAATTCCATCTTTCCACCTCATTTAAACTTAGCGTCCATGACAATTTTTATATTTTTTACCACTACCACATGGACATGGATCATTTCTGCCAACCGTTTCACCTTTCACAAAAGGTTTTTTCACTTTTTTCTTTTGCTGATCACTTCCACCGGCAACAGCCTGCGTATCTTTAACCACTTCTTCACGTTTCAAATTTTCACGAATTTCTGCTTTCATAACATATTTCGCTACTTCTTCATTAATGACCGCAATCATTTGCTCAAACATTGCGAATCCTTCCATCTGGTATTCACGCAATGGATCATTTTGTCCATATGCACGCAAGTGAATACCTTGACGAAGTTGATCCATTTGATCAATATGATCCATCCATTTCGTATCAACTGTACGCAGAACAATAACTTTTTCAAACTCACGCATTTTTTCCGGTGTGAATTCTTCTTCTTTCTGGTCATATTTTTCTCTAATTTTCGTCATAATCAAATCAATGATTTCGTCTTTTTCTTTACCTTTTAGATCTGCTTCGGTAATCCATTCTTCTTCCACTAGATTTGCATGAAGATATTCTGTTAAACCGGCTATATTCCATTCTTCTGGAATGTCACCTGGCATATACGTATCTGCCACATTTTCTAATGAAGTTTGAATCATTTGTTCTACAATATCACGAAGATTATCACTATCAATTACATCGAAACGCTGTTTATAAATAACTTCACGCTGCTGACGTAATACATCATCATAAGAAAGAATTGTTTTACGTGCATCAAAGTTATTACCTTCTACTCGTTTTTGTGCAGATTCTACAGCACGCGAAACCATCTTACTTTCGATTGGCTGTGTATCGTCCATACCTAATCGATCCATCATTGTTTTCATATTGTCTGACCCGAACCTGCGCATTAACTCATCTTCCATTGATAAATAGAATTGTGTAACACCTGGATCTCCTTGACGACCAGAACGACCACGCAACTGATTATCAATACGTCGTGATTCGTGACGTTCAGTACCAATTACAGCAAGTCCACCTAGCTCTTTAACACCTTCACCAAGTTTAATATCTGTACCACGACCGGCCATGTTCGTCGCAATAGTGACTGCCTGTTTTTGACCGGCATTTTCAATAATCTCTGCCTCGCGATAGTGGTTTTTCGCATTTAATACGTTGTGTCTAACACCTGCTTTTTTCAGCAGTTTAGAAATTAATTCTGATGTTTCTACAGCGACTGTTCCGACCAATACCGGCTGACCAAGTTGATATTTTTCTTTAATTTCTTCCACAACTGCTTGAAATTTACCTTCAATTGTCTTATAAATCAAGTCTGCTCTATCATCACGAATAATAGGATTGTTTGTAGGTATTGCAATAACATCCATTGCATAGATATTACGGAACTCTTCTTCTTCTGTTTTAGCTGTACCCGTCATACCTGCAAGTTTTTCATACATACGGAAGTAATTTTGGAATGTAATCGAAGCAAGCGTCATGCTTTCATTTTGAATTTGTAAGCCTTCTTTTGCCTCAATTGCTTGGTGTAAACCATCACTATAACGGCGGCCCTTCATCAGACGACCAGTAAATTGATCGACAATGACTACTTGATCGTCTTCCACTACATAGTCCGTATCACGATGCATCGCAACATGTGCTTTTAATGCTTGATTAATATGATGTGTGATCGACACATTATCAATATCAAATAAGTTTTCAATATTAAAGAAGTTTTCCGCTTTATTCATTCCTTCTTCTGTTAATTGAACACCTTTTGTCTTTTCATCATATGTGTAGTCTTCTTCATTTTTTAAATTGCGAACGAAAGAGTTAGCCTGTTGATAAAGACTCGCTGATTTTTGAGCTGTTCCGGAAATAATTAATGGTGTACGTGCCTCATCAATCAAAATCGAGTCAACCTCATCAATAATGGCGAAATGTAATGGTCTTTGTACCATTTGTTCTTTGTACAGTACCATATTATCTCGTAAATAGTCGAAACCATACTCATTGTTTGTACCATAAGTAATATCTGCGTTATATGCCTCACGTTTTTCTTCTTTTGACATACCATTTTTATTCAACCCGACCGTTAAGCCTAGAAATTCATATAACTCTCCCATTTCTCGAGCATCACGATCAGCTAAATAATCATTGACGGTAATGATATGAACACCTTTACCAGTTAGTGCATTTAAATATGCAGGCATAGTAGATGCTAATGTTTTACCTTCCCCTGTTTTCATTTCGGCAATATTACCTTTGTGCATAGCTATTGCACCTAGTAATTGCACATGAAATGGGCGCATTCCTAATACACGATTTGCTGCTTCACGAATAACAGCATATGCTTCTGCTAATAAGTCATCCAATGCTTCACCATTTTGATAACGTTGCTTGAATTCTTCTGTTTTATTTTTTAATTCATCATCTGATAGTTGTTGGATCGATGGCTCTAACGCATCAATCTCTGTAGCTATTTTATCTAACGTCTTCACCTGACGTTGATTACCATCACCAAATACCTTTTTCAACAATCCACGCATTGTAGCCGCTCCTCTTTATTATAAAATCCATCCATATTTCTTATATTAATTCTCCACCCTCTATAATAACACTTGATAGAGAAAAATGGCAACAATCTGAAAAAAGAGTAGAGAAGCAGTAGGAAGAGGGGAGGATACTGCTTCTCTACAGAGACGAAGGAAAGGTTCCTTCTATGTTAAGGAGCTATTCCTTTTATACCATGAGTTCGTAGATGTTCAAAATGTTGATTTACTTATTTTACAGACAAAACATTGGTCGGTTAGCTTTCTTTTATTAGTAATATTGAACTTTTTATCACCTTATAGAACTAGAAAAAAAAGAAATGAACCTTTTTTCAAAAAATGTTGTACTCATCAATCAACGGTTACGAACTTCATGCACCATGATACATACAAAAAACGAGCCACTTCCATCATAAAATGAAATGACTCGTTTTTTTACACTTACCTGGTAAACTATGCTAATCGATGACCACAATTCCCACAAAAATTCATGCCATTAGTCGGGGTTCCACATTGTGGACAGAAGTTTGGAATTTCTCCTGCTCCATTGTCTGTTGCTTGCTGCCCTTGTTGAGCTTGTGATTGTTGTGGTTGTTGAGGTGCTTGCTGTTGCTGATTTTGTGGATTAGCACCATTTTGATTCATACCGTTCATCATTTGTTGGGCCATATTCATTCCCATCATCATACCAGCCATATCTGTTGCTGTATTGGCACCTGGTGAATTACCAGAAGAGATGGCGTCTGTCATCGCGACATCTTTATAACGATCCATATCACCAATCATGCTATGTGAAGCAGATTTTTTCACCATTTCTTGAATCTCTTCTGGGAAAGAAAAGCTCATCACGTTAAATTCGGTAATTTCAAATCCTTCTTTATTAACACGCATATCTAATTCTTCTCTAATTCCTTCTCCAATTTCATAGGAATAAGCTTGCAGGTTAAATAAGTCTTTTCCTTCTCTAGTAATCCATTTCATCAATAACTGATCAATACTAGGGACAATAAGCTTACGAACATCTTCAACCAAATAACTATTGCGAACACCAACAACATTTTCAATTAAGCTTAAATAATCTTTCACTCTAAATTTAAATGTTCCGTTTGCACGAATTGGTACACCACCTGGCAATTGCGGGGAAGGAATATTGATCGCATTTTTTGTTCCCCACTTCACAACAAATTGTCTTGTGTTAACGAATAATACTTCAATACGCATACCACTATTGAAACCAAACTTGAACCCTTTTAACGTAGATAAAAACGGGATAATCTCTGATTCGACCTCATATTGACCAGGCTCTTTAAAAATACCTTCAATTTTTCCATGATCGAAAAAGATAGCATCTTGACCAGGCCCAATGATTAATTTACTACCTTTTTTGATTTCTCGGTTATTCCACTTCCAAAAAATCATATCATCTCTAAATTCTTCCCATTCTACTACATTAGCAAATTGCCCTCTAAAAAAACTCATTATATATCCAATCCTTTCAGAACTTATTAGAATCCACCGCGACTTCCGGTACGAGAATGACCGCCACTGGTCATTCCTCCCCCGCCGAATCCGCCACCACTCTTATTATTATTTTTCTGGATTTTCGTTTTGTGAACTGTTTTTCGAATAAATCTATCACGCTTATTTACGACACGAGAGTTTTGCTGGTCAACATATGTACCGTGATTAACCGTTACACGACCACCCATATTAAATATCATCGAACCGACTACTACAGCTCCTACCACAAGCGCTACCGCTAATTGAAACCAAGTTTTCAAAAAGATACCTTCTGGATTGACATTAGGATTAACCTCTAGATACTCTTCTACTTTGTCAAAAAATTGCTTAGCGGCATCCACAAAGTTCCCATCAGTTAATGTAGGTGCTATCATCTCGCGTATTTGTATCATTCGTTCATCTGATAAATGCTCCTTAGCAACACCATAAGCACCTAAGTCTACTTCTCTATCCTGTTTTGTATCTGCCATTTTTATTGTTAAAATAGCTGTAGATCCGTGTGAATGGTCATAGCCAGGTCCCGCATCATCATAAAAATCATTCGCATATTCTGTAGCATTCCTACCACCCATATCATCTGATGTTAGGACGATCAGTTCAACCTCACTCTTTTCACTATATTGTGCTGCTAATTGTTCTAGCTCTGCTTTTTCTGTATCGGTGAAAAGTGCCGCGTCATCATACACATGCTGACCATCTGCCATAACAGGAATAGTAAAAGCAAAGAATAGTAAAAAAACAAGTACTAATTTTCTCATAGTAGACCACCACCTAAAAACATCGCAATCGATTTAAGAACTACAAAGGTTCCACCAGCAATACCAGAAAACCATAAAGCTGCCTTCCCATAGCTGAGTGGTGGTTTTCCAACTATTTTACCTGTTTGACCATTCATCGCAAAGGTGTGCTCTTGCTTATCAAAGTCATAATAAACCATCCAAACTGGTAATAATACATAATAGCTTTTTCGTTGTCTTGTGCGAATATCTTTATGCTTATATTGCACAGATGAATAGCCAGAAATGGTTGATGCCACATAGGAATCTATAAATGTCTTAATCTTTTCTTTTACTCTACCAAATAACTCTTTATCTGTATAATTATATTTTTCCGCTAAATACCCAGCTAAGTATGGTGTTTTAAAATCTTTTAATTCGTTGTAATGATATGGTTCTAGTTTATCCATTAATTCATCATTCATCTTCTCTGAAGCATCTACTGGTACTTTCAAATAATTTACATCAATATCACGATAGACGTCATAATAACGTGTTTCGGTATAGCGATAGTCACCACGGCGATATGTTTTAACCTTAGTAGCTGTTGCTTCTACTTCCACATCATTTTCTAGATCATACATCCAAAACGGTACATACATACCAGTGATCCCTTTCACACGATTAGCTGTCATAAATCCTTTTGGTGTCAATCTTCCATTTTTACACCATTTCTTAAAGGCTTGCATTGCTTCATCCTTACTAATAGTAAAAGGAATTACCATAGTGGGAGCAAGCTTCCCTGTCAATCGATCTGCCAGCACAACTCCAGCTCCACAAAAGCTACACGATGTTGATGTAGTATCTGCATCTGTTAACACAACAGCGCCACAATTTTTACAGTGGTATTCCTTTGCCTCATCTTCTTCAAACTGTTGCGTAATATAATCATCCTCATATGTATCTATATGCTCATGTCTGCCACAACTGTCACAGGACAGACGCCCTGATTCACTATCAAAACGCATATCGGATCCACAACTAGGACATTTATAATGTAATAACATACGTTCACCTCTATTTTATTGTCATATTTATCGTAAAGTGAGCCTTTAATCAGCAGGATTTTCAATTCCTATTAATCGGTAGGAAAGCTTATTAGAAAATTAGCGTCATACCTCCACTTATACTTGGAGGTATGACGGACATTCGCTCCATAAAACTTTACTAATGGTTACAAATGTTCTTTTCTTAACTCTAATAATGCTTCTGCTTCCGCTAATTCACGACGCACTCGTTCTTCATACTCATGTACACTCGCAATTGATTCAGCCATATTCTTATTAGTTTTCGCTTCCATCTCCATCACTTCCAAATAGTTACTTTTATCATCTTGCAGTCCCACTATGCGGTCATAAGCTGCTTCCATTTGTTGTTTACTATTTTGCATTTCTATTCTATTTTGTTCTAATTCTTGTAATTCTTTTTGTGCTTGATTTTTTTGCAATTCAAATCTTTGTGTATCTGCCGGTTGTGTTGCTTTTTCTTGATATCTGGTAAATTTATTTATTTGCCCTTGTCGTTCGATCATTTTCTGGTCAATTTGCATGATTTTTGTATTTCTAGTATCAAGCTTGGCTTTTAATTCGCGTATAACTTGCTCCATGTCTTTTTCCATTTTGTGCAAATCCTTCTTATTAACATGTACATTGCTTTTCATTATATTAAGTGCTCGCCTAAACAATCCCACGGTTATCACCTCTTTCTATATTATATACGTTTCAAAACGAATTTTGTTTCAGTATAGCAATTTTTCTCCATATGGTAAAAGAATCTCTGGGTTTTCAGTACTATTGGCATAAGGATAGGGCTAATGTAGTATAACTTGATTTAAAGGGGGATAAAGAGTGACTTCAATCAGTGGGGGTTTTACGGACCTTTGCACCGTGATAAAATCAGATTTCAATTAATTGTGGTTACGAACATTTGCGCCGTAATAAATGGAAAAACCCGCTTCACTTAATGAAACGGGTTTTTCTTACACATATATTAACTTGGTTCGATCAGGCCATATCTACCATCACGACGTTTATAAACAACATTAGTATTTCCGGTAATAGCATTTTCAAAAACGAAGAATGCGTGTCCTAACATGTCCATTTGCAAAACTGCCTCTTCTGAATCCATCGGTTTTAAATCAAATCTCTTTGTTCTGACAATTTCAATTTCATCATCATCAACCTGTGCTTCCTCATTTATTTTTGCCTCTTTTTCTAATTCGGCAAAAATGTGTTTAGCTGCACCTCGTTGACGGAACTTACGGTTAACTTTTGTTTTATGCTTACGAATCTGCCTTTCTAGTTTGTCAACAACAAGATCGATCGCGGCGTATAAATCAACATTAGTATCTTCTGCTCTTAGCAATAGATTTGTCATCGGGATCGTTACTTCGATTTGCTGCTCATCATTATAGACACTTATATTTACATTTACATCAGAAGTAGGTGGAGTATCAAAATATCTTTCTAGTTTACCTATTTTTCGTTCTACATACTCCCTCATTGCACTTGTCACTTCTACATTTTCTCCTCGGATGTTGTATTTCATGAAAGTGTCCTCCTTTCAAACTATCAAGCTTTAATAAGCTATATATATATATAATACCACACTTTGTAAAAGTTAAACGAATATTATGTAAATAAATTCAGAATTATTTAACAATTTTATAACAATTTATCTAAAGTAGGCGTTCTACAGACTTTTGCACCGCAACAAAGAAAGACCCGATCAAATTCGAGTCTTTAACAAATCTAGCAATTATTTTTTGGAATCTAAAAATCTACCATCATAACTAGCAACATTTTTATACGGGTTCAAATAAGAATGATTTGATCGTGACTGCTTTTTGGCATTACGCATATCCTTCTTAATATGACGGAAAAGATTAGCTAGTTGCTGCTGAAACTGGTTATCTAGTTCAATAGCTTTTTTACCTAATTGCTCTTCCTCTTTAGAAAAAGGTGGCTTAATATCTTTTGTCAGCTCACCACGTTCTTCCATTAATTGGTCAATCTTCGTTATCGCACGTTCCCGTTGTTCATTCGTTAGCGGCTGTGCTAATAGCTGTAGCATGATTTGCGTCTTTTCTATGTACTGTTTTAATGCCTCCATTATGCATTAGCACCTTGACCATGCTGACGAATACGCTCCTGCTTAATTACTTCTTGCCATGTATTGCGAAAGTCTTCCATAATTTCACGAGCCTGCTCTAGTTGATCTGAATCATTTTTTACATTTGCTTGTGTTAGCGCATGATAAACAAAATCATATAATGGCATCACTTGCTTCGTGATAGGTGCATCTTGATCCAACGTAACCATTAATTCACGTATAATATTTTGTGTTTTTTGAATCATTTCATTTTTTCTTTGATAGTTGTTATCTTCCATAGCCTTCTTCGCTTGTTTAATAAACTTTAAGCACCCATTGTATAACATCAACGTTAATTCCGCAGGTGTTGCCGTATTAACTGAATTATTTTGATACGCTTGATACTGTTGATATGCCATAGATTTCACGCTCCTCTATTACAAGTTGCTATATTTTCTCATCGACAATAAATCCCATCAACTCTGCCATCGATGCATAAACATCTAGCATCTTTTTCGGTGGAATTTCTTTGACCACTTCTTCTGTTGTACGGTCAATGATTGTCACATAATATCTATCTAATTTTTCATGTAGTTCATATTTAATTCCTGTATTGGAAGGTTCTAAGAAGGAGTTTAATCCTTCTATCATATCTACCAATTGTTCTTTATTTAACTCACCATTTTCTGACAATAATTGTTGTTTCACTTGTTCATCGTTATTGGATCGTTCTCTTGCCATTGTAGTAGTTCCCAAGGTAGCTGTTGTCTGTTGCATGAGTGGAGATCCTGTAATCATTTTACCAACTTCCATGACAAAATTCATCTCCTTATGATTAAGATCTATTAGAATATAAAGCAAGACTTCAATCATTTAGAGTTTTTTACTCCCAATGATTGTTAGCGAAACTTATCAGGGCGTTAGCATCTGTTTATCCCAGTAAACTTCCTCGTTTTCACTTGAACCTTGAAGTGGGGGATTTTACGGACACATGTACCGTGATAAAGTAGATTGTTAGCCTTTGATATCTATATTACTACCTAAGTGCGACTGCACAGATTGTTCTAACATTTTGATCATATCTGTCGATTGCGTTTCCGCTTGATCTATCGCTTTACTTAACAACGAAACATTGGCTTGCTGCTTTACTTGAGATTGATTCATCATAATAGATAATAATGCTACATCCATCTTCTGACTCCTTCCTAACTTACTTTGATTATTGCATCATTCCACCAAGTTGTTGCTGTAAATAAGCTGCTTGCTCATTTGCTTGTGCCATAGCTTTCTCCATTGCCGTAAATTGTCGCCAGTAACGATCTTCAATTTGTGTTAAACGATCTTGGAATCGTTGAATTTGGTCTTCCACCTGATCTAAATTACGTCCTAATGTAAATTGCTGATTTGTGTATGTTGCTCGGCCAGCACGTTCATTGATTTTGTCCATTGCACTATTAACAGAATCTGTTAGACGGCGAGCAATGCCTTGCTCTTCGTACGTATCACCATCACCACGAAATAGATTCTCTACCCCTTGTGGATCACTCTCGATAGCTTCACGCAATTTAGCTTCATCTTTTATCTCCAGCTTACCACCACTCATATAATCACTTGTCGTTGTAATACCAATTGCCGCTAACTGATTAAATGTGCCTGCTGAATCAGCATTGTTTACAGGTGCATAAAAATCGGTACGCATACTGGACAACACATCACGAAGAATCGGATCATTTTTTAATAATCCACTTTTCGCTCTGTCTTCCCAGTCTTCCTGCTGCTTATCAGTAAGAGCTGATCTTTCTTCATCTGTAAGTGGTTCATAGTCACGATAATACTCTTCTGTTGCTTTCCCGTTAATGGCATCGATTAATGTATTATATGTGTCGACAAACTCTGTAATATTGTCAAAAACAGCATCAGTATCGTTAGAAACATTGACAGTGACAGCTTCATCTGATTCAAAAGTTTTCTTCAAGTTAAATGTAACACCATCGATTTGAAAATTGTTTGTTGCGCGTTCTGTTTCCAGACCATTGATGGTGAATTTTGCGTTTTGACCAGCGCTATATGTTGCATTTGTATCATTAAATCCTAAAGTTTCAGTCATAAACGATCCACTAACAGATATTTCTTTTTCGTCTGCGCCAAAATCACCTGTTTCTGTTCTTCTTAACGAAACTCTATCACTGAAGGAATCATACATCATGGAGACGCCAATATCTGCATTGTTCACTTTATTTACGACTTGGTTTAATGTTTCATCGCCTGTTATGATAAACGTTTCATGTGTTTCACCTTTGGAAGTGTTTGCCCCAATAGAGAAAACAGCGTATTGCCCAGATTCTTCAGTATTAGAAGCATATTCGACCGAAATCCTATCGCTTGATTTAATTGTTCCATCAGCGAATTTCAATTCATTATTTACTAATAATACAGAATCAGCATCCAAAGCTGACTCATTATCTACCACTTTATAACTTTGTCCATTCACTTTCACACTTACTGCTTCCGTAGAATCAGGCGTATTAGTTAACGTAAACGTATCATCACTACCGACGAATTTATCTGTGTATACTTCACCTGTCTTCCACTCGATATTTAATGCATCTGACTGGCTAGATAATGATTGGCTTGCATCTAACTGTTTTCCGGAAATCGCCTCATTATTCGTCCAAGAAGCTGAAGTCGCTAATTGCTCCACTTTGGACAATTCAAATGACGACTGGCTTGCCGAACTGTTAGCTGTCACTGAAACAAGATCTTCATTTGTTGAAGAAGTTTCTCGAGCACGATAACTTGTCGTTAATCGCATATCTGATAATGAATTACGAAAATCTAGTAATAATGTATTAATAGAACGGTAATCATCACGCTTCCATTCTAGTTCTTGCTTTTCTTTTTGCATACGTTCAAGTGGCACACTCTCTGCTTTCATCAAGTCCTTAACCATTTGATCGGTATCCATACCGCTGGCAAAACCATTAATTCTCATTCTACATTCACGTCCTTCTCTCTATTCGTTATCTTTATTATCGGAAGGAATCGCTATATCTTTAATTATTCTCAACAATTATTTTTGATTTAATTCTTGCCACAATTGCTCCAGCTTCACAGTCGTTTCGTGATCAATACTTTTTTGACCATAACGAATATCATCATACCACTTCTCTAATTGCTTCAACTTTTCTCGATTTTCTGTTAAATATAGCACTTCATGTGCAGTTAGTGATGGATGCCATTTGTCCATTTCTCGCAATTCACTAGCAAGCTTGTTGTATAAAAAACGGACCCTCTCTTCCGACGATAATTGATTAAATTTTGGTTTTCTTCTCGTTACCCGTTGCACAACCGAATACAATTTTTCTCGATTTTCCTTTCGCCATTTCTTCCAATCCATTAAACTTTCCTTTTCATCTTGATAATCTGTATGTGTCTCTTGATCAGAGGTCTTACCAAATACTTGTTGCATCGTTTGCCAAAGTGCTCTTACCGCTCTTATCACAAATCTACGAAACTTTTTAAACAACATTGCAACAAATAATAAAACCGTTAAAACAACTAGAATACCACCAATAACATATGTAATCGTCTCGACCCATTCTCGAATCCATGATGGGTCTGTTTCCTCACTAGGTAGCATTGGTCTTTCCATTGATTGTGATGGTTCTTCCACCACAACCTCTTCACCACCTCCAAATAGAGAAACAAACCATACAAATGATTGAATAATAGATCGTAAGCCATGGAATAACGCAGACTGTACCACTTGAAAATTCGTTAAAGCAAACACAATAAGTAGCATAATAACTAAATAGACACGATTTAATTTTGTTATTTCCGGTCCGATCCGTTTCTTCCCTTTTGCTAGTGATTCTTTTTGTAAATGATCTTGATTGGTCATAAATAATAAAATGGCAATAAAAATAAAGCCTGCTACACTAATCCAATGTTGAAAATCACTTAAGGAACTCGTGTATCGAAAAATAAGATAAAAGACAAAATAAAGCGGCATACATAACATCCAGAAAAAGCGAATCGGAAAAATAGCATGCCAGTCATTTTCTGCATGCTGAATACCTCGGTAGTTAACAACGAAACCAACAATAACACCTAGTAGTATTGCCCATATAGTTGGCGCCATAACGATATGGAGTACTATTGCTATAACAGCCATCATACCTATCACAAACCAACGATTTTGTAGCAACTGGCGAACAGTGTAGCCGCACACAAACAACAAAAATAAACAGACAAACCAAAGGTATTGCACTGGTTCATGAAAAAACAATACACCCACCAACATAAGAACCGGGAAAAAGCCAATAAATTCAACGAAACCGTGCCAGATTACTTTTTGATGTGTTGTGGTGGTCATTCTCCCACTCCTTCCTGGATGATAACGACTTCCACTGCATTTCCTAATGACTCTAATTGAGCAATTTGTCTCTCCATTTTTTCCGTTACACGGATCGTAAAAATAATCACATCTGTTTTCGTTAAGCCTTGATCAATATCTTCTTGTAAAAACGCACGAAAATTGCGACTCCGGTCCATTTTTATCTTAGCAATCGCATCAAAAATAAAAGAAATCTGCTGACTACTATTCGACGGCTGGATACGGACTGAATCTTTTATTTTTTCAAGTGAATTCGTAAACGGTTCGACAAAATAGCCATTACAACCAAATCCTGTTGAAACACCTTGCTTAATTGCATAATTAGCTAATGAAGCAGCATAGGATAAGGCTTTTTCAATGGAGTCTGCTTCTTCAATCGGCATACGGATATCTTCATTCGTATCAAAATTCACATAGATCAGTAAATGATGATCAGCAGTAAAATCTTTTTTATTAATTTGTAAGTCCTGTGTTCTTGCTGTTGCTTTCCAGTTAATCGAATTCAATGGATCACCTTGTTGGTATTCCCTCACCCCCGCTTGTAAAAAGGGATCTTCTACGATCCACCGCTTAACCGTTATGTCACCTAACCAGCTATGGGAAGGAAGAGGAATGTCATCAAGCTGCAAAAGCTGTGGATAAACAGTTACTGCTGTATGTGCTTCAAATGAATCAAACACTTCACCAAAACCGACTACATCACCTGTTGTGACAGAAACAGTATGTAATGGATAATAACCACGTTTTGCGCCAATTAACTGATGGCGCCTTGTAACTTTTTGATAAGGAAGCAAGCTAAACAAAGTGCGATGGAACATGTCACCTTCTCCTGCACTCGTCAACAAATGCGGACTCATTTTTGACTCTAAACGTATCCATGGAATAGGTAACATTTTTTTATTAGCGATTTGATCTACCATTTCAATCGATTCACCTTCAAACACGGCCTTTTCTTTAAAATCTCGCTTGTAGCTAATTCCCTTCAAGCCGATCTTGCTAAATAATGCAGCTTGCAACAAAACAAACAGCACTAAAACGATAATCATCCAAGCTATATTCATCCCTTAACCCATTCCTTCTCTTTTTCTGTTGGGACCGTCACTTTTGCTAAAATCTCGGTTATTACTTTGTCTATTTCTCCTTGTTGGACACCAATTTGCTGACGAAGGACAATTCGATGACCTAAAACAGGCTTTGCCATCTGCTTCACATCATCTGGAATGACATATGTCCTTCCTTGTAATAGAGCATATACTTGAACTGCTTTTAATAATGCTTGGCTTCCACGCGGACTAACGCCAAGTGCTACATGATCATGACTACGTGTTTCCTCAATAACATCCATTAAATAACGGAGAACATCATCACTAATCTTTACCTCACTATATATCGATTGCATCTTCACGACATCGTCAACAGAAACAATTGATTGTAATGTCTCAAGTGGATTACCATCTTTAAAACGCTTCAAGATTTCTAATCCATTTTCTCTACTAGGATAGCCAAGATTAATTTTCAGTAAAAAACGATCTAACTGTGCTTCTGGCAGCGGGAATGTTCCTTGGCTTTCAATTGGGTTTTGTGTGGCAATAACGAGGAAGGGGCTTCTAAGTTGGTGTGTATTACCATCAATCGTTACCTGACGTTCTTCCATCGCTTCTAGCAAGCTGGATTGTGTCCTTGGTGTTGCACGATTAATTTCATCTGCTAATAAAACATTCGTAAAAATCGGACCAGCACGAAACTCAAACTCACTTTTTTGCTGACTATAAAAGTGAATACCTGTAATATCTGTTGGCAATAAATCTGGTGTAAACTGGATTCGTTTAAACTGACCTGATAATGATTTCGCAAGTGACTTTGCCATTAAGGTTTTACCAGTACCAGGTACATCCTCCAATAAGACATGACCAGAGGAAATCATTGCTACCAATAGAAGATCAATCGTCTCCTCTTGGCCAACAACTACCTGCTGCACATTTGCTTTTACCTTATCTGTAAATTGCTGTATATCCGTTAATTCCATCACGAAAACCCCTCTCGTTTTGTTTGCGTTTACATACCTATATAATACATCTATACATGAAACAAATCAAAATATTCCCATTTCGTTTTATGAACATTTTGTGTCTTTTTGATAGTGTTATTTGTTGAATTTTGTTAATCTTATAATAGGCAAGTATGACAAGTTGATTCTATGATGGACAGGGGTTTTGAAAATGAAAAAAGTAATAATTATTGGTGGCGGCTATGGTGGAATGAATGCCTTACACCAATTAATCAATAATGGTATACCTGAAGATGTACATATTACATTAATCGATAAAAATCCATACCACTCATTAAAAACAGAATTTTATGCAATCGCCGCAGGAACGAAAGGTGATAAAGAAGTACGCATCACCTTTCCTACTCATGACCAAGTATCCTATAAATTTGGTGAAATAGTGGAAATTGACTCAGAAAATGAATTAATCCGTTTGAAAGACAATGAAGAACCTATTGAATATGATTACTTACTGATCGGCCTTGGCTGTGAGGATAATTATCATGGTATTCAAGGTGCAAAAGAATATACAGATAGTGTTCAAACCATCGAGAAAGCACGTAGAACAGGGATTAAAGTAAATAACTTACCAGCTTTTAGTCAAATATCTGTTGTTGGTGCTGGACTAAGTGGGATTGAAGTTGCTTCTGAAATTAGAGAAAGTCGACCTGATTTGAACATCCGTCTTATTGACCGTGGATCGTCTGTTCTTTCTGCATTCGACGAGAAGATTCAAACCTATGTAGAAGACTGGTTCCAAAAAAATAACGTTACGATATTACATCATAGTAATGTAGAGTTAGTAGCAGAAGGAATCTTTTATAATAACGGCGAAGGAATCGATAGTGACGTCATCATCTGGACTGCTGGTGTACGTCCACATTATTTAGTTCGTACGCTTCCTTTTGAAAAAGATCGCCAAGACAAAATTATTGTAAATGACTTTTATCAAGTCCCAACAAATCCTAACGTATATGTCGTAGGAGATTGTGTTTCCTCCGAACATTCACCAAGTGCACAACTTGCAGGGATTCAAGGAGAAGATATTGGTAATATTCTATCTGATGTATTGGCAGGCAATGAACCACGCAAGCCTAAAGCAATTAAGCTGAAAGGACAACTTGGTTCACTTGGAAAATCAGATGGCTTCGGTAACATGTATAGTCGAGCATTAACTGGATTCTTACCACGCTTAGCTAAATCAGGTGTACTTTGGTTAAATAAACGACATTAAAATAGCAGATAAAAACCAGCGCTCCTTTCGCTGGTTTCTTTTGTTTTATCGATAGAAAAACACCGAAAATTGAGATTTTAATCAATAGAGGTTTTACACTTTCACTGGTTGTTAGTAAAACTCATCAGAACGTTTAAAATCATGATTAACTCTTCGAAAATTCGCATTTTTTGTAGAAAAGTATGAGGTATTAGTGTAAAATGATAGGTATATTGTAGCAATGGTTTGTAAGAAAAGTTGCGATTTCATCGTCGAGGAGGCTGGCTAAATGTCTATTGCAAAAGTGAACGACTTAATTGATAATGAAAAATTTGAACATCACTTCCAAGCGCTTTATGACTTGCATACATTAACGCCAATTGGATACGAAGCATTACTTCGAAGTACGGTATTTAGCAATCCCGAAATACTCTTTGAAAAAGCTAGTCATACCGATCGCTTCTTTGAGTTGGAAATGCGTTCGATAAAAAAGGCATTATTTTACTACAACACTATCGTTAAAGACACATGTAGCAACAAAAAAATCCTAATTAATGTATTCCCTTCCAACCTTGCTAATCCTAATTTTCTGCAACAAATAAATGACTTAATGATGAAAACTCACCTCTCTTCAAGTCAAATTATCATCGAAATAAACGAGTCCGAAATAAATCAACGCATAGATGTTTTTGGCTTAACTGTATCCAAATTGCAATCTGCTGGATATTTAATTGCCATAGACGACGTCGGCAAAGGGGTTTCCTCTCTTCAAGCTATCGTTGAGCTTGAACCAGATTATGTAAAAATGGATCGTTACTTTGCCAAGCATTTAGCGAAATCAACCCGAAAACAAGAAATGGTCAGCTCCATCGCAACTTATTGTCTCAATACAGGGACTAAATTTGTGCTAGAAGGAATTGAAATACCAGAAGACTTGGAAGTGGCAAAATCAATAGGTGTGTCGATTGTTCAAGGCTTTTTGTTAGCAAAACCACAGCCTCTTGAAACGATTCGAAAGTTTGAGATGGGTGATAGTGATTTTGTTGTGTAAATAAGAGATTGGTTTCTTTCACATCGGAATACCTGTTCAAAAATATGTTCATAATACACTAGAGAAAAAAGTTGCTTTTTTGCTAGTAGAATTCGTTTCTTCACAAAAAGCAAGTTATATTAAACTATAATCAAAGTAGCTAGGTGGAATCGAATATGTTCTTTTTTAGTGTCTAATTGTTTCTTTGGTAGTATTTATCTTACATACTTCTTTATTTAACACGAACCATAAAATAATCGTATCTTTGGTGAGTTCACTAGTTGTCAGTGTGTTGGTACAAGTTCTAGAGCAATTTTATTTGAGCAGCATCATGAGCGCTGCTCTCATTTTTTATTTTATAATAACTAATATCAAGGCATTTAAAAATGAACAGCTCAGGCTAATTGTTGCTGTATTATTTAGTACAACCATCGTGACACTTGTGCTTACTTTTACATACTTTAATCAAATTGCTAATCTGTCTAATTCTAATGAAGTGTTAAGAGTAATGTTTATCTATTATCCGCTGTTGATCATATTTATCGCTTGTTAAACATACATGCTTCTTTGCCTTTTTAATTTCAAAAATTTCAAGAAGCTAACCCACTTCTATATATCGTGAATAAAATTCGCGGGTTTAGGCGAATGATTCAACTATTATGGATAGCTTCCAGAAAAGGTTTAAATCATTTGATTCAACAAGATCACGCAAAACTTCCGTATGTAATAGCTAAGATTCTAGATAACATGGGGGGAGTTTTTGTTAAATTTGCGCAAGTATTATCTACAAAAAAAGATATTTTACCTAGCAATTACATTCATGCATTTTCCAAATTACATGATCAAGTACAACCTCTCCACAAACATGAACTAAAAAAATAATTGATAATAAAATTGGTAATATTGATGATATCTATGAATCATTTGATATGCAACCAATCGTAGCAGCTTCTATAGGACAAGTTCATCTAGCAACACTTAAGTTAACTGGAGAGAAAGTGGTAGTTAAAATTTTGAGACCTAATGTAAAACAAAAAATGACAGTGGATTTAGACTTATTAATTCAATTTGTATCATGGCTTTCAGAAATGATTGGTATTTTTCATGCTGACCCACACCCTGGGAATATCATGTTAACAATCGATGGAGAAGTTGCACTTATTGATTTTGGATCAGTAGGTTATTTATCAGATGATGAACGAGATAGGATGTTACGCTTCCTAGTTATTTATAGCAATAATGATACGAAGTAGATGACACAGGGGTTAATGAGAATATGTGAAAGTACCGATGATTTACTCAGTGAAGATCTTGTAGAACGACGTCTCAGTAGACTTTTATCAGAAGCATCTTTCTCACATGACCCAACCAGTATCACGATGAAGAGACTAATATCGATGATAACAGAGATGGGACTATCTTTAAAACCGACTGTTGCAGGATCTTTTCGATCCATTGTTACTTTAGATGGAACCTTGTCATCTGTAGATGAAAAATACTCGTTAACAACAACGAGTGAATCATACGCAAGTCATATTGATAAAGGACAATTAGCTGAGAAACGTCTAAATAAAGTCAAGGGACGGTTAGAGGACTATCTCCCTCAATTATTAGAGTTGCCTATTCTTAAGGACGATAAAATCACTATAGTTCATGAAAAAAACCATAACTTAAGTGAGTGGATAGGAATTTTAACAGTCAGTATTTTTACTGTGATATGTATGGTTGTCATGCTTACGAGTTTTGTCATACAAAATGAATTAATACAGTTTTTGCTTGCCCCTTTATTGATATCAGGATTTGGAACAGGTATGATAACACTCATCATGGCAATGATTAGGCATCTGAAACCAACATGATATGCTTACACTTACTAAGGATTAAAAGGATATTTCGAAATAAACAAATCTACATACTAACAAATAAAACAGGAGAAACGACCATGCAACATTAGGTTGTATGGATCGATTCTCCTGTTAAGTAACTATTAGAATTCTAGAATGAACTGCTCTGCTTTAAAACAACTAATTTGATTGAAGATATGTCGTTGAGACTCTCTCGTAGACACAACTTTCTCTTTTCTCTGTGTTATGTCCGTGAGACGCTCTCTCATAGACATAACTTTCTCTTTTCTCTGTGTTATGTCCGTGAGAGCCTCTCTGATAGACATAACTTTCTCTTTTTTCTGTGTTATGTCCGTGAGAGCCTCTTCACAGACATAACTTTTCTTTTTCTCCGAGTTTTGTCCATGAGAACCTCTCTCATAGACATAACTTTTCCTTTTCACTGAGTTTTGTCCGTGAGACACGCCTTCTCGAACATTCACCTATAGTTTAAATTGGCGGATTAAACTGTTAAGTTCTTCTGATAGTTTGGCAAGTCGGTTAGAACTATTTGCCACTTCTTCAACAGAACTACTTGCTTGTTGGGCCGAGGCAGCTGTTTGTTCTACACCTGCTGCTGATTCTTCTGAAATAGAAGCAATTTCTTCAATAGAGGCATTCATTTCTTGACTATTCGATGACATAGTAGCTAGTCGTTCAATTACTAATTTGATATTTTCTGTCATTTGTTCAACCGATTGATTGATCGTTGTGAATGAAGTCATCGTTTCTGCTGCTTGTTCGTTCCCTTCTTCAACAGCTTGATATCCACTTTCGAGCGATGTTACGACATCAGTTGTTTCACTTTGGATATTATCGACAATTGTCGTAATGTCCCCGATTGACTCACCCACTTGTTCAGCCAGCTTACGAACTTCATCTGCTACGACAGCAAAACCTTGGCCATGCTCACCAGCACGAGCCGCTTCAATCGCTGCATTTAGCGCTAAAAGGTTTGTTTGTTCTGCTATATCTTTTATGACGTAGACTATTTTTGTTATCTCTCGCGAATGATGATCAAGCACTTTTACTCTTTCAACAGATGATTGAACAAGTTCCGTAATACTTGACATTTGTTCAAGAGATGCCTCCATTACTTGCTTACCTTCTCTTGTAATATCTAGCATTTCTGTTGAAGAAGCATAGATTTGTTCTCCATTTTCATTCGCTTCCTGCATTTGTCCTGCAAAGGAATCCATCACTTCGGAAATATCACTAGCATTATTAGCTTGTGCTTCAGAACCAGAAGCAAGTTCTTGCATCGTTGTTGCGATTTGTTGTGTGCCTGTTTTTACTTCATTAGCTGATTGGCTTAGTTCCTCACTTTGACCAGTTAAGTTTTCTGATGTTTGTGAAACATGTTGAATAATATTCCGCAAATTATTTTGCATATCTTGTACACCTGAGGTTAACTGACCAATCTCGTCCTCTGACTCCACTGTTAATGAGTCTGTTAGATCTCCTTCACTTATTTTCTTCACACTAGAAGTTAACGAGTTTAATGGTTTGGTGATAGAGCGTGTAATCATAATGACAACGAATAAGCCGATGATTACTGCTACAACAATCACAATAGTCGTAATGAGCATAATCCCTTGGGCAGCATCTTTTAGTTCACTCGTATACATCGTTCCTGCTATTTTCCATCCTGTTAATTCATTTGTCGCAAACACCATTTCTTTTGCATCACCATCAAGTGAATAAGTGAATTTTCCATTATCCTGATCAAAAAGCTTCTCTGTCCAATCTCCTTCAGGCTGCGTACCGTGTTCTTCATGTGGATGAACGAGATACGTATTGTCTTGGTCAAGAATAAAGGCATATCCTTCTTCACCTATGTGTACTTCATTCGTTATCTCAGCTAAGTTAGTCAGGTTGATATCCATTCCCATTACACCTGAACCATCATTCATTACTTGCGCAACCGTTATAACCATTTCATCCGTAGCTTTATCTAAATAAGGCTCTGTAATAATCACTTCCTCTTGATCAGCCATTGCTTCTTCATACCACAATTGTTCTCTTGGATCAAAATCATCAGGTAATGAATGTGATGGTTCAATCATTGTTTCACCTGTATCCGCTCCAATATAGATGTTCATTACCTCTGGATGAAATTGTATATATTGATGCAACATCTTATTTAATTGTTGTTTATCTGCATACATTTCGCGATCAATTTCGTCGGTCAAGTGGTTTAAATCGGTCGATTTTGTTTCAAATGTTTCATTCACTTCTTCGTTTACTTGTACAATACCATTTAAAGCTGTATCAATAATATAATCACCTAATACTGTTTGAGCTTTTTGATATGAGCTAATTCCAATTACAATGCTTGGCACTAACAAAATAAGTAGGAATGTAACATATAGTTTTGTTTTTAAACTCCAATTCTTAATAGAAAAAAACTTGTTTTGCTTCTTCATTATGTATCTCCTTCTCTGTCTTCAAAATGATTCTTTTCACTTATTCAATAGCGTTCAAAATCAGTAGTAATAAATACCTAAAAAAGAAAGTCAGATAGGTATATTATCACGCGATATTTACAAGGTCAATTATTTTGAATGATGAAGTAAGGTATATAATAGTTAAAAACCCTCTCATTAACGAGGGGGCTTTAAAAAAATAATCATCTATTCATTCACATCATTTGTTAACACTTCAATGTGTCTTTTTAACGAATTAGTTATTTGATTTAGTTCTTCCGTCGTACTAGAAAAGGTTTCTGCATCCATTTCTTGTGTATCTACTGCTTGAGCTAATTCCGAAAGTTGTTCAGAGGTTTTTTGAATATTATTCAAGGTATCCTTAATTACCTCGTTAATTTTTTGTGAGCCTTCTGCAGAACCTGATGCCATTTTTCGAATTTCATCTGCTACAACAGAAAATGTTCTACCATGCTCTCCAGCTCGCGCTGCTTCAATTGAAGCATTTAATCCAAGTAAATTCGATTGCTCCGCAATATTATTGATAATTTGTGTCACTTCATGAATTTCACTAGAGTTTTTCTCCACATTGTCCGCATATGTAGCGATCTCTCTTGTCGTTGCCGAAAGTTGCTCTGTTTGTGCCAGCATGGTATGTGCTTTGTCTTGTACAACATCCGAAATACTTTCAAGGTTATTAATAATATCCAGGAATTCATATTCTTGATCGAGACTAATTCCAATCCCGATACAACCAACAAGTTCTCCTTCATCAAAAATCGGAATGCCCACCCCTTTAAACGGAGCACCGTATTCTGGAGGTGTCTTAATCACTGTTCGTTCTCGATTTTTGATCACTTGACCAAATAAATCATGCTCATAGAAAGGGTCCCCTACTTTTACTTGTGCATCTAGCGTAGTTCCAGGTGCATAATACAAATATTGCTCCATATCAACAATTCCAATTAAGATATTTTCCTTTTGCAATAATTCACTAATGATCGGTCCCATTTCTACAACTTTACGCAATTTTTCAGATTGAATTTGTTCTAAAATATAATTGGTCATCTTATTCCCTCCATTTATAAATTTTCAGCATTAATTGTTCGTTGTTTATAAAAATCGACTAGTGTATTCACTTCAAATGCATAGCCAGCTCTCACTAAAACAGATTCATGATTATATGGACCTACAAGTTGTAAGCCTGCTGGTAAACCTGCTTCTGTTAGTCCCATAGGAATCGATAATGCAGGGTGTCCGGTTAAACTAAATAAACGTGTATATCTTGTCATACACGAGAAGATATCTTCCTCAAGTCCATTTGTTTTCACCATTTCAGCACCAATTCGTTGCGGACTTACAGGCAATGTTGGGGTTGCGATGACATCAACATTTACAAATAATTCATCGACTTGGCTTTTGAATTGTTCCTGCTTATTTAATGCATGTATGTAATCCATCGCTGTGTATTGTTCATGGCTTACCAATAAAGCTCTGACATCTTCTCCAAACTGATCGATCTTATTAGCCAAATTGTCACGGTGAAGATATCCACCTTCTGCAATCGCCAGGACAAACACAAGATTGCTAGCTTCTTCTGCAAATAGTAAATCAATATCTACTAAAATAGCACCAAGTTGTTCATATTCTTTAAGTGCCTTTTTGTATAAATCATACACTTCTGGCTCTATATGTTCATTAAAAAAGTTAGTTGGTACACCAATTCTCAAGCCGCGAATATCTGAACGGCAGTGCTTCTGATATGGTTTATTCGTTAAAGCTTCTAGCATCATTGCCATATCAGTCATATTCAATGTCATTGGCCCTACATGATCTAATGACCAGGAAATTCCTTGAATCCCTTTGGTACTCAGCCTATCTTTAGTAAGTTTCATACCAACAACACCTGTTGCAGCAGCTGGAATTCGAATAGAGCCACCTGTATCTGTACCAACTGAAGCAACTCCTAAGTGAGCCGCTACTGCAGCAGCCGAACCTCCACTCGATCCACCCGGAATATAATCAACATTCCAAGGGTTTCTCACCGCTCCATAAAACGGATTGGTTGAAGTAATCCCAAAAGCATATTCATGTAGATTATTTTTTCCTAGATTTATAGCTCCTGCATGATCAAGTTGACGAACCACGTCTGCATCTGAATGTGGTACATATTGTTGATTAATCTGAGAACCACTCGTCGTGACAATTCCATTCGTATTAATAAGGTCTTTATAGGAAATAGGAATTCCTTGTAATGGTAGGGACTGATAGCCTTTCATCCACTCAGTTGTAGTCGTCTTAGCTTGGTTTAATGCATGCTCTGATGAAACGGTAATAAATGCATTTATCTTCTTATTCACTCGTTCAATTCTGTCGAGATACATTTCTGTGATCTCAATAGGCGAAAATTCTTTTTGCTTATATCCTTGTAAAATTTCCGCTAATGTTAACACCTGCTTCACTTTCATTCCTCCCCCTCCCTTATTCTATCGGACTATTTCATCATATTTTAAGCCTGAACAGAATAAGAAAGAGAAATTTGGCTGTTCTTCACCAATAGATAGATCATTCAAAATAACTATTTCTCGAATTGAAATGGTTATATATGGATTTTCCAAATGTTCCTCATACTCATTTTTGCTTCACTGTTACTTCTTTTTCACGCTGTTCCATCGCTTCACCGCAAATGGGACATTGTTTTTGTTCTTGAATGGTATCTTCGTGTGAAGTAATCCGTATCCAAGCATTACAGGTAACACTAGTACAGTCCCATGCTAATACCTTTGCGGTTTGTTTAGGTACAGTAGCAGCTGATTTTTTAGATGGATTTTTGTTAATTGAAACCCTCTTTGTCGCACGAGACTTTTCCGATGTTTGTTCTTCAGGAATGGAGAACGCTTCTTTCATAAATCTCGAAGCTCCTACCTTACCACCTCGATATTGGGCAGGTGAACTAACATATAATTCTTCTTCCGCTCTTGTGATAGCGACATATGCAAGACGACGCTCACCTTCTATCTCCTGACCATTCTCAACAGAACTATGTGGTAGAATATCTTCAGAAGCACCAACCAAATAAACAACCGGAAACTCCAGTCCTTTTGACTTATGAATCGTCATTAGTTTAACTGCATCTACTTTAAGATCTTTGCGCATTTCTTCCATCTGCTGATTCTTTGTAATAATTTCCGTTACAAAAGCTAAAAAATTATGGATAGTATCAAAGCGTTTAGCTGCTGATTCTATTTCGAAAAGCGTTTCTTTTAACATTTCTTTATGTACCGTAACGTTTTTCTCTTGAAGGGCATCTAAATATTTGTCATATACTTTTCGAATTGCTTGTACAGCTTTTATCGGCTTCATATCTTTCAAATTTTGTATCAGTTTGATTCGATGAAGGATTTGATTTTTTTGAAATTCTTTTAAATTTGGATAATCAATAGCATGCATTAGTAATGTTTCTTTTGGATCGAACCGTTCTCTATCTTGAATGAATGCAGTCAATTTCTCTCGATTCAAATAAAGAGAAGGCAATACCCCTTTAACTGCCTCGATATCTTGCCCGTCCATCGCTAATCTTAAGTGGTCAATCACAGGCTTTACCACCGATTGTTCATAAAAACTATTCGAATCCCCGTAAATAACAAAAGGGATATCCTTTAATACTAATTGGTCAAAAATTGCTCTGTTATAACTATTAGTGCGATAAAGGATCGCAAAATCTCTAAATGACCGTTTCCCTTGTTTCACATCATGCAACATCTTCTCGATAATCATTTCCGCTTCTTGATCTGACGAATCTAGCCGGAGAAAAGATGGTTCATCTTCTCTTTCTTTCGTTGCTTTCAACTTTTTTTGGTAACGTTTTTCATTAAACGCTATTACCTTATTTGCTAACCCTACAATGCTTGTTGTCGAACGATAATTAATATTTAAATGAAAGGTTTTAGCTTTCGGATAATCTTTCGTAAAGTTTAAAATGATAGAGGAATCGGCACCATTAAATTCATAGATCGTCTGGTCATCGTCTCCCACCACAAATAGATTGTCTTGCAGTTTGGCAATCATTTGAACTAATTCATATTGTATCGGATTGGTATCTTGCCACTCATCACATAATACGTATGCAAACCTTTGTTGAAGCAATCTGAGATAATTCGGATTTTGCCGTAGAAAAAAGTAAGCATCTAATAAGATGTCATCAAAATCCATATAACCATTCGTTTGTTTCATTTGCTCATACTTTTGCAATATTTTTTTGACTTCCTTATCAACCGATGATTTTACCGGAATCTGATGAACTTGCGTCATATTATTTTTGTAATGTGACAAAACCTCCAGTAATGACTCTGGCTCATAGTCATCCATTTGTAATTCCTTCATAATTATTTTCAAGGAAGTATGTTTTTGCCTTTCCGATGATAATATTCTGCGGTTATCTCCTTGACTTCTTAGTATTCTGAGGAAGATAGAATGATAAGTACCACTAGTAATACCACGTACCAATGATTGACTAAGCCCTGGCAAATCCGCGATTCTTTCTTTCATCTCCTCTGCAGCTTTTTTGGTAAATGTGAGTAGTAGAATTTGTTTGGGATTCACCTTATGTACAGAAATCAAATAGCCTGCTCTTGTTGAAAGAACTCGTGTTTTCCCGCTCCCTGCACCAGCCAACACTAAAGAAGAGCCGTTAAAGTGGCGTACAGCATGTAACTGAGGTTCATTTAACTTTATTCCCTTAGCCTCTAGAGCACGAAAATAAGGAGCATCTACTTGTTCGTCAGATACTAATTCCACCGTTGTTTGAGTGTTTGCTAGTTCGGCCTCTTCGATTTCTTTTTTGGTTGTACTAGATGGCGAGTTTTGTGATGCAGGTTGGTTCGTTACAGTTGACTCTCCACGTTCTATCATTGAAGACCACTGCTCTATAATCTTTCGAGCACTGGACTGATTGTATTCTTTTGGATCAGTTTCTTTTATCTTTTCAATTAACGCTACATCTTCTTTCGTCACGTCACCTTTTTTCAAAGCTAATGTATGGATCGCTTTTAACGTATATTGACGTACTTGTGACTGCTCAGATGATAAGTTTTGTAAAAGGAACGGAAGAGCTTCTTTACATTCATCTGATAACTGTTTGGCAAGTTTTGCAATAGCTGATGCTGCTAATCTTTTTTCGTTATCCTCCCCTTTTTCTAAATAAGCTAATAGAAAAGGAATTGCTTCTTGTTGATTCGTTTCTCCTAATTCATATGGAGTTAATGTAGAAAAATCAGTCATATTCTAGATAACCCTCCTGAGGCTAATTTACGTTGTCGCATACCGACTATTTTAACATGATTTGTGGTTTGGAGGATAATTAGTGGAGGTTACGAATGTTTGGCACGAAAAAACAAGCAGGGATATCTTTAGTAAAGGGGGCATTTTATAAGTTTTTTCACAAATTAATTGATCCAGAGCATAAATACTGGATCAATAATCACCCGATTGATTCTAACTCTCTTCTGTCTCTAACTGCTCCACATACTTCCTATACTCATCAACTAACTTCTGAAGCACCAATGGATCCTTTTCATATAGTTTCTGTTCAAGGGCTTCATCTACTTTTTTTCGATAAAAAGCAATCTTTGTTTTCGCTACAATTGTCTCCACGTCTTTCTGATAAATTCCAGGTCTATCCACTGGTTCAAGCATTGTATCTGTATACGTGTGAAGCACATCAATATCCAATTGGTATCCAACTGTTGTGAAGGCAGCTATTTGACAAATTTCCCCGCAATTGGTGCTCATTCTTAGTGTAAAAACATCTTTACCATTCGTCACACTATCATAATATGTTTCTCCCGCTTGTAAATCGATCTTTATTCTAACCGTATCCCCAATACTAAACCTTCTTAGTTTTCCCCTCATATGCTCATCTCCTTGTATGGAATTGATAGCTCATCGTAAGTGTTCTAAGATTTGCAATGTCCGCAAAAAGGGATTCCCTAAATCATTCGTATTATTAGCAGCAATTTCTTTCATTTCATTAGCGAGCAGTATAATCTTTATTAATAACCGTTTCTAACATATCTATCTTCTTTAATTCATTCGTTGTATACCCTATCTGGACATAAGGAGACCAAAACATGTATACCTTATTAGAAAAATTGGATAGAATTATATTTGCATATTCTTTTTGCACTTCATGTTTTTTCTTAATCTTCTGGACTGTTTCCAAATTATTACCGTACTGTAAACCTCTAATATGCGTCGTAACTTCACATAAATAGGCTGTATTCGTTTTGAAATTTAGTCCAACTACATCCAATTCGCCTAATCCTTTCAAACCTCCACAGGGTAAAAAGAACAATTTCTTGTTTTATTTATATACCCTTGAATGAAGGTTTTAACCATACTCTCCACATTAACTAGCTTACAAACTTCATCTTGCTGTCATGTAAATAATTTTGATGAATAGTTATACTGATTTACGTTGTCGTATAGCTTAAGAATAGTGATTTACACTCTAACATACGAACAATTTAATCAAAAGTTTACATTTAACAATGCCTCATTACGTTATAATTATAAGTAAAATTGGATGATATGAACTATCCTCCATACTTGAGGTGGTGTTTATTATGTTCGCAGGTCACTTTGGCGTTGCCGCTGCAGTAAAAAGTAAAGCACCAAAATTACCACTATGGTCTCTACTAGTCAGTACCCAATTACTTGATATCTTCTATATTCTATTTGATTTAGCCGGACTGGAATATATGGAACCTATCGGTGAGGGTGGTTATGCTAGTATGATGATTTATGCATTCTACACCCATTCTTTAGTCGGGGCACTAATACTTTCGCTTCTTTTTGGATTTATTAGTTTTAAATTATGGGATAAAAAATCAGGAGTGATTATCGGTGCTGTTATATTTAGCCACTGGGTGTTAGACTTGATTGTTCACAGACCAGATATAGCTATTCTGCCAGGCAATGTAGGTGATTTTCCGCTTCTTGGCTTGGGACTATGGCAGTCTGTACCTGCAAGTATTCTAGTCGAATTCCTGCTTATTACTATTGGTTCCATCCTGTATTTCCAATACGCAATCAAATCTTCTGGACCTAAGCACAAAGTGAAAGGAATTGTGGCTGGCTGTGTGATGACAGTATTTCTTTTTCTTTCTTTAGGCATTGATGTTTTTTTATAGTGTAGTTGGTACAATCAGTGATCAGGTATAAAAACATACTATTAAAAACCGTAGGCATTGCACACGCTACGGTTATAATAGTTCGGTCCACTAAAGAGAAACGGTCACTTTCAGAAGATAAGCTCTCCAAGCAACAAACCTTCTCACTCTTCTCATAAATAAAGCAAGCTAGTGTTCCTTTATACTTAAGCTAAAACATGAAAATGTTCTTGCTTAACCTGCCATTGTAAAGGAACACCGTTTATATATCTCTTAAACTCCTCTAGCATATAATAACCTAATCTTCCACATTCTTTCCCTTCACTTCCTGCTAAGTGTGGTGTTAATACGACATTTTCTAAATGGTACAGCGGAGATTGTTGATTTGGTGGTTCTGGAAACGTAACATCTAAGACAGCCGTTATATCTGATCTATCTTGCAAAACCTCAATCATTTCAACTTCTCTCACGATAGCCCCTCGAGATGTATTAATAAAACTAGCGTTTGGAAGCATTTGAACAAAATGCTCTTTCCCTATCATTCCCTTTGTCTCATTCAATAACGGAGTATGTAAAGAAACTACCTCTGATTTGCTAAAAACCTCTTCTAAACTACAAAGCTCCACACCTAACTTTTTTGCCTCGTCTTCTTTTACATATGGGTCATATCCCAAAACTTTAATATCAAAAGGCTTCAGTAGCTCACACACCATTCTACCTACAGTACTAAGTGAAATGATGCCAACCGTACTTCCGAATGCACCTGGGATTATAAAAGGTTTTTGTGGAAACTGTTTAGTCCTTCTTATGTTTCTAGTAAATGCCCAACCATTCTTTAAACAGAATAAGATCTGTGATAACACAAATTCCGCAACCGGGATAGCATTTGCTTTCACTGCATTAGTAATTAACAATTCACGTTCCCAAGCAGCGTCTGTTACGATATTTTTGAGCGATCCGGCAGCATAAAAAAAAGCTTTTAGATTTGGTGCTGCATCAAGTAATCGCTGATCAAGCTTAGGGCCACCCCAACCAGAAAAAATCACTTCTACTTCCTTTAAGACGGACAGATCTTGTCGAAGCTGTTCTGTGTTCATCGGTAACCGATCGATATCTGATAACTTCGCCATTTCATTCCGTACTTTTTCTGGGTATACCCATTCAAATGCATCTTGGTTCATAACATATAACCCTTTTACCATCGTTGTCACCCCTTCTTAGACTGAAATAATGTAGTGCTGACTATCACTAATTGATAAGAAGGAGGATAAATATACCCTCCTTCCTATGGATACTTCAATGATTCTATCTATTCTCTAACCATTCCGTACTTTCTTTTTGAGCCTTTTCCAACGCTTCTTCAGCACTTCGTTTACCGGTTAAAGCAGATTCAACCTCTGAAGTTAGGATAAATCTTGGTTGCCCTGCTGCCCAATGATATCTTGGTATATATGGTGTTGCCATCGCTTCAAAGACAGGGCCTAACAATTCTTCATGTTCCTTTACACTTTCCCATTCAAGTGCCGATTTAACAGATGGAAATGCACCAGTTTCATAGAAATATTCCTGAGCAAAATCACTAGTAGCAAATTTTAACCATTCCCATGCTAAATCTTTGTTTTCACTATCTTTGGCAATGGTTAATGGACTACCAGCAAATAAACCACCCATTCCCTCTTCATTCTTAAATTCTTGTGCAATAGCAATGCGATCTTCTAATCCTTGAGCTTGGGTTTGTTCTACTAATTCTCCAGGCCCCGTGCTTAACATAATGGCAATATTGTTATCTTGCGTCATCCATTTCTCATTACCTTGGTTACTTACAATACCTTCCGGTGCTAATTCTTGCATATCAAGCAACCAATTTAGTGCTTCAAGCATTTCAGGAGAATCAAATTCAAACTCAACTTCATCCCATGCGAAACCTGTTCCCCATCTTCCATCTATTCCTTCCGCCGCATTAATTAATGTAAAGGCAGAAGACCAATCTCCACGGAACCAAACACCATAATTTTGTTCACCTGTTACTGGATTCGTACCAGTCATTTGTGCAGCTTTATCATGAATTTCTTCCATGGTTGGATTGTCAGAAAGATATTCTACTCCCCAATCATCAAATAATTTCTTATCATACGTAATAAAGCGCGCATCACCGAAGAACGGTAAACCAAAAATCTCTAGTTCACTACTATCAGGTCCTAAAGCTTTCCAACCTTCTACTTGTTGATCAATAAAAATATCTGTACTAAATTCATCATCTTCATCAATATATGGTTGAAGCGGTTCTAATATACCTTGTGCTGCAAAATCAGCAATACCAGGCATTTGATAAACATCCGCATCACCTGAAGTTAACATCGACTGTGTTTTTTCTGTGTAACCTTCCCAAGGCATTAGAATAAATTCAACCGTTGCACCAGGGTGTTGCTTTTCAAACTCTTCTTTCAAGTTCGTCAATCCCGGAGTCGTTTCCCCTGTAATCGGATCTGTTGAATCTTCCATTGAAAAGTCACCTATTAACTGAACCTTAACTTTTTGCCCATCCCAATCACCACCTGCTGTTTCTCCGTTATCACTAGCTCCAGAGTTCTCATCTGACCCAGAGCTACAACCTGCAAGAACGGAAATAAACAAAAACAGAAGCACCAGCGTCAACAATGAATCTTTTTTTAATAATCTTTTAACCATTGTCCTACCTCCTGATATATGCATTTTTAATTAATACTTGCTTATTCACCCTTCACTCCACTCAAGGCAATACTTTGGATAATGTATCTTTGTAAAAACAAATATAAAACAATAATAGGCAGTACACTTACGGTTGCTAAAGCCATTGTAAGTCCTCCTAAACTAGTACCATTCTCTAAGGAGAAACTAGCTAAATAAAGTGGGACCGTGTGTAAATCTTGACTATTCAATACAACTAGTGGCCAGAGAAAGTCATTCCAACTCCAAATAAATGCTAAAATCACCATCGTCGCAGCAATGGGCCCCGCAAGTGGAAAGTAGACTCTGAAGAAAATCTTAAATTCCCCTGCTCCATCAATTTGTGCCGCTTCCCTCAATGTATCTGGTAATTGATCAAAAAACTGTTTACAGAGAAAAATCAACATTCCATTAATAATTGGTGGTAATACTAGTGGCCAAAACGTATTTAATAAATCTACAGAATTAAACAGTTTATATAATGGAATCAATCGAGGTTCCATCGGTATCATTAATGTACAAAGTACAAGAACAAAAAGGACTTTCTTGCCTTTGAATCTCCCTTTTGAAAATGCATATCCAGCCAAAAGGGAAGACGATACACCTATTAAAACGGACGTAATCGTAACAATAGCTGAATTAATATAGGATTGTATTAATCGTCCATTTTCCATCACGATTCCGAAGTTAAAACTTGATATTTCTTCAGGAATTAAACGTGGAGGAAATGGCATCGCTATATTAGCGGTACGGTCAAATCCTACACTAACCATCCAAATGAACGGCGCCATTAGGATTATTCCAAAGACTAAGAGAACGGTAAATTTAACATACATTGTTATTTTTTCAGCTTTTTTGTGGGTCATCGTTTTAAACATATATTCCCCTCTTTTCTGTTAAAGCTTCATCTTCGAAATTTTTAAATTAAGAAATGTAAATACAAGAATAATCATAAACATAATGTACGTAGCAGCGGAAGCAACACCAAACTCAAAGCCAGTAAAGCCACGCTCATAAATAAAGGCTCCCATTGTTTGAATCGATCTGGCAGGACTTCCGTTTGGTCCTCCTAAAACATACACCTCGTTAAATCGCTGTAATGCTCCAATCCATCCAGTGATTAACAAAAAGGCAAATGTGCCAGCCATGTTAGGAATGGTAATAAAGAACCACTGCTGAATACCACTTGCTCCATCAATTTTTGCAGCCTCATACATTTCAGGAGAGATTGCTTGCAAATTCGCAAGACAAATAATAATAACAAACCCGATCCAATGCCAAACTGCTAGCAATATTACTGCCCATTTAGATGTTGAAGGATCTGATAACCATTTCGGTGCTGGTAACCCTACGGATTCTAGAACATAGTTTACTATCCCCATTTCAGGATGCAGTACAAATGCGAATATCATTGCTGCTGCAACAATTGACGTTACATTTGGCAAGAAATAAATAACCTTGAAAAAGTTTTTACCTCTCGCAGTTGAATTTATTAAGGATGCAAAGATAAAACCTAACGGGATTGTAATTATTATTTGAAATATCCCAATATAAAAGGTGTTCCAAACAGAGTTCCAAAACGGACCTGATGTCAAAACCGTTTGAAAGTTTTTGAGACCAATGAAAGTTTCTATTGTCCCATTTGATTGATAAAAACTTAGTCTTAAAGATTCGAAGATAGGATATACCATAAAAAGTAATATACCTAGGAAACTTGGGATTAGAAAAACATACCAAGTCAGTTGTGATGTTCTCTTTTTGGAGTTAACCGCTTTAACTTTTACCGTAGCTTCTCCATTCGCACTTATGTCGACATTATGCTTAGCCATATATTTCTCCTTTCTTAAAAAGATGAACACTACCCCTTCAAAATGATAGCGTTATCATTTTAACTTTTGTTTTACAGACTTATTTTCTAACTGTATCTTCTATAAACTCCTCTTACACAAAAAAGCTAGCTAAATATCAGTGTAAAGCACCATCCATTGACACCGGCTGCCCTGCCCATACTTTTTTCGTTGTCCAATCTTCTTCTCCTTGCCAAAAAGGATCCTCCGCTGACAATCCTAACGGTAGAAAAACAGTCGCACACAAATATAAACTTCCCGTAGAAATATAAAATTCTCCTATATCCGGTTGATGACCACATAAACCAATTTGGAGCCATCCTTCATCATCAAAAGTACCAGGCATTTCTATCATTCTTTTCATAACTACTGTTAATGCGCATCGTACCTGCGCTGGTTTGAGGCTATCGCCTAACCTATGCTGCAAAGCCATTTGCGCTAAATGCTGAAATGCTCCAAAACGATATGCTAGCGAACGACCTACAACAGGAAATGTACCCTCTGGTGAAATACTACGCTCTAAAATGACCGCATACCTTGTTGCTCTTTCATCGATTTTGTACTTCTGTTCAAGCCAATCAGGAGAAAGATGAGCTAGATGATTTACAATGTCGACCAACATCGGTTGAATCACATAACTGTTATAATAATCCGCATGATACGCTGGACCATCTCCATATATTCCATCACCTACATACCACTGTTCATGCTGCTTCAATGCATAATCGATCCGCATTCGATCCCAATCCTCATCAAGCAAATATAAGGCCGTTTCAATCATCGCAGCGAACAACAACCAATTGTTGAAATGCGGCTTGCGACTACGTGTTTGTTTTAAAGCTTCTACAATGTTACGCTTTACATTCGGCTCTAGTTTCTGCACCAGTTCATTAGGTGCACGTACTAACGCATGAGCAAGGAAAGCCGTATCAACAATAGGTTGATGACCATCTGAAAAATTCATATAGTCTGGTGATAGCGAATCCGTTGCATTTTTTATTCCATCTCTTATTAATTCTGCATACTGCTTTCTTAACGCTCCTTCCTTTCCTTCTTCAGGACCACTTTCAATCCAAGGAGCCATCCCACAAACTAATCTAGCAAACGCTTCCAAATGACTATAATCTTTTCGACCTTCCGTATTAGCCTCTACAGGCATAAGTTGCTTCAATTGTTGATTCGCTAAAGAATTTAGGACTGGATCAGCAATTTGTAACATGGTCTTTAACCAATATTCACGATCACTAGTGTCTACCATACGTCCACCCTCCTCACAAATTTTTTATTTTTCACCTATATTATAACTGGAGAAATCTCCTAAAAGTTGTTGTATAATAAACAAAAATATCGCTCTGTTGCACTCAGTCTATTTGGTTAATATTAACTCTTAATCAATGCAACAGAAGTTTATTGGCTAGTCCTTTAATTGTTCAATATATAAAACACCAGCACCACATTCTTCTACATGAAAACATTTTAAAACAAAATTTTTTTACTGAAGTATAGTATGATGAAGAGAATATCTATACTTTATCATCTTTTCAATACGGAGGGGATATAATGAACCATTTATTTCAACAAATTGATTTGAATCCGTTTACTTGGGTGCATCGTCGGGTTTCTGAAAGAGATTTTCAAGGATTTTATCACTGGCATCAAGGCTGTGAATTATTATTTGTACATCGAGGACAAGGGCGTGTCATTGTAAATCAACAAACTTATGAAATAAAAAAAGGGATGCTTTTCTTTTTTCAACCTTTTCAATTACATAGAATTAATGTGGAAGTATCTCCGAGCACTCCTTATGAGCGTAGTGTCATACACTTTGATCCGTTAACGCTCGGCAAACATTTGCATTTATTCCCTAGTCTTCATACTCTATTAAAACAATTGCAAAATGGAGTTAATGAGCCACAAGCATTTGATTTAGAAAATACCTATAATTACATATACGAGATCTGTGAAACGTTTCAAAACTCATTACAAACTAGTAGTTGGGAAGAAGATAGCCAACTTTTTCTTATGCAATTACTCTCATGTATCCGTTCCAACATGAATGAAGTAAAATGCGATGCAACTTCTACTAACAAATTGCGTTCCCTTCACTATTCAGAGAAGATTATGCACTGGATAGAAGAACACTATATGGAGTCATTTGATTTGAATCGATTATCAAGTGAGCTACACTTATCTAAATCATATGTATCAAGAGTATTCAAACGTGAAACAGGGAGTAGTTTGACCGAATATATTACCATTCGTCGAATTAAGCAAGCATGTCAATTACTACAGACAACTGACCAACCTATTGAAATAGTTGGAGAAAGTGTAGGGTTGGGTAGTACATCTTATTTTATACATGTGTTTAAGAAATTGATTGGCACCACGCCGCATCAATATAGGCTTTCACATCAGAGTGTTCGTAGTTAGAATGGGGATGCTAAGAGATTGATTCTATGGCTTCTCGATAACCATTAGATAGGAGACTCAAGAGCTTGTGCATATATTTTGTGAAACCACACATTTCATACTACGAGTAGCTAATCTGTTTTGGCGAACAATATTCTCGAGTTCTAACCATTTATATGATCGAATAAACAAACCAAGTTGAGTAGCACTCACCAATATCTGATGTGTGCTACCCTTTCCGTAAGTCAAAATAAATTCCAATACAACAAACTGCTATCAATCATGCACTCTGTGCTAATTTAATTATAATCATAGCTTTAATATTACTACTAAACTATGAGCAATAATTCAGTTGAATAATTATTTCAAAAGGGAATATGCTCGTTATCGTGCAATTCACCTTCTAATCTATCTTTATACATTGCATCTTTTGGTGGTAAATATTGTTCATATTCAGAATCAACAAGAAATTGAACCAAACTCAATAGATACCTAGTTGAATAAATCTCGTGTATATAATATGGAACATTCAAATGAAGATAGGCTGATTCTGATACGTCTTCCGTACCGCTAAATCCTACTTGTTGAGCAATAGAATATAGCGTTTTCTCATCTGCAAATAACCAATCAACTAACCCATCATTAATCACTACGCCATAAGAAGTAAAGTAATAATAGTTGATCTCCATAATGCCTAAGCCATTAAACGTTTGTACTTCTCTATCCTTCAAGTCATCATAAAATGGTATTTTTTTATCATGTAAACCAACTAGCTCTTTTCCAGGAATACGGTTATCAAACCAATTTGACTCACGTGCAACTTCTTGAAAGAAAATATTGGTCAATAGCGTTGTATTCAAATTTCTTGGGTAATCAAATGATTTGATTGGTTCATTCATTTTCTGTTTTTTGCTCTCGGTTTCTTCCACTTTTTTCAGGATAAAGTCTATATGATGATACGTATAGTTGCCCCATGTACCGGACGTTCGATTATTATCTGCTTGTCTAATTGCCATCCAAAAAAGACAATAGATTTGCCCGGGACTATATAACTCCAGCAATCGAATAATGTGGTCCTCTATTTTTGGTTCATCCGTATCATGCTTAAACGAAAATCGAAACTCTACTATTTCCGCATATATAATCCTTTTCAGTTCTTGTAAGACGATATCTGCCCACATGTTATAAAATGATTCTTTAGATTTTACAATGGAAAAATTGGGATGTTTTAATGTATCCAAAAGTACCTTCTTATCGGCAATCTTATTCGATACTACATTTAATTGCCACTTAATCGATGCTTGGAATGTGGGCACTATCTTATGCTTACATTAAAACAGATAATTATTGTATAATAGGAGTTAAAAGAAAATAAGGTATATTTTATCAAATGTGATATTTAAATAATACAAAGGAGAGGAATTATATGAGCAGGAAACAATATTCTATGAATGATGGTATGAGTGTAGCCAAAAAGGCTTCAAATGATATAGAACAGTTCCTATACTCAAAAGCAGAAACAGTTGAGGTATTAAATGTGGAAGACGATGGTGCTTATCAAGCCATTGATATCGATTTAATATGGAAATGGAAAAATAACAGGGGAGAGATACGAACCACTACCATTGAAATTAAAGGTGATAGGTATTATGGTACGGGTAATTACTTTTTAGAGACGGTTAGTAATAAAAGTAAAGGAACTCCAGGGTGTTTTATTTATACTCAAGCTGATTATGTTTTATATTATTTTGTTGGACCTATGGAGCTTCACGTTTTACCAATGCCAGATACAAGAAATTGGTTTATTGATAATATTAATAAGTTTAAAGAAAGGGAGACTTCAACACCAGTTGGTAATGGGGATTTTTATATTACCGTTGGGAGGTTAGTGCCTAGGTTAGAACTTCAGGAAGCAGTAAATGGTGTGAAAATTATTAGTCTTAAATAATATCTTTATAAAGCACAGTGGTAAATAGTCAAGAGTAAAATCATAAAGAATTGGAAATTATTTTTACTCTCTTGTGTCTTAAGCTTAAAAAAGGATTCATTAAAGAAACCCCACAAACTTTTACAAAATTCGGATGTGATAGACCCCGATTTTGTAAGGAAGAGCGTTGCTTAACGCTCTCCCCTTTCAGGTGCAATATATAATTGATTGGTTTTTAGTAGCGAAAAAAAATCGTACTAATTTTCTTGCGGTTAAGACGAGAGCTCGTTTATGTTGATGCTTCGTTACTTCTTGATATTTCTTTTGATAGAACGCTTGATATTCACTATCACTTTTTAATCACAATTGCTTTCTACCTGCACTTACTTGCTCAGATTCTTGCAGTAGGTTAAAAACTTCGTAATACTCCTAAATCCCTATCGATTAGGGACTGCTATGTAATTTTCTCGACTACAAATGGGTTTTTCATACACTTCATCAAATGCCTTTTCTACTAGCTTACGTATTGTGCTATCTGATCCACTCAATACAAAAAATGCTACATACCAGCTAGAGTTTTTAAGTTTTTCATCTTCATCTATATTTTGACCATTTTGCCCACCTTGTTTAAGCTTTAAGCATACGCTATATGAAGTTTTTTTGCCTTTATTATTATCATACTGTTTCTTAAAAAGATGACTCTCTAAACGTTCCCGTCCATTTCCTCCAGTTTCGCCTCGATAAATAGCTTTTACCTCACACTTGTCTTGCAAAGTAAACTTACATACATTGCGATTTTCCCATTCACTTTCAATGTAGTCAGTTAAAATCACATAAAATCCAACTGCTCTTTCTCCTATAAACTTCAAATCTTCTCTCTTTTTAATTTTTTGTATACTTATTTTCGGTGCTTTATCTTTTATAGGTCCTTCCCTATATTTAGTGTTCCAGTCTTTAAAGAAAGGTATGAAGCAATTATCAATAAATTCTCTATTATTTTCATTAATTTTCTCTTTCATTGCCTTTATTGAAAACAACTGCTTCTTTTCAGGCATATACAGATCCTCTCCCGAATAATTTTTTAACAACTTCAACACTTCCAAATCAAAAGGCTCATCAATATCCAAATCATATTGTTCATCCATTATATATGGCACGGAATTATCATTCAAACTAGTATTAACGTTTAAGTTTGCATCTATCTTATTTATATAAATAGATCCATTAATCTTATAATATGTACTAAAATCTTGTCTCCTTACCGTACTATTTTCTTTTAGCAAATTAACCAATTGTCCTTGTTCATTAATTGTTCTCATTAAAATAGGATGGTCTTTCACTAAAGAAACACTTGCAAGTGACTGTTCTTTTTTTTCAACAATTAACTCAATCGCTTCGTCTATATGAAAACTCTTTCTTAACGGTTGTGTTGGTTGCAATAATACAACATAATCAAATTGTTGTCCTGATTCCTTTAATTTCTCAAGAGTATAAGTAACTGTGTTAATTGTTTTACTCTTATCAGTTGCTAATTCAATTGGTCTTAAAAAAGGAACATCAGCACCACAATCTTTTGCAATTTTTGCAATACTATGTGAATCTGTACTAACTACTATTTTATCAGCATATTTACTTTTTAATGCTTCGGAAATCGTAAAATCAATCAATGGTCTACCCTTGACATTAATAATATTTTTATTAGGTATACCCTTACTCCCACCTCTAGCAGGAATCAATATGATAAATCGATTATCATTATACATTTTTTCACTCCTGTTATTTATTACAAGTTTCCTATATCAATAAATTTTTTCTGATATTCCATATTCCATATTCCATCATTCTCTATTGATTGAATAAACTTATCTTCACTGTCACCATTACCATGAAGATAGAGTGGTTCAAATCTACTGTTTGTTAGACTATCTATCGCCTCAGTTATTTCAGTAACATTTTCTTCAACATGTGTTATATTATTCGAGTTTTCCACATTATAACGACCTTCTTGCCTGTTTCCTATATCAATAGATGGTATACCATATATTGATGCTTCTCGTATTCCCGTACTAGAATTACCAATTATCAAATCGCTATGTTTTAACAAAGTAAGAAAATATTCAAAACGTAATGATGGAAAAAGTTTTATGTTCTTTTTATTTTTAAATTTATTGAATTCCTCGAGAATAGTTGAAGAACCTTCATCATTGTTTGGATAAATAACAATATAATTTTTTTCTGAATGTAGTATTGCCTTCACTACGTTTTTTACTTTATTCTGTAATGAAAATAATTGCGTTGTAACTGGATGATATATCAAAATAGAGTAATTTTCATAAGGTATAGTGTATCTCTCCTTCACTGTCTCTATCTTAGGTAAACTAGTAGAATTCATAATATCAATATCCGGTGAACCTATAACATGTATGGAATTTTCAACTTCACCTAATTGTAGAACCCTTTTTTTAGCTTCTTCATTTGCAACAAAATGAATGTGAGCAAATTTTGTAATTGCATGCCTTATTGATTCGTCAATTGTACCTGATACTTCTCCACCCTCTATATGTGCCACTTTAATATTATTAAATGCACCAACAATTGCACCAGCAAGTGCCTCTAATCTATCACCGTGAACCACTATTAGATCAGGCTTAACTTCTGAAATGTAGTTACTAAATCCTAAAATTGTATTACTCAATGCGATATCCATTTGACTATTATTCTGTTGATTAATAAATGAATAAATATTATTAAATCCGTCTTTCACTATTTCTTGATATGTTAAACCATATTTAGACAGTAAATGCATTCCTGTGGCAAAAATATAAAGTGTGAACTTTTCATGTGTCTCTACTCGTTTCATTAATGATTTTAATTTTCCATAGTCAGCCCTTGTTCCAGTCAGAAATACAATCTTTTTATTCACCTTGTTATCTCCTCTTCCAAATACACATCTTCCCAATTCAACTGCTCATCTATACTGATATTTCTTGTTGCTTTTTTTCCTAGTACAGATTGAAAATCTTCAGCCTTGATTCCTCCTATACCAGGACGTTTAACCCATATGTTTTTTTCAGTGAAAATATCCCCTTTTTTCACATTATCAATTGTAACAATTGTAGAAAATGCAAAATCCATGGTTACTTGCTCTTCTTCCGCAGCCTCTTTCTTTCCACCTCGCATTTGTGATATTTCATTTGCTCCAGCAATTAGTTCTTTCATTTTTTCAGGAGTCATTGAACATACAATATCTGGTCCTGTTCGTTTGATTGTATCTGTGAAATGCCTTTCCAAAATATTGGCCCCTAATGCAACTGCTGCAAGACATGCATTATTATTAACCGTATGGTCTGATAATCCAATTACACAATTAGGAAATTCTCTCATCATTTCCTGAAGGGCACCTAAGCGCACCAAATTTGGCGGTGTAGGGTATAAATTGGTTGTATGAAGTAAAGCATAATCAAGCTGATATTTTTCAATGCATTTTACTGCTTTTTTTACCGTACTCAATTCATTCATACCTGTTGACACGATCATCGGCTTCCCAAAAGAAGCTATATGTTCTAGCAAAGGAAAATTATTCATTTCGCCCGATCCTATCTTATACGCTACAACTCCCATTTTTTCTAAACGATCTGCTGCTGCACGTGAGAAGGGAGTGCTTAAGAAAATCATTCCTTTTGATTCAATGTATTCTTTGAGCTCTATTTCTTCTTCTTCTGATAAAGCACATCGAGACATAATATCATAGATAGAAGAATCACTGTTCCCGGGTTTAACCATTTTAGATTTATGACTCATCTCATCATCTACAATATGTGTTTGATGTTTTATGACTTCAGCACCAGCTTTATAAGCTGCATCTACCATTTCTTTCGCAATTTTCAATGATCCTTCATGATTAATACCAATTTCAGCGATAACTAAAGGTGGATAACCGTCTCCTATTTTCCTATTCCCAATCTCTATTAAAGCCATTATTTTTCTTCCTTTCATTACTTCTATTCATAGGAAAATGAGCATCGAATTATCTTATTGCTCTGTGCCCATTCCTTCACTATTGCATAAAATTCATCTGTCTCTTTCTGTATTTTGTGATTAACTTGACGATATTGTTCTATTATTTTATGTTTATTTGCCAATGTATCATTTACTTGGGCATTCAATAATTTAGCAAAGTCTTTCTTATTTACATCAATCACTCTATCCACTAAGTTCAATTCTGAGTATAAATCATGAATTTTCTTATAACTATTCAGTCCTATTGTAGGAATATTTTGAGCAATTGAACAAACATTACTATGGAATCTCATCCCTAATATTAATTCACATTGTTGATAAAGACTAAATATATATGTTTCGGCCCCTTCACCTGTTAAATACGGAGCAACTGTTACTCGTTTTCTTCTGACTTTATCATCTATCCTATTTAATACATCATCTATCGCTCTTAAATCACTGTAGATATGTGGGAATAAAACAAGCTGATACGTTGGATTTTCCACAAGAAAATCAGTAAGATACTTCCCTAATTCTTTTACAAAGTCTATATATCCAATATCGTCTTCATCCACTTCGTTGAATCTAATATCTTTCATATCAGAAACAACATTTACACCAATAACTCTATATTCGGGATTTATTTCGGGAAAATTGGTTCTATTTGCCTCCATAAAAAATGCACCATCAGCTACTTTATGGATGCTATTTTGATATTTATCACCGTACAATTTTTGTAAAGTTTTCATAGAGCCATCATTACGTACACTAACTAAATACTTCGACGACTTTGTTAATAAATCCATAAAATGTTCAAATTTTTCTATCGTTTGCTGACTAGAACCTTTAGCAATATCACATCCCAACCCATTAAAGAATATCGGTGTATCAATTTGCTTTAGTGTATCCTCTGAAAGATTAATAGTTGTTCCAGTCACCGAATAATCCCATTTTAATTCAAAGAAATTTCCGCCACCGATCACAACTAGGTCATACTGATTACACATATCAATAAATTCTTTAGAGTTGAAATCTCGCATTGCCCATGATTGATAAAATTCTCGAATTTCTAATTCATCCAGTTGAATATCCGCTGTTAAAATTTGCTTTAGCTTTCTTCTAAATCCATTATGATTTGCATTATCGCCGATATTTCCGTGAAAACTAGCAATATGTAAAACTGTAACAGTATCAGTCATGTGTTAACACCTCATTTGTTGTTTGATTAAAATAAGCGGCTGCCGTAGCTTCTGTGACCTTCATAGTTGCAATCAATTTCGAGTAAATCATTATGATTCGGTCAATCTTCTCTATCCCATTTTCTTGGTAATCTAAACGTTTTAGTTCATTACTTATATTATCTATTTGAACTCTCATCATTGGCGAAATAATAGTAGTGAAATAAAGATTACCTGTTATTTTTTTAATGTTTTTATCTAATCTTCTTAACTTATTGTTATTTTTTTGTTCATCCTTATTTAAGGTTTGTATTAATGATTCTACTTCCTCTATTTTAGTAATTACTTCTTCTTTATATTTTACTAAAGAACTCAATCTTTGATCAATCAACTCATGATTATATGATTTAACTGCTTTATTCCAATCATTGTTAACTACCTTTTCTGTCAAATGATCTTGAATCACAACTGCTAATGGCAAAAACTTAGTTCCTGCTATTTTTGCGCCATTCTTCGTAGTATTATAGACCGTTACCTGCGGCGTGCTCTTAATTAGTACTTCTAGCTGATTCTTCATTGTTAAATATCCATCATCTGTATATAACAAGTCACCTTCAACTGACTCAATTTCATGAAGTTTTTGATTTTCGGTAACTTGATTATTATATGGAACACCCTCAGCAAAACGTTGATTATTCTGAAACGATAAATTTTGTCCTACTAAATATATTGAAGAGAATCCCATTTTCGCGAGTAACTGAAAAGTAAGCAAAGCAATGGATGATGCATCTTGTATAAGTGGAGTTGCATTTTTTTCTGTTAGAAGATAGTTTGAAAATGTATCTTGACTAGTAACCATATGTAGTAACTCACCTGGATAATCGTATAGAGTTTCATGCCCGACCGTACTTCCAAATATTAGAGGAATATTAGTCAACTTCTTGTCTTTCAACTTTTGTAATACACGTTGATTCCGTTCTTTTGGATCATATGAACATGTCGCATCAGGGTATATTTCATGTTCGATCAAAGCATTTATAGCTGATCCTACAGAAAAAATATAGGCTAATTTATTTTTTTTTATATATTTTAAATTCTCAAATTCTTCATTTAGACTAGGTCCAGCGGAAACTATAATCGCCGGCTTACCTACAAAGTTTTTCTCGTCTAAATCCCTTAATACATTAGGAGTACTGATTACTTTTGTAAAATTCGTTACTGCGTTAATAATCCATCTCTGTTGAAAGTTAGCATTAACAGAAATGCTAGCTACTTTACCTTTTAATATTTTTTTTAAAGTTTCATATACCTCATCCAACTCCAATTGATAAATCTGACGATAAGACGGTAACGAAAAGATCCTCACCACATTACTATACTTAGTAGCAAGATTCGGCAATTCATTAAATAATTGTGCTTTATCATGAATGAATTGTTGAACTGCTCCATATTTTTTCAAAGAAAAGTTTGTTAGAAACTGCTTAGCTATCTCCATATTCGGTTCATAAATAGTAAAAGTTAATTGTGGAAACTTATTCGCTAGTAAAGGAATATGATAACCTAATCCCGCACCAAATACGATGATATGCTCAGCATCACCTTCTACCTCAAACTGTTCTATTACTCTACTTACTTCTTGTTCAGGATTATATTTACTATGAATATACTTATATTTTCCTTCTACCTCTACTTTAAGCGTTGGAACCCCTTGCTTAGAATCTTCTACTATAGTAGTGTCTGTCTCATCTTCCATTGTATTCAATTGTTCTAATAACGGACGATTCTTCAAACGTAAAAAATCTCTATTTTCAATTAACATTTGTTCGACTTCCTTCTTGGTCAATAGTCTTTGTTAATAACTGCTGTAATTGTTCTAGTAATGGTTTCATTTCATAGTTAACAATATCAACAATTAAGATCGTATCTTGATTCTCAACCGCTTCTGCTAATTCTGCCACATTACTCTCTAATTGTTGATAGATTTCTACATATGACACCCAGTCACTTGGTCTTTCTATAAATTTATCGACTGTTGCAATCACATCCATCAACCACTGTATCCCGTCAGTCATCTGTTGAAATCTATTCCATGTATCTGCTTCAACACCCTGATAAAATTGTTCAACCAATGTATCTATTGCAGGTAGTGCATTTTGCAAATATTCTTCTGCTGATAGTAATGTTTCATTTATGTAAACAGACTTTGTCTTAGCAATGACTTTTATCTGCAAAATCTCGTCGATATATCGTTCTATGTATAAATGATGATCCGAATAAATTTCCTGATTATCAATAATAAGGTGACTGAAGATCAATTCCGTTCCGATTAATTGATTGATCGCTTCAATTACACGTTCTACAGTAATATCTTCATCTATTGTAAGTGACTTTTGATTATCATTTAGTGTTAATTGCATAGTGGTCCTCCTTGAAAATACTTGTATGTATTATATCGGTTGAGAATGGAGAAAATTAAATAGCAAGAAAGGATTACGGACAAAAAGAAGATATTTTCTCTAACAATTCAACATGATTCACACAAAATATACTATGAAACAATAGAAAAATTATTATTGCTATACAGATTCCCGTTATCAGATACAAGATTATCTCAGCATCTGAAGCACTTGTTTCTCCCTCATTTTTATCATTATCGATTGTCTTTTCTGAACTACTAGCATTCGATTTATATATCCGTATATTGCATATTCTCGCTAGCCGATACCATTTTTTTACTTGAACATTCTTTTTCCACGTATGTATAACTTTTTCACATATAAAAGCAAATACACTAGCCACTAGGATGTATAGCAATGTATTTAACACTAGATTAATAACGTTCAAGCAAGAATCTTCTATCTGTGCCGATAATAGTATGAAATTAATATAGATTATCAAATAGAATGCTCCTACTATGATACGCCATATCCATTTTAAACCATTCACCTCTCGCTTCGATCTTTCCCAATCATGCTTCAATAATTCGGAAATCCGTTCATGTAATTCTTTCCATTTGCATTTTAAACATTTCTCACTTTTACTCTTAAAGCAATCTTTTTCATTCCTATCATTAGGACAGCACGTACATTTATCAAAGTACTCCTAGTCACCTATCATAGTTTCTACTAACTTCACAATCTCTTTATCTTCTGGATCATTCGGATTTAAACGGACATAGAGAAATGCCAAGAATTTTTGTAAAATTTTAGCATCCTTTGTATAAGACACTTCTTCTAATTTTTCCCGTATATCTGCTCGCCATTGCTTTCTTTCCTTTGTTATGTACTTCGCTTTATGTTTTTCACCAAATTGATGAATGGTAACGAATGCCGTAATTACAGCAGAAATCACACCTACCAGTATATGTTCCATAACAGTATCCTCACTTCTATTTAACTTTTATATATCACTAGTGTCGCATTAAAATAATTTAACTCAGAGTTAAAATCAGAACATTCCAATAATTTATTCCGCCATAAAAATTCCAAAATAAAAAAACAGCACATGGACAAATTTACTCAAAAAACATTAGTTGAACAATTACTTTCACAAGAACAAGTGAAAACTATCCATACAAAATCGTACAGAGAATGCATGACGATCGAACTATTTTTCAAACCTGTAAAACAGTACTTAAACATTAAATAGTTTTATGATCAGAACAACAAATTGCACATAATCAAGTCTAGATCGTGTACTGCTTAAGCGCGTTAATACAACTCGAAACTAAAAGCAAATAAATAAGTCGATATTTATATACTGCCTTGTAGAAATTTATACATATATGGATACGTAAAATCGATATTGACTACCTTTGCTTATCTGTCTTTCATTTTCATCAAATAAGTAATATTAAACAGACAAAAAGTTCAGTATAACTTCATGCGAGACTAATGAGTTATTACTATCACCTGATAGGATTGCAATAATTATTTCTTCATCTTCTATTGCGAAGCTTGTTAGCGTATATTTTAAAATCACATTTATGTAATGAAGTTCATGACTTAATTAATAAACAACCGTTGCTTAATTGCTAGCTTTTTAATTATTCTTAACCATTTTACAAACATACGTTCTTTTTGTATTATAGAACTATAAAAGAAAGGAAGTGATTCATTTGAATTCTATTAACCAATTAAGTACTATACAACAAAATGTTCTTATTGCTTCTATATTAGGAGATGGGGAAATCACAAAGCTGTATAAGAATAGCCGCCGCAAAAATAATAGTTATCGTGAGCACTTTTCACGGGCTCAGCTTGCTTACCGTCAATGGAAACTGAAAATACTTTCGCCATTGTTGTATATCAATAAACATCAAGATACTCTTCGTTCTAAATCAATGCCTCTTTTCACTGATATTTTCGATGACTTCTACGATCCCTATGGTAATAAAGTAATACCAAGTAGACTTTTGTCAAAATGCACAGATATTAGCTTTCTCGCTACTCTCTACATGGATGATGGTACATTATCTATCTCTAGACGAATCAATCATCGACTCAAAAAGATTTATCTCATTCCTAATGTCTATCTTTATCTACAATCCTTTCAGCATGAAGATCTCATTCGGTTAAATGAACATATACGCTCACACTTTGATATCCTTTTTACTATTAGCAAAAGAAAAGATGGACATGGTAGAATTCTTCGCTTTACATCTACTGTCAACACTTATCATTTTTTAGACATGATCAGTAGTGTTACCTCTCAGTGCCCAATTATGAACTATAAAACAAATTGGTTATATCGTTTTGAACAGGAAAAACAGAAATATCAATTAAGTTATCCAGAATATGAGGTAATTGCAACCTCTTCTGAACGCACTAAACCTTATAGTGCAGCAGAGATAGAAAAACTAATAACTTATAAATTGCAAGGTATGACAGATAAACAGATTGCAATTGCTTTACAACGAACCTATTGGTCAATCGTTAATAAGTTGAGAGAATTGCGTAATAATGGAATTTACCAGTAAAAGCAAATCCTACATTAAACAACTTCCTTTACTTCAAAAGAAAAGACCCTAGCACAATCGCTAGGATCTCCTCTACTAAATCAGTATCTATTAACCTAATAATTGAAGTACTGATTGTGGTTGTTGGTTGGCTTGCACTGCCTCAATGTCTTTCGATCATTGGTTAGACTATATCTTCATCCTAAGCGACCTAGGAGCTGGGCACTTCGAACAGTATTTGCACTGTCCTATGGATTTCATCACCATTGCAATTGCTTTAGGTGGTCTAACCTAGTCGTTGAACCTTCTCCACTCTTTCGAGACAGGAGCTTGGCTGCTGATTATCCATTTATCTTTATCATTTTCATACCATTACGTTTGTCGTTTCCAACTCCGCTGTGGTTGACATAGCTTTAGGAAGTCCCAGCAATTCACCCAGTGATCATCTTACCCGTTACCAAGTAAGACGCCCGTTCAAATCATTAACCTAGTAGTTGTAACACTGACTGAGGCATTTGATTTGCTTGAGCTAACATAGACTGAGACGCTTGAGAAAGGATGTTAGCACGAGTCATTTCCATCATTTCTTTCGCCATATCAACGTCACGGACACGAGATTCCGCTGCTGATAAGTTCTCAGAAGAATTATCTAAGTTAGAAATAGTATGTTCTAAACGGTTTTGGAATGAACCTAATTGAGAACGCTGAGCTGAAACAGTTTCAATAGCATTATTGAATACTTCAATAGCTGCTGTTGCTTTATCGTGATCAGAAACATCTAATGCACTCAAAGTACCTGAAGAAGAAGTACCATTAGATACATCAGTTCCAGAAGTCAATGCAGCACCAGATACTACGGCACTAGCAACACCATGACCTGATACAGAAGCTCCGTTAGCAATTCCACTTGAACCACCAGCTATTCCAAGCGCCTCTGCATCCATACTTAAAACATTGATACTCATGCTTTGACCATTATTAGCACCAACTTGGAAAGTTGCACTAAAACCAGAACCTGATACGTTTAACATTTCTTTCGTATTAAATTCAGTTGTGTTAGCGATACGGTTCACTTCTGAAGTTAATTCATTGATTTCTTTTTGAATTTCTCCACGGTCTGTATCATTATTTGTATCATTGGCTGCTTGTGTAGCAAGTTCACGCATACGTTGTAAAATATTTTGTGTTTCTTGTAAAGCACCTTCAGCAGTTTGAATCATAGAGATACCATCTTGCGCATTACGGCTTGCTTGATCTAAACCTTTGATTTGCGCACGCATTTTCTCAGAAATCGCAAGACCTGCAGCATCATCACCAGCACGGTTGATACGAAGACCTGAAGAAAGTTTTTCCATTGAGTTTTGTTGTGCACCTTGGTTGATTCCTAGTTGACGGTGAGTATTCAACGCAGGAATATTATTGTTAATAATCATAATAAAATTTCCTCCTTGAGTTTAAGTAATTTTCCACATCCATGTGGGTTAAGTATAGTTACTAACCAAGATAAAAGCGGCCGTCTTCTATCTCGATTAGCTTCTACTAATACTATCGGACTATGATTAGAAAATGTTTAGCTTTTTTTATCATTTTTTTTATAAAAATGTTAGTTATAGAAGTTTATTGTGTTATTCAATGATTTATTTACTGATAATGTTTGATTTATCAAGATTTTAGCGTCCTTTCATTGCCGAACTAATGAATAAAGCTATTTATAAATGAACTATAAAAGCCATTGTTTTAAGCTTTTTTGATGATTTTGAGGAGCCAACCTTTTCGATATCGGGCGCTTTTGACGTTTTATCGGGCACTTTTCTTCGGATATCGGGCAGTTTTTCCACTTTATCGGGCATTTTCATTTGAGGGGGAAGAAATGAAAAGAGAGCTGGATATTCTCCGGCTCTCTTTTTGATTGATGTGTCACTCTTTGTTTTTGATTAAATTGAATAAATCAGTAGAAACATTTGCTGCTTCATTATTTTCCTGTTGAATTGCTTGATAAATTTCTTTTCGGTGTACTTCCACATCTTTAGGTGCACTAATGCCTAGTTTTACTTGGTCTCCATCAACGGAAATGACTTTAATCTGAATATCATCACCGATTTGGATTGCTTCATTTGTTTTTCTTGTTAGTACTAGCATCTTAATCCACCTCTTTCTGTGAGGCTTGTGTGAAGATGGTTTCTCTTGTTGTGTATTGCTCGCTTTTGGTGATGTATTGCTTGGCTAATTTTTTGGTTTGGTTAATGATGATTGGTGCTTGTAAGTTAGCTGTACTTGTTGTTAATGGATCTTTTACTGTAACAATTGCTAATGTAAGTAAATCTTCTTGTGTTTTTATTGCTAATTGTTCTTGTGTTGGCTCATCTAGTTCAAATTGATAGTCTTGTTTGAATAGGAATGGATCGACTACGACAAATGCTGGATGGACATGATTGGTTGATTGTAGTACTTGAAACAAACCATTTTCTTCAAAGCTTAGTAAGACAAATTGTTTTTCTTCAGAGAATCCTGGAATCCCTTGTGGGAAATGGATAACCTCTTCCTCTTTTACATCTATTTCACCAAAATATTTCGTATTTATTTGCATAATGTCACCTTTCTATATTTCTATTTCGACATTATTGCCGACAAATGTTAAGTTGTCGAAGTCGATTTCTAGCCAATTCTTTTGTGCTAAATATGTTTCGATGTCACCTTTTTGATAGTGAAATTGATTATTGGTTGGTTCTGCGTTAATGATTGGTTTATTTGTTCGTGCATTAATCGTTACTTCTGCTTGTTCATAGTGGAACTTCACACCGTCGCCGGATGGAATCCAGCCAATATTAAAGGAATGTTTGGGCCATTGTCCATTTTCCTCTGCTATTTTTGGCATGGGATTGCCGCCATTCTCAATTTTCATCATCATATCGCCTTGTTGTCTTCGTTTCTTTGAGCCGTCGATTGCTGTTTGCATTGCTTTCGACACCCAATTTTTCACCGATTGTTCGGTTGGGATAATGCCAACATCTGCTAAGGCTTTTGATTGGTCTATCGTTAGCTTTCCCGGCTTTGTTGTGATTTGTATGTCTGCTTGTGGTTGACTAATTTCTTGTTTGGCAGGGCCTGTATCAACCGACAATTGGGCATCTGTTTTTTGTATTCCAATCATTGCTGACTGTTGTTGGATGCGGATTTGAGGTAATTGCATATTTTCGCCTCCTTTTTGAAAAAAGCCTCACCTCTCTATCAAGGTAAGGCTTGTCTTCTTAACGTAAGAAATCTAATAATGTTGGTTGAATAATACGGGCACCGCCACTTAATGCAGCACGATGAACGGCTTCTTGTGATGTTAGATTCATAATTACTTCTTCTAAGTCCGCATCTTCGTTTTTGGACATCATATCTTTGGCTGTTACTAATTGTTCTTTTACCCGGTTTTCAATTAAGTCGATACGATTTTGACGTGCACCTAAGTCTGCTCGTGCGTTGACATTGTTGTCAATGTGCGTATCAAGTTTGCCAATAAACTCTCCGATGGCTTCATCATCCGTTCCGTCCTTTAATGCTTCCGAAAATTCCGTGAGATCTGTAAATAATTCTTCCGTAAAAATACTGTCTGGTTGGACATTTACACGAATTTTCGTACCATTGGATACTTCAATATTCACATTATCAGTATTAATCGGATTGGCGAATGTACCATCGTCATTTAGTTCGTATGGTTTTTCTCCTGCATTTCCGGTTGTTGCCGTTCCACTGAAAATAAAGCGATTGTTTACTTTCGTATTGGCTAAATCGAGTAAGTGTTCTTTGATTTGGTCTACTTCGCTTGCGATATTTCCGCGTTGTCCTTCTTCATAGGTACCATTGGCAGCTTGGACAGCTAATTCACGTAGTCGTTCAAGTCCTTTTTGTACTTTATCAAGGGCAGAATCGGAGTTGTCCATCCAGTTATGCACTTCTCCAATATTACGTTCGAACTGTTCGATTTGGTTTACTTGGGTACGATAGTCCATACCTTTCATTGCGATAACTGGGTCATCAGACGGTCGATTGATCTTTTTACCTGTTGAAAGTTGATCCATGTATTTACCTAAGCTTTGATAACTACTACTTATATTACGCAGCATATTGTTGGTTAACATACTTTGTGTAACTCGCATTTATTTTACTTACCTCCCTACTAAGCCCATGCTATTAATAATTCGGTCGAGCATTTCATCGACAACTGTCATACTTCTTGCAGCTGCATTGTATGCATGTTGGAATTGAATTAAGTTCGTCATTTCTTCGTCCAATGATACCGAGCTAATTGCTTGTTTTGATTCACTTACTTGTTGGCGAAGAATTTGTGAATTGTTTAGCATCGTATTAGCTTCTTCTGCCACAACACCCATTTCTCCAATAATAGATTCAAAGTAACTTTTAATTGTTGCTTTATCGTCTAACTGTGCTGGATCCCCTTCTTCATACGATAAATACTCTTCTACACGTTTGGTATAGACATTAGCAAGCTCAATGGCATTTTCTCCATCACCCGTTGCACCGGTTGTACTTGCAGCAATTAAATCAACATCATTCAAAATAGCGTCAGATACTGCGATTGTATCTGCTGTTGTTCCAGTAAAGAATGCTTCACCCTGAAGTGGATTGCCATTTTCGTCTGTTTTAAGTGCATAACCATCTTGATGAACAGCGTTGAATTCCGTAATAAATTGACTAACCATTGTATCTATATTGGTAACTATTTTATTAATTTCGCCCGCTGATGTATAGTCAGCATCATCTGCTCCGCCATATTGGAAGTCTGTAAGATAACCAGCACCATCAATTAATGCTTGCAATTTACCTTGTACATTGAAGTTGTCACTATAAATAAACTGTTGATTTTCATAATCATCCGCTAGCGACTCTGCTGTTGTTCCTTCCGTGGGGTTAGCAAAAAAGATTGCTTTTAAATTGTTGTCATTATCAAAGTCAGTAAATAGATGGTTCACTGCGTCTGAACTACCCAACTCGACATCTGCACCACCATCGACAAGTACAACCGGATCATTACCTTCTTGCTCTACATCACTATTATCAACAGCAAGTGTAATGGTTGCAATACCTTGTGCGATAGCACTTGGCTGTCCGGAGCTAGCACGGTAATCTACTTTAATATCGGCATAAGTTGATAACTGATCAATTAATCTGTCACGCTCATCATACAAATCATTCGGTACATATCCGTGCGGTTCGATTTTACTAATTTGCTCATTCACTTGATTAATTTGGTCAATTAAGGAATTGATCTTCGAATTATTTACACCAATTTCGTCTTTTTGGTTCGCCCGGACTTTTTCTAAGCTACTATGTACATATTGCAAGGAATCAACTACAGCATTCGCTCGTTCTTTTACTACAGCTCTTGCACCTGAATCTTCCGGATTGGTTGATAAATCATGCAGCGATTGCCAGAACAAGTCAAAGCTTTGTGATAACCCTTCTTCTGTCGGTTCATTTAAAATCGCTTCTAACTTAGTCATCATATCTGCCTTCGTCTCATAATAGCCGACTTTTGTATTTTCTTCACGATATTGCTTATCAATAAAACTGTCACGAACTCGTTGAATCGAACCTGCTTCTACCCCACTACCTACTTGACCGGGAATTTCTGGTCTATTTCTGGATGCTGGTGGGTATGGACCTGTTTGTGTCATATTTACACGTTGTCTTGTATAGCCTTCTGTATTCGCATTGGAAATATTATGACCTGTTGTATATAAAGCGGATTGCTGTGTATGAAGTGCGCGCTTAGCTACTTCTAATCCGTTAAAAGTTGATGCCATCTCTCTTCCTCCTATTTATGCTTTCGAGTCAAAAACCGACCGTTTTGGTGCGGTTGTATTAGATGATACTGGATGTTTACTATTACCGTAGTTCATATTTTTCATTGCTGGTTGTACCATATCTAATGATAATTGAACAAATTGTAAGGATTGTTGCGTTAGCTGTTTATTTAAATCCTCTTGACGTCGTATCGATAGTAAAAGCTCCGCTAATTGTACGGTTGCTTGCTCTAATTGTTCTTTTTCCGCTCCAGTTGTATGTTCTTCTATAATTGTCGAGACTGTAAGTGTGTCTTCCTTAACTTGATGTTCACGCGCCCAATCTGATACTGATTCGATTCTTTTTTGTTCAATCTGATTGATTGCCTGAATATGTCTTTGTTCATTCACTAAAAGCTTTTGTAGTGCAGTTGTATCTCCTTCTTTGAGGAGTTCTGTTTTTTGATTAGAGACATGTAAAAGACTTTCATGTAACTCGATCAATTTATTTAGTTGGTTGATAATCGGCTGAACGGACATTAGTGGTCTGCTCCTTTTTCTTACGTATTATTAAGCTTTCCAAAAGTTTAATAGCTTTTTAGCTGTTTCTTTGTTGTTAACTTGATACTCACCATTTTCTACTTGTTGTTTAATCTCATTCACATATGTTTGACGAGCATTTTTTTGTTGCATTTTTAATGCTTTATCTGAAATTTCTAGTTGGTCTGGTTTAAGCGAATGCGACTTTGCTTTCGTCTGTTTTTGCAATTGCTGTTGTTTTTGATACGGATTTAGATTGGAATGATTTGGTCCATTGATTTTCAAGACCTTCACCTCTTTCTTTACGTACATCTATATATTATTTATATCGGATAGTTATTCAAAATGTTTAATATTGTTTCTATTATATCGAGTTTTGTTTTTGAAGGAAAGGAAAGATAAGCAATTTCCGAAGCAAACAAAGGGATTATAGCAACAAAAAAACCACGATTACTCGTGGCTCTATTTCAAATATTGTTTCACTTCTTCTATTGTTGTAATTGTATCTATATTGTCAATGATATGGTCCAATGTTTCGATGTCTTGTCGATTAATTTGTGCTTTCACTTCATCTGGAATAGGAGTTGGGATAAATGCTTTAGCCAACAAACGAATCACCGTTCTAGCAACGCCTTCTGTCTTACCTTGATTCATCCCTTGTTTCATTCCTTCTTCACGAAATATCTCTGCTAAAGTCGGCATCGTATCACTCCCTTCTTCATAATGAGTCTCTACATGGTCTATTATATCACGATATTCAGTACTTGTAAGCATGGTGTACACGTGCATCACATAGTAGAAAAAAGTATGCAAATAGTGCTTTGCTTCCTGTCTATTTTCTAAACTATTCAGAAAATAAATCACTTGCTTCAGTTTATCCATCTCTTTTTCGGCATTCTGCTCGTCTCGATATTGAAAGGCGATCAACATCATACGTAAAATCGTATGTAGTGAACGTTGATTGATTTGTCCCTCTCCATAGTCTTGCAAATTAAACAGATAATATTCAAAATCAGGAAAATATGGATGCATTCCTGCTAGCTCTGGATAATTATTGACTAGCCCACTAAAGCTTTGTGGTATGGTCCATTTGTCTTTACCATGGTAAAAACGATTGGTAAGATCAACTCGATTTTCTGCTCCTTTTGTTTACTCCAAACCGCTTCCCAAATCTCACCTAAATAACGATATAATTGCAAACTAACTCCTTTGTCTACATAACTTTTATGTTCAAATAAGAAATAAAGGTATGCTGGTTGATCGTATATCTTTATGCGGAATAACAAATCAGATTGGGATTCTTGTAAATGTTTATCAATAAAAGTATCTTTTTGTAGTTGTAAGGAGTCTAGGTCTATTAACTGTCTGACCGATAGTGGAATAAAGTTCTGTATAAAATTTTGAGCTACATCTGCTCTCGACAAACTTTCTTTGAATAGCTTGTCATGTGGATTTTGTAGTGGCATGGCGCTCCCTTCTTCCCTTATGAAGTTGGCTTACACAGAGAAGATAGCACACCTTAGCAAAGGTAGCGAATCGGTAAAATCGTCCTTTTCAAATAGTAGGCAAGTGAAAAATACGTTTTATCATTCGGCAAACATCCATAGTATTACTCATCTTTTTATACATTCCACTAAAAAGTAGGGCAACCCTCACAATCAATGAGAATTGCCCTACTAATACTTAATCGTTGTCTCTTGTATAATATGTTTTTGCCTCATTTACTTTTGCTTCATTTTTTTGCTTGACGCGCTCCACTTCAGCAGCATAATTCAAATCCGACGTTAATTCTCCTTGACAGTTGGAACAAAGTTTTCCTTTCGTAATAGGTGTTTCACATCGTTCACACGGATATGCCAAATTAGGAAAGTGTGAAGTACGAAGACGATTATCTCTTACAAATTGTAAAATAATATCTTCTTTCACACCTGTTGCTTCGACAATTTCCGGGATTGTCGCTTGTCTATTTTCACGTTTCTTAAGAAATTTGTATACGATTTGGAATTGTTTTTCCTCTTCTTTTATACATTCTGGACAAACGGAGCTTGTTGTTTTCACAAAAACTTTATCACACCGTATACAGTTTGCCAGTTCTGCCATTTTCATCTCCTCTTTCCATTACATACTACCTTACTAAAGTAAAGCTATAAACACTAGGACATCCTGCTTCTTTTAATAATCGCGCAGCATGGTGAATCGTCATACCGGTTGTATATATATCATCGACTATTAAAACATTAGTTTCAAGTGTTTTCGATAAGAAAAATGGATTTTTTGCTGCCAGTCGTTGATTTCTTGACTTTTTCGATTGTTTTTCGCCATGATTTTCTTTCCGAGATAATACTTGTTCAATCGGAATATGATAATTTTCTGCAACTATTTCTGCTATAGCTAACGCTTGATTGAATCCTCGTTCGTACAGTCGTTCTTCTGACAATGGAATCGGGACAATCGTCAACTCTTTTAACGGATAAAATGATTGCAGGCTACTTTTTATAAAAGGAAAAAATATTTCTTTCAATTGATAGTCGCCACGATATTTCCACTGAGCAATTATTGCTTGGATAAACGCAGAATACGTAAAAAGTGAGCGATTACACGCTAATACTTCACAGTGAATATCATCATCTTTCCACCCTTTACAGTCCCCACATAATTCTCCTTCTGTGTGAGGCTTGCCACAACGCCTGCAGATTGGTGCTTGGATAACAGATAATTGTGACTCACAATCATCACATAAATTTGCAGGCTCTGGTGGTAACAAAAACGTACTCCATGTTACTTGTTGTTCTATCTCTGCTTGGCATTTCAGACATTTACTCATTGATTCTTTCCTTTCCGGTTCATCATCTTTATTTGTGCAATCGCATCCTCCATTGCATTTGTTTTCCCTTGATGAATAAGTAGCACCTCACCAGTTGGATCATCAGGACTTCTGCCTGCTCTTCCAGCAATTTGCACAATCGCCGCTTCATCAAAGACATGATGCCCCGCACCCAATATCACCACATCGACAGAGGGAAAAGTAACCCCTCGTTCTAAAATCGTTGTCGTCACTAATGTATCAATCTTTTTTTGGCGAAACTGATTCACTTTCTCCTTTCGATCCGGATCTGCTGCATGTACGCTTATCGCATTATATTGCTTCGATACCTTTTCTACTAACTCAATCGTTGGAGCAAAAATAAGTAGTTGGCGTTTAGATGAACGTGACTGGATAAATTGTGTTAAAGCAGTTGATTGGTTGTTTTGTTGGAGTTTTTTTCGTAACTGAAATTCGATTTTTAATTGTGGGACGGGCAGGGGATGACCATGGAAACGGATAGGAACAAATTGAACAGCTAATTGTTTGCGTCTAATTTTTGCTCGATGTTCTTTACGTGGTGTGGCGGTTAAATAAATCGATGTGGCAGAAGCTTTAGAGGCTCGCTTCGTTAAAAGTGGCAATGTTTTGTCATGATGGTAAGGAAAGGCGTCAATCTCATCAATTATCATCAAATCAAATGCTGCTTGATAACGAATCAATTGATGGGTCGTACTGATAACTAACTGGCCTCTTCCTGTTTTGTCTGGAGAATTTGCATATAATGCTTCCATCTCTGTGTCTGGAAATGCTCGCTTAAAGCGTGGTAATAATTCTCGGACGACATCTGCTCGCGGTGTGGCAATACAGATCCTTTTTGCTTGTTGAATCGCTTTTGTAATAGCGGGAAAAAGCATCTCTGTTTTTCCTGCACCACATACTGCCCAGATTATTAGTTCTGCTTTGGGGTGATCAATTACTTCTATGATCGCCGTTGCCGCCTTATCTTGAGCTGGGGTTAATGTTCCATTCCACCTGCATGGCTCTTTCTGCTTTTGGTATGTCGGCTCTATACCATGCCAAACGAGCAATGGATCACATGCTAATACTCTTCCTGTTTGTACACAATTGCGACAATAGACATGAGTTGTATCACATCTTGCACATGGGATCTTAGCAAATAATTGTGCATCTTTATTTCCACATCGTCTGCATTCAGGTTTGCCATATTTTTTTGTAATGCTAGGAAGTTGTGTAAGTTGATTGGTTCGTAGTAGATAAGAAATGGTTGCTTGTTGCAAAGGGACTTCTGAGGATAGCAATAACTTGCCTGCGAGGAGTTGTGCAAAGTTCATCTTTTACCTCCAATTAGAATGAGGGGAGGACACGCCTCACCCTATTATTGTTGATACCATGCAATACCTAGAGCACCTTCTCCTAGGTGTGTGCCGATAACTGGACCAAAATAGCTAACAACTATTTCGAGATTATCGTATTTTTCCTCTAACTGTTGTTTTATTTCATTCGCTTCTTCTTCTCGATTTGCGTGAATCACACTTGCTCGAATCGGTACACCTTTTGCAGCATCTTCATCAAACAATTCGAAAATACGTTTTAATGCTTTTTTCTTCGTACGAATTTTTTCAAAAGGTACGATTAACGTATCTTCAAAGTGTAGAATCGGTTTTACTTGGAGCACACTACCAATTAGTGCTTGTGCACCATTCAATCTACCACCTCGATGAAGATTACTTAAATCATCAACCATGAAATAAGCACGAAGCGTTTCTTTCATTTGGTTCAAACGATTCATAATGGATGCTGCGTCTTCACCATTTTGAGCCATATGAGCTGCTTCTAACGCATAGAATCCTTGTGCCATACAACTAATCTCGGAATCGAACGGGAACACTTCTATTCCTTCCACCATTGATTGTGCCGTTACCACTGATTGATATGTTCCACTAATACCACTAGATAGCGTAATGAAAATGGCTTGGTCATAATCGTTTGCTAACTCTGTTAATTTTTCGGTCATTAATCCTAGTGATGGTTGAGAAGTTTTCGGTAATTGGTCCATTTCTTTGATTTTTTGGTAGAATTCTGCGGCGGTGATATCTATTTCTTCTTGATAGGAATCGTTACCGAACACAACATTGAGAGGAATCATATGTATATTCTGTGCTTGTCTATCTGAATCGGGAATATATGCCGTACTATCGGTAATGACAGCGACTTTCATATCATGATCGAACCTTTCTTCTATTTTATTTTTAAGCTAGTTTTCATTTTACCTAATAATCTGCTTATTGCATAGAGGTAATTAACTAGATTATGTATTTTATCATGTTGAGATGGAAGCGTAAATATATAGGATCCTTTTTTATGACTAGAGCAATTAAAAATCCGAACAAGCTATCTACTTGTTCGGATCCACTATTTCTTATTTATTACGGAGTTAACCCCCACTAATTGAAATTATAAAATTTCTACCCAGCCTTTTTTAATAGCAATAACAACTGCTTGGGTACGGTCTTTTACTTTCATTTTTTGTAGGATACTACTTACATGGTTTTTAACTGTTTTTTCACTAATGTAAAGAGATTCAGAAATACCTTTGTTACTCTTTCCTTCAGCAAGTAGCTGTAACACTTGGCATTCACGTCTCGTTAATAAATGAAGTGGTTTTCTATGTTCTACTTCTTTTAATTTAGAAAGCGAAGAATCAGAATCATACAATGCATCCTCTTCCGTAACTAAACGGCGGTATTCCTTCACTAGGTTATGTGTTACTTTTGGATGTAAGTATGAACCACCTTCCGAGACTACTGAAATAGCATTGATTAACGCGTCAGAATCCATCTCTTTTAACAAGTAACCTTGTGCACCTGATTTAAGTGCGTGTGTTACATAGTTTTCGTCATCATGAATAGAAAGAATAATAACTTTCACGCCCGGATAGCGCTCTAGTAATTGTGCTGTTGCTTCTACTCCATTAACACCTGGCATATTAATATCCATCAACACGACATCTGGTTTATACTTTTTGACGAGCTCTGTAGCCATTGCCCCGTCATCACCCTCAGCTAACACATTAAATCCGCTTTCGAGCTCTAATATTCTTTTTACACCTTCACGAAATAATTTGTGATCATCAATTAATACGATATTTGTTGTCATCAATACTTCCTCCTTAACATTGTCCAATACTATAGTATTTGTTATCTCTTATTCATTATTGTGTATCTCTTCCCCTATTATTTAAGCATTTTCTTTCTTCTCGATAGGAATGATGATGCTTACTTCCGTACCAGCACCTTCTTCACTAGTAATTTTTATCTCCCCACCTAAAATGTCAACGCGTTCATGCATACCTATTATACCAAATGATTTTTCTTTTTTCTCTGATTGGTTGAATCCCTTTCCATTATCTGTGATAACTGCCATTACTTTATCATTTTCAATGTTTAATTCAACAGTAATCTTAGAAGCTTCTGCATGTTTGATTGCATTTTGGATGGATTCTTGAATTAAACGAAATAACGCTACCTCATAATTGCTATGTAAACGTTCATTCGTAGCCTGATAGCGAAAATGAATATTTTGATGCTGACTGTCAAGCGTGTCAATATATTTCTTGATAGTTGGAATTAAGCCTAAGTCATCTAATGCCATCGGACGTAAATCATAAATAATTCGTCTCACTTCATGTAATGAGTCACGAATCATCGAGCGTACATTTCGCATTTCTGCTACAGCACTGTCGATATCGCCTTTTTTATATGTACGATCAACAATTTCAGACCTTAACATAATGTTCGCAAGCATTTGTGCAGGACCATCATGCATTTCTCTTGAAAGTCGACGTCGCTCTTCTTCCTGTGCCTCAATAATTTTGAGACCAAATTCTTGTTTTTCATATGCATCATGAATGAGATCAGAAACTTCTTTAAGATCTACATCTAAGTAGTTTAATACGATGGATATTTTCCCTACTAATCCTTCAGCACGGGCTAACATTTGCTCTATCGCTTTTAGTCGCAATTCGATATCATCGCGTCTGGCACGAAGATTTTTTTCTTTGTCTCTCGTTATTTCAAGCTTTGTTTGTAAATCTGATGTTTGATCATACGCTTGTTTAATCACTTCTTCTGAATGCTTATAGAAGTGTTTATTTACCTCATACAGCCTTCTCCTAGCTAATTTAGTTTTCTTATCTAATAAATCTCCTTCATCTATAACAGTAATGACTTCTTCTTGTAATATCTCTAACTCATTACTTAATCTTGCATATTCCTTACGAGATTCTTCTGCGATTTCGAATACTTCATCTTTGCTATGTTTGACTGTATCAATCATCTCTTCTATTATAGAATCTAATGTATGATCTGTATGTTTCATTTTAAACGTCACCACCTAGTTCCATCTATACCATACGAAATATATAGTTCTTTTTCAGGGGGTTTTTATCATATTCTTTATGCCCTATTACAATTATTGTACACATTTTTTTATAGAGCTCAACCAATAGCACTATTACGGGAGGTATTACCATAAATGTTAGATCAATATTTTACCGTCAAACCTGAAGGATCTGACGAACAAATTATCCAAAAATCTCGTTTTATTGGATATGTGAAACGAGTAACAACGGAAGAGGAAGCACAACAATTTATCCAATCAATTAAAAAGAAACATGCGGATGCTACACATAATTGCTCTGCATACATGATTGGTGAACACGATCAAATTCAAAAAGCAAATGATGATGGGGAACCGAGCGGAACTGCTGGTGTGCCTATCTTAGAAGTGTTGAAAAAACGTCAGCTAAAAGACACGGCTGTAGTTATTACACGCTACTTCGGTGGAATCAAGCTTGGTGCAGGTGGTTTAATTCGTGCTTATGCAGGAACAACTACACTAGCAATCAATACGACAGGTGTTGTTGAACGCAAACGAATGAAAAAATTTCTTGTTACAGTGGATTATGGTCAACTAGGAAAATTGGAAAATGAATTACGTCAATCTAAATATCTGCTAGAAAACATTGACTACTTGGAAAATGTTACCTTTAACATCCGTATTGTCACAGGAGAGGAATCTGCATTTACTGAGTGGATTACAGAGTTAACTAGCGGAACTGCTGAAATAGAAACGGGTGAAGATTCTTACATCGAATTAGATGTATCGCTTGAATAATTATTTCCGAGGAAATAATTCGAGGCTGGTACGAAAGATTTAGAAGTAAAAGTTCCAATCAGTAATATATACTTACACAATATCACTTTTAGTCATATTGTTTGGCTTTCTATTCTATCAATCACTACTCCAGCCTCTATTTCTTTATTTATAATCGGTCGCTAATAAGTTGGCCTGCTTTAGTTCTTTTGTTAATTTCTTAATAAATTCCTGTGAATTATCGATTTGTTGTTTTTCTGTCTGCTCTAGCATTTTTTGCAGAATCGTACGATATACCTCTTGCTCCGTCAAACAACTCAACCCCTTTACCCATCCTCTTATTACGATATGTTAGCCCATTTATTTGTGCAACTTGTTTACAATATTCAAACAACTCTAGTTCTGTTATTTTTCTACAATCCCAACAATAGCTTACATCAAAGTAGAAAAAAATGCAAAAAAAGTTAAAACTCCGTAAACCTATGGCCAGCCTGAAATATTCTTTCAAATAAAGCGAGTCTTATCAGGAAGTTAGTGTCCGTTTATCCTCCACTTAGCTTCCTCGTTTTCACTCGAACCTCGAAGTCGGGGTTTTACGGACTCATACACCGTGATAAAAAATGAAAGGTGGTCAGTTCTAATCGGACTGACCGCCTTTCATTAGTGATTTTGTTTCCATTTATTAAATTCTAAGAACTCTTTAAATTCCTGTTTTGAAACACCTGAATGCATGGCTTCTTCTGCAAGTTTTAACCAATCTTCATCTAATTGTTCTCGAATACTAGCATCGGATTCAGACATTAATAATTCATTAACAGTTACTCCTAAAACTTTACCAACCTTCTCCATAAATTGAATTGATGGATTGGATTGAATACCTCGTTCAATCGAACTTAAATATGACTTAGCGATTCCAGCTTGTTCTGCCACTTCAGATAATGACATTCTCTTTTGTTTTCTTAGTTCTTGTATTTTCTGTCCTACCAATACTATCACCCACCTTTCGGCTCTATTGATTGTAACATGCTTTTCCATTTCGTTCTATATAAAGGTACGATCTTTTGTCGAAACAAGCAAATAATCGTGACTATTTTTTTATTTTTTCTCAAAATCAATTACTAAAGTCCTAAAAACACTTTCGTTAAAACGGTACAAAATTGTTTTATGTCGAAGAACTGTGGCCTTTTCTTTAACTAACACGTGCATTTTAGTGCTATCATTAGTATAATATGGATAATAATAGCGGAAAAACGAGGTGTGGAATCCATGCGAAAATTAGCCGGTCTTTTTATCATAGCAGGAATTGTTATTCTTAGCTATGGAGGATATGAACTATTTAAGACACATGCTGCTGAGAAACAAGCAATGTCTGAAGCAAAAGAACTTATTGCACAATCATCATCGTCAAACGAAGTGAAGGAAGCACCGAAAGAGGCACCAGAGGATTTTATTCCTGACATGGGTGAAACAGTCGGTATTTTAAAGATACCTTCGCTTGATGCTGAATTGCCAATCGTTGAAGGAACGGACCCTGATGAATTAGAAAAAGGGGTCGGACATTACCGTGGCTCTGCTTATCCACTCCAAGATGATCAAATAGTGTTATCAGGTCACCGTGATACCGTTTTTCGTAAACTAGGCGAAGTGGAAATTGGTGACACCTTTATTATCGAATTGGAGTATGGAAAATTTGAATATGAAATGGTTGATTCAAAAATTGTGGATGCAGACGATACGAGCATTATTAAATCAACTGCACCAAATGAAGAATTGGTAATAACTACATGTTATCCATTTTCCTATATTGGAAATGCGCCAGACAGATACATTATTTATGCTAAACCAGTTTAACAAATGAGCGTATTGTCTTTTATCAATACGCTTTTTTTCATAAGTTAGAACAGGGGGATTAATAAAAATGAGAAAATTATATGGTTATGCATTACTATTTGCCCTGCTTTTATTAGCAGCCTGTAGCAATGATGACTTCACCAAGCCAGAGGAACGTTTAGAGGAATATACGAACTACTGGCAAAGTGAAGAGTTCGACAACATGTATGAAATGATTCAAGAAGATGCGGACAAAGAAGAATTTGATCGTTATCCGAAAATTTACGAGGATTTAGGTGTGTCGAATTTAACAATTGATTATGAATTACCTAATGAAGAGGAAGAGGTTGATTTAAAAGAAGTAGAATCTGTCTCCTATCCACTAACTGTTAGCATGGATACGATTGCTGGACCGATTTCTTTCGACACAACGATTGATATGTTACAAATTGAAACTACGATCGATGACGAAGAAACGATTGATTGGGTCGTCGACTGGAATCCCGGTCTTATTTTCCCTGAGTTAGAAGATGGAGGTACGATTGGGATCGACCGTTTAGAGCCTGTTCGCGGCCAAATTTTCGACCGAAATGACCAAGGTCTAGCCATTAATGACACCGTCTATGAAATAGGCATTGCGCAAGAATGGGCAGGGGATGACTTTGAACAAGAGAAGGAAGATATTGCCGATGCATTGGATACTTCTGTAGAAGCTATTGATAACAAATTAAGTGCAGGCTGGGTTACCGAAGATGTATTTGTCCCATTACGCACTGTTGCTACAATTGATGATGATTTGCAGGAAGAATTGGAAGCTATCCCTTCCTTTACAAAACAAGAAACAGTTGGACGACTTTATCCTTTAGGTGAAGCTGCTGCACATTTAATCGGTTACGTCGCACCTATTACAGCTGAAAAAATGGAAGAAATCGATGATGACACATACTCTGACAACGATTTAATCGGTTATCGTGGATTAGAAGAATTACTTGAGCCAGAACTACGTGGTCAAGGTGGTGTTGTCATCTATGTCAATAAAGATGATGACGAATCGGTTGTTTTAGCTGAACAAGAAGTCAAAGATGGTAAAGATATTCATTTGACCATTGACGCTGATGTTCACGAAGAGCTTTTTCATTCTTTCGATGGTGATGCCGGAACTGCCACAGCAATCGATCCGAAAACAGGAGAAACAATAGCTTTAGTAAGTAGTCCATCATTTGATCCACATCCGTTTTTATATGGCCTGAGTACCGATCAATGGGATGAGTGGCAAGAGGATCCTAATCAGCCATTGTTAAATCGTTTTGCTTCCACATATGCACCAGGTTCATCATTCAAACCTATAACAAGTGCAATCGGTTTAGCAAATGACACGATTGATCCGAATGAAGGGCTAACTATTAATGGTCTGACATGGCAAAAAGATGGATGGGGTGATTATTCTGTCCGCCGTGTTTCGGAATCGAATGGACCGGTTGACTTAAAAGATGCGCTTGTCCGTTCTGATAATATTTACTTTGCGATGCAAGCATTAAATATGGGGGAAGATGCCTTTATTACTGGATTAAATCATTTTGGAATTGGTGAAGACTTCCCTTTCACCTATCCGATCCAATCTGGTTCCATTTCTAGCGATGGTAGTTTAAGTAGTGAAGTATTACTTGCCGATACAAGTTATGGTCAAGGTCAAATTGAGCTAAGCGCCTTACAATTAGCAACAAGTTACACTGCACTGCTTAATGATGGCGATGTTGCTAAACCCATTTTGTTAAGTGACGAAGAAAGTGAAACATGGAAAGAAGACGTCGTGTCTACCGACGATGCAGCCATTATCCTTGATGCTTTACGTGGCGTTGTGACAGATGGTACAGGTAAACCTGCTAATGTGAGCGGCTTAAATATTTCTGGTAAAACAGGAACTGCTGAGCTAAAACAATCATTGGATGAGGAAGGCGCTGCAGAAAATGGTTGGTTTGTCGGCTTCCCTGGTGATAACAGTATGATTATCACTATGATGGTAGAACATATTGAAGACCAAGATGGCGGAAGCGGCTATGTTGCAGAAAAAGTGGGAAATGTTTTTTCTGAGATAAAATAATTATGGAGAGCTAGCCCGTAAAGAACGGACTAGCTCTTTTTTGATATCGGGCAATTTTGTCATTTTATCGGGCGCTTTCCCTTGGATATCGGGCACTTTACAAATACTTCATCAAATCAACATGCTTATAATAAGCACCTTTATTATTGCCTTTTCGTATTACTGGAGCGCGCTGCAGTAATTTCTTGATTACTTCTGGAGAATCTGTTCCTAAAAATTCTCTAGCTGATTTATTTGTTATTCTATTCTCCGACAATAAAGCTAAATAAAATAACGCAGGTAAATGATCATCAGAGCTTCGTTCATGACAAAAAGGACATTGCCAACGCAAGCGTACTCTGTTCATCGCATACTTCTTACATGCCGGACATGGTACACCTTTCATAAAATCACTCCACTTGATATCATAACGTTCAAGACAGGAAAATAGCAGTAAAAGTGGGAAACTGCTCAATATTTTGCTCATCCAAAAAACGGCGTAACCGTGCATGCTGGATATCTACTTGCAATAATCGATCTGGAAATACTTCTTTTTCTCCTGCCTTCATTCGTATTAATTGTCGGGAATGTGGATCAAAGTAGATGGGCGTAGCGTAATTCATTATTTCTAGTATGACACGATAACCTAGGTCAAAAAGGATCCAGTCGATTGATGTTCAATACGGAGGCCGTTAAGGAATTGTGGGGCATCAAGGTAGGCACGCTTCAGATAATATTCGAGTTTTTCTTCTCCAGCTTGTCCTGACTCAAATTGCCGCCACCTATCATAGATGTATTGATATTACGGATGCTCTTGCGGAAGTCGCGCAAGTAGTGCTTTGTATTTTAATAGTTTTAATGATGTTTTTGGTATCATTCCTGCTCCACTTTCCACTATAAAGCACAGCAGAAATCTACTGTGCTTCATTCTTATAATGAGATTACTTGTCCTGTTCTACTACTCTCATAAACAGCATCTAGCACTTTCATTTGCTGTTGCATTTTGGCTGTGTAGTAGAATAATGGTTGATCATGTAAGATTGCATCGGCAAAGTTTTCTACCATTAATGCATATTGGTCTCCTGCTTCTGTTATTACTTCTGTACCTTCATTCGTTTGAAGAAAAATTTCTCCAACCATACCTTCGTTTGTATCTGGACGAAATGCGGATGTTACGGTAATGGTTCCTTTCGATCCGACTACTTCATATGATTCTCTTGATGTACTATCAAAACTTGAATCAAAAGATGCTAGAATACCACTCGGCATCGTTAACGTACCTGCCATCGTCGTATCTACTTTTAACTTGGGATGATAGTATGCATGAGCATATGCTGCAGTTGGCTCTTCATCTAAAATATTTCGGATTGCATGTAATGTATAGCAACCAACATCAAACATGGAACCACCAGCAAGGTCACTATTTAAACGAATATTCGAACGATCTTCTAAGTAAAAGGAAAAGCTAGCACGCATAAATGCGATATCTCCAATGACGCCATCTTGAATGAACTGTTTTACTTTCTGATGTTGTGGATGGAATTGATACATAAACGCTTCCATAAAGATTACATTATTTTTCTCACACACTGTAATCATTTCTACTAATTCTTCATTGGTTATAGCAACTGGCTTTTCACATAAGACATGTTTTTTCTTCTCTGCTGCTTTTATGACCCACTCTTTATGTAAAGCATTTGGCAAAGGAATATAAACAGCATCAATAGCTGGATCATCGAGTAATGCTTCATAACTTCCGTAAGCTCTTGGAATGTTCAGTTCTTCTGCTGTCTGCTTAGCTGATTTCTCGTTTCTACTTGCTATTGCCATCACTTCACCATTCGTTGATCGTTGGATTGCAGGAATAACTTGTGTTCTACCTATTTTCGCTGTACTTAGTACTCCCCATTTTAATTGCGTCATGATTATCTCTCCCTTTATAAAGTTTTCATCGCTCCGCCATCTACGACTAATGTTTGACCAGTTATGTATGTATTAGCAGCTGAACCTAAAAATAGCACTGCTTTAGCAAATTCAGCCGGCTGACCGATACGACCAATCGGAATTGTCTTGCCTACCTTTTCGATAGAGGCTTTATCTTGATAAATCTCTCTTATCCGGTCTGTTTCTATTTTACCAGGGCCAATCGAGTTAATTAAAATTTGATCTGATGCAAGCTCTTGAGACAAGCTTTTAGACAGTCCTACAATCGCCGGTCGAAATGTATTAGATAATAATAGTCCATCTAATGCTTCTTTCATTGAGCTTGATGTAATATTGACGATACGCCCAAATTGTTGTTGTTTCATTCCAGGTGCTACAGCACGAACTGTTCGGACAACACTCATCAGTAACTGTTCGAACGCCTTCAACCAATCTTGATCAGCAAAATCAGCGAAATTTCCAGCAGGAGGGCCACCAACATTATTAATTAATATATCAATACGCCCAATTTCTTCGATCATGTTTTGAATATCAGCTGCCTTCGTTAAATCGCAAACAACCGACATAACATGTGGATTTCCTGTTTGCTCCCGTAAATCATGTACAGTCTCTTCAAGTTTCGTCTGATTCCTACTTGCGATAAATACACGTGCACCTTCTTCTGCATACGCTTTCGCACAAGCCTTGCCGATTCCTTTACTCGCTGCTGTCACAAGCACTTTCTTTTCTTTTATTCCTAAGTCCATCTGTACACCTCCATACGATTATTGTAAATGGGGCAGACTTCTATAACAAGTAAAAACAGCTGCGGTAAGAGCAACTGTTACATATCATTTAATATTTTCGTATATAGTTGAAATTTTTCTTCATTTTGTTCATCCAATGACTGGTCAATGAGTCGAAGTAAGTTTGTTCGCTCTAAAGCCATTATCACCTGATCGATTTGATCATTTTTTTCATCCGTTAGCGACTGAATCATATATGGATTTAAAATTGGGTTCAAATGCTCTTGAAAATCTTTCACCTTCATTAAGTCAGCTAACATAATTCGATTGAACTTATTGCCTTTTTGAAAAACAAATACATCTTGCTCATTTTCTATCTGTTGTGTTACGCGGTTAAACCTAATTTCCCGTCCTTCAAGCGGAACAAAGTGGTATATTTCATCCACCATTAACAAAGAAAAGTATTGATAAGCAAGTACCACCCTAATATATTTCTCTTCTTCCTTTACATAATACGGCTTCAACATTTTCACAGAAAGCACTTGTAACACCTCCTCAAAATATTACACCTCGTTAACTTGATTGACACTTATTCTATTCTTATTGTACATCATATTCGCTTGATTAGAAAGCGTTTTCAGATAAAAAGATATCTTGGATTATTCCTTTTTTCTGCGTTATACTATTACATGATACTTATAGAGGAGAATACTGCATAATGAAATGGTCGATTTTGCGCTATCGCTTTTTTGGTAGAAGAATGATTAAAACAGCTCTTGCTGTATTTTTTACATCACTTATATGTGAATGGATCGGTTGGCCACCGGTATTTGCTGTTATTACAGCGATTGTAACAATCGAGCCAACCGTTGCTGCATCAATCAAAAAAGGAATGATCCGTTTTCCAGCTTCTGCAATAGGCTCTGCTTACGCGGTATTGTTTATCTATTTATTCGGCAATTCACCTATTACCTATTCACTCGCCGCCTTATTTACTATCATTACTTGTTATAAATTTGGACTACATGCTGGTTTGCTAGTCGCAACCTTAACGTCTGTCGCAATGATTGAAGTTATTCATGCGAACTTGTTCCTTTCTTTCGTGACAAGGCTTGGTACCACAACGATCGGCTTATTAGTATCAACGATTGTTAACATGTTTATCTTACCACCTAATTATACGAAAAAAATTCAAACAAACATCAATAACTTGTTAAAGCAAACTGGTGATGAATTAGAGATCATCCTCAAACAACTAATTGGTAAAGGAAAATTAGCGAATAAAAAGAAAGAAATTGATCAACGCTTTTTAGAGTTAAAAACAACGCTTGATGCAACAGATAAACTACTTCATTTTCAAGAGGATGAAGCAAAATATCATCGTTTAGATAAAAAGACAAAAGATATTTTCGATTATGAACAAAAAAGTTTAACTAGATTACGTTTAATTCATTATCATATTGGCAATTTAATTAATACACCTATTGATAATATATGCTGGACAGAAGATGAGTGTGCAAATATTATCGAAATGGTAGATACACTTGTGGATTTTATGAAATATCCTGATCGATACAAGGCTAGCGCTTATCGTAAGCAAGTGAAAACATTAATGGATCAATTCTGGGAAAGTAAAAAACCTACGAAAGAGCAGGATTCTACACTTTTCACCCCTGAAGTCATTATTTTATATGAATTGTTAACGATTCACAATATAGTCGAAGAAATATTGATTGATGAAAGTAAACTAAGGAATGAAGCCTATTAAGTCAAAGCCCCATTCTTACTTTGAATGGGGCTTTTGTGAATTATCTATAACGGTATTTTAATAAGCATTGATCTAATAAATCTTGTGGCAATTTTTTCACTGAATGTTGCCATAAGTTCATATGAATAAAAGCAAACAGGCTTGCTAATACCGCAATTGCTAGTGGATAAAACCATACAATAGCGACAAAAGTGATACCAATTCCTCCCATGATAAGCATTTCAGGTAAGATGATCACCGCTGCAACACCTGCAATCTTCCATAATTTCAAGCCTTTCAAATGGGATGTAACGAGTAATGGTAACATCGCAAACGTGAATGGGCTAATCATAAATAGAAAGATTATGATAAAAAATGATGGAATGAACTTTTCATAAATAATGAAGCAACCGAGAATCACAACAAGATTTATTCCTAGGAATAATGTGTCTTTAAAATGTCGTTTGAACGATGGAAAGAAAAGGCGCCAAACCGTCATAATGTCAATTCCTTTCTTCGACCATTCCAAAATTACTGCATACATCGCCACTGTTGCCGGAACAATAGTTACAACACCTAATGAGAAAAAAAGCCAAAGTAATTGTAAGGTTAAAAAGGATGCTAAAACATGAAGAGCATGAAATATCTTTAACTCTAATTGTTCCATCTGATCATCCCTCTCTTTTTATTTTGTTACATATTATTGCCTTTTTTTACTAGGATTAAACAGACGCACACGAGGTAAGTCAGCGGAACGTTTACACCACTATAAAAAGCAACTGCTCTCAAAATGAAAGCAGTTGCTTTTTTATAACGGTGCATCATTTACTTTATTTCATTTCTGGAATAACTCTTACTTCTTTTTCCATTTTTGAATGACATATCGGACAGGTTGGTTTTTTCTCAAATGAGTAATTTTCTCGCATCCATCCTTGACAGTCGTCACTGACACAAGACCACACATTTGTTTCAACATTTGCTACAGGTTCCTTCTGGTTATTAAAATAAGCCATTCGGCACTCCCTTTCATGGGTTATACCTTCTATTATACGCTTATTTCAATTTAAATACAAAGTTACTGCGAAAAACCTTGTAGAGTAAAGCGATACTGATAAGTACGATTAGCATGTAGGCGATATTCTGGATGGACTTGTTGTCCCCAGCTATCATCACCGCCTACACCCATTTGCCAACCATTGATCCGAACAGAGATTTTATCTGAATCAGGTAATTTATAATGATGACTAGCTTCTTCTAGTTCAAATGGCGTATATAAAAGTGCATTAATTTCAATCGTTGGATCTCCTAATATTTTCAACTGATTACCTTGATCATCAGAGAGTGTTAACCAACGCACACCACATTTATTACCACTTTCCTGTGGTTTTAAATATGGCTCCAATTGATCTTTTACATTCCCTTGATGAGCCGCTATTTTTCCACTTTTTTGTCGGTCTACGTACGTTTCATGTGGCCCTTTCCCATACCAGGTTAACTCATCAAACGCTATTGGCATCTCAAAGCGAACGCCAACTTCTGGAATATTTGCTGCTCCATCACCTGGTACTAATTGTTGTTCGATTTCGATTGCACCATCAGCATTAATGAGATAGGTAACGTATACAGCTGTCAGAACCGAAGATGGAAAGAAGTAACTTGTGTGAACGGACACTTGCCCTGCCCGCTCATATACTTCTAGTTGGACTAATTGTCTTTCTACACTTGCCTCACGCCATTCTTGACTTTTCTTATCAACGTGTGCACCGCGGTCATTGTCGGTCATTGCTCGCCAAAAGTTCGGAACTAATGGTTCTTTCAAAAACGATACTTCACCAACTTGATAATGTGTCAATAAACCTGTATCTTTAGCAAAAGTAGCAGAGAAAGCTTCACCTGTAACGTAGTATTTATCTGCTGCTTCGGTTACATTTACGTCACCATTTACTACATCTTTTTTCGTTATTTTAGGAACGACATATTGTTCGAATGCCACTTCATGATCCGGCTCAGCCCAGAACGGTTCCTCTTTATACATAACTTGCAACGTGATAACCTGTTCCTCGGTAGTTTTAAGTGAATCTAGCTGCAATGGCAATTGCACGATTTCTTCTGAACCTGCTTCTGCACTTAACGGTAAGACATCCGATTCAAGCACTTTCCCATTCTCTTCTAGCGACCAAATTAAATGGAAATCTTGTAAACTTTGAAAAAGATGTTTATTGATGAGTTTGAATTGAGCTTTTTGCCAATCAACACATGCAAAATCGATATTTCGATAACATGCTTTTGTTTCCAATAATTTAGGTGAAATCGTCCCGTCTGCAAAAATGAGTCCATCCCCTGCAAAGTTTCCATCGTGTGGTGATTCACCAAAATCTCCTCCATATGCATGGAATTCCGTTCCATCCTCTGTCTGATGTGTTAATGCTTGATCTTTCCAGTCCCAAATAAACCCTCCCTGTAAAGATGGGTACTTATCGAATAACTCCGTATACTTGTGAAGATTACCCGTTGAATTTCCCATAGAATGACTATATTCACACAAAATATACGGCTTCTTCTGCTTTGGATTCGCTCCATATGCTTCTACTTCTTTCGGATTACGATACATCGTCGTTTCTATATCAGATGCACCATCAGACGCTCGATAATGGAAGGTTCCTTCATAATGGACTAAACGTGTTGGATCGGTCTGTTTAAAATAGTCATACATCCTTAAGAAATTATCGCCACCGAATGACTCATTTCCAAGTGACCAAATAACGATAGACGGATGATTTTTGTCGCGTTCATACATAGAACGACATCGATCTAATAGATTTTCTGTCCATTCTGGTTTACTACCTGGTATTGCGTCTCCTAATGTCTCCTGACCATAGCGCCATGTCCCATGCGTTTCAAGGTTTGTTTCATCAATTACATACAACCCATACTGATCACATAAGTCATACCACTTAGGATGGTTAGGATAATGTGAAGTTCTTACGGCATTAATATTATGCTCTTTCATTAGGATAATATCATCAATCATATCTTGCTCTGTTACCGCTCGACCACGATCAGCTTGGAATTCATGACGATTTACCCCTTTGAAAATAATTCGTTTACCATTAATATGCATAATTTGATCAATTAATTCGAATTGTCGAAAGCCTACTTGCGTTGTAAACATTTCTAATGTTTCCTCATGCTCGCCTTTGATCGTAAAGATAAGGGTATATAAATGAGGTGTTTCCGCACTCCATTTTTTCGGACTAGGTATCATCGTTTTCGTTGTCACTTCAACGGTTTCCCTACCGGCAATATCAAGATCAAGAACCTGCTTAGTCATCGATTCTTCTTTTTCATTTACTAATTCAATTTCTAATTTACTAGTAGCAACATCCTTTTCAAAATAATTAAGCACTTGCGCTTGTACTTCTAGCTCAGCATTTTCATAGTTTTGATCAAATGTTGTACGGACCCGATGATCATATACGTGAATATCTGGTAACGCATACATAAATACATCACGAAAAATACCACTCATTCTCCAAAAATCTTGATCCTCTAGCCAACTTGCATCAGCCCAGCGGTATACTTCAACTGATAATGTATTTTCCCCACTTTGTAGATATGGAGTGATATTAAATTCTGCAGGTGTAAAGGTGTCTTCACTATAACCGACAAGTTTACCATTTAACCAAACATAAAATGCTGCCTCTACACCTGCAAAATGTAAAATAACAGGCTGATTTGACCACTCATCTGTTGCTTCAAATGTCGTGACATATTGACCAACAGGATTATAATTCGTCGGTGCAAAAGGTGCCTCTATGTGGTCATGTTCAATCCATGGATAGCGCGTATTAGAATATTGCGGATAATCATAACCTTGCAATTGCCAATGTGCTGGAACTTGAATCAAATCCCAATCAGATGTATCATAACCAATTTGATAAAAATCTTTCACTCGTTTATCTGGGTTTTCGGAGAAATGAAATCGCCATTTACCATTAAGAGAGCGATAGTAAACGGACTTATGCGGACTGTTTACGAGTGCTTGCTTGCGATTTTGATAAGGAATTGCTAAAGCATGCTGTGGCATTCTATTTAATTGAAATATCTCCGGATTATTGTTCCATTCTGGATAGCCATTAGTAGGTGGTGTATAGCTAAAAATGGTTTTGTTGAACATGAAAAGTCCTCCCTTTTTGTAAACGAATACATTTCGTTAAAGCATTTCACGCCATTTATGAAGAATTTGAGCATCTCTTAAAAACTCTGTTTCATCATCACCCTTGACAAACTCCATTAATAAATAACGATTAGCTCCGTTCTGGTTAATGGCTTGAAGATAAGTAAGCCACTCTTCTTCCCCTTGCTTAAGTTCCAATCGATCAGCAAATGAATACCAATGAAAAACATGAATATTTGTTAACCAACTTTTGAGCAGCTCAATGCTTGCTAATCTTTCCTGTACGGAAACATCATTTTGCGGCTGCCAATAAAGAAAAAGGTTGGGATGATCAATCTTTTCCATTAATTTTCTCGCACTTTCCTTCGTATCCGTTAATGTATGCTCATGATACTCTAGATGCACCGTAATCCCTTCATCTGCAGCTAAATCAGCAATGCGTCTCGCATCCTCTATTACTTTTTGTACATAACAAGGATCCGCATCTGCACTTGCTCTCATTCCAGCCCATACTCGAATAGCTGGTGCACCTAGTTTCTGCGCGGTTTGTAAAATAGAAGTGAAATCATATTCATTACCGCTATAATCAGCAAGGCGATAATAGGATCCATATGAGCTTACTACTAAGCCTTCTTCTCTCGTTTGTTCTCCAATTGTTTCGGCTAGTTGATCATCTTCCGGTATAACATGGACATCTGCTCCCCATTCAATTGCTTCTAATCCAGCTTTTTTAGCTAATCGAATAATCTGTAACGGACTTTTCTCTCGAAATGTTACTGAGCATAAACCTAGCTTCATGTGTACACTCCTATCTATTGTAATAACGTTTCTAAAAACTCTGTGGTGTATGCATGATTTTCAGAATTAATCGGAATAATAACTACTTTGTCTTGGAAAACCTCATAATCTGCAAATACAGCTAACTGATTCGTATCAATCCCATAAACATCATTCATATCCAAATGATACTGTTGCACATTTTTGTCAGATAACCGCTCTAAATCAATTGCTTCTTCTATCTTAAGTAAACCTTCTTGTTCTACTAATTCTTGCGCGATTGTTTCATTTGTTATAATAATATCTGCCATACTTGCACCAATTGTCGCCCAAAATTTTTGAACATCTGCGTAAGATAACTCTGAAATAGAGCCGCCTCCGGACGTAATATTGTTAATTGCTACACGGAAATCATTAAAGTACTGTTCATTAATTTGTTGCTCAAACGGTTCAATCACATCATACGGAATATCGCTAACGATCATCAATTCATATGTATCCTCTTCCTTTCCAAAAATAGTCGTCAAAAGCGACACAAGAAAAACAACTGCTGCAATTATTCCAATAATATGCAATTTGTAATATTCCCAAATATAATCTACCGCTTCTTTAAAAGACATCGTTTTCAATGTTTCCCATAATTTCCGCATCGCCTTATTTTCCCCCTACTGCCATTCTATCTTTATGTAAAAGTATAACATATACGTATTAGTCTATTAATTGTTTTCTTAACCAATCATATGATTGTCTTCCACAAATTTCGTGCCCACCAGGAAAAATATCATAGGCGAATGCATCAGACTTTGTATCATATTGTGTTGCTATTGCTGCAATCGCTTTTTTAGCATATAAACTTGGAAAGAGAGGATCATTTTCACCTGATTCAATAAACAAACTTCTCGGTGCAATTAATCGAATCCAATCTGGTAGCTCCCCATATTGTAAAATGCCTGGAATGTAATTATCAATACAATGGCGACGTGCCATTATACTCCCTTTAAAGGTATTAGGAAAACCAGTCAATATCGTCGCCTGTACGCGCTCATCCAATACCGCCGTATAAGTAGTAATTACCGCACCACCTGAGAAGCCCATCATCCCGATTTTATTACTATCCACATCAGAGCATGACACCATATAGTCTAACATCGCACGTGCTTCCCATACACGTAGTCCTGTCAAAGTCTTTCCTTCTAGCAAAAGACTTGTTGCCATTGCTTCACAGGAATTTAGTTTATCTGCTTCGATATCTCGTGTTAACCTGCGTGTACCAAAACCAATTACTTCTGGTGCAAATACTTTAAAGCCACGTTTTGCTAATTCTACTGCAAACTGATTGTGAATACTTGGCTTCCCCTTTTCTTCTTCACCGTTTGCCGTCAGTCCCACCGCTTCATTGACCCCATAGCCATGCCCATGGATAGCGAGCATACTCGGGTATTGCTTTTGTGCCTTTTTCGGAGTTAGTACATAAACACGTATGTATATTTTATCTGTTACTGATAAGGAAATCCGTTCTCGCTTATATGATGCAAATTCTTTCGTTTCTAGCTGTTCTGCTTTCATCTCTATTCTCTTTTGCTCTAGATAAGTGAAGTCACCTAACAAATGTTGTAATACTTCCTTTTTATCTACGTTTTCATTTGTTTGTTGCGCTTCCGTTAAGGTTTCTTCATATAAATCCTCAAATAATTGATCTAGTTGATTCATACACTCACCCGCCTTTTTGTAAACGCTCCACTTCTATTATAAACTATTTTTCTAAAAAAGAAATATGTATGAAGCAATTGATTCCGTACATATTAATCTTGAGAAAATGACAAGGAGGTTAGCAAATGGCTCGCATCGGTGTAGAAGAATCATTAACGGCTGTACAACAGCTATTAAAAGAAAATGGACATGATGTCGTTACATTAAATCAAGAACAAGATGCTAATGGCTGTGATTGCTGTGTTATTACAGGATTAGATCAAAATATGATGGGGATGGAAAACACTGCTATCCAAGGCGCTGTAATCAATGCTGATGGTATGAATGCTGCAGATGTATATCAACAAGTAGAGCAAAGGCTTGGTCAACAATAATTAAGTCCCGAGGATTTAATGGCCACTTTCGAGTGTTTTATGGCCACTTTTCAAGACTTAATGGCCACTTTTAATTGGTTTATGGCCACTTTTCACGATTTAATGGCCACTTTCTGATTATGTAAACTACTCACTAAGAAGCCAGCCTTCTACACAAGGAAGGCTGGCTTTCTTATAATTCATTTCTAGCTTGAATCATTACAAAAAATTAACATGACTGATTAAACCATTTATGTTTATGATAAAGACAAGAATAGAAGCGGGAGGTTTATCATGTATTCCAGTCATTTTATGAAAGCTCCGGATGGTATGGAACTTTTTTATCAAACATGGAGTCCTTCCAATCCAAAAGCAGTTATTATTATTGTTCATGGTGCCGGAGAGCATTCTGGGAGATATGTGCCGCTCTGTAAACAGTGTGTTGCACAAAACTTTGCTGTAGTTGCTCCAGATTTGAGAGGATTTGGACAATCTCCAGGCTTACGAGGGCATATCAATACATTTCAAGAATATATCGATGATTTGCATACATTGATTCAATTAGTATCTACACGTTTTAGTACTCTTCCGATTTTTTTATTTGGTCATAGTTTAGGTGGTTTAATCGTCATTCGCTATAGTCAAGTCTATAAATATGACACAAAAGGAGTTATTTTATCTGCTCCTGCACTGGCATTGCGTGTCAATGTTCCGTATATTGGGAGGAAAATGTTGGAGCTATCTTCCAAGTTAATCCCTACTTTCTCGATCAATCCAATAAAATGGCAACGAATTCTTGGAAGAATGGAGCAACTCACACCGTATATACCGAAGCAACAAACGTTACAATATGATCCATATATGACCGCCGAGATTACACCAAAATGGTTAGCGGAATTATTGAAGAATGGTATGAATGCACTAAGTGATGTTGGATCATTCCAATATCCAATCCTTTGTGTATATGACGAACAAGACCCAATTATACAACCTAACATTATCCAAGATTTCCTCAAAAAAATCGAAGTGCTAGATAAAAAAGGATTAGTATTTAATGATGGATTTCATCACCTTTTACATGCAGATTACCACCAAACAACAATAGCTGATATTGTAAATTGGATGGAGCATCGCTTTTAAACGAACAAGAGCTATCCCTTTGATAAATGGACTAGCTCTTGTTTTTCATCGTACTGGACACTTTGATCGCTCTTCTTTACCAGGCAAAATCAATCGCTCTTAAAAAAGCTTTCGCGATAATGGTATGGCCAGTATGATCTGGGTGAACCCGATCCCATGCTATTGTCGCTGGATAAACATGCTCTAGCAAATCATTAAACGCTTGTTGTGTATCAACAAATATTGCTTGATATTCATCCGCGAGTCTTTTCACCACTTGACCATATTCATCCATCTTCGCACGCATCGGATCATTCATGTTTGCTTCAATATAATATGGTGTCATCAATACTATTTGCTTCACTTTTGGCTTTGTTTGCTCGATCAATTCACGATATATCTTTTCATATTGTTCCAAGTACACATGTTTTTCTGGAATAGTTGGCGTATCGAATTGACGCCAAACATCATTAATACCGATCATTACTACTAGCCAATCTGGATGCTGATTCAGGACATCCTCTTGCCAACGCATTTGTAAATCTTTCACCGTATTTCCCGATATACCTTTATTAACAACACGAATACCAAGCTCAGGATAGGTTGATTGTAATAAGCCATCAATAATCGCTACATAACCATTCCCTAAAGCTTGAAACAGGCCCTCTCCTTCTGGCTTGGCGCGATCACAATCTGTAATAGAATCCCCGATAAACAACAACTTTTGGTTATGTTCTAGTTTCATCGTTCAATCACCACCTCTTTTGTACCTCGTTCAACAGATACTTTTTTCAGTCCGATAATCTCGATATGATAAGCCTTTTCAAGTCCTGCTGTTTTTACATTAATGTTATTACCCTTACGTTCTGCTATTACAGATGCAACTTGCTCACCTTCAGCGTTTACAAGTGTTCGCTCAGCATGCTCTCCATCTGATAGCTCGTATATTTTTAACGTTACCTCATTCGTATAATCATAGACTGGATTTTCTTCACTTGTACCGACAGGCAATATCGTATTAGGTCGTACAAAAAGTGGTAGGCTAAAGTAATCATACGATTCTTTTATCCATGTACCCCCTTCAACTACTTCACCTGTCAAAAGGTGTGTCCATCTACCTTTTGGTAAGTAAAAGGAGCCTAGCCCTGCTTCATTAAAAATTGGGGCTACAAGAATAGAGTCTCCCAACATATATTGTCTGTCTAATGTTTCGCATAATGGATCTTCTGGAAATTCTAGTAGCATCGAACGCATCACTGGGACACCTGTCTCACTGTTTTCGACTGCTTGCCCGTATAGATAAGGCATTAACCGATTTTTCAACTTGGTAAAATGGCGAGCAACATCAACCGCTTCTTCATCAAAATTCCATGGTACACGATAAGATGAACTACCGTGGAAACGACTATGACTTGAAAGTAAACCAAATGCTGTCCACCGCTTGAATACATCTGGTGTTGCAGTATTTTCAAAACCACCAATATCATGACTCCAATAGCCAAATCCTGAGCTAGTTAACGATAATCCACCACGTAAGCTTTCAGCCATCGCATCGTAGGTTGAATCACAATCTCCTCCCCAATGCACAGGGAATTGTTGTCCAGCAGCTGTTGCTGCACGCGCAAATACAACCGCTTCTTTTTCCCCTTTTACTTCTTTCAATAAATCAAACACTACTTTGTTGTATAAAAAAGCATAGTAGTTATGCATTTTTTCTGGATTTGATCCATCATGATACACTACATCTGTCGGAATTCGCTCACCAAAATCCGTCTTAAATGAATCAACCCCCATATCTAGTAGCGCTTTCAGTTTTTCTTTAAACCAATCACATGCATCTGGATTCGTAAAGTCAACAATCCCCATACCAGCCTGCCATAAATCCCATTGCCATACATCACCATTCGGTTTCTTCAGTAAATAGCCTTTTGCCATTCCTTCATCAAACAAAATCGACTTTTGTGCGATATATGGATTAATCCATACACATATTTTTAAGCCTTTGTCTTTTAATCTTTTTAACATACCTTCTGGATCAGGGAAATTACGACGATCCCAAATAAAATTACTCCACTCAAATTCTTTCATCCAGAAACAATCAAAATGAAAAACACTTAACGGGATACCACGTTCTGCCATTCCATCCACAAAATGATGGACTGTTTCCTCATTATAATCAGTCGTAAACGATGTGGATAACCAAAGTCCAAATGACCATGCAGGAGGAAGTGCTGGCTTTCCGGTTAACGCGGTATAACGACTAACCACTTCTTTAGGGGAAGGACCATTAACAAAATAGTAATCTAAGTATTCTCCTTCCACACTGAATTGTGCGCGTGAAACGGTTTCTGATCCTAATTCAAAGCTTACTTCTTCAGGGTGGTTAACGAAAATACCATAGCCTTTACTACTTAAATAAAAGGGAATATTTTTATACGATTGTTCTGAACTTGTTCCACCGTCCTTATTCCATATATCAACGGATTGACCATTTTTCACAAATGGGGTAAAACGTTCACCAAGACCATATAGATGCTCACCTACACCGAGACGTAATTGCCCCCGCATATACGTTTTCTCCTCTGGTCCATCAATCCATGCAAGTGCTTTACTATCTGCATCAGTTAATGTTCCGTTGTCATTTACGAATCGTAAAGCAAAGTTTTGTTTGTCAATCTGCAATCTCAAAGAGCCACTTGTAAAAGTGACATGTGTATCTTCCTCTTGCACTCGAATCGTCTTTATGTTATCCGCCACCTCGAAAAGAGGATAGTTTGCTTTTCCCCCTTTAAAATGCCATGTTTCTACCCGAATAACCTCCTCAATAGGTGTCGATATTTTAATCGTTAGTAATGGACCATCCAGTGTATCACCACGATGGTTTAAATATTTGCATGGCGCATAAAGTGTAACAGACCCATCTAACGCTTCTACCTCATGAATTAACTTTGGAAAGTGTATGTCATATCCTTCTCTTACTAGCCAGTTACCATCTGTAAATTTCATTTCGCTTCTTCCCCCTTTATGAAAATAAATGTCTCTTTTGGTGCTATATTTATTTTTCCTTGATAACTTTCACCTGTAAGTACATTTGTATATGGACGTTCAGCAGTGTCAAAACTTGCTATCTCGTTGTTGTGATTCATCACAAAAATAATCGTTTCTCCATTTTTCTCCCGTGCAATCACTTCTACTCCTTGTTCAGACTCCATCTCACCCACAATATCATTGTCTGCACAAATCGTATCGATGAAGTCCTGTACGAATGCTTGTTCAGGACTTGAAGCAATGTAGTAGGCTTGACCATTTCCATATTTATTCCTCGTTAAAACCGGCATTCCTTTGTAAAAATCCGAACCATATGTTGCTATAACTTCCGCTGATTCTGCATGGATCAAATCAAATAATAGATTGCATGTATAATTACCTGAAAGGGATCCCACTTTTTCTTGCATCACTATTTCATTCGTACTAGTAGGTTCTAATGCATCAATTTCCTCTGCCCATATACCTACTAGTTCTCTTAATTCTCCTGGATAGCCACCTAAAGTAACAAGATCATTCTCATCTACCACACCACTAAAGAATGTGGTCACAAAAGTACCTCCACCTTGAACAAATTGTTTCAATCGCTCCGCATGTCCTTGCTTCACCATATATAAAACAGGTGCGATAACGATATCATATGGAGTTACATCTTCGTCAACACCAATCATATCTACTGGAATATTCCGCTCGTAAAAGGCATTATAATATTTGTGCACTTCTTTTACATAATCTAATGCGACAGACGGACCACTCGATAACCCGATAGCCCAGCGATTTTCCCAATCAAAAACAATGGCTACACGCGCATTTATACGACTATCGATTATTTTATCTTCAAGTTGGATTAATTCTTTTCCTAACTGGGCAGATTCACGGAATACACGAGTATGCTCATGTCCGACATGTTCGATTACTGCTCCATGATATTTTTCCGTTGCCCCCCTTGAACGTCTCAATTGAAAGAACATAACAGTATCTGCACCATGTGCGACTGCTTGATAACTCCACTGTCTCATCACACCAGGTCGTTTTAATGCATTGTATGGCTGCCAATTTTGCTGACTAGGGGTTTGCTCCATTAACATAAATGGCTGACCACTCTTGAGCCCGCGCATTAAATCATGGGTCATCGCTGTCAGACTTACTGGTGTATCAATAGACGGATAATTATCCCATGATACTATATCCATTTCTTTGCCCCATTTAAAATAATCAAGTTCTGGATAGAGTCCCATTAAATTCGTTGTAATCGGAATGTCTGAGGAATGCTGCTTAATTGCATCACGTTCCAGCTTAAAAACTTCTAATAAACTATCAGACTGGAAACGACGATAATCTAATGAAATACCTTGAAAATTAGTATTTTGACCACCTTGCCATTCCTCACTTAAACCGTTTGGTACAACGATTTCATCCCATTCATAAAACGTGTGCCCCCAAAATGATGTATTCCACACTCGATTGACTTCCTCTATTGTTCCATATTTTTCTTTTAGCCAAACTCGGAAGGCTTTTTGACAATTGTCACAATAACAATATCCACCATATTCATTCGATACATGCCAAGCTACAACTGCAGGATGATCGTTATAACGCTCTGCTAATTTATTGGCCATTCGTACTGCATATTTACGATATGTTGGACTATTCGGACAAGAATTATGCCTTCCACCAAATTGTCTTTTTCTTCCTTCAAAATCCACTCGCCTTATATCAGGATATCTTTTGGCCATCCATGCTGGATGTGCTGCTGTACTTGTAGCAAGGCAAACATATACACCGTTTTCATATAACCGATCGAGGGTTTCATCTAACCACGTAAAATGATAGGTCGTTTCATCTGGCTGATTAAGTGCCCATGAAAACACATTAACTGTTGCTACATCAATACCTGCCAACTTAAACATTCGCATATCTTCCGAAATGGTCACATCATCCCATTGTTCTGGATTATAATCTCCACCATACCAAATCTTTGGTAATCGATTGTTTATCATACTGTTTCCTCCTCTAAGCATTTATAAAGGGCACCTAACATACCAGCGTCATTATGATGTTGACATGGCTCAATTTCTACCTCAATATCTCGCCATGACGGAATCATCGAAAGCGCATCAGCAAGCTTTGTGTATAAATCGTCCCTGATGCTAATAGCCCCACCAATTAAAATTTTTTCTGGGTTTAATGTGGCTGCTATATTAAAAATCCCGTAGCTAACATATTGAAACCATTGATCAAGTATATCTTGCACAGGTTGCTCCTTTCGTGCAGCATGAAATACTTCTGCTCCCTCTACAACATCATCTTTTCCTAACCCTTTGAATTGTTTATACTGATCAATGAGTGCACTTGTTGAAGCAAGTTCATGCATAGTTTTATAACCAGTTTTCATCCCATCGACGATCATTAGACCAAACTCTCCTGCTTTACATGTATGACCAGTTACTAGCTTGTCATTCACAACAATACCTCCACCGATCCCTGTTCCAATCGTCATACAAATAAAATTTTGACAATTGGTTGCATTACCGATTAACTTCTCTGCTAAAGTAGCACAATTTGCATCATTTTCGATTACAATGGGCACTGTTACCTTTTTTGCTAATAAATCAATGATATTTTTCCCATGTAAAACATCGATTGCTCCAGCGAATTCTGCATATCCAGTTGTAGAATCAATAAAGCCTGGAAAGCTTATCCCGACTTTTCTAATTAGATATTCCTCACCTATTTCGATTACTTTATGCTGTAAATCGCTAATAAATGCAGCGGCATGATCACGTCTAGTTGGGAATTGATCTCGGATAAGAAACGTACCATCTGCTTGAAGTACCCCATACTTAATATTGGTTCCACCTATATCAAAACAAAGATATACCATCCCCATCACTTCCTGTATTCGTTATGTAAAAGTTCAAGCCTGATTAAACATCAGGCTTGATCCAAAAACAAGCTTTCTGACTACTGATTATTTCGTTCCCCAAAGTTCCATTACGTCTAGTGTTTTTTGGGTCATTGCTTCATTTGCTTTGTCAATATCCATTGCTTCTAATTCATCGATCATTGAATCCCATGCTTCGTCGAAGTCATCCGGGCTACCTAATACAGTTTGCGTAATCCGTTGTTCGGTTAAATCATCTGCTTTTTGCTGAATGATCTCTAAATCACTTCCAGATTCAATCGAGTAGTTAGCGACTGTACCGTGGTTAGAAACACCTAATGAGTCAGTAGAAGGGAACCACTCAATCCAGTTATCCATACCATATTCAGCCAATACTTCTTTTTCAGCATCATTAAAGTTCTCAATAATATCTTGTTCAGAATCTGGTGTAATAGGTTGACCATCAGAATCTAATGCACCATTCCCCCATTGTGGATATGGATAGACATAGTACCCTACACCTGTCTCTTTTGGATAATCACTATCCGTATTCATACGCTCCCGATCTTCTTCCTTCATCACGCGCTTGCCATCTACTACATCATAGTTTTCGCCTTCTATTCCCCAGTTAACAAGTATTTGTGCTTCTTCAGACGCCATCCAATCTAAAAATTCAAATGCTTCTTCTTGACGCTCACTAGTTGCAGAAATAGCAATTCCCCAACCTCCCGCAAAACCATAATCTTTCAAGCCTTGAGACTCATATTCATCACCGAGCGTAACAGCAAGCGGAGCATACGTTTTCCACTCGTTGCCTGATGATACAAGTGCTGCATCTGCATCACCAATATTCCAATCTTGATCAGCAATGCTTAATACTCTTCCTGATGACAATTTCGAAATATACGTATCATGTGTTTGCGTAAATGATTCAGGGTCTAATAATCCCTTATCATTTAATCCATTTAACCATTTAAAATATTCTTTCATTTCTGGAAGTAAAAATTTATAGGTTGTTTCACCTGTTTCATCATCTACCGCCCATTGCCCATCATCTGTTAATCCTGCCGCAAAGCCTGCTGGGTTACCAACTGTAATTAACCAACGCCAATCACTACCTAAAAGTGATAATGGAATGGTTGGTTGCCCATCAATTTCTGGGTATTTTTCATAGTATTCTGTAATGGCATCCTCATATTCTTCTAATGATGTAATCTCTGGATAACCTAATTCACGTAAAACATCTAACTGAATTTGAAAAGTACCACTTGTTTCCCAATAAGCATTTTCCACTCCATATGTTCCCACGGTATAAATACTCGGATCATCTACAGAATTTCTCAGACGATCGATTTGCTCTCCATACATCGCTTTCAAATTATCGCCTTTCTCTTCAATTAAATCATCCAACTTAATAACGCCGCCCGCTTCTATTAATTTCCCAATATCACCTTTCGCATAAATTAAATCTGGATAATCACCACTTGCGATCATTAACGGAATCGCTTCATCATTTCCACCTACAGGATAATCAATTTCTAACTTAATTCCTGTTTCTTCGGTAATTTTTTGTGCTACAGGATCATCGAATGATTTTTCCTCACCATCTGCACTAAAGAAAGTTAGTGTCAGCGGTTCATCACCTGATGTATCATTGGTATCTTCCGATTCTTCTCCTTCATTACTAGTATCTGTATCAGAAGTTGAATCAGCGTTACAAGCAACTAACACAGATACTGCCAACATAAATAATAAAGACAATAATAAAATGGATAGCTTTCTCTTCATGTTCTTCCCCTCCACTTTTCATGAAATTGTATATTAATTTACATTAATACCTAACTCTTTACTGCACCTAATGTTAAACCTGTTACGAAGTACTTTTGTAAAAACGGATAGACTAACAATATTGGTACAGTCGCAATAATCGTGATCGCCATCTTTATAGATTGTGGATTTGTCTGTCCGGCAATAACTGCCGCATTTTGTGATGTAATATCTCCACTTGAGACATTAGCATTATCCAATATTTTCATTAATTCAAATTGTAACGTCGTCAATGCTTCATTATTCCTCGCATATAAATACGTATCAAACCAACTGTTCCACTGCATCACCGCTAAAAATAGCGCAATGGTGGCAATAACCGGTAAACATAGCGGAATAATAATTCGACTGAAGATAGTAAAATCGTTCGCGCCGTCCATTTTTGCTGATTCTTCTAATGCAGCTGGTAAATTATCCATAAACGACCGAATGATAATAACGTTAAAAGCAGATATAAGCATCGGCCAAATATATACACCAAAATCATTAATTAATCCTAGTTGACGAATTAACATATATTCAGGTATTAATCCCCCACTAACAAACATAGTTAGTACGAGTAAAAACCCAACGAAACCATTGAAAACAAAATCTCGTCTACTTAATACATAGGCAAGCATCGTACTTGCAACAATACCCGCAATCGTTCCTATAACCGTTCGCAGGATAGACATGAGAAAGGCCTTGAATAATCTATCATTGCTACCGAATATCTCTTGATAATTAGCAAATGTAAACTCGCGTGGCCAAATATGAATACCACCTCTTGCTGTATCTACCGCATTATTTAACGATATCGCCAATATGTTTAAGAATGGATACAACGTGATAACAATGATAAATAACATAAAGACAGTTAGTACTATATCAAATGTCGTCCATTTTCTCTTTTTCATCTGACAAACACTCCTTACTGCTAGAATACACGTCCTTCACCAATTCGCTTAGCAAAGCCGTTACATATTAAAATGAGAATGACACTAATTACTGATTTAAATATCCCTATCGCTGTACCGAATGAGTATCGGAACATCCCAATACCATAGTCTAGTGCGTACAGGTCAATAACTAATGCTTTTTCCGCAACGATATTGTTTCCTAACAACATCTGCTTTTCAAATCCGATATTGATTAAATTACCGATATTTAAAATAAGTAAAACGATTATGACAGGGCGTATACTAGGCAACGTAATATGCCACATTTGACGCCACCTGCTCGCACCGTCTACTTTAGCTGCTTCATAAAGTTGCGGGTCTACTCCAGCCATTGCCGCTAAATAAATGATGGCATTCCAACCTGTTTCTTTCCAAACATCTGCGGCTGTTACAATTCCCCAGAACATATCTGGTTTCGCCATAAAATTGATTGGCCTATCTAAAATCCCCGTTCCTACTAAAAGATTGTTCATAATCCCTTCTGGTGAAAGCATCGTAATGACGATATTTGCTACAATTACCCACGAAACGAAGTGGGGTAAATAAGAAATGGTCTGTGTCCATTTCTTCAACGTCAAAAATCTGACCTCATTAAGAAGCAGGGCAAATGCAATGGCAGAAAGTGTACCAAATACTAGACCGAGAATCCCCATTCCTAATGTATTTTCCAAAGCTCGATAAAACATTGGCTCATTAAAAAGATCCCGAAAATGTTTAAGTCCTGCCCACTCCTGCTCGAAAATACCGAATTGTGGCTTATAATCTTGAAATGCCATAATCCAACCTGCAACAGGAATATACTTAAATACAATTAACCAAATCACAAATGGCAAAGACATTAATAATAATGCTTTTTGCTTACTTAATCGTTTAAAAAATCCTTTCTTTTCTGGTGAGGGTCCTCGTTTTTTCCCCTTATGCGACGGAAAACTTGGCTTCACCGTTGGCATTGAAGATGGTGATTCTGATGAATTTTGTTGTGCTTCTGCCGCTTGGTTGATTCGACTCATTTCTCTCTCTCCTAACCTACCAGTCTTTATTGAAAGCGTTTTATTTATTGTTTTCATTATATTAGATAACGTTTTCTTTAAAAACCAGACAAATGAGACATAAAAACCAGTAAAAAAGAGAGGTAGGCCTATAGTTTGATAGTTGACCAAAATGATTTCCACATCCAAAACGAAATTTTTCAAAAATATACCTTACGTAGTAATTTACTCAAGGTTAAATAATTCCATAGAAACTAGTGCTGTGCCCTGCTTATCATCCTTCGTTAATTTAGGAAAATGATTTTTTCCCTTATATTCAACGCAAAAAAGTGAGAGTGTATCATATACGCACAGTGAAAAAATAACTAGATGCGTATACTACATACACTCTCACATTGTTGTATCTAACTATTCATTTTCAATACAGATCATTTTACCTAGGCAAACCTGTAATTGTCTTCGGTTCTAGAAACTCTTCTATACCATAGTCTCCCCATTCACGGCCAATACCTGATTGTTTAAATCCGCCGAATGGTGCAGTAAAGTCTTTATCACTATTGTTAACAACTATTCTGCCTGCGCGAAGACTTTTAGCTACTTTCGTTAATTTTTTTGGATCATTACCGACAACATAGCCCGCAAGTCCAAAAACAACATCATTAGCAAGCTCAATCGCTTCTTCAATCGTTTCATATGTGAAAACGGTCATGACAGGACCAAAGATTTCTTCCTGTGCAAGCGTACTTTCGTGATCGACATTTGTAAACATCGTAATCCTTGAATAATACCCTGTATCTAATTCTTCCGGTTTACCTTCCCCACCAACAATCAACTCAGCACCACTATCTATGCCTTTTTTTATATAGTCCTGAACGATGTCCCACTGCTCCTCGGAAACCTGTGGGCCAGTAAATGTATGCTCGTCTTTGGGATCACCAACAGGGTATTCGTCCACTAGTTCTTTCACTTTCTTAACAAATTGATCATGCATGGCTTTCGGTATAAAAATACGTGTTCCTGCCGTGCAGACCTGTCCTGTATTGGTAGCAATATTGGAAATAGCTGTTCGAGCAGCCACCTCAATATTGGCATCATCAAGTACAACAATCGGAGACTTTCCACCTAGTTCTAGTGCAACTTTTTTAATATCCTCTGCTGCATTTTTCATAATAGTTGTACCAACCTTACCAGAGCCTGTGAATGATACAAAATCAATATCCGGATGGCTACTAATTCCGTTCCCAATTGTTGATCCCTTACCATTGACTAAGTTCACTACCCCTTTTGGTACACCGGCTTTTTCTAGTACTTCTACAAGTAAGATGGATGCAAATGGTGTGTTGGATGCTGGTTTAAACACTACCGTACTACCAGCAGCAAGTGCACTAGCTAATTTAGTAGCAATCTGATTGGTAGGGAAATTCCATGGTGTAATTAAACCAGCTACACCGATCGCATCTTTTTGAATATAAGAATTCTCTCTTTCTTCCGAAAATGCAAAATTACGAAGAACTTCTGCTGTTGCTTTAAAATGGTTTAATCCCATTTGATATTGAACCTTTTCCGAAAAAGAGACGGGAGAACCAAGCTCTTCTGTGATAATTTTAATAAAATCATCTTTTCTTTTTTCATATTCGTTAGCTATTCTTTCCAGCAATTTAATACGTTCTTCTTTTGATGTTTGAGAAAAAGTAGGAAAGGCTGCTTTTGCTGCTTTGACTGCCATATCTAAATCTTCTTTTGTTCCGGAACTGATTTCACCAATTTTCTCCTCTGTGGCTGGATTGATAACATCAATTGTTTCACTTCCCGTTGATTCAACCCATTCACCATTAATATAGTGTTTTGTATAGTTGTACATTGTTTTCCCATCCTTTCTTTTATTTTGGGCGTCACAAAAACAATTCCCTTTATTTGGGTATATAAACATTTGAGAGAAGCGGATCTGTTCATCCTAGCAGCTTTATGCATTTGTTTGGTCACTAACTTAGATGCCTCTTCTCTTAATATCGATTTTTATCTTCGTAGCGCCCACTCTATCACTTGATCAAGCTTTTCTTTTTTCATGATAAAGTCTATTCTTTCGTTATTGTCTTTCCTAATCGCTACTTCCTTATCTGATATATTTAGAAAATCGATTTTATTTTCAATGGATTGGCCATTCTCGTCTGTTAGTTGATAGACAATCGATACTTCTGGCTCCTCTTCTACGATTTCTCCATCATATGTTCTGTCGAAGCTTAGTCCTGCGATTTTTTTATATTCATTACGAAAATTCTCTGTATCTTGTTTTTCTCCATCAAGAAAAACAGATGTCACTATTTCTTCACCATCGTCGTCATGCTTGAATGTATAGGTCACCTGGGTTTCTTTCGTTACAATGGTAAGTTGATCAACCACATCAAGGGAAAGAATATGAACAAAGTGATCGATCATCTCATAAGCACGGTGACTAAATGGATTTAGTCGTTCAGCAAGTATTTTATATATCTCTTCGCTATTCTCCAATTGCACATAATACATATTATTTACAGCAGGATCACCAATATTTAGCCTTTCTTCCCTTTCCCCATCTGAAAAGGTAATCGAAAAATCAACATTTTCTAAACCATAATCACCAGGCTCTTTCACCTGTTCTACTTGTTCGAGTTGATCAATCCCTAGTAGAATATCCTGTGCATGAGAAAAATTTACACTATAAGCAGAGCGGAAGGGCTGGTATACATACCAGCCACTAACATGCGCTAATGATTCTACTTCCGAGAACGGACTATCTTTACGTAACTGGATGATTTCCGTCCCATTATCAATCTCTATTTCTGTGATAGCAGATGATGGCATAGATAAAATGCTATTATCTACTAATGCATGAGATTGAAGCGGTATACTTTCAATAAAAGCACGATCAACGGCATATATTATTTCATTATCCTTATGTTCGACATAATAGTTCTCACCTTGTTGATCCATTGCTCCAATTGCAAGGCGTTGTACACTCCCATCCATATCGCTAAAAGAAACTACTACCTTCGGAAAATTCAGTTGTACATTCTTTTTTTCAACGGATACCTGATCACCAGTCATATCCTTCATGGCAGACAAGAAATGATTGATTTTGGTTGCATCTTCTGATCGATCTACACCTTCTACATGCCAGCCATCCTCTTGCTTCATTAAAGATACCTTTTCCTTTGCATTCACTTTAACGGAAGTGACAGTTTCAAAGTGTTCGATCACTGTTTCTACTTGGTCATCTTTTGCAACGGAATGTTGATTCAACTGAACAATCACCATTAAAAACGCGGATAGAATAACTACACTGCTAACGATATATATAACGTTTTTTTTATTCTTCATATTTTTCATCCCTTTATTTTTGAGCTAATTCTTCTTGCATTAATTCAAACGGTTTCTTCATATTAAACATAAGAAAAAAAGCAGCAGTACTCATACAAAACCAAATCGTAATACTTGGGGCAGCATAATAAATAATCGCTAAAGAAATAAGTGTTGTGATATGCAATAAAGTCGTTTTAAAGTAGCGAAATATTGCGTAAATCGATACGATAAATAGATTTTTCAGCTTTACTTCAAAGCGGCTCATAATAGGGAAAGCGTATAACAAAATAAACAAAGAAAAAATGAATAACAACAGAAACACAGGTGAGAGTATTGGTAAGAATTGATTAGCATAATATATATCAACAATTAAAACGGTGAGAATCGTCCATTGTATAAACCAATATTTCGTTGATAGACGAAAATTTTTCTTATAATAAGACCAAAAATCTTTTGTCGGGTTCAGATCACGCTCTCGAATCACTTTCCCCATCGTTGCATACAATGCTGCTAGCGATGGACCTGCTGGTAATAATGTAAGATAAAATAACAAGATATTCTGAACTGTCATCTCAACGAACACAAAAGCCACTAAAAATAAACTATTTGCTAACATAAAATGAATATTCGTTAGTAAAAAATAATAAACATATTGAATTGCTGTAAATAATGGTTTCTCCATTACTGTCTGAGCCATAGTAATCTCTCCTTATACGTGTTCTATCCGATTCTGCTTTTGAAATTCTTTTGGACTTACACCCGCATATTTTTTAAACTTTTTATAGAAATAATCGTTATTGGCATAACCGACTTTTTCAGAAACTTCATATACTTTCATCTTCTTCTCTATTAAAAAATACTGTGCTTTTTCCATCCTAACTTTATCTAAATAATGATGAAAATAATCACCAGTTTGCTTTTTAAATTTCTTTCCTAAATAAGAGCGATTGTAATTAAATAGTTCCGCAATAACTTTTAAATTCAAATCTTTATAATAGAATTGCTCAACAAACTCTATGATTTTCTCAATTGTGTTCTCTGGGTTACACGCAAACCCATTTAGCTCAGAAGATGTTTGGCGTAGCTGTTGTTCCACAGAAACAAGTAACTCTTGCAAAGTATGTGAGTTCAACAACATATCTGTCATTTGCTCAACCGATGGAACAGATACCTCTTGATGATTTTTAGATAATGCTAGATAAATATCTTTTGTTAATTCCACTAACTCTGTCACAACTCTTTCTCGTTGATAGTGGTTTTTCTGATAATAATGCTCTAACTCTTCCAAGTACGTATGGAGTTTATCCTGCTCATCAAATTCGATTACACGACACACGTTTGTTATCCAATCATCGGGTAATATTTGTCTTTCTATTCTCTGTTGTTTATTGGTGATCATCGTTTCATTACCATAAACAAAGTAGAGCTTCTGTAATTGTTTCAATTCATTTATTTTTTCAGGTAGTTGTTCAAAAGGGATGTCTTCTTCCAATAGTTGAAATTGATGTTGCTTACTAGTAAGCAACCTTGAAATAGATTGCAATTGCCTTTTCATAGCCGCTATATCTGTACCTGTAAATAACAAATACAGCACTTGATTGCTCCAAACATATTTAAATAAATGTTCTGTCGCTACATTCGACTCTAACCAACGTTTTTCAATTGGTTCAACAAATGTCACACTTGCAATCTGAAACATCGTATTTGTATATTGGTCTAGGACATAATGTTTTTTTCTTCTTTCCTCTAAATATATTTTCCACGCTTCATTTTCTGTCATCGTTTCATATTGGTCGAGTTGAGAATAAAGCAAGTTCTCCTCCGTACATTTCTCATGAAGATCTTGAATGAGAGAAACTAATTCATCTTCATCCACAGGCTTCAATAAATACGATTCAACGCCTAATCGAATTGACTCTTGTGCATAGGTAAAATTAGAGTAGCCTGATAACACCACAAACTTACACGAATATCCTTTCTCTTTCACTTGCTTTACCATCTCGATCCCGCTTAAACCTGGCATTCTGATATCAACAAATACAACATCCGGCCGTAGTTCTTTTATTTTTTCTAAACCTACTCGACCGTTATTAGCTGTTCCTACAACTTGGTATCCATAATATTGCCAATCAATAATCGAACGAAGGCCTTCTCTAATCAGCGGTTCATCATCGATAAGCATCACCTTTAACATTTAACCTACCTCCTTCTGTTCTCCTTTTATCTTAGGAATTGTTACAATCATTGTTGTACCCAAGCCTTCCATACTTTCTAAATCAAGTCCGTACTTTTCTCCATAATATAGTCTTAAGCGTTGATGTACATTGTGTAGGCCAATACGTTGACCATCTGAATGGTATTCGTCATCGTCTAATCGATATCTAATTTCGCGAACTGATTCTTTCGTCATACCAACACCATTATCTTTCACTTCTACTTGAATATGTTCGTCTTGCTCTTTCAAGAGAATTTTTATAAATCCTTTATCCTCTTTTGGCTCTAAGCCATGAATAATGGCATTCTCTACAATAGGCTGAATCAATAGCGGAAAAATATAATATTGTGTCACCATATCTTCTATCTCTAATTGATACCTAAATTTATCTCCAAACCGTAATTTTTGAATTTCTAAATAATGATTGATTAAATCTATCTCAACTGTTATTGGAACAGGACGATCTGTCCTTTCCAATGCCGATCGCATCATTTTACTTAATATTTTTACGATTTTTGCAACTTCACGATCCTCATTCAAAATCGCCTTCATTCTAATCATTTCTAATGTATTGTAAAGGAAATGTGGATTAATTTGACTTGCTAACATTTTAAAGTCCATTTCCTTTTGTTTGCGCTTCCATTTTTCTTCTTTAATTTTATGGATATATACTTCATTAATTATTTTCTGTATACTTTGCGAGGTTGTCATTAAATCTCGATATACTTCACTTATTTCATCATGTCCATGTATATCTTTTTGGATTTGAAAATCACCTTTTGCTACTTGATACATCGTTGTTCTTAGTTGCTGAATCCTTTTGTGAAAACTTCTAATAAAGACACCAATTAACATAATTGATACGGTTAATACACCAATAATTACGAGTAACCCTTGCGTGTAAATTTCATTTGGCTCCTTCATTACAGCTTCAACTGGGATAACAGTAGCTATTTGAAACCGATTGTCAAGTGATTGATCTGGTTGAAAATCATGAACATTGATTTTTACGTGTTCTTCCTCATATTCTGTATCTAAAATATAACTTTCACTTGCTTGCGATTCTTGAGACAAAAATGTTGTCTTTTTCCCGATAGATTTACTGTCCGTACTATATACAATTACGTCATTGTCAAGCGTTATAAATGCTGGATATGGTTCACCTTCTACAATAGATTTTAACATGTCATTAGATACATAAAGAGCTAAGACTCCCAGTAATTCATTGTTTTGACCATAAACAGCTCTTGTTAGGGCTAAGTAATCTTTTCCCGTCCAATAGTCTTCCATATACACCCATGATATACGACCATTTTTGGCTATAGCTTCTTGATACCACTTTTCTTGTTTAACGATGGAATCCGCATAGATGAAATGTGAATCCGTTATCATATCTTTATTCATAAAAAATTGAATCGTTTCAATTTCATCGTAGTATTGTAGGAAATCATTAAATACGGGATATTGATTATAGGCATTGTACATATCGAGAGTTGAAGCATATTCATCTTCTAATAGCTGTTTCATATTTTGGTTGATATAGACCATGTCTGCAATACTGATCACACGGTTAAAAGTGGTTTGCAAGCGCATCTCAAGCTTATCTACATTTGATTCTGCTTCACTTAATGAATGATTTAGCACAATATCTCTCGTACTATAATTCAAGTATGCCCCGACTAAAAGAACTGGGATTGCTGTGACAATCAGATAAATACCCAATAATTTATGTTTTACTTTTACTTGTTCTATTAAGGAAAGCCATAATGTCTTCAAAAACAAAGTGAATCCCTCCTGTCACAGCTAATCCATTCTATTTTAATAAGTTGTTGCTTAACCTTCACAGCCTAAAAGCGCAAGTATCAGATTATCCATTCGGAGAAATACACTCACTCATACTTTTAGGGAAAAGTGAATAATCACCGCTACAGCAGAATACTCCGTTTTTCTAGGGTACGGCTTCTGCCTTCGCTAGATTAAAACTCTTTATTTTTTGAGAAAGGAATACTCGTATCTCCTGTCCCCCATGCATTCTAGATTTAGTCAGTACAGTGATTTATATACACTACTAACAAAAATTATCACATAGCTAAATAACAATAATGAGCGTAGGCAAAATACATAGTTCCCATGGAAAAACGTATTTTGCCGAAGCAGTGGAAAGCACATATCATGAAAAGAATGGTAGAAAATTGATATCCATCACCTACTTATCAACCTGTATAGTAGTTTCGGTGTTTGCTAGTTCTTCTCCGTTTGTTTGGATTACGTTTTTATACCAATAATAGCTCTTTTTCGGGATTCGTTCTAGTCTCTTTTCGTCTTGTTCGTCCCGATCAATATAGACGAAACCATAACGTTTTTGGTAACCGTTAAGCCAGCTTAGTAAATCGGTGAAGGACCATGCACAATAACCGATTACTTCCACACCGTCTGTGATAGCTTTTTGTATTTCTTTAATGTGAGCGCTTAAATAATTGATACGATAATCGTCCTCTACTTTTTCATCTACCCCTAATTCGTCATATGCACCGAGACCATTTTCCGTAATCATCATTGGTAGATCGTAACGGTTTTGCAACCTTCTTAATGCAATTCTAATACCGATCGGATCAATTTCCCATCCCCAATCAGTTGTTTCCAGATGGGGATTAGATACATTAGTAAACATTCTCGTCTCTGGGCTTTGCGCTTGCTCTTCTTTCGGTTTCATTAAATACGGATCTGTCGCTTGAAAGTCTTTCTCTAAGTCTTGCTCATCTATTTGTAATGGATGTTCAATTTCGTTGGCACGTACCGTACCACCATGATAATAATTCACGCCTAGAAAATCTGGTTTTGCTGATTGAAGTAATTCCATATCACCATCTTTAATTGTTGGTGCTATTCCAAGTCTATTTAATTGTTTCAATGTAACTTTCGGATATTTACCATGGACATAAACATCTAACCACCAATGGTTTTGAAACTCTTCCCCATTTAATTCAGCAAGTATATTATCCGGTGCACAATCAAAACTGTACATTGGACCATACCCGAAACTTGGCCCAATCACACCATTTGGCACTAATTCATGAAAGCTATTTATTGCTTTTGCATTTGCTAGATTAATAATATGATTCGACTCAAACATTCGCTTTACATCCGATATGTTTGGTGGATGTGCTTGCCATCTGTAACCTAATGCAGTGAATACATTTTGCTCATTAAAGCTTACCCAATACTTAACTTTATCTTTAAATCTATCAAAAAGAATACGCGCATAATGATCAAAATCATCAATTGCCTGCCGTGATTCCCAGCCATTATATTTATCTTGCAGGCTTTGCGGAATGTCCCAATGATACAATGTTAACACAGGTTCAATATTATGTTTGATTAATTCATCGATTAAATCCTCGTAAAATTGCAGTCCTTTTTGATTAACAGAACCTATCCCCTCAGGTAATATTCGACTCCAAGCTACAGAAAAACGATAGGATTTCAATCCCATTTCTGCCATTAATGCAATATCTTCTTTGTAACGATGGTAGTGATCTACCGCTACATCTCCATTTGTGCCTTTAAACGTTTTACCAGGAATCTTTGTAAAGTGATCCCAGATAGATGGCCCTTTTCCATCTGCGTTCCAACCACCTTCAATTTGATATGCTGCTGATGCCGCTCCCCATAAGAAATGCTTTGGAAAAGCATCTAATTGATCATGATACATGATGACTCACTCCTTTTTTCAACGGAATAATTAATGAAATTTGTTCATTTTGCTTCATGTTAATTGTTTGCTTATTTTGTTTACTGCCTGCAAAAAGTGGCAAGTATAATTGAATTGATTGCTCCACTCTACTAACTATTTGCAGCTCCAACCTTTCTGCTTCTATATCCCAACTTAATTGCTGAACAGTTAATTGATTGGGCAAATGTACTCCTTTTATTTCTCCACAAGAAATAGTGTCTGGAAGTGCACCTAACAATGTCAGTCTTTGATGACTGAAATCAACTAACATTTCGTGTACAACCTGCGGTAATGCGCCATTACCATCTACATTAAAAACATTTTGTTCATTATAATGAGACATCATTAACGATGAATAAAAGCAATTATTATCTACTAATAAACGAAAAACTTCTTCTACTAATTCCGGCATATGAAATTGTGTAGCACAAAGCGCTGCGTGCATTCTTCCATGTGTAGATGACGTGTCTCCATCTTCATTTAACAACCATGCTTCTAATCGTTTAGCAAATGCTGTTTTCGCCGCTTGCCACATATAAGGTTCTGTTTCATTATTAAATTCCCTACTTTGGAACACAGGGTAAAGATGGGAAAAATGTCGGTGATTATAGTTTTCTCCTTTATCAGGTGTCAACCATTCCTTTAATGCACCATCTTCATTCACTTGATAAGCAGGCATTTTATTGTACATCACTTGGCATTTATCAAGCTTTTCCTCTGGATAACCTAGAATTTGATATGCCTCATACAAGTTAGACAAGACTTCTTTTGCTACTGCTATATCTTGTGTTGCATTATCTGCTGCTCCATTTTCTGCTGAATAAGAAGGTGTAAAACGATAGGTTCCGTCTTGATCTTCGATGAGAAAATCCTCATAGAACAAAACGATTTCCTCTAAAAACGGGATTACTTCGTGTTGCAAAAATAATCGATCACCAGTAAAACGATAATATTGATAATACCAATGCGCCAACCAACCAGCACCACATGTCCATAAATGTAATGGCCATTCCGCGTTCCAATGGAGATGCTTGCCACTGTTACTAGAATGGATCGCTGCCATCACACCTCGAGCGCCATAATACTTCTGTGCGTTTTCGCGGAAATCTGGCATTAATTCTTTTATTAAGCGAAAATACCCTTCCAATCCTTCTAGTAGATTACTAGAAAGTGCAGCGGCAATCGATAACTCGACATTTGTATCAAAGGTAAAATCGCCACTCCATGCTGGCTCAAACGTTCCCGTCCAAATCCCCTGTAAATTCGGTGTAAGCTCTCCAGCACAGCATATATACATATAGCGCCCTGCATCGTACATTTTTTCTAATAAAACAGGTGTCATTTTTCCTTGGCTTTTTGCCTGTTCGACCAAGGTCCAAATCGATTGTCTGCGCTTGTCCTCTGTTGCTAACGTTAGCTCTACTCTGTTAAACATTTCTTGATGGATGTTTACATGCTGATTAAATAGGCTCTTGTAATCTACCGGAGGTTTCTCTGTTTTTCTAATAACGCTACGTTCAGCATCTTCTTTGTATGGCATTATTTCCATACGGATGAGCATAGCTTTTTCACTTTCTATTTGCCACCCAGCTACCTGTTGGAGAGGTTGAATCTGTTTCGCATCCACATCTATCATTACATCATATCCGCCATCACCATAGAGATAATCAAACTGAGTATGCATCACCTTCCCATCTACCATACTTGTTTGTTTCATTTTCGGATAGTTATAGTCTGTTAACTTAATTGTGTAGCTACCTGGACTTAGATAATGAATAATCTGGTTACAATCTCGTGATACGAAGGTTTTTCTTATATATACTTGTTGTTCCACTTTATAAGAGACAACCAGCTCTCCCGTCTCATAATTTATGCTTCGCTTATAATCTGTATAATGGTGGTGTTCTGTTTCAATAGATAAATGGAGTCCTGGGTGTGAGGGGTCACTCATTGTTAAGCCTTGATAACCAAGTTCTGTTGCTTTTTGATAATAAAAGGAGATCGCTTGTTCATATCCTTCCTTTCGAATAATCGACCTCATTTTCTCTAAATATGGAGACATATCTGGCAAATAATCGCTATTTCCTTGTGGTAAATAGAGCCGACAATGGTTACCAATTATCGTATCACGAATCGGATCTCCAAATACCATAACACCATGACAACCATTACCACTTACGAGCGCATCCTCCCACTTTTTAGCAGGTTGATCTGTCCAAACACCTCTTGTTGGTATGGAATGTTGCATATTATTCACTCCTCATATACAGAAGGCCAAGGATAACTCTCCTCGGCCACATCTGATCATTATCTAAATTCCAGCAATCGTTCATTTAAAACTTTCGTTTGTTGATATATATCTTGATATACCTTAAACAATTGCTTATATTTTTCAACATGGTCTGGATTAGGTAGATAGGTTTCATCGTCTTCTAAAAAGGTCTCTGCACATTCTTGAAGAGAACGGAACCAGCCTGTTCCATAAGCCGCCAACATCGCAGCCCCCATACCTGGTCCTTGCTCACTCTTTAGCTTCACAATCTTCGCATTAAATATATCTGCTTGTATTTGTAACCACTCGGCACTTTTAGCACCACCACCGCTCGAATAGATCGTATCGATTTTCTTACCGTTCTCTCTAAAAATAGCGATTGATTCATTCAATGAAAAAGTGATCCCTTCTAATACTGCTCGTGTAAAATCTTTTAACGCATGCGAACTATCCATCCCAATAAAGCTACCCCGAATGTTAGCATCTGCATAGGGTGTCCGCTCACCTACAATATATGGCGTAAAAAGTAAGCCGTTAGCGCCAACAGGAACCTCTCCAACTTCTGCAAGTAAATCTTCAAAACTTTTTTCCGCCGCAAATGTTTCCCTAAACCAGTTCAGGCTATGCCCTGCAGCTAATGTAACACCCATAGAATAATAGGCATCCGCTTCACCATGATTAAAATAATGGACTTTACCTTGATAATCCTTCTCCCCAGTTGTTTCATAGGAAAGCACTACACCAGATGTCCCAATACTTGCGAACGTTTTTCCTTCTGATAGAATACCCGAGCCAATTGCCCCACAAGCATTGTCAGCACCACCAGCAAATACATCCGTACTTTCAGATAATCCTGTTTGTGTCACTATTTCAGAAGTGATGTTTCCAACATGCTCATGAGAATCTACTAATGGTGGACAAATCGAAACATCTATGCCTAGCAGAACACAAATTTCTTTACTCCACTCTTTTTTCGCAATATCTAACAAACTAGTACCTGCTGCATCAGAATAATCCATATGTACTTGGCCTGTTAAACGATAACGCACATAGTCTTTTGGTAAAACAAACGTTTTTACTTTAGCAAATAGTTCTGGTTCATGCTCTTTTACCCATAAAATTTTTGGTAAAGTAAACCCTTCTAATGCACGATTTTTTGTAATATGAATGAATGTTTTTTTGCCCACTTTTTGATAAATATCCGCGCATTGTGGTGTTGTTCGGGTATCATTCCAAAGAATGGCATTCCGTAATACCTCATTCTCCTCGTCCAATAACACTAATCCATGCATTTGACCAGAAAAGCTTATCCCTTCAATTGTAGAAGCATCTCCATCAAATGTCTGAACAAGCTCCTTCAACCCGCTAATTGTTTGCTCCACCCAGTCTTCTGGTCGTTGTTCTGCATATCCTATTCTCTCTTGTATCAAAGGATACTCACGCGTGACTTCCTTCACTACTTTACCAGTTTGATTAACAAGTAGCAGTTTAACTGCGCTTGTGCCAAGATCGACACCAATTACATAACTCACAATGAGCACCTCCACTCTCTTTAAGCATATGCATTTAGCAAATATTGATTAATGGTTGCTTTAATAACTTCTAGGCGACCTGATTTATTTTTAATTTCTTTGAGGTTTAATGCATGCTCTTCAAGCGAATGGAAGTTTGCCTTTCCTTCAACGATATCTTTACCAATACCTTCTTTAAAGCTTGCATAACGGTCATCGATGATCTTATCAAATACTTGATCTTCTATTAGCTTGCTAGCAACTTTGTAACCAACTGCAAAGTGATCCATACCAGCAATATGTGCATGGAAAAGGTCATTTTGTTCAAATGAACCACGGCGTACTTTCGCATCAAAGTTTAGACCACCTGAACCAAGTCCATCATTTTTAATCATTTCATACATTGCAAGTGTTGTAGAGTAGATATCGGCTGGAAACTCATCTGTATCCCAACCTAATAGTGGGTCACCTTGATTAGCATCTACAGAGCCTAACAATCCATTAACACGTGCATAACGAAGTTCATGTTCAAAAGTATGACCAGCAAGTGTTGCGTGATTTGCTTCAATATTTAATTTAAAATGGTCCACTAGCCCGTATTTTAATAAAAAGGCATGTGCAGATTGAGCATCGAAATCATATTGATGTGTTGTTGGTTCTTTTGGTTTCGGCTCGATCAAAAATTGTGCGTTAAAATCAATTTCTTTCGCATAGTCTACTGCCATATGGAAGAAACGACCAAGATTATCTTGCTCCAAGCCAAGATCTGTATTTAATAATGTTTCGTAACCTTCTCGACCACCCCAAAATACATAGTTTTCTCCACCAAGCTCTTTACCAATTTCTAATTGTTTCTTCACTTTTGCTGCTGCGTAGGCAAAAACATCAGCATTATTAGAAGATGCTGCCCCATGCACAAAGCGCGGATTAGTAAAATTGTTTGCTGTATTCCAGAGTAGCTTGACATCACTGTCCTTCATATGGCCTTTGATTAAAGCAACAATCGTATCTAAATTTTGATATGTTTCACGTAATGTTTCTCCCTCTGGAGCAATATCTACATCATGGAAACAGAAATAGTTCACACCTAACTTATCAAAAAATTCAAAAGCTGCTTCTACTCTTGCTTTTGCACGATCCATTCCATCGTATTTATCCCAATTACGGAGTGCTGTACCTGTTCCAAATGGGTCGGATAAATCTTCTGTAAACGTATGCCAGTACGCTACACCAAAGCGCAAAAATTCTTGCATTGATTTGCCATTAATCATTTCTTCAGGGTTATAAAATTTAAATGCTAGCGGATTAGTGGATGTTGGACCTTCATATTTTATTTTGTTAACGTTTTCAAACCATGACATAGTAATAGACCTCCAATTGTTTATTTTGACACAAGTATAGCAATATCAAATAACTTTGTCCAGTCGATAAACTAAGTTCATAGAATTATATGAATGGTTATGATAAAATGATACTTCAATCAGTGGGAGTTTTTGACTCCCACTGATTGTTAGCGAAACTTATCAGGGATTTAGCGTCCGTTTATCCCCACTTAGCTTCTTTGTTTTAACTTTAATCTTGAAGTGGAGATATTACGGACTCATACACCGTGATAAACTATGAATAATTTATCACGGTGCAGAACGGAGGAATTTGCTTGAGCCAAACATGGAATCAACAAGTCGTAAAAAAAGAAAATAAGGCACTTGTACTCACAACCATTAAAGAAAAGGCTCCTATTTCAAGAGCTACTATTGCCCAGTTAACAGGGCTAAATAAAGGAACGGTATCATCACTTGTAAGTGAATTATTAGCAGAAAAGCTAATAACTGAATCTGGAACAGGTAAATCAAGTGGTGGTAGACGTCCTGTCATGCTCCTTTTAAACGAAGTAGCCGGATTTACTATTTCTGTAGAGCTTGGTGTCAATAATATATTAGCAGTATTAACAAATCTTCGTGGTCAAATAGTATCAGAAAAAAATATTCATTTTTCCGAACAAAACCTTGATGATGTATTACCTAAACTATATCAAGTAATTGATCAACTACGAGTCGAAGCTCCTATCTCTCCATACGGGATTGTCGGAATTGGTGTTGGTGTACCAGGCGTTGTATCAACAATTGGTGAAGTATTACTCGCACCGAACTTGGGGTGGAAAAAAGTTCCGCTCAAGCAATTACTAGTTGATCACTATCAGATACCAGTCATCGTAGAAAATGAAGCAAATGCTGGTGCATATGGTGAAAAGGTATACGGAGCCGGTCAAGAAGCTAATGAAGTTGTCTATGCTAGTATTAGTACCGGGATTGGTGTTGGTTTAATTTTAGACGGAAAACTTTACAAAGGATTAAAAGGCTTCTCAGGAGAGCTAGGCCATATGACAATTGAAAAGGATGGATTAGATTGCCAGTGCGGTAACAAGGGATGCTGGGAGCTTTATGCCTCGGAAAATGCCTTATTGAAACAGGCTAAACTAGCAGGATTTGCCGATATAACAACAGAAAAACTAATCGAAGCAGCAGAGCAACAAGACCCTCAAGCTTTATCACTTTTTGACAAGCTTGGTGACTATATTGGAGTTGGTATCACCAATATTCTTCATATTTTCAACCCTGAACAAGTCATTATCGGAAATTCGATACAGCAAGCCGAACGATATATCCTCCCTGCTATTAAACAAAGAATCGAACAACATGCAATTGGTTTTAACAAAGGCGATGTACACATACAAACGTCTCAGTTACATAAGTATTCCACTACAATGGGAATGGCTGCTTTTACGATCGAAGAATTTTTTCAAAAAACTAACATTCACCTAAATTAGATTTTTTACTACGCCCTATGGAGGGATTCTCAAGGAATACGATTTTTTATGGTGTACATGTCCGTAACTATTCCACCTCAAGTATCAAGTGAGCATTAGAGAAGAGCTTCACCACCAATCAGAGGGAGTTTCAAACTCCCTATGATTGTAGTCTTACTTTATGCAAGGTTATCTATTAAACTCTTCTTTATTCTTCTGGACTATAAATGAAATAATCAAAGTCTGCATACGCTTGTTTACCTGATGTATCTTGACAGTGCATACCTACAAAAGCTCCTGTAAAAAAACCTCCACCTTTAATATAATCATCTGAAAGCTTATATGATTCGAAAACAACCGGAATCGTATTCCATGTCTCTCCATCAAATGAATACGCATAATAATAATTAGCTGTTTGCACATCTACACGCAAATATACATATTCTACATCTTTCGGTATTTCGATTTCATTGCCTTGCAACGGTTGCCCGAATTTAAAATGGTCACATGTCATCAGCTCTAGAATACGACCTTTGTCCTCATGCCAACTAATTTGCAAAGATGTCCAATTCTCTGTATTATAATAATTTACTAAACCAGCTGCCTGTTGAAAATCTTCAGGCTGGAATGCTATTTTTGTTTCTGCTTGAAAATTAAAATGTTGCCAGCGCCTTGCAATAAATGATTGTGTAAATAAAGAAGTAAGTGACTCTCTACCATATAATCGTAGGTGACTAGGGTTATCACTCAATGAAACGATATCTTCTCCTAAGGGAATACGTAAACTTTGAAAATGAAAGTTTAATTCTTGTGTATCAAAATCATCTTTTATTGGATAATCAGCCTCCCACTTTACCTCTTCGATAGCTGGACCTTCAATCTCTAAAGAAGGCTGGTTACCACCTACAACATATGGCCAGTCATCCTTCCATTCTATACGCTGAATTGCCGTTTCACGACCTAACGGACAATAACCACGTGGATCTAATAATGGTTGCTCATCTCGAGGTAAAACACGTCCAGTTAAATGAACCAGAAACCATTCATCCGTATGTGTTTGTACAATAGACGCATGGCCGGCTTTTTGTAATGGATTTCTCGGATATGGCCATGACGTAATAAGTGGATTTTCTGGATGGACTTCATATGGCCCATTAACTTCTTTGGCACGAGCAATCGTTGCACAATGATCAAATTTCGTACCGCCCTCCGCTGTTAATAAATAATAGTAGCCATTCCACTTATACAAATGTGGTGCCTCTGTTAATTTTATATCTGTTCCTTTGAAAATAACTCGCGGTTTACCAATAAGCTTCCGATGATTATGATCATATTCTTGTAAAACAATTCCATAGAAATGATGATGTCCAACACGATGATCCCACTTCATATTTACTAAATATTTTTTACCGTTAGATTCATGAAACAATGACGGATCAAAACCTGAACTATTTAAGTATATAGGATCTGACCACTCCCCATTAATCGTGTCACAACATACTAAGTAGTTGTGAGAATCCTTCCAGTTACCACTTACCACTTTTACATCTGTATAAATTAAATAAAATTGCCCATCATGATAAGATAACTGTGGTGCCCAGACACCACCAGAATTCGGGTTTCCTTTCATATTTAATTGACTAAGTCTGTTTAACGGTCTTGACACTAAACGCCAGTTCTTCAAATCTTTGGAATGATAGATACCTACGCCAGGAAACCATTCAAACGTTGATACTGCAATATAATAATCTTCTCCTACTCTACAGATGCTTGGGTCTGGATTAAACCCTGTTAAGATTGGATTTTTAATAATAACCATTATTCCCACCCTTTCTTGTAAACGCTTAATATCCGTTGTCAGTATAGCATAAAAACAAACATAGTATAATGAACAAACTAAGTTTTCGAGTGTTTTTTTGATAATATAAAAAAACTACTCGTGTCAGCTCAATCAAACCAAGCTACTCTCTGTAAACAAAAATAATTGAACGTTCGATCAAGCGGAAATAATAATCCGATTTTAAACATTCACCTCAGCTAGGCCCTTTACATATGCTACATGGGGTGATCGAATGAATACAGAATATCAACAATACTTGGAAGATTTATTTAATTGGGGGAAAAAACTAAAGACTACTATTGAAAAGAGTGATTTGTCTGAGCATGAAAAAGCTCATACGCTTGAACAAGTCGACAGTTGGATGGATCACATCCATCATTTATTAATCGATGCAGACGCAGGTCCAGAACAGTTAATCGATATTAGAGCTAAAGGAGAACAATTTCTCGACCAATTGAGAAAAAGTAGTGTTCCATATGGAAAACATCAACTTCCTGCCTTACCATATGCTTACAACGCATTAGAGCCATATATTAGTGAGCGGATTATGTATCTACATCACACGAAACACCATCAAGCATATGTAGATGGGTTAAACGAAGCGGAAAAAGCTTTGTATACCAACGAAAAAGGAAAAGAACCACTTAAACATTGGCTACGAGAACAAGCTTTTCACGGATCTGGTCATTATTTACACTCTATTTTTTGGGAAAACATGACACCTAATAGTAAGAAAAAACCTTCTGGCCAAATATTAAAACAAATAGAAAAAGACTTTGGATCATGGAACAACTTTAAACAACTATTTACAAGAGTAGCAGAATCAGTTGAAGGTGATGGTTGGGCTGTTTTGCTATGGTCTCCTATTAGCCAAAAGTTAGCTATTCAATCATTTGAGAAGCATCAATTATTCCAAATACCTAACACAATTCCTTTACTTGTATTAGATGTTTGGGAACATGCTTATTATTTGCAACATGAAAATGATAAAGCATCCTATATCGAAAACTGGTGGAATGTCGTCAATTGGGAAAATGTCAATGATCGGTTTAAGCAAGTAATGAAGTAGAAAACAGGGACTTAGGAGTAATTAGCTAAGATGTTGATTTCACTAATTACTCTTATCCCTCTTCGCTTTAATCCTTTTCATACTCCCATAAAATTCGCCATTCATTCTCTTCCTCTACCACTAGGACAGGCTGCTTTATTTCTAAATAGCCGTATTTACTTTGATAGACATACGTAACAACTAGTCGATATATTGGTTGATTATCTAAATAATCTACTTGGATTTGCTCTGATTTTACTTTTGTCGGTTCTGTTAACCAAAAATCAAAAGTATTTACGCCAAAATGATGGAAAAAAACATGTGCACGGTCTTGCATATAATCACTTTTATCAAATCTATTTTTCATCGAAGAGTGAAATAGCTCCCATGAATTAGAAAAATCACCATTACTCTCATATTCATAAAATCTTTCCACTACTTGCTCCACTTTACGTTCAGTTGAAAAAAAGGACGAAATAGCATTAATCAACAAGAAAAGTATAGCAATACTAAGTAATAGGAAGACAAGCAATACAACTTTACGATGCTTACGCAAATAATATCGGCGAATGCTCATTTAAATCACCCATTTAAATTGACTTAATAAATCATATTCAACTTTTTACTATTTAGAAGAAACATTCCTGAAACAAAATTAGTACAATATACCTATTGTAATCGGTTACCTAATTTTATATAATGAAATCGGTTACAATAATGGTTGTGTACATATACTGTTCATACCTCTTGTAGGTGTGGATACATGTACAGTATTTTGATTCAAAATAGATTGTCCCCCTTTGCATCCTATTCACGTAGGGTGCGTTTTTTTTATCTCATCTTGATCATTATAAAGTTAGACTTCAATCAGTGGGAGTTTTTCGACTCCCACTGATCGTTAGCGAAACTTATCAGGAAGTTTGCATCCGTTTATCCCTCACTTAGCTTCTTTGTTTTAACTCGAATCTTGAAGTGGGGTATTACGGACTCATGCACCGTAATAAAAGAGCTAACCTGTAATATAATAGGTTAGCTCCCTAAATCAATGCGCTTCTGCTGTTTTAATAAATTTCTCTGCCTTATTGCGGCTGAATAATTTTTCTTTCATAAACGGAAGAACAAACCTGTCTAAGCCTATTCTTCCCGCATTATATCCTGCAACTAAGATAAATATTGTTAGTAAGATTAGTTGAGCATTCGTACTGATCGTTCCACTGAATATGAAGGCGAAGTTCATTATAATACCCATTAATGCCGCAAAGTTTGTGAATACACCAAGGATAAGCGCTATACCGACTAGTAACTCTCCCCACATTACAAGGTAAGTGAATACATCTGCACCAGGTAACGCGACTGTTTCTAAAAAGGCTGCCCACCAACCTTGGACTGTTGGATTTTCGCCACTAGCTTGTGCGATGGCACCTTCAATAAATCCACGTGCACTAAATTCTCCACCAGTAATTTTTGCCCAACCATGTGTCACCCAATCATAACCCAAATACAATCTAAGCACCGTTAATATTACTGCCGCTACCTTATTATTTCTTAAAAAATTGATAAACATATTCATACACTCCTTTTATTGTTCAGCATTTCACATTAATAGTTATAATTAATACTCATCACTTCAATTGTGAACTACTAATTATTCTTCCGCTTAATAAATTTGTCATAATACATCATATAAGTGCGAAACCTTGATTATTTACTGATAAAATTAAATGTTTAACTACTAGAAGCCTAGCTAAAAACAAAGAAACTAATTATATAACGATGTGTTCTTAGCGATTCTAAGCACTTTTATCCTCCTTTTTAATTGTTCAATAATTCACATTTAATATTATCTTTAATACACTTTTATCATATCATTTCCTCAATTTTTCTCAACTAGATTGTTCAACTTTTCACATTTTATCCAAACTTTTTTGTCAATTTTGTGTCAGTAATGCTTTTGTACCTTCAAGAAGTTTTCTCATGGACATAACTTTCCTTTTTCACTGAGTTTTGTCTTCGAGACCGCTTCTCACGGACATAACTTTCTCTTTTTACTGAGTTTTGTCCGTGAGATAGCTGCTCTTAGTTACCATACACATCTGTTCGAACGGTATTTGTTTTACTATTACTACTGCTGTTTGAGTTAGAATACGACTTATTATTATTGCTTGTATTATTACTAGTACTTCTTCGCTTATAATAATAACTTGTCGTTGCTGCTTCTACTTGTTCTGTACTATCCGTTTGTCCGTCGGTCAACTCAGAATCCTCTACCATCAGCTCGTCCGATTCCAACTCTTCTTCCTCTTCCGATTCGTCATCCAATTCTTCTTCGGTTACAAGCCCTTGAGGTAAGTTAATTTCCATAGTATTTAAAGTTCTTGGTTGATTATAAGAATATGCATATTGTTGAATCGAATTATTATTAAAAACGGTTTTACCGTCAAGGTAACTTTTAACAAACCAACCTGCACCAATTAATACGGTGATACCTAGTGCAATCGTAATATAAAAGGCCATTGAGTCTTGTCTATTTCTCAGGGTTCTTCCCTCCACTCATCACATCGTTGTTAATACTAAATTACCATTGAATGAAGAAAAAGTAAATATATCCACACGAAACGACATCTATTATTTTAAAATAAATAAAGTTAGCATTCGTTTATCCTATACTTAGCTTCCTTGTTACACACTGGTAGTTTTCAAGAACTGTCACACCGTGATAAATAGTAATAGAAGTGCACCTGTAAAAAGGATACACTTCCACTATTAATCTCGCCTATACATACTTGGCAAAACTTTGCTTTACTTCTTGTAAAACATCATCTCCAGCACGGTCCCATAACGATTGATTAATAATTTCTACTTCAATCGGCCCATTGTATCCTGCTTGTTCTACTGCCTTTCTCATTCTATTAATCTCAATAACTCCATCACCCATCATAAAACGACCTTTAAACATATCAGCCATTGGCACTTTCCAATCTGAAACATGAAAGCCTAGTATTCTTCCTTTTGCACGCTCAATTTCTGCATAAAGATTAGGGTCCCACCAGACATGATAGACATCAACAATGACACCTACTTCATTTTGATTATAGTTCTCTGCAATAGTTGATGCTTGGTTCATTGTATTGATCACGGAGCGATCTGCCGCAAACATTGGATGTAGTGGTTCAATCGCTAGTTTCACACCATAGTCTTTCGCAAAAGGGACTAAACTGTCAATTCCTTCGGCAACTTGTGCCCTTGCTGTATCAATATCTTTATCTGCACTAGGGCCACAAACAAGTACTAACGTATCTGTATCTAATTCTGCCGCTTCTTCTACCGCTCTTTTGTTATCATCAAGCCTTTCCGCTCTCTCTTTTGCTGTTGCTGCAGGAAACATACCACCACGACAAATACTAGAGACTTGTAATCCAGCACCTTTAATCAGCCTACTTGCCTGTTTTAAGCCAACCTCTTCAATTTTATGACGCCAAACAGAAATCCTTGGTACATCATGACGAAGACATCCTTCCACCGCTTCTTGAAGGTTCCATTGCTCTGTTGTTATTTGGTTTAAACTAAGACGGCTCATTAATTGGTTATTCGTCATCGCACACCCTCCTGTTTCACACCGGCTAACTCTAAAGTTAAACGCATTCGCTCTGTTGCTAACGCTGGATCTCTTAATAGCCCTGCTTCGTCTGCCATCACAAATAAGTCAGCTAAGTGCACAATCGAACGTGCACTCTCTTTTCCACCAATCATTCGGAAATGGTCCTGATGCCCATTAAGGTATGCCATAAAGACTATTCCTGTTTTATAAGAAAATGTTGGTGTCTGGAAAATATGACGGGATAATGGAACTGTTTTCTCTAATAATTGATCATATTTTGCAAGATCACCTGCATCTAACGCATGCATGGCTGCTGCAGCGGCCGGAGCAATTGCATCAAAAATCCCTAATAAAGCATGACTATACCCTTGTTCATCACCTTTAATCAAATTCGGATAGTTAAAGTCATCACCAGTATACATGTTGACACTTTCAGGTAATTTGCGACGCATTGTTATTTCCTTGTGATCATCCAAAAGGGAAATTTTAATACCATCTACTTTCGCTTCATTGTCTCGAATAATTTGTAAACATACTTCCATCGCTTTATCTACATCTTCATATCCCCAGTATCCTTTTAACGCCGGATCAAACATATCACCTAACCAGTGTAAAATAACTGGCTCAGAAACACCTTGTAAAATCTTATTATACACACGCTGATAATCTTCTGGTCCTTTCGCACAAGCAGCAAGCGCTCTGCTCGCCATTAAAATAACCTTTCCGCCTTCTGCTTCGACAAAAGATACTTGTTCTTCATATGCTTTTTCAACCTGTTCTAAAGTAACAGAGGGAGAGGGAGACAAATGATCTGTTCCAACGCCACTTGCCATATTCCCACCGACAGATTTTGCTTCTTTAATCGAGCGTGAGATTAACTCTTTTGCCCCTTCCCAGCTCAATCCCATCCCTCGTTGCGCCGTATCCATCGCTTCTGCTACGGATAAGCCAAGTGACCACAAATAATGACGATATTCCATTGTTTTATCCCAATCAATTCGCGCATCAAGGGTTGGATCAGCATCTGCTAGCGGATCGGCTACCACATGAGCAGCCGAGAACGCTATTCTTTTTTCAAAAGGTTTATCTGTTGGAATATCAAACGATGTATAAGGACTTGCTTCATACGTATATAACACACGATCGTTATTCGGTAAAATGAGCTTTGACATTTGTCTACCTCCTTACAGTCTTATTTCCGGTACTTCTACCCAACGTCGTTCTTGCCATGATTGTAAACCAAGGTCTGAAAGCTGTGTTCCCTTTGCTCCTTCAAGTAGATCCCAAGGGAATTCCTCACCCGCAAATACATGTTTTAAAAATAATTCCCACTGTACTTTGAATCCATTATCATACACATCATTCGTCGGTACATCTTGCCATTGTGATTGGAAATCAAATGGGTTCTCGATATCTGGGTTCCAAGTTGGCTTCGGTGTATTCACGCGATGTTGTACTTTACAATCACGTAAACCAGCTACCGCACTACCTTCCGTACCATCCACTTGTATCGTTAATAAATCATCACGATTTACTCGAACTGCCCAAGATGAATTTGCTTGAACGATTACACCGTTTTCTAATTCAAATGTTCCATATGCTGCATCATCTGCTGTCGCCTTGTATCTTTCTCCACTTTCATCGATACGCTCTGGAATATGTGTAGCTCCTAAGCATGATACCGCCTTCACATTACCAAACAAGTTATCAATCACATAACGCCAGTGTGCAAACATGTCTACAATAATACCACCACCATCTTCTTTTCGGTAATTCCAAGATGGTCGTTGAGCTTCTTGCCAATCACCTTCAAACACCCAGTAGCCAAATTCCATTCTGACTGATAACATTTGGCCAAAGAATCCGGAATCAATAAGTCGTTTTAACTTTAATAAACCTGGTAAAAATAGTTTATCTTGTACAACACCATTTTTTATGCCTGCTTCTTTTGCTAACTTAGCTAATTCAATTGACCCTTCCAAATTAGTTGCGGTTGGTTTTTCACAATAAATATGTTTCCCAGCTGCGATTGCTTGCTTAATACTATCGGCGCGTCTAACTGTTGTTTGTGAATCAAAATAAATTTCATTATAATCATCTACAAGTGCTGCTTCTAAATCTGTCGAATATCGTTCTATTCCATGAGCTTCTGCTAACGTTTTTAATTTCTTTTCATTTCTTCCAATTAAAATAGGATCGGGCATTAATGTATCTTCATTTTTTAATAAAACGCCGCCTTGTTCCCTAATTGCTTTAATGGAACGAATTAAATGTTGATTCGTTCCCATCCTTCCAGTAACACCATTCATAATAACCCCGATTGTATGCTGAGCCATTTTATTTTCCCCTTTCCATTGCTATGTTGCATATAGTGTAACGCAATAAAAAAAATCCGTCTTATTAATCTAAGAACGGATTTCTTAAAATCGGAAATAAAATGTTACGTTTTACTATCAACTTCGCTCTGTCTCCTCTAACTTGTGGAACTGCTGCTTTGTCCGATATTTATGAGGAGACAGTTCTGTTATATTTTTAAAAGTACGGTAAAATGTCGATATTGATTCAAATCCTACTTCAAAACAAATGGAAGCAATATCCTTATCGGTGTCTGCCAACATTTTTTTCGCTAAACGTACTCGTACTTCTGTTAAGTATTGAATAGGTGTTACATTATATGTATCTTTAAAAATAGTATTCATATATCTAGTACTAATCCCGAGTCTTGAGGCTAAGTCCTCTGCTTGAATCCACTCAAAATAATGTGAATCAATGTATTCCTTCAATCGTTCCGCACGAATTGTATTAGCATCTGTCTGTTCGTTTGTATTACTACCTCGAGCAATTAATAAAAGAAGTTGTGATAAATATGTTCGAAGTGCGATCTGTTGATAAAGACTTTGATGTGCTTGTTCATAAAGCATCGTTCGTAGAAGCTGACGAATTTCACTACTATTGAAAGGATTTAATTCAATAAATTTTGATTCATATAATGTTTCAAATAACGCTTTGTTGGAACTATCAATAATGCGCCGATCAAAAGCAAGTACTAACATGGTTAATTTATTGTCAGAAGAAATAGCATGTGTCGTTAGTGGTGTAATAAATGTGACACGATCTTGTTCAAGCGAATATTCTTTACCATCTAACAAAATCTTCCCCGTACCTTCTAAGGTATAAAGAAGCTGGTATATTTGATGATGATGCTCTTCAATTCGTTCGCCTGGACGATGCTTACTTTCATATAATTGTATCCCAAACGGTTCAATCCGTATCTCCTTATACATGAAACTTCCTCCACTATTCAAATATTTTAGATAATCCTTTAACATTCACTGCGAAAATCAGGAAGTTATGATATATTGCTATTATAAGGTAAAGCCTTTTCAAAAAGCAAAAAGCGAGGGGATTTGTAAATGAGTAATGAAATTTCCATTGTATTAATTGGAATAGGTGGATATGGTAACGTCTATTTAAGAAAGCTTTTCCAAGACAATGATGTAAACGCATACGTTACAGGTGTCGTTGATATTGCACCTGATCGTTCTGATTTTTTCCAAGCAATAAAAGATAAGAAGATCCCGTTCTTTGACACGCTAGAGCAGTTTTATCAAACACACCAAGCAGATCTAGCAATTATCTCTACCCCTATTCACCTACATAAAGCACAAGCATGTCTAGCGATGGAACATGGTAGTCATGTACTTTGTGAAAAACCAGCAACTGCTAACAGAGAGCATCTAAAAGAAATGATCGAAACGAGAAACAGAACAAATAAACAATTAGCGATTGGCTTTAACTGGTCCTTTACGGATTCTGTGCAAGCGTTAAAAAAAGATATTTTATCTGGGACATTCGGTCGACCACTTCGAATGAAAAGTCTTGTGCTTTGGCCGAGAAATGCTGATTACTTCAACCGATCTAGCTGGGCTGGAAAGAAATATAGCCCAGATGGACAAATGATATTCGATAGTGTAGCAAATAATGCAACTGCTCATTTCCTACATCACCTGCTTTATTTATGTGGTGATTCCATCGAAACGAGTACGGAAATAGATCAAATTGCCGCTGAGCTATATAGGGCTAATCCAATTGAAACGTTTGATACGTGCGCCATTCATTTACATACCAAAAACGATGTGGAGATGATTTACCTTGCCTCACATGCAGTAGAAAACGAACATCGTCCGAAATACACATTAGAATTTGAAGAAGCAACGATCACTTATCATCCAGAAGCTAATAATAGTGATATTGTAGCAAAATGGCATGATGGCCGTGAGAAAAGATATGAAGACCCAGAAAAAAATCATCTAGCTAAATTAGGGGTGACAATTCAAGCCATTCATGATCAAAAGCAAAGTATATTGTGTGGACCTGAAGCCGCTAGCGCACATGTTCATGCTATATATGGCATCCATCAATCAGTACCTAATGCACCAACGTTTCCAAAACGCTGGTTACATTATGATGAAGAAAGACAGTTAACAACCGTTCACGGATTAGAGGAAACATTAACAGAATGCTATCAACAATTTTGCTTACCAAATGATTTAGGCGTTGAATGGAGTGAATCCGGGAAAATTATAAAGTGAGACTTCAATCAGTGGGAGTTTTGAACTCCTACTGATTGTTAGAAAAACTTATCAGGGAGCTAGCTTCCTTATTTTAACCCGAGACTTGAAGCGGGGGTTTTACGGACGTTTACAACGTGATAAAACTATAATGCGAGAAAAATGGAAGATTTGTTTTAAGACAACTTCTTAAGCGACAGGTCTTCTGCCTTTCTTTACGTTTTGTCGCCTGAGAAGATCCCTACTTCTGTTATTACATACTCTCTACCTTCCACTTTTCCAAACTAGTCATTATTTCTTCTAATGATTTTCCAATATTTGATTCGACAGCTGCGACATATGCGCCTTCTACAATCGGTACTCCGGCTGCTATTTGTAAATGGGAGATACCTGCTAATTCTATCGCTATTTCGGCATTCATTTTTGCACTACCTAAATCATAGAAAATAATCGCTCCGTTAGCACCAGTAGCTTGATCGATTGCTGTTTGTATTTTTTCAATACTAGTTCCAATCTCATTGTCCTCCGTACCACAAGCAAGAGCAAGTGGCACATCGTCCATTACTTGGTCAATAAGTGCTTTGACACCCTCTCCAATTTGGTAGCTGTGAGAAATGATAATAATTCCTACCTTTTCAGCCATTGTTATTCCTCCCAATCAATCACTTCTACCAGCGCTTCAAATATATAAAATGATGACATAGAACCTGGATCAACATGTCCCTTTGACCGTTCCTTCAAGTATGATGCACGACCTTTTGTTGCGACTAATTCACGAGTATCTTCGATCGTTGCTTGACAAACCTCCAGTAATCCTTGCCATTCTGCCACTTCTTCTAATTCTAGAAAATCGGCTACCTGCTTCCAAACATCATATAACGTTTTCTCACCAAATTCCGCTTTTCCTCTAGTATGAATTCCGTCAACAGCATCTTTCATTGCTTGGCAAAACACCTCTTCATTTACTTCTTTCCCTTGCATCGCCATCGACATTTTCAGAAAAGCTGTACCATATAAAGGGCCTGATGCACCACCAACCTTTGCCATTAACGTCATTGCAGCACTTTTTAACACATCAGAAACAGAGTCATACGTAACATGATTAATCTTAGCCACTACTTCATGAAAACCACGTGCCATATTAATCCCATGATCCCCATCACCAATCGCTTGATCAAACTCCGTTAACTGATCTTTATGTTCCAACATTCTTTTTTCGATTTCTTCCATCCATCTTTTTGTATGTTCAATTGTCAGTACTATCATCCAATTCTCCTTTTATACATGAAATGCTACCGTCTTCACATCTTCAACTAATAGCTCCATCAATCCCTCATTTAATGATAAAATGGTGATTGAAAAACCTGCCATATCTAATGATGTCATATACTCACCAACCCACGTTCGATACACGTTCATTCCTTTATCACGTAAAACTTCAGCCACTTTTTTATTCACAATGTGTAATTCCATTTCTGGCGTAGAACCTAAACCGTTTACCATTACAGCGACATCGCTACTCTCCTCATCAATCTCAGCTAGAATCTTATTTAATAGAATTGTTGTAATCTCATCAGCCGATACCAAAGCTACACGTTCGATACCAGGCTCACCATGAATCCCTATGCCAATCTCCATTTCATTCTCTGCTAATGTAAAGCTCGGCTTACCTGCAGCGGGAAGTGTACAGGAGGATAGAGCCACCCCCATAGAGCGGACACTTGCAATTGTCTGGTTTGCTACTGCTTTGACTTCCTCTAATGTAGCACCTGCTTCTGCTTTAGCACCAGCTACTTTATGGACAAAAACGGTACCCGCAATTCCTCTTCTTCCGATAGTAAAGGTACTATCTTCCACTGCTACATCATCGTTCACTACAACACTTGCTACCTGAATCCCTTCCATTTCAGCCATTTCTTGTGCCATTTCAAAATTCATAACATCCCCAGTGTAGTTTTTGATCACTAATAACACACCTGCACCACCATCAACAGCCTTTATTGCCTCTAAAATTTGATCAGGTGTGGGTGATGTAAATACTTCGCCTGCAACAGCTGCGTCTAGCATACCTCTCCCTACAAAACCTGCATGTGCAGGCTCATGACCACTTCCGCCACCACTTACAATGCCCACTTTTCCTTTAATAGGCGCATCCTTTCTTATAATAACAGTAGTGTCCGGAAGCCTTTTTAATTCATCAGGATGCGCAGACACTAAACCATCTAACATTTGATCAACTACATGCTCAGCATTATTTATCACTTTCTTCATACAGCGATCACCTCTATTTTGTTTAATTGTATTTTACCTTTCAATAGATAATATTTCCACTTCCAAATACTTGTATATAGCAATGGACTCAGCAACATTCGAGCCGAGTCCATTATTTATTACAGATTTACTTTGTCGGGTGTACTGCTTCATATAATAATTGGTCAAGTTCTTTAGTATATGCTTCTTTCACTTGGTCAGTCCAACCGAAAATTTGTTGCATTTCGTTAATAACCGCTTCTTTCTCTTGTTTCACCCAATTAATATCGAAGAACAATGCCCCTGTTCGACGGATGAAAAAGTCGACCGGTTTACAAGTTGCTTCATGTTCAATACCATACTGAAGCATTGCAGATGTAACAGGAGATAAAGTACTTTCTTGTTCTTTTGTTTCTTTATAATATTCATAAACAAACGGAACATTAGAACCATAACGTTGCACAAGTAATGCTGCCACTTCTTCTGTTAATCCTAATTCTACACCTTTTGCAATTTGTTCTTTCTTATATTCTTTAAATCCTTTGGAACCACCTACGTCACCACCTGAGATTGGTAGGTGCTTCGTATCACTTGGATAAAAGACTTTTTGTTCTGCTTTCACCATTTTATCACGAATAACATTTACCACATCTTCTGCCATTTTTCGATAACCAGTTAATTTCCCACCAGCAATCGAAATAAGCCCTGAATCAGATTCAAAGATTTCATCTTTACGAGAAATTTCAGATGGGTCTTTGCCTTCTTCATGAATTAATGGACGCAACCCTGCCCAGCTTGATTCCACATCATCTGCTGTAATCCCTAGATTAGGGAACATAAAATGAATGGCTTCAATAACATAATCACGGTCTGCTTCCGTCATCGTTGGATGTGCGATATCCCCTTGATAAACGGTATCTGTCGTTCCTACATATGCTTTACCTTCACGTGGAACAGCAAAGACCATCCGTCCATCAGGTGTATCAAAGTATATCGCCTGTTTTAACGGGAAAGTCGATTGGTCAAATACAAGATGAATCCCTTTCGTTAATTGTAATGTTTTCCCTTTTTTCGAATGATCTTTTTCACGGATGGTATCAACCCATGGACCAGCTGCGTTTACAATATATTTTGCTTTTATTTCATGCACTTCATCTGTCAACTGATCGATTACTTCAACACCGGTAACACGTCCATTATCATAAAGCAGATTCGAAACTTTTGCATAGTTCAAGGAAAGTGCACCTTTTTCTACTGCTTTTTTCATTACTTCCATTGTTAATCTTGCATCATCTGTACGATATTCTACGTAATAACCAGCGCCTTTTAAACCATCATCTTTTAATAATGGTTCACGTCTCACCGCTTCTTGTCTATTAAACATTTTTCTTCGCTCCGATTTTTTAACCCCTGCAAGAAAATCATAGACGCGCAAACCAACATTTGTTGTAAAAGGACCAAATGTACCTTTTTGGTAAAACGGTAGCATCATCCATTCAGGTGTTGTTACATGTGGACCATTCTCATAAACGATTTCTCGTTCTTTTCCGACTTCTGCTACCATCTTCACTTCAAACTGCTTCAAATATCGCAAACCACCATGAACAAGCTTTGTCGATCTACTTGATGTACCTGCAGCGAAATCCTGCATCTCTACTACTGCCACTTTTAAACCTCTTAGTGCGGCATCAAGCGCTATTCCAGCACCCGTGATACCACCACCAATTACAAGCATATCTAATTCATTTTGTTTCATCTCTTGGTATGTTTGTGCACGTTGTTTACTTGAAAATGTCATAGATCTGTCCCCCAGTAATGTGTTTATTTATTTAAATACTCTTGTTGCTTCTACTGCTTTCTTCCAGCCACCATATAGTTCTGTTCGTTCATGTTCATCCATCTTACTCTCAAAACGTTTATTTACTTTCCAGCGTTTCGTTATCTCTTCTTTACTGTCCCAGAATCCAACAGCGAGTCCTGCTAAATATGCTGCTCCTGATGCTGTTGTTTCAATTACTTCAGGTCTTTCTACCGGAACATCTACTAAATCACTCTGGAATTGCATTAAGAAATCATTTGCTACTGCTCCACCATCTACTCTTAATGATTTCACATCGATACCAGAATCTTCAATCATTGCACCTAACACATCTGTTGTTTGATAGGCAATTGATTCTAATGTTGCTCTAATAAAATGTTCTTTCGTTGTACCACGTGTAAGTCCAAATACTGCCCCACGTGCATCACTGTCCCAATACGGTGTCCCAAGCCCAACAAAGGCAGGAACTAAATAAACACCATCAGCAGACTCTACTCGCTGTGCATATTCTTCAGATTTACTAGCCTTTTGGAACATTCTTAAACCATCACGCAACCATTGAATCGCTGAACCAGCAACAAAAATACTACCTTCAAGCGCATATTCAACTTTGCCATTTACTCCACAAGCTAATGTTGTCAATAAGCCATGGTCTGACTTAACAGGTGCTTCACCCGTATGCATGAGCATAAAGCATCCCGTACCATATGTGTTTTTCACCATACCTTTTTCGAAGCATGCCTGACCGAACAACGCGGATTGTTGGTCTCCTGCCGCTCCTGCAATTGGTACATTTTGGCCGAAGAAATGATAATCAACCGTCTCCCCGTATACCTCTGATGAAGATTTCACTTCTGGTAACATACTAGCTGGTACACCTAAAATATCTAGTAATTCTTCATCCCATTTTAGATCATAAATGTTATACATCAGTGTTCGTGATGCATTGGAATAATCTGTCACGTGAACGTTACCACCTGTTAACTTGTAAATGAGCCACGAATCAATCGTACCGAACAATAATTCATCTTGATCCGCCTTTTCACGTGCACCTTCCACATTATCCAAAATCCATTTTACTTTTGTACCTGAGAAATAAGCATCTATTAATAACCCTGTTTTATTGCGAAATGTATCTTTATAGCCTGCTTCCCTAAGTTCTCGGCAAATATCTTCTGTCTGTCTTGACTGCCAAACAATCGCTTTGTAGATTGGTTTTCCTGTTTCTTTGTCCCAAACCACTGCTGTTTCACGTTGATTCGTTATACCGATACCTGCAATTTGAGCTGGTGAGATATCAGACTTTCTTAGCACTTCTGCAATACAAGCTAAGACAGAAGTCCATATTTCATTAGCATCATGCTCCACCCAACCAGGCTGCGGGAAAAATTGTTCAAATTCTCGTTGTGCGACCTCCACAATTTCGCCTTCTTGATTAAAAATAATTGCCCTTGAGCTTGTAGTCCCTTGATCTATTGATAAAATATACTTTTTCATGATACTTCCTCCCCCAATTTATTTCATTAAACCGCTTCTGTTTGCGATGTGCTATTCGATGGTTGCTGTTGTTTTTTTAATTCGCCAACTAAGGCAATTACTAATATTATACCTACTACAGCTGACATAATCCAAAACAATCCTGTCATCTCACCTATGAAAAACGCGTGATAGAAAACGGCTCCATAAATGCCTCCAATAACTGGACCTAATACTGGTACCCATGCGTAAGCCCAATTGGAATCCCCTTTTCCAATGATAGGTAGAAACGCGTGAGCAATACGCGGCCCTAAATCTCTTGCCGGGTTAATCGCATAACCCGTTGTTCCACCTAGCGACATACCAATCGCTACTATTAAAAGTCCAACTATAGCTGGATTTAAACCTTCTGTAAATTCATTAGCACCGATAAATAAAAGCCCTAAAACTAATACAAACGTACCGATCATTTCGCTTACAAGGTTAGCTGGTGTACTCTTAATCGCTGGATCTGTTGCAAACACGCCCAACTTAGCTGCTTTATCTTCTGTTTGACGCCAATGAGGTAAATATTGAAAAAAGACAATTACTGCTCCAATAATAGCTCCAATGATTTGAGCTGCAATATAAACAGGTACTTTCTCCCAAGGGAATTCACCAATAGCTGCAAATCCTAATGTTACTGCTGGGTTAAGGTGTGCGTCAGAAAACTGACCAACCGCAAAAACCCCCATCGTTACAGCAAGCCCCCAACCGATCGTAACAACAATCCAACCGGCTCCTTCTGCTTTTGTTTTTTTCAATACTACACCACCGACAACACCACCACCTAAGATAACCAGTATCATTGTTCCGATTAACTCAGCTACAAATTCTGACATCTTTCTCACCCCTTATGCACGTATTATGTTCTGTTTTTCAACAAGAGATGCACGCGTGCTGCCTAAAACAAAAAATCCACACAGTTCTGCCACATACCTCTTCCTAGGAAGGTACGCATCAAACTGTGTGGACTCCTCGTCTCCGACACTATCCTTAACTTGTTAACTCAAATTCTACACTAAAAATAAAGCGCTGTCAACGTTTTCTCTTAGTTGCAATTATTTATCTCCCTTTCACTTTTGCAACAAAAGTGTGATTATTAATACCCTCCTGCCCATTAACTTTCACTTTTCTGTGTTCTTCCTTTGGCAAATAGAAAGTTACTTTATCATACGGTAATAGATAATCACCATCCACCTCTGTTGTAATGTCGATCCATTCATCGCTACAGTTCATCTTCACCTTGAGGTATGTGTAATCTCCATCTTTATATTTATTTGTATAGCCATCATCTTCGTAAATGAACTCTTCTGCAACCCCACTCTGCTGATACGGAAACAGGAGCACTCCTCTTTCTTCCTCTTTATTACTGAATGTAATCTCTCCATCTCGAATCGGAATAATTGCTCCAGCTTGCGCATACATAGGAATAACCTCTAATGGGGCATCCGCTGTTATATTTGTTCCTGCTTCATAATATTTGTCCGTATTTACATCATACCAACCATGTTTATTATCTGGTAAGTATACATCACGCGAACGAGCACCTTGCTCTACAACATTTGCTATCAATAATTGATCACCAACAAGGAAGTCATCGTTTTCTTCAAATGTGTTTGCATCATGATCAAAATGATACAATGTCGGAGTCAAGATCGGCTTATAATCTTTATGTGCTTTATGCATAGCATTATAGATAAACGGAATCCATTTCACACGTTTTTTCATCAATTCTCGTATAAGTTCTAAATATTCCGGATACATCCATGGCACATTGACGGTTTTATCGTCATTCCAAGAATGAATTGTAAAACGAGGATGGAAAATACCATTCTGAATCCAACGAACGAACAATTCTGGATCAGGAGCTTTACCTGAGAAACCACCTACATCATGGCCAAAATTATACACTCCACTCATACTAAGGCTGAGACCCATCTTAATGTTATAACGGATCGTCTTCCATTCCGTGAAATTATCTCCTGACCATGTTTGTACATATTTCTGCATTCCGGCAGCTCCAGAACGAGAAATCAGATATGGCCGCACATTAGGATAAAATTCTCGCTGTGCTTCATATGATGCTTTCATCATTAACATCGTTTGAATTGGCTTAATATAACTCACCGAAAGCATATCACCAAAACCGTTAGCTTGAGCATTTTCATCCCAAATCTCATATTCGTTATTGTCATTCCAAGTAGAATCTATCCCATAGGATAATAATTGTTCTTTCACTTTATTTTTCCACCAATCGAACGTATCAGCGTTCGTGAAATCAAGATATGAACCTATATCATCCCAGAATTGAGATATTTCTGGTTCATTCAAATCTTTTGACAGGATAAAATAATTATTTGCCGCTAACTCTTCATAAAGTGGATGATCCTTTAATAACGCAGGCTTAATGTTAGCGCACAATCTAATACCATTCTCTTGAAAATTATTAATCATTTCTTCAGGAGACGGAATTTTGGAATAATCCCAATTAAAGACATAGCGTTTGTCACCTATACTTGTATATCCTGACGATAATTGGAAAGAATCGCATGGAATGTCATACTCTTTGCATAATTCCACGAACTTTTTCAATTGATCTTGTGCATCTGGTGCATCTGTATATGTCATTGTAGAACCTGAATAACCTAAACTCCACTTAGGCGGCATAATGGTTTGACCTGTAAGCTGTGAAAATGTTTCTACTACATCTTTAATACGAGGTCCTAACATAAAATAATAATCTAAGTTTCCTTTACTTGCTTGATAGTAACGATAGTATCCATGATAATTATCCAATTCGTTACCTAGATCAAAAATAGCATCACTATAATTATCATAATATAACCCATACGCTATCTTGTTATCATGGTTATATGTTATATAATATGGAATGTGCTTGTACAATGGATCAGTATGTTCTGCATCATATCCCATTGCATCAATGGTTTGCATTCGGTAACGTTTACCAGCTTTGTTTAGTGGACCACCTTTCTCACCAAGACCGTAATATGACTCATTGCGGTCTCGCTCCATGTAATGATAGACACCTTCTCCTAAGCTTTTATGAAAATTATAATTTTGTGTCTTACGATCATTCGCCACATGGATCCATTCGTTGTTTATTTTTGCATACCAGTGAAATTTTAGTCCATCTAACTCTACAACTGCTTTTAACTTTTCAGTAAAAATCTCTACTTCATTTGCTGTTTCTTTCAACTCAAATGTTGGTAAATCGAATGGAGATAAATCGTCTTTATCTCTTCCTTCTTTTGCAACATCTTCTGCTCCTGGTGTGATTGTCCATGTTTTGTTTAACAACGGATGTTGTTCTTCAGGGAAATATACCCTAAACACATCTTCCTCTAATACATATAAATGGGCTATTACATCATCACTACGAAACGTAATTGTATTATTTCTTGATTTTTCCAATTGAAAACGAATATTTTTTATCATATGTAAATCTCTCCTCCAATCTTTACATTAAACCTAACAATCTAGGAATCAATAAGCTTATCCACTCAAAATAAGTAACTAATAGTAGTGTAATAACCATTGGAATGTACAATTTAAATAATGGTTTAGTAACAGACTCTATTGGAACGTTTGCAATACTACTACCTACAAACAATGCACTACCTACAGGTGGTGTTGTTATACCAATACATAGATTTAAAATTAAAATTACACCAAAATGTACTGGATCAATTCCGATATTTGTTGCGATCGGTAAAAGAATCGGTGTAAAAATCAAAATAGCAGGAGTAATATCCATAAAGATACCTACTGCCAACAATATAACGTTCATTAACAGTAACAATATAATTGGATTTTCCGATACAGATAATAAAAGGTCTGTAATTTGCTGCGGAATACTACCATAAGCCATTACCCATGACATGATGGAAGAGGCTCCAACAAGGAATAAAACAATTCCTGTCATGACAATCGTTTCTTTTAAAATAGCTGGAATATCTGAAAGCTTTATTTGACGATAGAACGCAGCTAAAATCGCAGAATATAATACAGCAACTGCTGCCCCCTCTGTTGCAGTAAATATCCCCATAACAATCCCACCGATAACAACAACGATTAGTGATAGACTTGGGAGAGCATCTAAAACAACACGTATCGCCTGTTTAAAGGTTACTTTATTCGCAACAGGATATTTTTCTTTTTTCGCAATAAAGTATGCCATCATTATAATTGATAAACCTAGTAATATCCCTGGTAAATAACCTGCCATAAATAGTGCTGAAATCGATGTTCCACCACTGACTAACGAATAAACAATGAACGCAGTAGTCGGAGGAATTAATAGTCCAGCTGGTGCTGAAGCAATATTAACCGCTGCTGAGAATGCTGGATCATATTTTTCTTTTTTCTGTAGTGGATTCATGACGCTACCGATAGCTGCAGCTGATGCAACAGCAGAACCAGAAATAGAACCGAATAACATGTTACCGACAACATTAGTATGTGCCAATGAACCTGGCATCCGTCCAACAAATAACTTAGCTAAATTGATCAATCTAAGCGCTATCCCACCATTATTCATAATGCTTCCTGACAACATAAAGAAAATAATTGCTAATAGTGTAAAACTATTTATTCCTGAAAACAATTTTTGAGTTGCTGTAAATGTAATCATATCTAAAGGGACTAACGTCAGTGCAGCTAATAAGGAAGCTAAACCAATACCGATAGATATCGGCACACCAATCAGTAATAACACAACAAATGAACCAAATAAGACAATTGTAGCTAACAAACTTGGATCCATTTTACTCACACTCCTTCTTGATGATTGCCCGATAATTTTTCATATCAAGAAGCTTATACAAAATAATAAGGACACCACTAATTGGCATAATCAAATATACAATCCCTTTTGGAATACCTAATATAGGCGTATTTTGCATCATCGTAATTTGCACAGCATCTATTCCACCTTTTAATAAAATGACTACAGCAAACAAGATAATAATCAAGTCATTTAGAATAGTAATAATAAGTTTTCTTGATTTGGTTAATTTCTTCATCATAAATGTTAATGCTAAATGCTTATTTTCACCAAAAGCATATGTTGCACCTAACAAAGAGGTCCATACTAACAAAAAACCTAACAATTCATTCGTAAATGTACTTGGACTTTGTAAAATGTAGCGGGTGAACACTTGCCATAAAGCACCTATTACCAAAATGACAAGTAATATCGAAGCTACAAAGATAATACTACGATCTAATACTCGTTTTATTTTATCTATCATCATTAGATAACTTCTCCTTTTATCTTTCGAAATTATTCTAGTTATGCGTTTTCATCATTGTCTAATGCTTTTATATTGTTAATAATTGTCGTTACTTCTTCATTTTTCATCGCTTTCTCATGCATTGGCTGTACTAATTCAATGAATGGCTCCTTGTCTACTTCATTAAAAGTTACACCCATCTCTTCCGCTTCATGAACTGCCTCTTCAATTGCTTGTTCCCACAACTGTGTATGTTCTTCTCTTGCTTCACTTGCCGCTTCTTTGATAATAGGTTTTTCTTCATCTGATAGGCTATTCCACACATCACTGTTCATCACGATGATGTCTGGAATGTTTGTATGTTCTGTATAAGAAAAGTACTTCGCAACCTCCCCATGTTTACCGTTTGTTAATGCTGTTGGATTACTTTCTGCACCGTCGATCATCCCTTGTTGCAGAGCGGTGTATATTTCATTGTAGCTTAACGGTGTCGGTGTTCCACCAAAAATATTAGTCATATCAATCGCTGTCCGACTATCCATTACCCGAAAGCTTAGTCCACTTAAATCTTCCGGAGTTTCTACAGGTTTATCTATTGTATAAAAACTTCTTGCCCCAGAATCAAAATAGGATAAACCAACAAACCCTTTCTCTTCCGTTGAAAAATAAATATCATCTACAACGTCAGATTCCATAACATTTCGATAATGTGTGTCACTTGTAAAAATAAATGGTAACGAAAACACAGAGTACTCTTCAGAAAACGACTCTAGAGCACCAGCACTCACTTTCGTAATGTCAACGCTACCATTTTGCACCTGTTCTACTACTTCTGTCTCACTACCGAGCACTCCATTTGGCAAGATCTCAAATGTAATTTCACCATTTGTTTTTTCTGTAACGCTTTCAACAAACGTCATTAAAGCTTGATGAATCGGGTGACTTTCATTCATGTTATGTGCTAATTTTAATACCCTTGCTTCTTTATGTGAGGAAGATAGATTAGCATTAGATTCAACGTGAGCACAAGCCCCCAGAATTAATAATACAATCAACCCTATCCCAATTTTTAATAACTTCATTACTTGCTCCCCCCTAAACTTTCATCCCCAAACTTAATTAAATGGTTTAACAAACTAATTATTGATTGCAATAATTTCATGTACAAAAATCGTCTGTCCAACAGAAAAAGACCCACGACTAAAGAAAGTACGCGTTTTCATTTTTTAAAACGTATACTTACATAGCTTGGGTCTCCTTTTCTCCACAATTAGTCTATTAACTTATGGATAATGTTAAACGAATATTAAAACGCTGTCAATAATATATTAAAGTACGAAAAGCTCTTTATTAGATGTTGTTATCGCCACAGCACCACTTTCTAAAGCATTTTGAATATCCTTTTCTGTTTTGATTAAGCCTCCAGCTATTACCTTAATACCTGTTAATTCTATTATTTCACTAATAACGTTCGGCACAATCCCTGGTAGCACTTCAATATAATCTGGCTGTGTTTTCTTAATTAATTCAATATTTTTTTCAATTGCCGAACTATCAATTGCAAATAAGCGCTGAATAGCAACAATATTACTCTTTTTCGCCATTGAGATCACATTTGCTCTCGTTGATATAATGCCATCAACCTTCACATGTCTTACTAAAAACTCCATCCCATATTGATCTACCTTCAAACCATTTATCAAATCTGCATGAACAAACACTTTTTTATTATATTTCTTCGCATATTGCACAATTTGTGGTAATTGCGCAATCCTTGTCTCTAACACAATAAACGTGTCATGTTCACTCTTTAAAATATATTCAAAATCCTTCATTTTCCGGACAGCCGGTAATACTCCCTCAAGTTTCATCAAAAGTATCTCCTCTTTTATCGTTATTTGCGCTTTCATCCTTTTTAGCATAAACTGAACATGTGGTTTAACTCAACTATTTGCATGTTAATTATATGATTGATTATGAACATATAATTTCAGACAATTGCGACAACATTGAACGAAACAATATTCAAAATTTTAATTTCATGTTATTATATTAAAAGTGTCACTTTTATTTTATGTCGCTTTTTCATTCATAAACGATTCAGTGCATTGTGGAATCATTTATCTAAATTACGTCCTCTAACCAATTCCAACCAACTATCTATTGCAAGCTATTCAATGCAAGACACTATTACATGCCATGCATATATAAAAATTCAAACACCTTATTTGGATTAAAAACTTGAAAGGAAGTGGGACAATATGGTTACAGCATCAGAGGAAAAATCAAAAGTTTCATTGTGGAAAGATGCAGAATATTTAACAAAAATATTAGATGATGTGTTATTAAACGAAGGCGGCGACACACTTTTAAATACGGTTAAAGAAATTCGCACACTATCCACTGAATTCAGAGAGACTCAAGATAGAGCGACACAAGATAAAATGAAAGACCGCATTAATGAGTTGGAGCCAAGACTGCGCAGAAACGTCATTCGTGCCTTCTCCATTCATCTGCACTTATTAAATATTGCAGAGCAAAACTATCGTACTAGAAGACGTCGTGAATACCAAGCACAAGATGCAAATAGTATTCAACCAGGTTCATTGGAAGCAGGGGTAAACACACTGATTAATAACGATGTCACACCAGATCAGATTTCGGAATTACTTGGTAAACTATCGATTGAGTTAATTATGACTGCACACCCAACTGAGGCTACAAGAAGAACTATTTTACAAATTCATAAACGAATTGCGCGTTTATTAACAAATTGGGATTATTCATATACAAGATATGAGAAGAAAATGATTAAAGAACGGATCTCAAATGAAATTACGTTCCTATGGCAAACAGAAGAAATTCGTCAGAAAAAGCCTTCAGTTATGAAAGAAGTTTCGAACGGTTTATATTATTTTGACCGAGTATTATTTGATGTCTTACCAAAAATTCACGATGATTTAGAAGACATACTATATCAAAAATATAAAAAACGATGGACCATTCCATCTTTCCTTCGTTTTGGCTCTTGGATCGGTGGTGACCGTGACGGTAATCCGAATGTAAAAGCTACAACGACATATGATACACTGAAGAAACACCGCGAACTAGTGTTACGAAAATACAAAGAATCACTAGAAACATTGATGGATCGACTTAGCCATACTAGTTCAATGGTTACAGTAAGCGAAGAATTAACAGATTCAATCCGTAAAGATCGTAAAGACTTAGATTATAACGGTTGGCATAAAGATGATGAAGTTTATCGTGTAAAACTATCATTAATGCTCAAGAAAATTGAATACACTGTCAAAGATGATAAACGTGGTTATGGCAAGTCTGAAGAACTACTTGCAGATTTACAATTAATTCGTAAAAGTATGAAACTGCACCATCCCGTACATAAGCCCGTGAAGTTGTTACGCAAAGTAATTCGTCAAGTTGATTTATTTGGCTTCCACCTTGCTTCATTAGATATTCGAAACCATAGTGGAGAGCATGAATCAGCATTAACAGAGGTATTAAATAAAGTGGGGATCGTTGATAAATATACGGAGCTAGGTGAAGATAAAAAAGTAGAAACACTTACTTCTGTCTTAGAAAATCCACGTCCACTTATTTCCATTTATGATGAGTTCAGTACAGAGACATTAGAAGTAATTAATACATTCCGTATGATCAAGCGTGCTCAAGATACATTCGGTTTACGCGCAATTGAAGTGTACTTAATCAGTATGACAGACAATGTTAGTGATCTACTAGAAGTATTAGTATTAGCAAAAGAAGCAGGATTATACCGTGTATATCCAGACGGAAAGGTAATGAGCCGTCTCCATGTGGCACCGTTACTTGAAACGATTGAAGACCTGAAAAATGGGCCAGAAATGGTGAAAAAATTATTTAACATCCCATTGTATCGTAAACACCTTGAAGCACGTGGTGACTTACAAGAAATCATGCTCGGTTATTCAGATAGTAGTAAAGACGGAGGAAATATTACGGCAAACTGGGAACTGTACCAAGCACAACAAGAAATCCATGATATTGCTGCTAGCTATGGTATTAAGCTTAAGTACTTCCATGGTCGTGGTGGATCACTCGGTCGTGGTGGTGGACCATTATATGCTAGCTTATTATCACAACCTGCTGTTACATTAGGCGATGGCGTGAAAATTACGGAACAAGGTGAAGTGTTATCCTCACGTTATTTACTAGAAGGCATTGCATACCGAAGTTTGGAGCAAGCTCTTTCTACATTATTAACAGGTATTATGGGGCTTAATGATGATAATACAAGTATGGAACCATCTCAAGAAGAAGTTGATGCAATGAGTTCTATTTCTGATTTTGCTTTAGAAAAATACCAATCTTTAGTATTTGAAGATCCTGGTTTCCTTCAATACTTTAATCAAGCAACTCCTTTACATGAATTAGGTGACTTAAATATCGGTTCCAGACCAATGAAACGTAAAGGTAGTGATCGATTTGAAGACCTCCGAGCAATTCCTTGGGTATTTGCTTGGACACAGAGTCGCCAATTACTACCAGCTTGGTACGCAACAGGAACTGGTATTAAAAAATACCTTGAGCAAACTGGTAATCTTGAATTGTTACAGAAAATGTATCGCAATTGGCCATTCTTCACGGCAACGATTAATAACTTGCAAATGGCATTAACGAAAGCAGACATTCAAACAGCACAGGAATATGCCAATATGATGCAAGACACAGAAATTAGTACTCGTATTTTCCAAGCTATTAAAGATGAGTATGACGTAACAAAAGAAGTTATTTTACAAATTTCTGGTCAAAATGAATTACTAGACAACCGTCAAAATATTAAAGACTCTGTTAGACTACGAAATCCTTTAGTAGATCCACTGAACCTACTACAAATTCAGCTTGTATCGAAACTACGTAATCAAGAAGAGGATAGTGCAGAGTATAACGAATTATTAATGGAAGCACTTCTTACCATTAATGGTGTCGCTGCAGGACTTCGTAATACAGGTTGATAATTATATTGAAAGGGGCTGCCGGTACAATCAGATACTTGATTGTGCTAGCAGCCCCTTTTTCGTAGTCTTAAAGCGAGAGTCTACGTTGCTCTATGTTGGATAATCGATGAAATGCGCTCACTCATTTTGATTGATGGATAGTGGATAACTCATCGCTACGTCAGAATACTCCGTTTGTGCCCAGAGGGTGAAAGCGGAATGATTTGCCAGCACTCATCATCAATAGAATGGAAGAAAACACACCTAAGCAGAGATTCTCGCTTTTAGTCTGCATAAGTTAATGTATAGTATTCCTGCTGTTCATTTTTCATTTTAAAATTTGTGTCCGAATTGTGAATAAAATGTTACATCTTTTTGAACGTTTGTGTTATACTATAATTGTAAACACTTACAAAAAATTTTACAAATGAGGTGACTCAGTATGAATATTATATTAATTTTCTTGCTGATTTTTAGCTTCACCCCTTTTCTACTTTGGGCAGATAACTGGAAGAAAACTGCAATTGGGCAAATTCCTTTCGTTATTGGTGCATGGTTTACTTTTGTAAAATATGTAGCTGTTGGTATAGGACCTAATGAACAATATTTATGGTTACTATTCAATGCCAACCTCGTTTACGGTCACATCGCATTTACGATCATTCTACTTGAAATGCGTAAATCGATGAAACTTCGTCGACCATACGTACAATAATAACTACGATGGTGCGCCTTGCACCATCTATTTTTTTGCTTTTAATTGAATGTAAACGTTATCTATTTTATACTACAGTTATGAATGAATATTTTTACAAAATCATACATAGATAAACGATCTGACGTTTTCTATTATTTTATGTATGACGAGTTACTACATATTATTAATTAAATTGCATAATTAGTGTAGATGAAAACGGAGGGGAAATATGAAAATTATTGTTGCGCCCGACTCTTTTAAAGGTAGTTTAACCGCTACTGAAGTAGCTTATACAATAAAGGATGCTCTTTTACAAAGTGGTGAGCATCAAGTTATAACGAAACCGATGGCTGACGGTGGTGAAGGTACTATTGAGGCTATTTTATCAGCAACTGACGGAGAGCGTGTCCAGATCCGTACACTCGGACCTCTCGGTAATGGGATCCATACTAGTTATGCTATTATTCATGAAACGACCGCTGTCATCGAAACAGCGATGCATGCTGGACTATATCAAGTTCCTGCTGAACAGAGAAATCCTGATAATGTGACTACATATGGTATCGGACAAGCTATTTTACATGCTTTAGACAAAGGTTGTCGTCAATTCATTATTGGTCTTGGAGGTAGCGCTACCAATGATGGTGGTCTTGGGATGTTACAAGCACTTGGCTTAAAAGCATTTGATCATAGTGGAAATACTCTTGATAAGTTCGGAAAAGATTTACTACATATGGACTCCATTCAATTAGAACAGTTAGATCCTAGACTTAGCCAAGCGACATTTCGAATCGCTTGTGATGTAGATAATCCTCTATGCGGACAACTTGGGGCAAGTAATGTTTATGGTCCACAAAAAGGAGCAACGCCAGAACAAATCCCTCTATATGATCAAGCACTACACCATTTTGCAAACTTAATAGAAGCACAACTAACTGACAACTATCAGGATATTGCAGGTAGTGGTGCTGCAGGCGGCTTAGGATTCGCCTTTCTTGCTCTAGGAGGGAAATTACAATCTGGATCTGGTTTAATTGCTGATATTATTTCTCTTGAACAAAGTATCAAAACAGCAGATCTGGTCTTCACTGGTGAAGGACAAAGTGATGAGCAAACATTATATGGTAAAGCTCCTGGATTCGTTGCTAAAGTTGCTAATAAATATCAAGTACCAGTCATTTTATTATCAGGTAGTTTAGGGAATAATATCGACAAATTAAGTAATCATTTTGCAGGATGTTTTTCAATTGTCAATAAACCACTAAGTCTAGCTGAATGCATGACGAACAGCAAATCCCTTTTAAGAGAGCAATCTCAACAAATCATCCATCTAATTGATGTACTATTAAAAGCAAGATAACTTGTTTCCTTCGTCGCTTTTTGCGATAATAATAAAAGGCTTCCATCAGTTTTATTGTCGCTGGTGGTAAATGACACGCTAAAAGTAAACATACTAACTAAGAAAACCATACAAGGAGGTCTTTTGTTTGACTGAATCAATGTACAATAATACCAAATTAAAAGTATTTTCTTTAAGCTCTAACGTGGCACTTGCTGAAGAAATTGCACAACACATTGGTATTGAACTAGGTAAATCCTCTGTTAAAAGATTTAGTGACGGAGAAATTCAGATTAATATCGAAGAAAGTATTAGAGGATGTGATGTATTCGTCATTCAATCTACTTATGATCCTGTTGAGGACCATATGATGGAACTGCTCATTATGATTGATGCTTTAAAAAGAGCTTCCGCTAATTCAGTCAACGTCGTAGTGCCATACTACGGTTACGCTCGTCAAGATCGAAAATCTCGCGCACGAGAACCCATTACAGCAAAGCTAATAGCAGACCTAATGCAGACAGCTGGGGCAACAAGAATCATTTCCATTGATCTGCATGCCCCACAAGCACAAGGATTCTTTAATATTCCTGTTGATCCAATTACATCAGTACCTATCATCGGTAGCTACTTGCAAGCGAAGCAATTAGAAGATGTGGTCGTCGTAGCCCCAGACCATAGCAGTGTTTCACGCGCTAGACAGTTAGCTGATCAATTAAAAGCACCTATCGCTATTGTTGATCGTCGAGGAGCTCAAGACAGTGCTTCTACCATAAATATTGTCGGAGAAGTACAAAATAAAACAGCCATTATTATTGATGATATTATTGATACAGGTAGACGAATTGCTACAAGTACGGAAGCTCTAAAAAATCACGGCACAACCGAAGTATATGCGTGTACAACACACCCAGTACTTTCTGGTATTGCCGTAAATAAAATTCAAGAGTCAGATATAAAAGAGCTGATTGTTACCAATACCATTCCATTAAATGAAGAAAAACAAGTGGATAAAATCACTCAATTAACAGTCGGTCCTGTTGTAGCAGACGCAATTATTCGTTTATATGAACAACAATCTGTTAGCTCCTTGTTCAACTAAAAAATCATTTTCTTTAAGCAACCAGTTATCTGCCAAATAACTGGTTGCTTTTTCATCTATTTTCTCTTTTATTTTATAGATACACATGGTTATTATTGTTAAAATGAAGTAAGTCTTCCTTTTATTAGAAGACTTAACTTTCACACTAAAATAGGAGGGTACATATGGATGTATTAAAAGCGATTAAAAGTAGAAGAGAAATAACAAAATATCTTGACCAAAAAATCGAAACCGATGTATTAGAAGCAGTTGTAGATGCTACTTATTACGCACCTACAGGCAATAACTTACCGTCGAAAGATATTATCGTTGTGACAGATCACCAAAAATTGATTGCTCTAAAAGACACAACCCCTTTCATGCCTTGGATCGAACAGGCAAAAGCGGCAATTGCTATCACTGGACGACCAGACGTCAGCAAATATTGGCTACAGGATAGTTCGATAGCAGCAGGTTATTGCTGGTTAGAGGCAGTGGAACAAGGATTAGTTGGTGCATTCGGTGCTATTTATCATGCGGAAGATCAAGAAGAATCTGAAAAACGTGAAAAACATGCTCGCACAATCTTGTCTATCCCAGAAGATCGGCGTGTAGTAGCCATTATCGGACTCGGATATCCTGCTGAGACAAAACCACCGAAAGAACATATTGCGAGAGAAAAGATTGTACATTATGAAGGATTTCAACAATAGATTACTAGATTTGTGTCTTTCACCAAGTACGATGAAAGACACTTTTTAATTTAAATTATATTTCTTTTATTTTTATATTCCCTACAAGTAAAACTAGCCCCTTTCATCCAATAGTTCCCTCAAGCTCCACTCCCTCCCTTCTAAATAAATCCTATCTCCTTCCATTCTCGGTTTTTCATCCTTCCTTTGTATTGGATCTCCATAAAAAGCGTGAACTAATAGATGCCTTCCCTTATTTAAAGACTATGTATCTAGTAACAACCTTTCTACATCTTGTTTTGTTTGTAATTGGTTTCGTTTCATGATCACCCTCCTAGGAAATTAAACGCAAATCGAATCGTCATGTTTTTTTCTAGATCTATTGCGTCAAATAAAATATGTAGATAATATTCTTGTTCACCTTGATGATTACGAAAACTTTTCCTCTTCACGTTAGGTATGACTTTCGTTTGCTCATATGAGATTTGTAGCGTTTCTTTTTTCCCTTTTAAATAAATCGTCTGATCCTGTATATCATATGGAAAATCGTCGGCAATAAATGATTCCGTCAAAGAAGAAGGTTGCTCGTCAAATGTAAAACAATCCGTAACTATTAGCTGCGGCTTATCTGATTTATACCAATCGAACTGACGGAAAAATCTTAATGGCTCTTCATATGCACTACTTATATCTAATTTTATGCTCTCATGGGTATTACTTTCATGATGTTTTTTCATTGTGCCGAAAAAATGGGCACCTTCTCGTTGATATAGACCATTGATGACAGGGATGGAATGACCTTCAGCACTATTACAGACAAATTGGTACCTTTTATCGTTAAAATAATCTTTATGGTACTCACCAGATCCTAAATCACGTAAAAACACATCCCCTCTTCCATAAAGGATAAACTGGCCAATATCATTGTGATTATGTGGCTCATCATTGTGACCAGCTTTTGCCGCAAAGGCATATGCATCCATACGAGATAAATAAATAGAGGAATGTTCCATCAAATGGTCCTCATTTGGCCATTCACTTCCTTTTAATCGTTCATCATACCACCATAATTCACGAATCGCTGGCGCCCACCTTCCACAATCGTCAACAATATTCGTCTTCCTCATGCTCTCTCGTGGTACATGTACTTCAGGGAATTTCTTATGCAAAAAATGAGTAAAGCCAAGCATCGGTTCTGCTGTCGGTTCCGCATCAGAGAAATGAACGACATAGTGATTTGCCAAGAAAACTTTTTGCTGAAATAAAGCAACCGCTCTCACTTTTTCCTTACCGAATAAGTCAATCTGTCGATATCGTTGTAAAAGATCCGCAAAATAGACAAAGTAACCAAATCCATATTGCCAATAGCTATAACCTTCTGTACAAGCTCCATCTTCTTCAAATCCTTGCAAATAATAATCCAACGTGTGCATAACTCTATTAATTATCTCTTCTTGTCGCCCGTCTCCTTCTAATAAATAGAAGGCAGCCACTCCGATTGACCCTGCACAAACTGATGCCCAATTATGTGTTGCCTTTTCCCAATGAAAAGAGCGTTCTAAAAATGGCTCAAAAACGCGGCGGTCTATTTCTATTTTTACTTTCTCGACAAGAAAATCGTCTAATTGATTGTGAAAAAGATGGACAAGTTCCGCTAAAGTAAATGCTGTCTCCGCAGCAAAAAGGTCAACTGTAAATAACAACTGATTGGTTTGTTTATACGTCTGATAGTCTTGTTCTTCCAAACTAGTATCGATGTGTGCAGGTAAGCACCAAGTGAATTCATTACATACATGCCATATTTCGTTTTCTAATGCTTCGATATACTGTTGGTCTCCTGGATAAAGAAAAGCTAATAAACCAAATGTCGTTAATTTTTTCCGCCGATAGAAATACACCGACTCATAGTTCTTGCGATTACCAGTAACCATAAATTCTCTGTAAGTTTTAAAATCTAACTTTCCATGAGCGGTATGGAGAAATCGTTCTACGTCCTGTTTCAATTGACTAATAATGTTTTTGCTCCCATTGTTTATCATTTTACTTTTACTCCGTTCCATATACGACCTCGATATTCAAGTGGTGTACACCCAACTTGCTTTTTAAAAATTTTGATAAAATAGCTTTGATTATCATACCCAAGCTGTTCACATATTTGTCCAACTGAATCATCGCTGACTTCCAGCAGTTCTTTAGCACGATCTATCTTTCTTTGTTTCACATATTCAACGAATGTAATCTGCATTTCTTTTTTAAACAGTCGACTAAAATAACTAGCATTCAAATATAAATATGCTGCTACTTCGTCTAAAGAAAGTTTTTTCTCCATATTTTCTGCCACATAATAACATGCATTCACTACATCTTTATGATAATGATCTTTTAATCGCTTACTGGTCTCGTGTAACCATTTCTCCATATAGTTTATTAGCCAGCCTTTCATTTCATAGATCGTATCTAGTTGAAACACTTCTTCTTGTATAGATTCCACACGATATCCAGATTGAAAATAGGGAATCGTCCGTAATTGCATGTTTACATCTACTATGATTTTTAGAAATCCTTCTTTCACAATTTTGGGTGAATATTGCTTCGATAGGCAAATATCTATCCATGCAGACAATTTTTTCTTAAATACTAAAATATCTCCTTGAAACAATGCTTTTTTCAAATCATTTGCCGCATCCTGATAATAGTGAAAAATCTCTTGTCTATCATTCGAAGAAGTGACTTCTAACGGAACAATCGAATTATTAGGAGTGAAAAACATTTGTTGTTCACTGTTTAATAACGTTATTATTTCTTGCTTTATGGCGGGAACAGTACACTTGTCACCAATCAAGAAACTGACCTGAATCATCAAATAATGATTCAAAGCCTGTTGTAATTCTTGTAGTAAATCACGTAACGATCCGAAACTATCATATTTAATGGATAATTGATGAGGATAAAAAAGAAATCCCTTGTTTTGTTTATAATGAACAATTAAAACATTGTTTGGAAACGTCCTTTCAATTACTTCTTTCATCACATTATAAATTGCAAATTGTAAGGTATCGTCAGAGTGATAGTTTTTCTTCATTTGATAATAGTCATTCACCAAAAAATACACGGGAATATATGATGCACTCGCATCAAAGTTTTCTAATATTTTATTTGATGACCCTTGAACAAGCTGGCCCAATAGCTGTTGATTTTCCATATCTATATTCATTTTTACTTTATGACGCAGTTGCTTTACCTCTACTACTTGCAAGCTATCATTCTCCAATCTTTTCTTTGAGGTGATTAGAACTTCCTCCATATCTTCTGGATTTAATGATTCCTTTAATAGATAATCCTTCACCCCTAATTTAATTGCTTGTTGTGCATAGGAGAATTCATTATGGCAAGAAATAAGTGCTACTTGTAAATTTGGCCTTCGTTTTTTTAACGCTTTAATAAGCTCGAGCCCGTTCATTTTAGGCATACCTATATCGGTGATTAATATATCTGGCATTTTCTTTTTCGCAAAGTGATAAGCTTGTAACCCATTCTCATGCGTGCTCAACAGTTCCAAACCTAATTTTCCCCAATTGATTTCTTTAGCTAAAAATTCAACTGTCGGATAATCATCATCAACTAACATGACTTTGTACATTACCTTCACCACCTAAAGGAATCTTGATCATTATCGTTGTACCAACATGTAGTTTACTGTCTATCTTCATTTCAGGTTTTATTTGATAGGAAAGCTGTAACCGCTCATAAACATTCGTCAAGCCAATGCTAGAAAACCCTTTATTAGAACGCTTAGCCACTTTTGATGAACATAGTGATTGATTTAACTGAGCCAATTGCTTTTCACTTATTCCTTCTCCATTATCATGTATATGAATATATAATACTTTTTCTTTCACATTTGCTTCGATCTTTATGACACCTGGTCCCTGATTAAGTCCATGAATGATAGCATTTTCAATTAGTGGTTGTAGTAAAAACCTTGGCACTAATTGTTGCTCAGCCTCTGATGCAACAACTACTTCTAACACTACCTTATTTTTTTGCCGCATATTCATGAGATAAACATAATCCTGCATTAATTTGATTTCATCAAATAAGGTGATTTGATCTTCCTTATGATCAATAGTCCATCGTAATAATGTAGAAAGTGACTGAATCATACCAGCACTTTCTTTATCACCAAATGTATAAACTTTCATCCTTATAGAATTCAGTACATTAAATAAAAAATGTGGGTTAATCTGTGCTTGAAGCATTGCTAGTTCCGCTTTTCTTTTTCTTTTATGTGTTTGGTTAACTTCCTCAATCATTCCATTTACCTGATCAAGCATATGATTGAATGATTGTGAAAACTGCCCAATTTCATCTGTGGAATCAACAGTTGCTCTCACCGTTAAATCGCCTTTTTGTACTTTTTCCACCACTCTATCCAAATGCCGTAACGGTTTAGTGATTCTGTTCATTAAATATGCTAATAGGATAAAAAATATGGCAAAAGAAATAGCTAAGAATAGAAATACTTTCGAAAAAATAGCATTAATATTAGAAGTAGCTACTTTATATGGAATAATAGAAACTAGCTTCCAGTCATTAAAAGTTAAATCTTTGTTCGTAACGACATACTTTTGATCATTCGATTCCACGACCTGTGAGTTTTCTATCAAATGAATATCTGTTAACATCGCAGCTTTTTGACCAATCATCGCCGGGTCTTTATGTGATAAAATTTGATCATCACTATCTACCAACATAATTTCTTCCAACCGATTTTGATTTTGCAAAATATGACGGATTTTTGTTTCAAGTAACGTCACAATTACATAGCCGTAAATCCCTTTATTGCTATCACGTAATGTTCTTGCAACAGAAAGTTGATATGGATTCTGAATACGTTCATATGTCAACATAGTCGGTTCTACACCAGACCAGTAAGACTCAAAGCCATTAAAATCGTCCAATTCCTTTAACCATTGCTGTTGATAAAACGAAAGCGGATCAAATTGACCTGTTGAATAATTAGTATAGTATTGGCCATTTTTCAATAAAATCGTTACATACGATTTTTCTCCTAACAACGTAATATTTTCAATTGTTTTCCGCACTTGACGGTCTTCTAAATAATCCTTATAGCTTTGAGCATCTATCTCATCTAATGTCATGTTAGATTTATTTTTCAATATCGTATTTAATTCAGAATCAATTTGAACGAAATTAGAAGCATTCATCACATCATCCATTACTCTTGATACATTTTCTTCAATCAAATCTAGCTCTTTTGTCGCATTCATCATCGCTTGTTCTTCCACAGCATCCCTTGTTAAATAACTATATATCAATAATGTCATTAATACCGGGATTCCTATACAAATAAAAGATGCGAGAAAAACCTTAGAACGAAAAGAAGGAGACGTTAATCTCCGGAATTCAGTCCACATAGTCATCCTCCTCTATTACAAGAATGTCAGGGGACAACGGAATTAACGTCCCTTATATGAATTGTAAACGCTTTAATACAACCAATTCAACCTTTACTATTGATTATTCTCCATAATATCTTGTGCTTGCTCATGCATGGCATTAATCGTTTCTTCAATATTTTGTTCTTCATAAATTAATTTCTCGTATTCATCATTTGCCATCTGATAAATTTCTGCCTGATATGGAGCTGGTGGAATTAGTTTAGATGCTTTGGAGTTTTGCAATACGGAAATAAGCGCTTCTTTATCTACTTTTTCCGGATTATTCGTATCATCTAATATAAGATCGACAATGTTTTCTAATTCTTCGTCACCTACACCATTCCAAGAAGGGATATTTTTCCCCTGAACAATTTGACCTTCCGTTGTATACCAACGAATAAACTCGTAAGCTGCTTCCTTATGTTCCGAATTAGAAGCAACTGCCATATAATCTGTCGTAACCGGGGTATAACCGCCATCGTCATCTGCATTATTTTTCGGATATGGTGCTATCCCCACATTAAAATCTAGTGGAAATTGATCTGTACCACCAAGTTCTGTATTCATCCAGCTTCCGATTGTAACAAGGCTGGCATCTTGGTTAAAGAAGGTATCACGATAATGTAGTTGTTGGGACATAATATCGGTATATGGTGTAGCAGATTGATCTTCTTTCTCCATTTGCCAGCGAAGCTCTAATGTCTTCTTAAACATTGGGTCCTCAAAGTTAGAACTTCCATCTGCCTTTAGTAATTCTGTTTCTTCAGGTTTACTTGCGAGAGCTAATTTTAAATATTCCATCCAGCCACCGTTTTGCGGACCATGGAAGAAGGTTCCATAGTGATCATCGGTTGTTAGTTGATTGGCATAGTCAGCAAATTCATCCCAAGTCCAATCTGTAGGCATTTCTAAGCCTGCTTCATCTAAATGATCTTGATTGACCAGTACATACCAAGGATTAAATTTGCCTGGAAGAGCATAATATTGGTCATCCAATTGTGTATTTACTTTATACTCCTCTGTTACGTCATACCCTTCTTCTTCAATAAATTCATCAATCGGTGCAACCATACCTAAATCAACCCGTTGAGCATAAGAAGCAGGATCACTAAACATCAATACATCTAATTGTTCACCAGATGATGCTGCAAGGTCTAATTTCTGCAATGCTTCATTTGTATCCCCTTTTTCACTTAATATAACTAATTCTACTTCAATATTCGGATATTCTTCTTCAAATGCTGGAATCGTTTCTGACCAGTTATAAGATGCTTCATTTCCATGTGTGTGAAACATAATTTTCACTGGTTCATCAGAACTCGCTTCCTCATCTTCCTTATCACTTTCTTGTTGTTCAGTATTATCTTCATCTGTGTCAGAACTTGTAGCTGGTTCGTCATCACTACTACTGCAAGCTGCTAAAATGCCGAGGAATAATGTTATACTTAATAAAAAGAGCAATAACTTACTTTTCATTTTTATACCCCCTACGCCTTTTTGTAAACCCTTACAATATTAATGCTACCAAAACATCTTCACACATACATAGCACTATTTTTACTTTTGACAACACTTTTTTTACTTTAGCCTTTCACACCTCCTAAAGCAATACCATCAATGACATGTTTTTGTCCTAAGATAAAGACAATTAAGAGTGGTAAAATAGCTGATACGGCTGCTGCCATAATTAAAGTATAAAAACTACCATTAATGGTTGTAAATTTTTGCATCGCTAATTGAATCGTATACAATGCATCAGTACGTAAGAAGATTAATGGATTTTGGTAATCATTCCACGTCCAGATAAAACGGAGAATAGCATATGTCGCGACTGCTGGTTTTACGATTGGCAAAGCGATTCGCCAAAAAATTCGCCAATGTCCTGCACCATCAATTTTTGCTGCATCGATAAAGTCATGATGAATACCGATAAAAAACTGACGAAGCATAAAGGTTCCTAACACACTGAAGCTACCTAATAAGATTAAACCAATATGTGTATCAAACATCCCTAAATAACGATACAAAATAAATTGAGGCACCAAACTTGCTTGTGGTGGCACCATATATGTTGCCAATACAATAATAAATAACCATGATGCTGCACGAAATCTTACCTTTGAAAAACCATATGCAGCTAAAGACGACACAACGACCGACACAAAGGTAGTACAGACAGCTACTTTAATCGAATTCCAGTAATATAAATAAAATGGATGATCTCCAAACCAGACTTCCTGATAGTTATTTACGGCATTCCATCTTGACGGAATCCATTCTATTGGATATTTAAAAACATCTGCTTCAATTTTTAATGACGTTGATAACATCCATATAAACGGTAATAAGAAGGCTATACTACAAAAGAATAAAATGATCGTACTGATTATTTTTTTAGCATTCCACTTTGTTTGCTTTTGCATCCAAACACATCCTTTTTTAATAATTCACCCACTTCTTCTGTCCAATCCATTGGATAATCGTGATTGAAAATACAAACAGAAACAATACAACAGCAATCGCAGAAGCGTAACCAACATCTAAATCAAGAAACGCTCTTTCATATAAATGCCATACAAGCATTGTCGTCGAATTTAGCGGTCCACCTTCTGTTAGTACAGCAATTAAATCAAATACTTTAAAAGAAGCAATGATACCCGTAATTAACAAGAAGAATGATGTTGGCGATATTAAAGGAAATGTTATATTTCTAAATTTGTACCAGCTATTGGCGCCATCGATATCAGCAGCTTCATACAATTCTTTTGGTATCGACTGTAACCCTGCAATATAGACAATCAGACTAAATCCGATCGAAATCCAAATATGAATAATCATTAACGAAATAAGGGCAAAATTAGGATCAGAAATCCAAGTTGGCGGATTCTCCATTCCGAGGGTCATTAATACTTGGTTAATCGGCCCTTGAGATGGATGAAAAAGCACTTGCCATACAACAGCAATTGCAACTACACTAGAGATGTATGGCATAAAGAAGGCTACCTTAAAATAACTTTTCAAATAAACATTCTTATCAATAATAATGGCAAAAAAAAGCGCGCATAGCATTGTAATTGGTACAGTGAATATAAAGATAGCATTATTGATAACCGATTTGATAAATTTCTCATCATTTACTAAAGCTACAAAATTATCAAATCCAATCCACTTTAACTGATCGATCCCGGTGACAAACTTCCAATCTGCAAATGCCAAAATAAATGTGGCGACAATCGGAAATAGAACAATAACAGATATTCCTATTAACATTGGTGAAACAAAGAATAACCCAACAAGATTTTCACTTTTTTCGATTTTTGATTTTCTTGTTTTTCTCGATTGTTGTGGTTTCTCCGTTGTCGAAACTGAATTACTCGCCATATAGGACACCTCTTTCTTCTAAATTTGTCTTGTGGAATTGCTGCATGTTATGTTTGTCTAATCTTTTCAGAGCAAAGTGGCTAAAATAAGTGGCGATAAACGTTAAACCACTTCCCAAAAACAAGAATGAAAAGCCTGGTATCACCCAACAAATAAAAAGGAAACTAACTAATGACAGCCCCATCCAAATCGTTTGCAACGGAAATAGTGTACTCATCTGTATCGCCCTTCTTATTTGTTTCATCAATCCTCTGTCAGGAAATGTAATCATGAAACTAAAGACATACAATAGAACAATAACACTCAACACTAATACTGTTGTACTACTGCTAAGAATTACATAATATAGCATTCCACTAAAGTTCTGGACAAGTGCAAAATCAATATATAAGGCTATCGTCGTGACTAGTATAAGACCTCCAAGTACATTACTTTGCACGAAGTGTTTCTTATATGCTTGCCAAAATTCTTTGATGACAGGGAACTCTTCCGCTTGAATCCACTTATTATTTAACGCGAACATAGCAGTGATTGCCGGGAAAACACCGAGTACCCCCCCCCCTAATAAGGTAAACACTATAGCTAATATATTTAGCAATGCAAGACGATATAGCCACTCACAAATTTTGAATATACCACTTGATGTATCAAACTGCATCTGGTCTCCTCCTTTCCTCATCCAAATTATAAACGCTTTCAAACTTGTAAAAATAGCACTATTTTTACTTTGGCCGATAGATATTTGACTTTTTTCAATTTGAATTGTAAAAGTATGGAGATTCAAGTATGAACAATAGAAGTCCAATTAATGCTCCTACTTGAATACATACTTTTACCCAAGGTAAGGAGGGCGTCACTATCTAATCCGATGAGTGACGCACCGGGTTTCTTCATTCCAAAATTGTTATCTTTTTATCCTTTAACAATATACGCTTTACAATATTGTGCAACGTACAGTATGATAAAATCAGGAGTTGATAAAATGAGTAATACAAAGGAACACATCGATAAATTAATGCAAGAATTGCGGCGCGGAACAATTACTATTGGTGTATTAAGCCAGTTATCAGAACCTCAATATGGCTATTCACTTGTAACCAGCCTAGATGCACAAGGGATTCATGTCGAACCAGGAACACTGTATCCATTATTAAGGCGTTTAGAAAAACAAGGATTACTTGATAGCAAGTGGGACACAAATGAATCTAGACCACGAAAATATTACTTATTAAGTGAGACCGGAAAAGAGGTATATGACTTGTTAGTCGTTGAATGGCAACAAATTGTTCAAAACTTAGGAAATGTTATAGACATTAAAGGAGGGGAAAAAAATGGAGATGATTGATCGGTATATTTATGCTGTCACACAGAAGCTACCTCTAGCACAAAGGGATGATATCGCTGAGGAACTTCGGGGGTTAATAGAAGATATGTTAGAGGAGCGAGTACAAGAAAAAGAAATAACCAATCATGATATAGAAGCTGTACTAACGGAACTAGGCGATCCAAGGAAATTAGCACACAAGTATAGCGGAACAAATAACTATATAATTGGACCAGAACTATTTGATTCCTATATGCTTATTTTAAAGATTATCTTATCTGTAACATTTGTGAGTATCACGTTAAGTTTCGTTATACAAAGTATATTAAATCCTATTAACATTTTAGACCATTTCATTGAATTTATTGTTGGTATAGTCATTGCACTGCCACAGGTCATTGGTTGGACAACATTAGGATTTGGCTTAGCTGAATACTTTGGCAAAGTTAAAGAAAAAGATCTGCAATCCGAGTGGAAGCCGGCTGATTTAGCGCCCATTCCTGACGAGAAAAAGCAGATCAAACGTTATGAACCTATTATCGGGATTATCTTCTCGCTTTTACTATTAATCCTTTTTGTTTTTTCACAAGATTATCTAGGTATTTGGATATTCGATGATGGTTTTACTGGTATCGTACCGTTCTTCCATGACGAAACGTATCACACATCATTACTTTTCCTTCTCCTTATTGTTGGACTTGGAATTACGAAAGAATCGTTAAAATTTGTCTATGGTAAATGGACCAATCGATTAGCTATCTTCACAACTATTATCAATGCGCTATCTGTTGCTACGATAATGGTGATGGTAAGTCGAGATACGTTTTGGAATCCTCATTTTCTACAGGAGCTAATAGAAATCGGGTTACTTACCGAAAATAGTGATGCATATAACGTCTTTAGCACTATTTGGAATCAATCCACCTTATGGATTTTCCTCCTACTAATTATTGGGTTGATTTGGGAATTGATTGACGGATTGATTAAGGCGAATAGAAAATAAAGAAACAAAGAAAGTCCTTTTTTGGATTTTCTTTGTTTCTTTTATCTTCCCTATTAATACCCTCGAACAAAAGATTTTCCTTTAATCCAAATCAGTATCGCGATCACTAGTCCGATCACTCCAGAAGTGAATAAAATCACTTGAATAGGAATACCAGCTGATGCTAGTGCACTGACCGCTCCATAAGCAATCGGATCAAACCCATTCATCGCTAAAAAGATAATACTCATTACTCGCCCCATAATGCGGTTATCGGTATTTTCTTGTGCTGCTGTAAAGAATGGAACAAATACAAAAGCAATCGAAAAGCCAATAAATAACAGCATCAACGTCAAAAACCATAGATTTGTTACTAAACTAAAGATAATAAAAAACAACAGTGCAGCGAAAAGCCCCATTAATGACGTAAATCCTTTCCGCCTTATCTTCACAAAGCTCATAATCATCGTACCTAGTACCATACCTACTCCTAAACTAACTTCCATATAACTTAAATTGATTGGTGTTCCACCAAGTAACTCAACTAACAGCGGCATCGCTATTTGTAATCCACCAAAGATAAAGAAATTCAGTGTAATCAAGACAAAAATTCCAATTAACAAAAACTTAGAAGATTTTAAATAAGCGAAGCCTTCACGAAAATCTTCTAATATACTCAAACTTTCCTTCTGCTCAACTGGTCCTTCCTTAATTAACGGAGGAAAGACAAAAACAGCAGATAATAACACTAGAATCGTCGCTACCAGATAACTGGTTTGCACATTACTTATTTCCATCATTACGCCAGCAAGGATTGGCCCAATAATAAAAGATATTTGGTCTACACCTTGAAAATAGGCATTTGCTTGCTGTAATTGTGATTTATCTACAACTTTCGGTATCAATGAAGAGCTTGCTGGTCCAAAGAAAGCATCCAACATTCCGAATAATCCAACAGCCACAAACAATAATGCTACGGTCATCGTATCGCTTGCAATAAACCAATAAATTGAAAACAATACAATTGCCTGAAGCAAATTCGTACCAAACATAATCGTCGTTTTTTTATATCTATCTGCTAGCACTCCACCAAATGTAATTAAAATTAACCTTGGAACTGTTGCAATAATCAATGCGACTCCTAATATACCAGGAGATTGTAACGTGTTGATAATATACCAAGACGTTGTCGTTAAAAACATACTAAAACCTACTATTGCTAAAATACCAGCAACTAACAACAACATATATGTTCTATTTCTAAAAATAGATGTTTTCATTTGTATTTCTCCTTCTTTTATCCTTAACATTCATTTTGCACTTTATTAGCTTATGGTATATAGTAACTATATAGTCAAGAGTGGAGTGAATAAAAAATGACTGAAAATAATACAAAATATTTTACAACTGGAGAATTTGCTAAATTATGCAAAGTGAACAAACAAACTCTTTTTTATTATGACCAAATCGGGATCTTGTCACCTATCCGAAAAAATGAAAAAGGATACCGCTATTATTCATTTCATCAATTAGAGTTATTCGCAGTTATTGCCCTATTAAAAGACTTAGGCATGTCATTAGATGAAATAAAACAATACACTCAAAATAAATCACCAGAAAAAATGCTTAAGATCATGTATGAACAACAAGAAAAGATACTAGAAGAACGAAGGCGACTGGAAATGAAGGTTAACATGATAGAAGGACAAATTCAGTCGTTAAACGAAGCAACGAAGCTAGACTTTCAACAAATTAGAGTAGAACGACTACCTAAACAAACCCTTTATTTAAGCAACAATATTGAAAATGCATCAGATCAAGAATTTGTAGAAGCATTCCATAACTTTTTAGTGGAATTATCTGATGCATATCTTGATACAGGCTATCCGATTGGTACCATTACTTCTCGTGAAAATGCGCTAAAAGGGGATTTTACTAATTACAGTTATTTATATAACAAACAACTTGAACCGAAAATAGATCATTCTTTTTTTCAAACAGTTGATGGAGATTTTTTAGTTGGATACCATATTGGTGAATACCAACATGTCGGTCAAACTTACCAAAAACTTTTGCAAGAAATGGATCGAAGGCATCTAGAGATCGGGGAATATATTTTAGAAGAATATGTATATGAAGCTGCCGTCAAAAATCGCGAAGAAGAGTATGTCCTGAAAATTATGATACACGTGGAAAATAAAGAGTAGGACTAATGCGCCCTACTCTTGTTGTGATGCTTTTTGTTTAAATCGTGGAAAGCCAATTAAAATGGCGATGATACCACTAAGTCCTAATAAAATAGGATAGAAGGAATACGGTATGATGCTTAATGGTGATATGGCAGCTAACCCACTAGCAGCAAGCATTTGCGCACCATATGGTAAAATCCCTTGCCAACATGCTGCAAAAATATCAAGAATACTAGCTGATTTCCTTGGGTCTATTTGATATTCTTGTGCAATATTTTTCGCTAGCGGACCTGTCATAATAATCGAAATCGTATTATTAGCTGTACTAATATCTGCCGCACTGACAAGTCCAGCAATTCCAAACTCTGCACCTTTTTTGGATTTGATTCGACGTGATACAACATGTAACAAGTAATCAATTCCACCGTTATGCTGAATGATACCTATAATACCACCAATTAACAAAGCAATGATCGCAATATCTTGCATATTGATTATTCCTTCTGATGCTGTTTGAACTAAACTTGTTCCTGTGAAAGAGCCATCTAATAAACCAATAATTCCTGCAAAAACAATGCCACCAGTTAAAACGATTAGTACATTTACTCCCAATATTGCTACAATTAAAACAGCAAGATATGGAAGTACTTTTACAATTTGATAAGAATAATCTTCTTGAACCGTAAAATGACTACCAAGTGTAATGGCCCATAATATAATAATGGTAATAATAGCACCCGGAAGTATTATCCAAAAATTGGTTTTAAACTTATCACTCATCGTTGTATTTTGTGTCCTTGCTGCCGCAATCGTTGTATCCGAAATCATCGATAAGTTATCACCAAACATCGCTCCACCAATAATAGTCGCCATCGCCAAAGCCATTGAAATATCTGTTTGTTCTGCAATTCCGATACCAATCGGCGCAAGTGCAACAACGGTCCCCATTGACGTTCCCATTGTAAGCGAAATAAAACAAGCAATAATAAACAAACCTACCATCAACAAGTTTGCAGGAAGTAGAGAGAGACCAAGATTTACGGTTGCATCAACTGCTCCCATTCCTTCCGCTACTTCTGAAAAAGCACCTGCTAATATATAGATAATCACCATTAAAATGATATTCTCGTGTCCTACACCTTTTGTGAACACTTCTATCTTTTTCGACAATTTTTCTTTTCGATTTATCGCAATCGCTACTACTGCAGCAATCAATACCGCTACATTAATTGGCATACTGGAAAAATCATGCGTAACGATTCCCGATACAATAAATAATAATATAAAAACAAGTAATGGTAATAGTGCTACTGCATTACCTTTTGATTGTTTTTCCACTAGTTGTCCTCCTCGTTTTGCTATTTCTTGTGGTTTACAAACACAAAAAAAGAACCTCTATCTAGTATTAGAAGAGGTCCTTCAATCATTCATACTCTCTTCTTATCTGCTAGCTAATCGCTACTGGAGTTGGCACATTGCTTCATGGAGCTGTTGCCGAGGCTTCAAAGGGCCAGTCCCTCCACCTCTCTGGATAAGAAATGTTTAATTTTTAAGTATATACAAATGTACAAGTTTGAGAGGATAATGTCAAGTAGTTTTCGACATTTTTTTATACAGTCCCATAGGTTAATAACTTCGCACTTGAAACAAGCCCGACCACCTTCCAAAACATTACATTATATGGTAGTATAGAACAAGCCACAATCAGTGAACTATATCTTGATAAAGTGAGACTTATCAGGGAGTTAGCGTCCGTTTATCCCCCACTTAGCTTCCTAGTTTTCACCCGAACCTTGAAGTGGGGGTTTTACGGACGTTTACACCGTGATAAAATCTACATATGAAGGAGAGTTACTATGGAGATATTCCAACTGAACAAAGAAGTTGGTAAAAAAATCACCCAGTTTCACTCTGATTTTACCCTTTCACCTATAACCAAAACCGAAAAAACTACTCAAATTGCTTGTATTCATCTAGAACAGAACGGACTTATCGGATATCATCAAGCTGTTGTTCCACAACTGTTTATCGTTATTAGTGGAAATGGTTGGGTACGCGGTAAATCTGATGAATTTGTTGCTATTCGACCAGGAGAAGTTGTGCTTTGGAGGGAAAATGAATGGCACGAAACAAAAACAGATAAAGGACTAATAGCCATCGTCATTGAAGGTGAAAAGCTTGATACTTCTATGTTATTCAAGAAAAAAGAATGAGCTTTTTTCTTGATAAAAGCTCATTCTTAATGGTTAAATATTATTTCTTTTCAATACGGAAAAGTGTATCCGCACCTGCTGTCACAGCTTGTTCACCAGCTGCATTAGACAAAGAAAATTCTTCTCCATTTAATAAAATGATAGGAGTAATCGTTTGATAACCTTCTGCTTTAATGACATCTAAGTCGAATGTTGCTAAAGCATCACCTTTTTTCACTTTTTGACCGTTTGTCACATGAATCTCAAAACCTTTACCGTCTAACTGTACAGTTTCAAGTCCCATATGTATTAAAATTTCTGCACCACCATCAGTGCGAAAACTAATCGCATGCTTTGTCTTAAATACATCGACAACTTCCCCATCAATTGGTGATACAACTTGCTTATCAGTAGGTTCGATAGCGATACCGTCCCCCATCATCTTTTGTGAAAAAACTTCATCAGGGACCTGCGCCAACGGTACTACTTTCCCTGTCAGTGGCGTTACTAAATCTGTATTTGTCTCTTTCTTTTTAAAAAGCTTCTTAAACATATGACTTACCTCCAAAGATGTCTATTACCATTTCCCATTATAAACTATCAGAATCTAAAAAAACAGGAAAATGTTACTAATTATATAGTAAGAAAAGAAGCTTATACAGCATCAACAAACTTTCATTCGCCTTATGAGTGACCTTAATTTTGGTTCTGCTTCATTTTGGGCGTTCATCTGTTTACTTGTTATGGACAAAAATAAAGGGAAGCACAATACATTATGTCAGTAAATCTAGTTATTAACAAAAAAAGCTGAATTCATTGCCCTTTTTGTCAGCAAATCTAGTAAACGTTACCAATCACTTCATTCATTTATTAATTACTTGCTTTAAGTTCACGACATTTTCCTTTGCACTATCTAGTGGGTCTCCATCGAATTGTTCTTGTTCAATCACATACCAATGGACATCGGTAGATTCACCTGTTTGCCAAAGTGTAGCAATATCCAGTGATCCTTTTCCTATTTCAATACTACGTTTTTCGCCATTTTCTTCTACCATATCTTTAATATGCAAAGAAACAATGCGCTTGTCATGTTCTTTAATAATCGTTAATGGATCTATTCCTGCATGTGTTGCCCAATAGCAATCAAGCTCTATTTGCACATACTCAGGATCCGTCTCTTCAAATAAAATATCAAAGCCTGTCTTTCCATTACCAAGATCAAAGAACTCCATGTTATGATTATGGTATGCAAAAGTAAAGCCTGCTTCTGCACATTTCTTCCCTATTTCATTTAATGTAGCTGCTCCTTTATAATATGCTGCCTCATCTGTTCGCAATTCTTCGGGAAGTATCGGACAAATAATTAAGTCATTTCCAATCTTTTTATTATATTCAAGCGATTTTTCCAATTCTTCACCTGTTAACGTTTTAAATGGCATATGGCTGCCTGCAGCAACTAATCCAGACTCATCCATCACTTCCTTTAATTGCTCTGCGGGCGTATCAAAAAAACCTGCGAACTGAACTGCTTCATATCCCATATCTCCTAGCTTACGTAACGTACCTAAAAAGTCTTTCGTTGTATGCTCACGCACTGAATATAATTGAATAGCTATTTTCCCCATTTATATTCCCTCCTAGAAATATACGGCTTTACCAGTCTCCGCTGATTGATAAAGTCCATCAATAATTTTTTGAATGTTCGTTCCTTGTTTAGCGTAACGATCTGTCACATGACCTTCGATACAATCTCTAACAAACGTAGTAACTTCTACTTCATGTGCATGGTGTTGTGGTAAATAAGCTGGTGTTATATCAATCAACGTATCGTGTTTTTCTTGATACATTTTCAATGGAAAAATATCTGCACCGCCTTTACTGCCCATCAAAGAGACTTGCATATTATCCGCTTCTTGAACATTTGCTGCAAAGGCAGACTCAAGCACCAATGATGCCCCATTTTTAAATGTAATCATTCCAACAGCCATATCTTCAACCGTATAGTTTTCATAATCCCACTCACCTAATAAGCCGACACCTTTCTTCGTACCAAGAAACTGATGGGTTTGCCCAAGGATAACAGCAGGTTCTGGGTATCCCATCAAGTACAGTGCTGTATCTAACATATGAACACCAATATCAATCAGTGGCCCTCCACCTTGCAGTTCTTTATTCGTAAACACACCCCAACCAGGGATACCTCGCCTTCTAATTGCTTGAACACGACCAGCATAAATATCACCAAATTCGCCTGCATCAATAAACCGTTTTGCTGCTTGTGTCTCTGTTTGAAAACGATAATGGAAGCCATACATCAACAGTCTACTGGATGCTTTAGCTGCTTCCTCCATTTCTTCTGCCTCTTGTTGATTCATTGCTGGTGGTTTTTCACATAGAACATGACAACCGGCATTTAGTGCTGCAATTGCTGCGTCTTTATGAAATTTATTTGGCACACAAATACTAACGGCGTCCATATCAAGCTCTTTTAACATCTCTCCATAATCAGAAAAGGCTAGGTTAATACCGTGTTCATTCGCAACTGACTTTGCCTTATCATAAACAACATCAGCTACCGCAACTATTTCTACTTGCTCTGCTAACTTTTGATATGCAGGAATGTGTACACTTGTCGCTATACCTCCTGCTCCTATTAATCCCACTTTTAATTTAGCCATTTTCGAACTTCCCTTCGCTATGCCCACCACATATTTGTTGGACTTTCCTTAATCGTTACCGCTTGCAGGTTATCTACAGCACGAGCAAATCCCTCATCAATAGACATGATTGGATCCTCATGCTCAATGCTAATAACATAGTCATAGCCAAATGTTCTAAGTGCGCTAATGATATTAGACCAAACCTCTAAACTATGACCACAACCAACTGAGCGGAAATTCCACGCTCTAGTCTGTATATTACTGTATGGCTGCATATCCGTTAATCCGTACATATTGACATTATCTTGGTCAATATACGTATCTTTTGCATGGAAATGATGAATAGCATTTTCTTTCCCTAAAATTTTCACCGCTGCCACAGGATCAATTCCTTGCCACCATAAATGACTTGGATCAAGGTTCGCACCTATTGCTGAACTTGTATTCTCACGAAGTTTTAGCATGGTATATGGTGTGTGAACTAAAAATCCTGCATGTAATTCAATACCAATTTTCACATTATGTTGTTCGGCTAATTCTCCAATTTCCTTCCAATAAGGAATAAGCTTTTCTTCCCATTGCCAATCTAAAACCTCTGCATATTCAGATGGCCACGGTGCAACTGGCCAGTTTGGTACTTTGGCACTTTCCTGATCGCCAGGTGTACCAGAGAAGCAATTTACGACCGGCACACCAGTAAGCCCTGCAAGCTCGATCGTTTTACGTAAAATACGATCACTCTCTGCAGCGAATTGCTGATCAGGTGTTAACGGATTTCCGTGACAGCTAAAAGCACTAATCGTTAAACCACGCTCTTTCACTGCTTGTAAGTATTGTTCGCGTTTGTTTGTATCCGCTAATAATTGATCGATCTGACAATGCGCGTCACCTGGATAACCTCCTGTTCCAATCTCAACTGCATCTAATCCACTCATCTTCACATGATCAAGCATTTCTTCAAAATTTTTATCAGAAAACAAAACAGTAAATACCCCTAATTTCATTTATTTTTCCTCCTATCTATAAAGTGAGACTTCTATCAGCGGGAGTTTTTGAATCCCACTGATTGTTAGCGAAACTTATCAGGGTGTTAACGTCCGTTTATCTTCCATCTTTGCTTCTTTGTTTTACGGACGTTTGCACCGTGATAAAGAAATATTTTTCTTCGTTTCATTTGCTTCCAAAGCAGCTAGAATAATTTGTAATGACTTATATCCTTCTTCTCCATCAATCAATGGTTTCGTATCATTTCTCACACTATCAACAAAGTGATCAATAACACCTGTTGAAGTTTGACCACCACTATCATTTGTTTGAATTTGACCTAATTCATAGTTTACTGTGGATCCATCGGTGTAGGAAGCTACTAAACTATAAATCGGATCATCCTCAAGTCGAAGCATACCCTTCTCTCCATAAATTACGGTCGAATTATCTTCACCTGCTCGATATGCCCAACTAGCTGTTAACGTTCCAATGACCCCATTCTCACTTCGCAAAATAGTAATAGCTTGATCATCGACATCACTATTTTCTTTCGCAGACGATTCAACCATGGATGCTACTTCGGTAAACTCCGTTCCTAATACATAACGAATTACATCTGCTTTATGAACACCAAGATCTCCTAACGCACCTATAAATGCTTCTTTTTTACGGAAAAACCAACTGTCCTTTCCGTCAATACTCCATCCTTCTGGCCCTCCGTGTCCAAATGCGGTACGGAAACTATATACTTTTCCAATTTCACCATTCCCAATTAATTCTTTTGCTTTCTGATGACTTGGAACAAATCGTTGATTATGGGCTATCATTAACTTTTTGCCTGCTTTTGCGCTTACCTCTATCATTTGCTGAGCCTCTTCATGCGATGTAGCCATTGGTTTTTCACATAACACATGCTTACCATTTTCTGCTGCGAAAATCGATACCGGGGCATGTAAATAGTTTGGTAAACATACACTCACAAGCTCTGCACCAGATTCTGTTATCGCACGATGATAATCAGTATAAGCTACTGTCTGATACTTCTCCGCTGTATGTTCTGCTCGGTCCTCTTTTATATCACAGACAGCTACAATCTCTACATGAGGATTCGCTTGATATTCTGGTAAATGACGGTGAATCGCTATACTTCCACAACCAATTACTGCAACTTTTAATTTGTTCATCATTCATTTCCCCTTCTCATCCTTAGATTAGCTTGCTGATACACAAAATTGAAAAGGTTTACAAAACAAGTCATTCTATAGAATACTATTTGTGAACCTTTTCATTACTTATTTACTATCTTAAATTATCTAAACTTAATTGAACATAAATGATATAATCATAACATGAACTATATGGCTATATTTCGAGGAGTGTTGTTATGAAAATAAGCTTTTGTGGATATTCTTATCATCAAGATTCTTTTCACACATCACATCAATCACGCTATGCTTCATACTTATTTCGTTTACAAACAGAAGGTAGCTCATTACTGAAAGTACAAAACACAATGAGACAAGCTGAAAAAGGGGATCTACTAATCATTAAACCTGGTGACAATTATGAATTATTTGTCGAAGATGGACAACAAAGTGGAGATTTCCATTTATATTGTGAAGGCGATTGGATTGATGAACGTTTCAAGAATGCTCCTACATTTATCAATATTGCAACTGATGAGGCTGTGTTGGATTTATGGCATCATTTAATTATTGAAGAAAGAAGACCCGAAACAGAAAGGATAAGCGAACTAACAGATTATTTAGTTCGTGCATTATGTGTGGCATTAGAAAGAGCTATGGATAAAAAACAAGAAGTGTATCGCCCGTATGTCGTGACGAAAATGATGCGCTTTATTGAAGAAAACGCGACAAAACAAGAATTTCGAGTAGAAGACATTGCGAACCAGTGCAACCTTAGTGTATCAAGATGTGTACATTTATTTAAAGAACACGTCAACCAAACCATCATAAACTATGCTCAATCGATTCGAATGACTGCAGCAATCAATCAAATGAAATATACGACCATGACATTAGAAAATATTGCGCAAAATTGCGGATTTGGTTCTTATTCCTATTTTCATCGCGTTTTTAAAAAACATTATCACGTTTCACCTCGCAGCTATCGTGAGAAAATCTAACGCTATCACCCTATTAATTCTGTTAATAATTGTAATAATTCTACTCGACTTTTAATACCTAATTTTTTATAAATAATCGACAAATAATTTTTTACAGTTCCTTCACTTATTCCTAATTGGTCAGCAATCATTCGATTAGTCCAGCCCTTTTTGATCAACTGAATAATTTGTAATTCTCGATTATTCAAATCTTGATGTTGATTAAATGTTTCTTTAATGTAATGGAAGGAACTTTCTCTTTCGATTTTTTGTAATGCCTCTAATCGGTGAGAAAAGTATTTAACAAGACTTTGTGGAGCAACGAACTTCCCATCAACGATAAAACGTAATATTTCTTTAAACTCATCTAAACCAGAACTTTTTAAAATATAGCCCTCTGCTGATACAGATAAAATTGTTTCAATAGATTCTTCATCATCAAAAACAGAAAGTAGTACAACTTTAATATCGGGGTATAGCTGTTTAATTTTTTTCGCACATTCTAGACCATTCATAACCGGCATATGAATATCTAATAAAATTAAGTAGGGACGAATTTCTTTCTCTTGAATAAAATCGATAACCTCTTGTCCATTCGTTAACTTTCCAATCACCCGAAATTCGTCCATATCTTCTACAAAATTCGTAATCATATCGCGAAAAAGTGTTTGTGATTCTGCGACTACTACTGTGTGTTTCATTATACTGGCTCCCCCCTAAATGACTTTCATGACGAATCATTATTTACCTTTCTTATCTTTCCATTTTATAAATTCAAATATCACCCGATATTCTTCCACATTCTCCTGTTTTATACCTAACTTCATTAAATGTTGAGTAAATACTTTCCACTCATAATCTGAAATAAAAGGCTGTGTCTCCTCACCTAATAATGTAACTATTTCAACATTTAATACATCAGCTAACTTTTTTATAATATGAACAGATGGATTTTCGTTTAAATCACGTTCTATGTTACTTAAATAGGACTTAGAAATATTTGCTTTGTCTGCTAACTCTGATAATGTTAGCTTTCTCATTTTCCTTATCTCTTTTATATTCGATCCAATCATATTATTTAACCTCTTATCTTATTCACTTATGTTCAAATTCCATCATCCCTTAGTTGTAAGTATTTTTGTTCTGTTTGCTTTACAACATCGTTGAGACCATATCCTTTTTCTTCTAAAATGCCCCAATCTACCGGTTCACGTTTTCTTTCTACATACGCTTCATACATTGCTTCTAACCACCTACGCTTATTTGTTAATGGGATAAATTGAACTAGCCCCGTTCCTAAGTCTATCTTTCTCGTTGCAGTATCTGAAACAAGGACAGGAAGACCTGCTCCTTGAGCTTCAATCAGACTTAATGGGAATCCATGTAACAAGGAAGGGAATACAGCTAGATCAAACACTTGTATCCATTTATGTACATTCTTATTGTTCAACATAATAACGTGGTCTTGAAGGTGAAATTGTGCAATCTTTTCTTTTAATCGAACCTTAACATCCTCATCACCAACTAGGACTAATGTGGATTTTGGATATTTCCTCCGAAAACCAACAAACAACTCGATTAAATATGTATAATTTTTCTTTGAAATCAAGCTACCGATATGACCAACAACAAAGTAATCATCACTAATTCCGAGTTCTTTTCTTCCCTGTTCTCGCAATGATATGGAGTAATGAAAATGTTCCGCTTCAATTGACTTAAACATCATTTCCAAATTTTTCGCTTTCCATCTAAATAACGATTCTGCTTCCATATCTGAACTCGCAATATAGTGATTAGCATAAAACGGTATCATTCTTGCTACTATTTCTTTCCACCAATTCGAATTCTCTTCATTCACATGATGATTCTGTGCTACTCTAATCGGTATGCCGACACGCTTTGCTTCACGTAACGGAAAGTAACTCATTTGGTCTATATGTGAATGGACAATGATATAAAATCGATGACCTTTAAAAAATTGACGTAATGACCTTTTATATTTAATCATTCCCACACACTCTATAGACGGAATTTTAAATAGATGACCACCTAATTGTTTTATCTCCTTATCATAATCACCCTCGGCTGTTACTAAAAAGTCAAACTGAACTTCCTTTCGGTCTAGATGACGGTAAACATTCATGATTTTTGTACTTGTTTCGCTATTATTCATATTCGAAACAACATGCAAAACTCGTAACGCACTTCTCAACTTACTCTCCTCCAAAAGTTTCATTTTATTCTTTATAAAGAACAAGTAAACAGAATGATCCTAATTAACTAAAGTTAAGTCAACTCCTATCAAGAGTGACTTATCAAGAAGTCGGATCCCATTCGCCCCAATCTTATACTCCTAGTTTAAACTCGAACCTTGTAGTCGGGTTTTACAACATTTGAACCATGACAAATCACCACTTGGCAATTCACTATAAAGAACAACATTATTATATTCTCATGTTTTTGGATAATTGTCAATCACATACAAAATGCAACAAAAATAGAGCATCACCTTAACGACGTGCTCCATTCATAAAATGAGACTTCAATCAGTAGGAGTTTTTGACTCCCACTGATTGTTAGCGAAACTTATCAGGGAGTTAGCGTCCGTTTATCCCCCACTTAGCTTCCTCGTTTTCACGCGAAACTTGAAGTGGGGGTTTTACGGACTCATGCACCGTGATAAAAATTGATATATCTAGTCTTCCATCATTTTTCTGCGATCGTTCTCTTCTGTTAAGAAATTCATAAAAGTTTGCAAGTTTAATTTCGGCTGTGTTTTAATTATCGAAATATAGTCCTTTTTCTTACGTTCATTAAGAATACTGCTTTTTTCAATTCTTGTAACGATATATTCTGTTTCCAATTGCCTAATCTCTTTTTTAATATGTTTAGACTCTTTGTAAAGTGCTAATCCAACAGCTGCCATAAGCGCATAAATAACTGGTATAGCTAACATACTATTTTCAAAGCCTCCAAAGAACAAGAAAAAGATCAAATTAAAGACAGAGATAAACAATAATGGCATTGCAAACATCATATATTTAGCATTTTTCTTCATTAGCGGATTTATTTTTGCAAATAATTTTTCTAATTCATTTTTCATAAAAGCTGGTATATTATTAAACAACGAAGTCATCTAAAAAAACCTCCTTAACAACGTTCACCATAAAGTAAGACTTCAATCAGTGGGAGTTTTTGACTCCCACCTATGGTTAGCGAAACTTATCAGGGCGTTAGCGTCCGTTTATCCCCCCCACTTACCTTCTTTGTTTTAACTCGAATCTTGAAGTGGGAGTATTACAGACTCATGCAGCGTGATAAATAAAACTTACACTATATACTATTATTATATGATTTAGCTAGATAGAACGTCAAAATCTTTGCTTTACGAAAAGAAACTAGCTTACACTTAATAATGGAGGTGCCATAATGAAAATAGCTTTTATATCTGATATTCACGGAAATAGAGTTGCATTAGAAGCAGTACTACAAGATGTAAAGAAAAATGAAGTTGACCGTGTTATTGTCCTTGGAGATATCGCTTATCGTGGTCCAGAACCTGGTAAATCGATTGACCTTATTCGTAATTTGCAAACAGACGTGGTGAAAGGAAACGCAGATGAATGGGTTACACGCGGTGTCCGTCAAGGGGAAGTTCCAGATCACGCACTCACTATGATGCAAGAAGAACAAGCATGGATTAACAAGCAATTAAATGACGAACAACTTACCTACTTGAAAGAACTACCTTCAGAAATCTCCATCGAAGTCGAAGGTGTACGCATCCATGCTTTTCATGCAACACCTGATAGTTTATTTGATGTTGTTTTACCAGATGTAGCGGACGATACACTAATCGAGAAACTAACATCAAAAGAAGAAGCTGACCTTTATTTATATGGTCATATTCATAAAGCTTATCAGCGTATAGTAGGTGGTAAAACCATTATTAATTTAGGAAGTGTTGGCCTCCCATTCGACGGGATTGCCAAAGCATCTTACTGTCTTATCGATATAACGGATGGACAAGTTCAAACAAGTCATATCCGTGTACCTTATGATATCGAAAAAGTATGCAAACAATACGAAGAGGTCAATTATCCAAATATAGCAATGATGCAAAATATTATACGTACTGGTCGAAACTAATGGTAATACAACGCTCACGTGATCTCATGATGATCTCGTGAGTGTGAATCTATCTCAGCTGTTTTACGCATCAATCGTAATGCATTAGCCACAACTAATAATGTAGCTCCCATATCAGCAAATATCGCTAACCACAATGTTAACCAGCCAGGGATAACAAGTAGTAAAGCCACTACCTTTAGAGATAATGCTAATATAATATTTTCTTTTATAATACGTAAAGTACGTTTACTTAAGCTAATTGTATCAGCTAATTTCGATACATCATCTCCCATTAAAGCAATGTCAGCTGTTTCTAGGGCAACATCTGTCCCTGCTCCACCCATAGCTATTCCAACATGTGCTTCTGCCAAAGCAGGAGCATCATTGATACCATCACCAACCATTGCTACACGATAACGCTCTTTTACCCTTTTAATATGGGATAATTTCTCTTCTGGAAAAAGCTCAGCTTTTACTTCTGTTATTCCACTCTCTTCCCCAATTTGTTTTGCAACATTTTCTACATCACCTGTCAGCATAACAGTTTTAACGATACCTAATTGATACAGTTTTTGTACATGTTGTTTGATTCCCTTTCTCGGTTGATCTGCCACTTTGATATACCCTAATATCTGTTCATCAGAACCAACATATACGACAGTACCCCCTGATACTATTGGTAAATCATAACCTTCAAATAGTTTCGCATTCCCCACTTTATAGCAGACACCATCAATAAAAGCGACTATCCCTTTTCCCGTATAGGATTGAAATTGTGTTGCTTCTAAGAGTGAGACATCATGTGCTTTCTTCAAAATAGCACGTGCAATTGGATGCTCTGAATAACGTTCTAATGAACCAGCTAGTTGAATCAACTCCTCTTTCGTTCCGTGTATAGCATTCACCTCTACTACAACAGGCTTACCAACCGTTATCGTACCAGTCTTGTCAAAAGCGATCGTATTAATAGTAGCCAGCTGTTCTAGATGGATTCCACCTTTAATCAATACACCATTTCTTGCCGCATTACCAATTGCCGTTACGATAGCCACAGGTGTTGAAATAACTAATGCACAAGGACAACCAACAACGAGTACAGCCAAACCATTATACATCCATGTTTGCCACTCCCCACCTAAAAGTGGCGGTATTACCATCACCATTAATGCGATGAGCATAATAGCTGGCGTATAATATTTTGCAAACCGATCGACAAAAGCTTGCGTTGGTGCTTTTTTGGTTTGGGCCTCTTCCACTAAGTGAATGATTTTAGCTATCGTGGAATCTTCACTTAATTTGGTCACCTCAACTACTAAAGCCCCTTCTTCATTCACCGTTCCGGCATAGACTGTCGATTTAACTTTCTTCTCCACAGGAGCTGATTCGCCAGTAATAGCTGCTTGATTCACGAATGACCGTCCTTCTCGAACAATACCATCCATCGGGATTTTTTCACCAGGCTTCACTATCATCGTATCACCAATACGGACATCCTCTACACTAATCTGGACTAATTGCTTCCCTCTTTTTATCGTTGCATCATTCGGCGCAATTTCCATTAAAGACTTAATTGAGTTCCTAGCTTTATCCATTGAATACCCTTCTAATGCCTCACTTAAAGCAAACAGAAATACAATAACAGCGGCTTCTGCCCATTCACCAATAATCGCCGCACCGATAATAGCAATTGTCATTAGCGTCTTCATATCAAATTGCAGCTTTGCTATATTTTTAATCCCTGCCCTGATTAAGTCGTATCCTCCGACAATAATAGAAAGTAAAAATGCACCAACCGTCGCAACATGATTTTCACCTAATTGGAAGTAAAAACTATAGCCAACAATAATTAGTAATAAAGATGATAAAGTTAGTAGATTTTCTCGCTTTTTATATACAGGAATTCTCGGTGTCCCTTGATTATGTGCATATACTTTAATATGGTCGAATGCACCAGCTTGTTCTAATTGTTCAATCGTTGCATCTCCAAAAATGGTTAATTTAGCTGCAGAAAAATTAACCTCTGCTTCTTGAATACTTTCTATTTGACGAAGGTTTTTCTCAAAATTAGCAGCACAATTCGTACAAGATAATCCTTTTAATCGATAGACTTGTTTATCAGCCAACAACTACACCTTCTTCAGTACTTGCTATCGCAATCGAAACAAGCTGTCGGATGTTGTCATTTTTAAGAGAATAGAAAACTAGTTTTCCTTCTTTACGATAGGATGCCAATCCCATATTACGTAACATTCTTAAATGGTGAGATGCCGTAGCTGTAGAAGTTCCAATAATATTTGCGACATCACAAACACATAATTCTGTTTCTAGTGTTAAAGCATACGTTATCTTTAATCGTGTTGCATCCGCTAAAGCCTTGAAAATCAACTCTACACCAGTTGCTTTTTCCATTTCTGGTCGTAAACGTGTCACAACCTCTTCATTATAGCAATATATATCACAGCTCAAATTAGTCACCTCATTCAAATATTCATTTGATTATTAGTATATTGGATAACTATTTATTTGTCACGTTTTTGGTTTACATTACAGTAATATTTTTCAAAAAAATCTTGCATTTATTCGTTTTATGTTATATGGTTAGTTACATAAGTAATGAACCAACAAGGTGGTGAGCAATCCATTGACAGAAAGACTACAAGAAGATAAACCCATTTTTCAACAAATCGCGGAAATGGTGGAGACCAATATTGTGGAAGGGGAATTAGTTGCCAATGACAAAATCCCTTCTACTAATGAATTCGCAAAACACTATCAAATCAACCCTGCCACCGCTGCAAAGGGAATTAATTTATTAGTTGACCAAGAGATCATTTTTAAAAAGCGAGGGATCGGTATGTTTGTTTCAGAAAATGCTAAAGAAATCGTTCTTCATAAAAGAAAGGAGCGATTTTATGATCAATATGTAAAACCTATGCTGCAAGAAGCATCTCGAATTGAATTAACGACAGAACAACTAACAGAATGGATAAAGGAGGATTATCAAAATGGAAATTAAAACGACAAACTTACAAAAAGCATATCGAAAAAACTATGCGATTCAAGATTTTACCCTTGATCTAGAAGGGGAAAAAATCATTGGATTATTAGGAAAAAACGGTGCAGGCAAAACAACTTTCATGCGCATGCTTGCTGGTCATTTCCAGCCTACTAATGGCCAATTAACTATTAATGGTCAAACACCTTTTAATCATTATGATGTTACCAAAAATATTTGTCTCGTAATGGAAAGCAACAATTTTAATAATAAATTTAGAGTGAAGGACATCTTAGAAATATCCGCAAAATTTTATCCTAATTGGGATCATGAATACGCAGAAAGGCTAAGGCAAGTCTTTCGTTTAAAAGAAAAGCAAAAGATCAAAACATTGTCAAAAGGAATGTATTCTGCTCTTGGCATTATTGTTGGATTAAGTAGTCATGCACCGATTACTATTTTTGACGAACCATATATTGGGCTTGATGCATCATTTCGCTCTACCTTTTACGACTTGCTATTAGAGTCTTATCAAAAAAATCCTAGATTAATTATTCTTTCTACTCACCTAATTGACGAAGTGAGTAATTTATTTGAAGAAGTCGTTATTATGCAAGAGGGAAAATTATTATTACATGATACAGTGGATCATTTAGCTAGCAAGCATCTCGTGTTATCTGGTAATAAGGAAAAAATCGATCAGCTTACGAACGGCCTTGATATTTTGCATCAATCGTCAATGTTAGGTCAGAAAACGGTTGTTCTTTACGATGAGTTAGTAGAAGAAACTGATGGGGTAGACGTGAGCAAAAGTACGCTTCAAGAATTATTTGTTTATTTAACAAAAGAAGAGGTGAATACACATGCTTGAACAAACTAAGTTACATTTATATTATTATTGGAAAACATCTTGGACAACTATTTTGACATTTTGGGGTATTTATATATTTTTTATAGCATTAATGTTTATCGCTGCATTCTATGGTAGCAATGGGAGTATTATGATGACAGGAGTTAATATCGCACCAGGTCTAATATTTTCTCTCTTTTTTGGTATTTTTAGTTTTAAAGACACTTTTCCATATGTCATCGAACTTGGTCTAGATCGTTATAGTTTTATCCTTTCTTCCTTTATTTCGATTATTCTATATACAGTAGCGATGACATCTATAAGTCAAATAGTACTACATACAGTAGATTATTTGATTAATCTGTTTTCTCTTGAAAATTTTGAGTTTTCTGGATTAGAAATTGCGACAACAGATGCTACTAGTACAAGTTCAATTGTTTTGTACGAAGGCTTACTTTATCTCTTATTTTTCAGTTTTTCTATTTTGCTAGGCTCTGTGTTCTTTCGTTTCGGCTTAAAAATTGGCTTTACCGTGATTGCCATCTTCCCGATTATGATGATCATTCAGCCTATTGCACACAAAGTGCTTGACGCCCTTAAATATATTGCAATCGGGCATGAATTATATACGCCATTCGCCTTTTTCGTTCCATATGGCGTCATTGCTATCCTACTATATGTCATCGTCTATAATGCTAGTGCTGTTGGTAATAATTAACCGAAGAAAATCTGTTCACCGTTTTCGTTGTGAACAGATTTTTCTCTACATACTCCCTTTTGCACTATAGGCAGATAGGTGGTCTTTTTGATTAAAATGTTTGATTTGCCACGTTTCATCGACCAACTGCACATGACTAATGCTACCATTAGCAAGTCGACTTACTTTCTTACCTGTACCGGTACTAATCTCTCCATCCGTTAGGTGCGTAAATATCGCATTGATCACAGCACCATGTGCGACAACTAAAACCTTTTTACCTTTATGTATATGATCAATTTTAGCCATACCTTGCATAATCCGCTCTGTTAGTGCTTCGATGCTTTCCTGATGTGGGTAGATGCCATCTGGAAATACTTCCATTCTTTCCTCCACTGTCATTCCTTCTGCATCACCAAAACTTCTTTCTCTGAAATCATCCATTTCTGTTATCGGAAGATCTAGATATTTGTTAATAATGGATGCCGTTTCTTTAGCACGCTTTAATGGGCTTGATATTAATACATCCCAGTGAAAGTCTTGTAAATACAGGCCACATTCATTTGCTTGTGAGCGACCAGTATTATTAAGTGGAATATCTGTCTGTCCTTGAATCTTTCCTAAAGCATTCCAGTCTGTTTCTCCATGTCGTACAAACCAAATCGACGTCATTGCTACCTCTCCTCTATTCAGTTTTTTTATCCATTCCTACTTCTTGATAAAACATATCGAGAAATTGTTCCATAAATTGATGTCTTTCTACAGCTAATTGATAACCTGCATTCGTATTCATTAAATCTTTTAATTTTAGTAATTTTTCATAGAAATGGTGAATCGCACTTGAACTTCCAGTACGGTATTCTTCTTTCGTCATCTGTTCTCGTACATCTAAGGTAGGGTCATAGATTGGCCTGCCTTTCTTACCTGAATAGACAAAGCATCTAGCAATCCCGATTGCTCCAATGGCATCCAATCTATCAGCATCCTGTACGACTTGTCCTTCCATTGTTTGTAATGCTATGCCATTGCCACCTTTAAATGACATATTTTGGATAATCGTTACAATATGTTCGCTATCATCTGCCGACACTTCATGTTGTTCCAACCATTCCTTAATAGCTAGTAACCCTTGTTCTTCGCTTTCTACCACTTTATCATCTGCTAAATCGTGAAGCAATGCTGCTAGTGTGACGATAAAAAGATTGGCATTTTCTTTTTCAGCAAGCTGTTTCGCTGTATTTGTTACACGTTCGATATGATACCAATCATGGCCAGATCCTTCTCCTAACAATTGGTCTCTGACCATTTCTTCTGTTTTTCGAATAATTGTTTGTTGGTCCATTTCCTTCCCTCCTTTTTTATATAGAAAAACCACAACAATCAAATCATGCTGTGGTTTAGTGAGACCATAGTGGTTACTTAAGTCCCGGGAATCCTTGTTGTTTTAATACATCATAAACGATAATCGCTGCTGTGTTTGACAAATTCAAGGAACGAACTTTATCCGTCATGTGAATGCGTAAGCAACGATCTTCTTTACCTTTTAGTAATTCTTTTGGAATACCATTTGTTTCACGTCCAAATACGAAGAATAAATCTTTATCACTATCACTAAAATCAAAATCAGAATAGTATTTCGTACCGAAGTTCTCTATATAATAAAATTCTCCATTAGCATATTTCTCATACAATTCATCAATCGAATCGTAATAACTAATGGTTACATCATGCCAATAATCTAATCCTGAGCGACGTAACATTTTATCATCTGTTGAAAAACCAAGCGGTCGAATTAAGTGTAAATGAACATCTGTTGCTAAACACGTTCTTGCTATATTCCCTGTATTTGCAGGTATTTCTGGTTGAAATAATACGACATGGACTGCCACTGAAATTCACCTCTAATATTGCTTATTAACTTTGATATTATATCACAATCTTTTATAAGGCGCTAACTGTTGAGGTGACGACTCGATTTTCTAGCGGATTAGGCGCATTACTATCAACTTTTTATTTTTACTATCAACTTCAGCCTCTTTTCTATCAACTTACCCAATATGAAAAAAGCGATATTGACAATTTGGTGTCCATGCTGCGGAGTCTTCATATGTCCAATATCTATGGCGGCTATTATTCGTATGAGCATTCACTAACGGCATATGCTGACTATCTTTTGCAACAACAATTGTCGTATGATCCCATCTACCATCACCTTGAAAGTCATAGCAAATTACATCTCCAGGTGATAATTTTTCTGGATCACTTACTTCTGTTCCTTTCAGCCCTGATGTTGCGCCACTCAAATACCACCTAAAGGAATTAGCCACTGACCAACTAAAACTCCAATTATCACGTTGGTACCACCATCCTTTTGACCGATTAGGCGCACCATGCATTGGAGCTCCACCCGCTCTCAAGCATTGTGAAATATAATTTGTACAGTCATTATCCGCAAAATACTGATACGCTGGATTCGCATCATTCCACCAGCGTTCTGCATATTGAACCGCCACTCGTCTGTCATAATCAAACCGACTATCATTCACATCCACTTCTATTTGTTCAGGAATTTCTCGGATTGGCAAAGCGACCTCTTTATCGAAGGTTACCACATCATTTTCTACTTCAGCTACTCGATGCTCCATCACTTCCTCATGATAAAAGTACTCCCCATCCTCAATGAATAGTTTCACATGTAACAGATACGGGAATTCAGCGTGATGCTCATCATCTATTCTCATTTCAAGTTTTTTGCCGTGTATATGAATTCTTTTAATCTTCTTACCACATTTATGATGCAACTGTTGTTTTTTCCTCAACTTCTGCTTCCAATGCTCCTGCCAATAAGCTTTCAGCACATTCCATTCAGCCATTCAATCCCCTCCTTATTTTATTTATATTCACTCATATTGCATTTAGTCGCATAATGAAGTAATATATAGTTAACATATGTAACTTATAAATTACGTAAAGGAGGCATTATGAAAAACAGAATAAAAATTACACGAATTATGTTAAATATGAATCAAAAGGAATTGGCGAAACAAGTCGGTGTTACAAGACAAACAATTGGGTTAATTGAAAAAGGAGAATATAACCCTACTTTAAAATTGTGTATGGCTATTGCCAAAGCGTTAGACAAGACGCTAGATGAACTATTTTGGGAGGTAGATGATGAATGAAAACATGGATATCATTTTTATTACCTGATGATGAATATAAAGAAAAAAAGTTGCTACACTTTTACGCAGAAGGCGCCATTCTACTGATTATTTTTTTATTGACTACCATAATAGGAGCTAACTTCTTCTCGTTTGATTATCAATTTACTACTATTATTGCTATATGGTTATTTGGTATCTATGTCTTCATTCGATACTCTTTAGCAGGAATCGAGTTTACAGATATTGATACAAAACAAGCATATAAGAAACAATTAAAAGTACTTACTATCAAATCAATAGGTTTTTCCATTATATTTCTTGTACTCTATTGTTTTATCATTCAATTCCCTACAAAGCTTTCCGATTTATATAGCATATTAGGACTCACGTTATTAGCTTCTATTCTATTGTTCACGATTGAATTTATTTCACTAACAGCTTCCTATCGCAAAAACAAAAAATTAACCGATTAAGTTTACAAGATGATGTCTCTATTTTAAAAAAATTGCATTATTTTTACTGTATATTAACTAGATTACTATTTCATTAAATATCGCTTTTTTATGCTTATTCTGTTTCTTTTTTGGATATATGTATGGTGTAAGACAAAAAGGAGGAATTAAAAATGAAGAAAAAAATCTTAGCATTGTTAGGAATGTCTGTATTAACAGTAGGAGCTTTAACTGCTTGTGGAACAGACGAGGACCCTGCTCCTGGAGATGATGCACCGTTAGAAGAACAACCTCCAATTGAAGAAGAACCAACAACAGGTGATGACCCTGCAGTAGAAGATGAAACGCCAATGGATGAAGATGTTCCAGCAGATGAAGAAAACACAGACGAAAATCAATAAAGCGAGACTACTATCAGCAGGGGTTATACCCCTGCTGTTTTTTTTATGTTCGGTCAGTGGAGAACCCTATCTCCTTACGAATGTTAACTCTATGTAAACTATATTAAAAAACGTTAATAATTGGTATTTTTAGTTGAAATTATCAATAGCTATTTTTAGAATAGTTTTAGAAGGAGGGATACTAGATGAAAAAGAAATGGCTTTCATTATTAGCAGTTACTTTTTTAGCATTTGGAGCACTTACTGCTTGCGCTAACGAAGAAGATGGTAACGACTCCGAAGATCAAACAGAAGAAACGACTGAAACAAATGAAGAAGATGCAGCAGAATAAAGTTAATAGATGCGGAAGCGTTATGCTTCCGCATTCTCAAGTGCAAGCAAATATTCTTTCTTATCAAGACCACCACCATAACCTACTAACTTACCATTCTTACCTATTATTCTATGGCAAGGAATAATAATAGATATGGGGTTTTTATTATTCGCACCGCCAACAGCTCGAACTGCTTTTGGTGCATCAATTGATTGAGCTATATCTAAATAAGAACATGTTGTACCATAGCTTACTTCCGCTAATGCTTGCCATACTTTTCGTTGAAATGTTGTACCATAAAAAGTATATTCTATCGAAAAAGTTTTGCGATCGTTATTAAAATACTCCTCTAATTGTTGGACCACTTTAGCTAAGACTTGTTTTGATTCGAGCAAAACGGTAGGTAGGTTATATTTGCCTGCCCATGTAATGAGTTCTTTCTCATTATCTTCAAAAGTACCAAATTGAAGGGAGACAAGCTTTTGTTGATAACTTACAAGTAATAAACTGCCAATCGGTGATTCATATTGGTAATAATAAAGAGCTTCCACTATTTACACCTCCGATTTTTGTTCAAACTGCAAACCTTTTTCCATCTCCTTTATCACTTCCGTGTCTGCTTCATTCTGCATCGCTTCTTTTATTGCTCGGAATCCGTGGTCTTCGCCAATTTTCCCAAGAGCCCATGCAGCAGTTCCGCGGATCACTGGACGTGGATCTTCTTTCATTAACGCGATGAGCTGATCAACTGCTGACGTTTCCTTATAATGAGCTAATGCAAGAATCGCATTACGTTGAAGTGGTTTTTTCCCTCTCCAAGAACCAGCCATTTTACCAAATTTTTCTTTGAATTCACGATTAGATATATCAAGTAAATCTACAAGTCGTGGTTTCACTAAATCTGGATCGGGCTCAAATTCTTCATGATTGTGAAAATCAACTCCCCTATTATATGGACAGACAACTTGACATGTTTCATAACCATAAATGAAATTACCTAATTTATCTCGATGCTCATCAGGCATATACCCTTTTGTTTGGGTCAAAAATGCTAAACATTGCTGCGCATTCAATCTACCAGCTTCTACAAGTGCCCCTGTTGGGCATGCGTCAATACACTTTGTACACGTTCCACAACCATCACCTAATGGCTCATCAGGAGTAAAAGGTATATTAGTAATTATCTCACCTAAATAGGTGTACGTACCATATTCAGGTGAAATAATAAACGTATTTTTCCCACTAAAACCAATCCCTGCTCGCTCTGCCACTGCTCTATCCGATAATTCTCCTGTATCAACCATTGAACGAGATTCAAAGCCAGGTACTCTTTCTGCTAAAAAAGTTACAAGTTTGTCTAATTTTTCTTTTAGAACAATATGATAATCTGTTCCCCATGAAGCTCTGGCGAACATACCACGACGATCACCTTTAACACTTTTTCGGTCATTTTTTATTTTCGTTGGGTATGCTAAAGCAATAGCAATGATTGATTCTGCGCCAGGCATTAATCGTTTAGGCTCCGTTCTTTCGGCGATTGTTCCTTTTTCAAAGCCTGAGGCATACCCTAATGCCTGTTGTTCTTCTAAGCGTGCTTTTAACTCCGAAAAAGTGTCTGCACTTGTAAAGCCAATTTGATCAATGCCAATTTCTTTACTATATGCGATTAATTCTTCCTTTAATTGTTGATAGGCCATATTATTCACTACCTTGTCCATTAACTTTTGCTGTTCGCATTCGATTCAAGCAAGCTGCTATTTCATATCGTCGCGGCCTTGCTAAGTCACCTGGATGTTGCTTCGGAAACTTAGCGAACACACTCAAACCATTCTGGTCTACAATGTCTTCGATTTCATCTAATAATGTGACTAATGATTTTCCTTGTTTTAATGCCCCTTCTGCTTCCATATAGCGAAGTAGCTCAGCTATAGCTCTTGTTTGAGAAGAGTCCACTAACTGTTCCACATCCTGAAGTTGGATAGTTGATCTTCCCATCAAAATGGTGTCTAGACTTTTAGCCTGTACTTTTTTCTTCTGGCCTTTTTGAAGTTGAAGTGTTGATGGTAAGAAAACACGTTCATTTATTTTGTCTGTTAGTTGTTCTATTGTAGCCTGACGTGATGCAGGATATTGCTTCATGATTTCACGTGCTTTGTTCGTTACATTAAATGGTTCGTATTGATCCATCATGATCACTTCATCTGCTACATCAAAATAATCACCAGATCCGCCCATTACTAATATTGTAGAAACTTGTAAATCATCTCGTAATTGTTTAATTTTATCAATAAATGGTGTAATAGGTTCTTTATTTTGATGCACAAGTGCTTGCATACGCGCATCACGAATCATGAAATTCGTCGCACTCGTATCTTCATCGATTAACAATGTTGTCGCACCGGCTTCAATTGCTTCAATAACATTTGCAGCTTGTGATGTACTACCACTTGCATTCTCCGTTGTAAAATGAGTCGTTGATTGGCCGTGTGGTAAATCATTAATAAACGCAGAAATATTGACAGACGTTACTTGTCTACCATCTTCTGCTCTAATTTTCACCGCATCAGAATCTGTTAAAACATATTCACGACCATCTCCACGGATATGTGGATAGACTCCATTCTCCAAAGCTTGTAACACCGTACTCTTACCGTGATAACCGCCACCGACAATTAAGCTAATGCCTTTTTTAAGCGACATTCCTGTTAATGGTTGATTTCTGTGTGGAATATCCACTTCCACACGATTTTCTTCAGGACTTTTAAAAGATACGGCATCTTTTAATGGCTTACTCGTTACACCGCTCTCCCTAGGCAAAATCGCACCATCAGCAATAAATGCAATCCAGTTATGTTCTTTCATTTTTTTGCGAATAGCGACATGCTGGTCTGCCAATCGAGCTGATTCTTCTAGTTCTTGATCTGTTAGACTAAATATTGAGTGGCGTAGAACGGATGGCAAAATGGTGAAGAATAATTTTTCCGCTTCTTTACCATTAATACGCCGACCATTTGCAGGTAAGCCAACAGATAAACAAATAATCGTCTTATCTTGTTTAACTTGTACTGCGGTCCGTTCTAAAATTTCTTGACCAGGTTGATCAATGTGAACTAAGCCACTTTTTCCAGAACCACGTGATTGCTTTGTTTCTTGTTGTATCGCTTTCGCTACGGATCTAGTAATATGGTCCGCTACATATACCGTTCTTTCTTTTGACTGTTTCCATTCCTCTTTTAACGGACGATAGGCTTGAGGAATAATGATCCTAATTTTTGATGGTGATGCAAATGGATCCCCTTGTACATAATCAACTGCCAATTCATAACGATGAAAAGAATAACGTCCTTGAATGGATTTATATCCTTTATATCCTTTTCCGTCTATTGTTTTTAAGAGTTGTTGTAATTTTTTCATATTAATAACCCCTCGTATTTGTTCTCATTCATTTTCTACAATACAAGTTGTAAATGATAGGATGCAAGTATATTCTTTCGCTTTTTGCGAACCATTATAACTTTTGGATAGACTAAAAAAACGTAATGCTTCATTTTAAAACGAAACACTACGTTCAAACCTATGTATGGAGCGGGTGAAGGGAATCGAACCCTCAACATCAGCTTGGAAGGCTGGGGTTTTACCATTAAACTACACCCGCATAAATAACTACTTATAAATTTTCCTTTAAAATTACGCAAAACATGTTCCTGCATCTGCTAGTTTTTCAAAGATGAATATGCTTCGGAACAACTCGAAGTTTATTCGGTAGAAGTTTCGCTCGTGGCTGGGGTTTTGCCATTAAACTACACCCGCATCTTTTATATTAAAAATATATTAAAATTCGTTAACAATTCCTTAACGAAACCACGTTGATTATTATAACAAGCTATTTATATAAATGCAACATTTTTTCGAAAAAAGTTTAAAATTGTCGCTAAAAGGATACATTATAAGTACTAACATACAAGGAGCTGATACGATGATTTGGACGATTATTGGTATTTTATTATTAGCATGGCTGTTAGGTTTCCTTTTCAAAATAGCTGGTGGTCTTATTCATATTTTACTCGTAATAGCAGGGATTGTGTTCATCATTAAACTTATCAGAAAGTAAAAGCAGGGAGAATCCCTGCTTTTACTTAAATAAAGAGTAGTAAACTTAACGCCATCACCGCCATTCCAGTAATTAATCCATAAATCGGTGTATGTGTTTCATCATATTTTCTTGCTGCTGGTAATAACTCGTCTAACGAGATGAAAACCATTATGCCAGCAACCGCACCAAAAATAATCCCGAAAGTCACCTCAGATAAAAAGGGCATTAAAAATAAAAAAGCTATAATGGCACCAACAGGCTCCGCCAACCCTGACAAAAAGGACAACTTAAAAGCTTTCTTTTTATCTCCTGTCGCAAAATAAATCGGTACAGATACCGCAATCCCTTCAGGAATATTGTGAATAGCAACAGCTATTGCAATCACAACACCTAAAGCAGGGTCTTGTAATGCCGCTGTAAAGGTAGCGATTCCTTCTGGAAAATTATGAATCGTAATAGCTACCGCCGTAAACATACCCATTTTCAACAACTCATCATCTGTCTTCGTTTTCTTCTTCATATCTTCTACTTTTTTTAATTCATGTGGATTTCCTTGTTTAGGAATAAATTTATCAATTAACGCTATTAAAAGTATGCCACCAAAGAAACTAAGAACGGTTAACCAACTGCCATTCCTCTCACCAAGTTCAGCCACTAATGATTCTTGTGCTTTTACAAAAATATCTACCATCGACACATAAATCATTACCCCCGCCGAAAAACCTAATGCCCATGATAAAAATTTCGTATTTGTTCTAGATGTAAAAAACGCTAGTAAACTACCTACACCTGTTGCTAAACCTGCTAGTAACGTTAAGCTAAACGCCCAAATCACCTCTTCAAATCCCATTAAGCGCACACCTCTCTGTTATTAACTAACATGATTATGTATATGCCCATTAATGAAAAAGTTACCACTACAAAAAAAGATAATTAGTACTTCATTTTGTACTAATTATCCTTAATATACTTTACTCTGCTTTATCTCGAAAAGAGTACCAATCTGCTATCCGATCAACATCCTCTTGCCTTAACTCTCTTACAATAAAATGACGCCCCATAAATTTACTTAATATTGAAGCATCTAATGTCGCTAATTTTTGCTTACGATGTAATAGGTGTTGCTTCTTTTGAAGAGATTGTATTCTATTTTGTGGGACAATTGCTGTATCTTTCGTCAACATGCGACTCTGAATGATTATCTCTCTACCATTGATAAGATAACCTGTTGTTTTAAATTGAATATAGGCATAAACTACAAAAAGTAATATCGCGAGTGCCGGTATCCAAACAAACTTTGTTAGTGTGAAAGCAAAGACAATTGTTACAATTGTAGGTAAAATGATCGATCTTACTATATAATACGGAAGTGCTCTTGTCGGTAATTTAACTAATCCCTCCGTAGTATAGTGATACTCTGGTAAAATTTCTTGCAAAAATTTAGTTATATGCTTTTTACGCATTAATGGAAAAATCAAGGTATGTGTATCTTGCGTCTGCCCGATATCGCCACTTGCAATCTCAACATATAATGAAGCAAGTCCTAATGGTTGGCGTACGATCGATTCTTTCATGCCAACTGCTTGGATCTTTTTCAACGGAATAGTTGATTGTTTCTTCTCTAACAGACCTCTTGTAATAAATAATTCTTTATCATATCTCGTAATTGTAAAATTCCAATGTTGAATGACTGTTTGCAAAATCCCTATTAACCATACGATCAACAACGTGATAACACCATATATAACCAACAGTTGTGCCGCCTGTGAAATCAACCACTCTGTTGCTTGTGTATAATAACGATCAGGTATAAAGCTTTCAATAGAAGAAAAGAATACACCGAATAAACCTAAAATAATACCGAAACTTCCTGATGTAGATCCTGCTGCCACCAATGTTTGCAATGTAATTTTTTTGCTCGGGTATTTTTTCTTCGGTTTAGCCTCTACTTCTTCAGTAATTTCGCCAGATTCTTCTTTGATTTCATCCATCTCTACTCGTTTTTTGTATTTCAATTGATCATGAATCATTTTTCCATCAGCCATTGTTACAGCTGATAAAGCGGCATCTATATCATTGTCATTGCCTGCTGTATCAATCTGAACCTTTGTCAAACCAAACATTCTGTGGACGATGTTTTGTGATAAATCAATCGACTGAATTCTATGTTTCGAAATGGTTCGTTTCTTTCGAATAAAAATACCTTTTTCAATTCTAATCTGATCTTCTTCTAATTGATAAGTAAATCGCCACCATGATAATACACCACTCACTATAATCAAACCTAAAAACACAGCAGCTCCAATACCAAGGATAAGCCACTCACTATTTGCTAAAGCGATAGCGACAACTGGCAGAAAACCAAGAATAGAATGTCGGATAGCTAGTAAGATATCAAGTATCATGCCAGCAGGATGCAAACGCTTCGGTTCAGACATCATCTTGCTCCACCCTCGCTAATTCAGAGATTTGATCGCGCAAGGCTGCTGCTTCCTCTTCTAGTAAAGCTGGAATCTCATGTTTCGTTGCAGCAGTTGAAATCTGTAATGTTGCGAGTCCATACCTTTTTAAAATCGGACCTTGTTGTGTATCAACATGTTGCACTCGAATCATTGGAACTAAGGTTCTTGTTACAATTAAAATACCATTCTGTATGTATATTTCTTGATCATAAACTTGATATCTCCAGCGTCTCCACCTTATTTTTGGTATGATAAATGCACTAACAATCCAAATTAAAATGGATAATCCAGCAAAAATACTTGCCGCCCAATATGGTACAAAATCAAGAAAATAGACAGCGACAAACGCACCAATAGTTAGTAATAATAAAATAATAGCTACAAGATGCGCGGAAATTTTCCACGCCTTCATGGCATCTAACGCGATTCTTTCACTCGGTTGTTCTCTCATTTTCTTCCCCCCTCTATACATACTACGAAATAAATAAGGAAATAGTTTCACAATTTCCCAAAACTATTTCCTTACTATAACATGAAACTAATACTTGCTAATCATTTATGTAATGTTTGATTCGCTATCCGATGAATCATGACGGCATTATATGCTCCACCAAATCCATTATCTATATTCACAACACTTATACCTGATGCACAAGAATTCAGCATCGTTAATAGTGCAGAAATTCCTTGAAAATTAGCACCATAGCCTACACTTGTTGGCACAGCGATAATAGGATGTGAAACAAGTCCACCAACTACGCTTGGCAATGCTCCTTCCATCCCTGCTACTACAACAGAAGAAGTTGCTTCCCTAATTTCATCAATATGTGCGAAAAGTCGGTGGATACCTGCTACACCTATATCATAAAAACGTCTTACCTCTACACCATACGCTTCGGCTGTTTTAGCAGCTTCCTCTGCAACAGGTAAATCAGAAGTTCCCGCACATAAAATGGCAATATAGCCTTTAGTTAACGACATCTCATCACTATTTTTCATACATAACGTTCTGCTTGTATGATCATACTGAAAATCTGGTAATTGTTTGACAATTTCTTTCGCTTTCAAATCAGAAACCCTCGTTACTAAAATATTGTCTTTTTTCATCATCATTGCCCGGGAAATATCGATTATTTGCGAGGCTTCTTTTCCTTCACCGAAAATTACCTCAGGAAAACCTTGTCGTTTTTTTCGATGATGATCTACCTTGGCAAAACCTAAATTTTCAAATGTTGCTAGTTTTTCTTTCGCCTCAGCTGGTGATAACTCACCATTAGCTACTTTCTGTAACATTTCTTCAAGCATCTGATCACTTCCATATAATCTGACATATTTATCCTTATCTTAAAAATACTTCTCTACATCTTTTGCTAGTTGTTGGTATTTCTTGAATATTTTTTTATATTCTTCATGACGGTCCATATTGGGTTGAATGACTTTGTTGATCGGAATATTTTTTTTAATTTGTTCGAATGATTCTACTTGTTCAATTGCGACAAGTGCTGTCCAACCAGCTCCCCACGCGGCACTATGATGTGTATCTGCAAGCTGAATTTCTTTACCAAATACATCTGCTAATATTCGCACCCAAAGTGTAGATTTAGAGAGTCCACCATTAACTGAAATAGTTGTTGGCGCACCAGCAATCGCTTCTAGTGATTGAGCAATTTGATACAAATTAAAGACAATCCCTTCTAATACAGCTCGGACTAATTGTGGACGGCGGTGAGTAACACTTAATCCGTAAAAATTACCTCGTGCTTCTTGGTTCCACACAGGTGCACGCTCACCATTAACATATGGTACAAATAGCAACCCTTCTGCCCCAGGCTCTACATGTTCTGCACCGGCTAAAAATTGTTCATGACTTCCATCGTACTCCATTACATCTTTTAACCACTGTAATGCAATTCCACCATTATTCGTCGGACCACCAATAATCGATGTATCTGCTGTAAATGCATAACTAAATGTCTCGCCATTATCATTTACATGCTGACCTGAAATTAATTGCCGGATTGCCCCACTTGTCCCAACTGTTACTGCCACTTCTCCTGGCTCAATAGCACCGTTACCAAGGTTTGCTAATTGTCCATCTGCAGCACCAATGACTAGTGGTACTCCGTCCGGCCAACCTAGCTCTTCGCTTATTACTGGATTCAGTCCATCCACGATTGTTGTTGGCGCAACAATCTCTGCAAGTTGTTGACGTGTGATACCTGCATGTGCAAGCACCTCATCATCCCAGTCTAATGATTTTATATTCATCAACCCTGTAGCTGATGCCATCGAATAATCAACGACTCGCTTACCAAACCATTTGAACAAAAAGTATTCTTTCAACGACATAAAATAAGCTGCTTCTTGATAAGGCTGATAGTCACTTTCCTTCATCCACATTAATTTTAACAATGGTGACATCGGATGAATAGGTGTACCTGTTTTTCGATAAATGGTTTGCTTTAACTCTGCATCAAGATTTGCAACTAATTCACTACTTCTTCCATCCGACCAAATCGACATATTAGACAATGGAGTCCCTACTTGGTCGACACAAATTAAAGAGTGCATTGCACAAGAAACGCCAACAGCTAACACCTTATCATTACTTGTTTGCGCAAAAAGATTTGCTAATACAATACGAGTACTTTTATCAATTTCATCAGGCTTTTGTTCGACAAAACTTTCTGCAGGATAATATGTTTCGATTAACTGCTCTGCCTCATACAGAACCTTTCCTTGCAAGTTAAATGCAACAGCCTTTACACTTGTAGTCCCAAAATCTAGACCGATAACTACTTTTTCCATAGTAACCTCCTTATTAGTAAAAGCTTTGGAAAATTCCAAAGCTTTTACCTCACCTTATGATAAAGCACGGTTCATACTACCACTTTCATAACCTACTAAATCCATTGTAACAAATTTATATCCATAGCTTTGTAATTTCTCTGTTATACGACCATGATTAGCTAATACCCTCTGCATATCTTGTTCTTCTACTTCAATTCTAGCAATATCACCATGGGTACGAACTCTTACTTGACGTAGACCAATTGTTTTCAAAAAAGCTTCTGCTCTATCCACTTTCGTAAGCTTTTCCTTCGTAATGGTTTCACCATAGGCAATTCTTGAAGATAAACAAGCAAATGATGGTTTATTCCAAGTTGGTAAGCCAGCTTGCTTAGACAATTCTCTTATTTCTTCTTTATATAATTCTGCTTCTTGTAGAGGACCACGCACGCCTTTTTCCTTTGCAGCTTTCATTCCAGGGCGAAATTCATTAGCATCATCAGCTATAACACCATAGACAACATTTTGAAAACCTTTCTCCTCCATAATCGGCCTAATATGACTAAACAAGCTATGTTTACAAAAATAACAACGATTTGCTGTATTTTCTGTATACCCCGGAATCGCTAGTTCACTAGTTTCAATCACTTGATGTCTAGCACCAATATGAGTTGCTAATTGCTTCGCTTCTTCTAATTCACGTGTCGGATAGGTTTCTGAATCTGCTGTTACGGCAAGCACATTATCGACACCAAGTGTGTCTACAGCTACTTTCAATAAAAATGTACTATCCACACCTCCAGAGAACGCTACAACTACCTGCCCCATATCTTGAAGAATAGACGCTAGTTTTTGTTGTTTTTGTTCGATCATGATTGCTCTCTCCTTTTATGGTTTTGACTATCATTTCATACACCTTAAATCGTCATACTGCCAAAACCACCGTCAACTCGTAACAATTCTCCTGTAACAAATCCACTTGCTTTATCTGAAGCAAGATAAACAGTAGCCCCTTTTAATTCTTCTGGATCACCAAATCGTTTCATCGGAGTATGATTCATAATTGAATTCACTCTATCTTCACTCAAAATTTTACGGTTTTGTTCAGCTGGGAAGAAACCAGGAATAATACCATTAACACGAATATTATGTGGCGCAAACTCACGCGCTAAATATTGCGTTACACTATTAATCGCTGCTTTCGATGCAGAATAAGTAAACACTTTAGAAAGTGGTGTTGTTGAAGAAACAGACGAAATATTAATAATACTTCCCGAACGTTGTTGCTCTACCATTTTTTTCGCGAAAATTTGCGTAGCAAACACAATACCTTTTAAGTTAACATCCATAATTCGATCCCATTCTTCTGTAGAAAGTTCTAAGTATGGTGTTGTACTATTCATACCTGGTGCATTTAATAAAATGTCCCATCCACCTGACCAAGCTTCAATTTCTTTTGCTACATTTTCCACCGTGGATACATCGCTTACATCTGCTTGAAAAGCTTTTGCTTCACCACCTGCTGCTTGAATTTCTTTTACTGTCGCGTCTATCGTATCAACATTACGTCCGACAATTGCCACTTTTGCACCATGTTCTGCTAACCCTTTTGCCATAGCACCACCTAACGTACTATTTCCCCCAAGCGCTACTGCTACTTTACCTGTTAGATCAAATAATTTACTCATTTCTATTTCCTCTCCTTCGTTTATTTATTGTAAATTTCCGTGCTGATCAAATGTCCAATTGTATAAACCAGATATTTTTTCGATATTTTCATGCTTTGCAACATCTTCTAACATATTCTCCGATACTTCTATCTCACCGACTTCTAACGTGTTTTTAATGCGGACTACTCTTGCCTTACTAAAATCTAAAATATTACACGTTTTAATCGCCGCTTGAATAGCAGTTTGATCATTTGGCATCGCTGTAGAAATGTGTGTTGGTCCAACTACGGTTGACGTTAATCCGTTTGCATATGTAACCTCACGATTCATCTTATCAACAAGCTTTTGAGTGGTGAAATCCGCTGTACCTACACCATTTGCATTGCCTTCTGTCTCTTCTGTTAAATCTAAAACAACCATTTTAGATACTTCGGGTCCACCATATGCATAAGGGGTTGGATAGCGCCCTGTAATATTCGGGTCCATTCCATCACCACTAATGTTTTTACCGATTTCATCGATAATTAATACATCAATTTGGTCAAAATACAGCTTCGGCAACGATTTTTTTGCAAGTTTTTGCAATTCTGGTTCACGTTCTTCGATTTCTTCTGGTAATAACACTTCTAATTTCGCTACCTTATCAAAAGCATTTTCTACTGTTGCGACACCGAACATAATTGGTGTCTTATCAATAATAACTTTAGCCATTGCCGGTACATGTTCTGCCATATGTTTAAAACCTAATTGATGACAAGCTTCTGCACCTTTTTGTTTACCTAAACCAATACTAATCATTTTCATAATTCCGCTTTCTACCGGACCGCGAAAGGCAGTATGTGGTTTGACACGATTGATTACAACAATACCGTCAGCTTCTGAAGCAAGCTTATCAACGTAAATGGGCAAGCCATTTTGTAGCTCATCAATTTTGACTACTTCCATAGATGAACGAATTTGCGCACCTACCACTTCTTCTTTTATCCCTAAATGCTCTAAAACAGCTTTTTGACCGGGACCTGTAGCACCCCCATGACTTCCCATACACGGCACAATAAATGGTGTAGCACCATGCTCTTTCAAGAAATCAATTGTCACTTTGGTTGTTTCTACTAGGCGGTCAAGACCGCGACTACCTACTGCTACAGCAACTTCCATACCTGGTTTGATCTGATTGATAACTTCTTTTCGATTTAATTCTTCCTCCAATACTTCACCTAACTCTTCTATATAACGATCATCAAATGACTGTTTCACTTTCATCATTTTTGGAACAGGAATATGTTGAACTAATTCATGTAAAATCCCCATATAAATCACTCCTCACTTTTATGATAACGCTTAACATAAGTATATAATTAAGTATAGCACTGATTAGTTTGATGAACAAATTAATTCAAAACACCTTCATTAATATAATAATTGTGCCATGTATACCGTTACCGTTACCGTTAACATACTAACTATTGTGGAAAAAAGAACCGTTTGCGCAGCTAAGTCTGGATAGCTATTATATTCTTCCGCAATCACAGCACTATTAACAGAAGTAGGCATTGCAGCAGCGATTAGTAACGTTTGTGCTACTATTCCATCTAGTTGAAAAATATGAATGATCACAAACGCAAGTACAGGTCCCCCGATCAAACGCAATGTAACGCTTGCATAAACAATAGATAGCTTCTTCGAAAATTTAAGTCTAGCAACCTGTGCTCCTAATGTAATCAATGCAAGTGCAATCATCGCGTCTGCTATGTAATTAGCGGACGTCCAAATCGGTTTAGGAATAGGAATGTTTGCTATATTTAACAAAACACCAGCAAGCATCGCATATAAAACCGGCATTTTAAAATACCCTAAAGCCGCTTTCCACTTACCATCTTGCGCTGCTCTTAACGAAAAAATCCCGTAAGAAAACAAGAATATATTTTGCAATGTTAGTACAATCACTTGAATAGACATGGCAAATGGATCGCCACGGAAGACTAAATCATTTACAGGAACACCGTAATTACCTGAATTAAAAAACATCACACTATTAGCAAATGTTGTCCGCTTGCCATTTTTTATTCCCATTATTTTTGCCATTATAATCGCTAACAAATACAGTAACAAGACTAACAATAAGAAAAAAGCTAGGACTAGCACAAATAACTGAAGACTAAAATTTGCTTCATACAGTCGTACAAAGATAAAACCAGGTACAACAAAGTAAATATTTAATTTCGCAAGCGTTGCTAAATCAAGCTTAAACTTCATGTGTAAACAAAAGCCAATCACCAACAAGATAAATATCGGGAGAATTACATCCTGAAAGATGACGAGAAATTCTGTCAAACGCTCACTCCCTTTACACCGCAATCGTTTTCCTTTCAAAAATAACAACGTTGTTATTTTGATGATATCATATAAAATTGGATAAAGAAATATCCTTTTATCAAAAAGGATAACTTTTTTGTTATTAACAGGATAATTATTTAGTATGAGATGTTTAATACAAACTTTTTGGTTACTGATGATGGCAAGACTTCAATCAGTGGATATTTTACAAACGTTCACACTATGATAAAAGAAAACTTGTTTTTATGATATTGGTATTTTAAAAATTTATTATCATTCTTTCTTTATATTCTATGTTATCTAGCCGATATAATAAGAGATATTTTATTAAATCTAGAGATTACATTTTACATCATTGCAATAAAATAGTTTGCGCAGATGTGTTGACTCAATGTAAAAATAAAGAAGTAAAAGGGGTAACAAAAGTGCCAAACGCCACATTTTTCAACTTACCATCTGGAAAGAAAGAAAAATTATTAAATGCTCTTTATCAGGAATTTTCTACTGTTCCATTAACTAAAGCTTCGATTGCTAATATTATCGAATATGCAGAAATCCCAAGAGGTAGCTTTTATCAATATTTTGTTGATAAAGAAGACGCTTATTTTTATGTTTTTAACCAACAGACAAGTTTAGCGATGGAAAAATTTCTTTACATTTTAAAAAAAAATAAAGGAAACTTGTTTAATGCCTGTATAGAATTTTATCGAATACTTATAGAAGAGAAAGAACACTTCACCTTTTTCCATCATTCTCTATTACACATGGATCATAGAATGGAGGATGCTCTATTAAGTATATTTGCTAGTGATGAACATCTATATCATTTCCAGCGAATCGCACAACAAATAGATTTTTCTTCTTTAAAGATTGAAACAGACGAAGAATTATTTCCGTTAATGCAGTTAATTTCCGCTGTTACTATTCGTAACATGATCAACAAATTCTCTAAAGAAATTTCTTTGGAAGAAGCTCTACAAAAATATGAGTCACAACTGCAATTTGTTAAACATGGAGTTTTAAAGTAAGAGGATTACAGATACATCCACCGTGATAAATATATAGTTAAAATCGTCATTTTTTAGGAATGACGATTTTTTAATGAGGAATATTCCGCATACTAGTTCATATACTTAAATAATAATGCAAAAGGCGCTGCGTCAAACAGTTATACACATAAAGTGAGACTTCAATCAGTGGGAGTTTTTGACTCCCACTGATTGTTAGCGAAACTTATCAGGGAGTTAGCGTAAGTTTATCCCCCACTTAGCTTTTTTGTTTTAACTAGAACCTTGAAATGGGGTTTTATGGACTCATGCACCGTGATAAATCATGTTAACTGTCTGGCTTTTTTATACATAACATAAGTTCTTCATTATATTGTGCTGCTAAAGTAAAGTTATTAGTATAGAACGGAGGGCAACTTATGAAAATTAGCGTAATCCAAGGTGATTCCTTTTGGCAATTCAGTCAGCTTTTCCAACTTTCTCTACCAATTATCATCGCATCTAATAGTCAGTTAAATCCTAATCAATTAATGATAGGAGATGACGTGAATATTCCCGGTTTTCGTTCCACAAACTATACAGTCCAGGCAAATGATAGTTTGTGGACCATCGCACAAGCTAACCACCTTTCTGTAGATGTACTAATGAGAGTAAATCCTACTATCGATCCCTATCAACTTCAAATTGGGCAAACAATTATCGTCCCACAACGTGTAACGAATCTATTAATAGAAGATGTCAATAACTACACATACGAAAAAATGCTCCATGATATGCAACAGATTACAGAACTTTATCCATTTATCCAGCAACGAATAATCGGAAATTCCGTGCTAAACAAAGAAATCATTGAATTAACTATTGGTACAGGAAATCGGGTGAAACACATTAACGGGGCGTTTCACGCTCAAGAATGGATTACAACGCCTGTTATCATGTTATTTCTTAATCAATATGCATTGGCTTTAACCAATAATACATCATTACGAGGTTGGAATGTGCTAGATCTTTTCGAAGCCAATACGCTGTCACTCGTACCAATGGTTAATCCGGATGGTGTCAATCTAGTTATTAACGGAGCCACTGCAGCAGAGGACCAAGAAGAATTTGTTTTATTACTAAACAATGACAACCCTGATTTTTCTAGTTGGAAAGCCAATATCAACGGGGTAGACTTAAACAACCAATATCCTGCATTATGGGATATAGAACAAGCGAGAAAACCAGACACACCTGCACCACGTGATTTCCCAGGTTATCAGCCCCTGACAGAACCAGAAGCGATTGCTATGGCGAATTTAGCTCAAGATCGGCCATTTGAAATCGTTAATGCCTTTCACACGCAAGGCGAAGTTATTTTTTGGGGATATCAAGGAATGGAGCCACCTGCATCAGAAACAATAGTCACAGAATTCAGTCGTGTCACTGGATATGAACCGATTCAATATGTAGATAGCTATGCGGGATACAAAGATTGGTTTATCCAAGAGTTCCAACGGCCAGGCTACACTGTTGAATTAGGAACAGGGGTTAACCCTCTTCCTATTGAGCAATTTGATGATATCTATCAGAAAACACTTGGGATAATGCTAGCGACTTTGTATATGTAACAAGAAAGTTGGAATTATGTTTTCGAGAAGCTTTTTCAAAGACATAACTTTCTTTTTGAAGCGAGTTTTGTCTTCGAGACGGCTTCTCATGGACATAACTTTCTCTTTTTAGTGACTTTTGTCTTCGAGATGGCTTCTCACGGACATAACTTTCTCTTTTTAGTGAGTTTTGTCTTCGAGACGGCTTCTCACGGACATAACTTTCTCTTTTTAGTGAGTTTTGTCTCCGAGACGGCTTCTCATGGACATAACTTTCTCTTTTTAGTGAGTTTTGTCTTCGAGACGGCTTCTCACGGACATAACTTTCTCTTTTTAGTAATTTATGTCTTCGAGAGATACTTTCTCGAAGACATACTTTTCTATTTAAACAAACTTCACTACGTCATCAAATGAACGTCTACTTTTCGTTGGTACATCGCCTTCACGATAGCCAAACGCAGCCATCACGGAAATAGAGAAACTGTCATCTTCTAATAAACCTTCCTCACGTAATAGATCGTTCATTTCTTTGATTGGAAAACCTTCAATCGGACAAGAGTCTACACCAATCTGTGCAGCTGCTGTCATCATATTTGCTAGGGCAATATATGTTTGTTTCGATGCCCAGTCGAACATTCTGCGGTCATCTACCAATAAATCAAAATCTTCTTTTTGGAATTGTTCAATCATTGATAGTAATCCTTGTGCTCTGTCATCTGGTAACTTCTGAACTTGTTTAAGCTGGTCAGCAAGATATGCTGCGTCATATTTAGTGTCTTTTGCGGTTCTTGCTAAAAATATAACAAAATGGCTCGCATCCATTATTTTTCCTCTTGCTCCCCATGAAGTATCTTTAATCTTTTCACGTAATGCTGGACTTTGTACGACTAAAAATCGCCACGGTTCAACACCAAACGAACTTGGTGATAAATGGCCTGTTTCCAAGATAAAACGAAAATCTTCTTCCTCTATCTTTTTCGTAGGATCAAATTTTTTCGTTGCATGACGCATATGCATTGCTTCTATGATATCTTTTTTGATTGAATCTTTATTCATTATGTATTCCTCCTTCTTCTTCATTATACGAACAATTTAACAGTAAACAAAACCTTTTGCTTATAACTGTGTTGTTAATAGTTTTATCCCTAACCCAATAAAAATAATCATCGCTACTATGTTCAAATATTCATTAAAGCGTGGGCTTTGTAACAATCGTTCCCCAAACACTCCAGAAAAATAACCTAACACACTAAAAATAATAGCTGTCATGATAATAAAAACAATTCCTAAAATGAACATTTGTAACGGAATATGGCCTGCTTGATAATGAACAAATTGTGGTAGAAACGTCAAATAAAAAATTGCTACCTTTGGATTTAAAACATTCATCAGCAAGCCTCGGAAAAACAAACTTTTTGACGCCTTTTTCTCTACAGCTTGAAGTGTCATTTCATCCTTACGATGTTGAAAAGCTTGATAAGCTAGATAAAATAAATAAGCCGCTCCTACTATTTTAAATATAGTAAAGACCGTTACTGAAGTCATGATAATTAGCGACAAACCTAGCGCAGCTGCCAATGTATGAACAACATTACCTAAACTCAGTCCCATCGCTGTAGTAATTCCTGCTTTTTTACCATTTGTCATGCCTTGTGTAATCGTAAAGACTAAGTCAGGCCCTGGAATAATAATCAAAATAATGGCCGCTCCCATAAAAAGCAATATCGTTGATGTATCAAATAACATTATCTCACTCCCCTATACATATACTACACAAAATATAAACCCTCCAGTAAGGGAAGTGTCAATAGTTTTACGGATATGGAAGTATTACTTTATCGGAATTTGTATTTCCGTTAAATAGTCTTCTCGTTTACCAGAAATATAGTGATCAATAATCGTTCTCTCTACTGCATCACCGACTATAGAGAAGTGGTGTTTTTCTATATACTGTAGCAATATTTGATAATAGCTAGCTGAATCATCATGATTACCATTATAATATATACAAGCATACTGCCCACTTGGTAGTAAGGTTGTAACTGAACTATTCGTTCCTTCTTCTACTAAAATAAAAATCGAATTATATTCATGGAACTGTTGGGCCATTATATTATCTTTACTTACCGTCAACCCTACTCCACCTATAAAAATAGCTGATTTTAACCCAGCTTGATTTTCTAAATGACGAAGCGACAGCTCAAGCTCTCGTTCTGTACGAATTGTTTCCTTTAAACGAACGATTTTACGCTCATGAAGCTTTTTAATAGAAACAACACCTAATTGATCCACTTGTCTTGCACTCGTAATATCGTTGATTCTATGTTGAAAACGTCGCCTTAGTTTTTGAAGCTCATCAATTTTCTTTTCTGTCCATTCTTTTTGTTTCTCTATTAAAGTTAGAAACGCATCAATATTTCTATTTTCTAAGTGTTCCTTAATCTCTTTCAATGAAAAACCCAGTTCTTTCAAATAATGAATAGTATGAAGATGTTCAAACTGTTCTGTTGAGTAGTAGCGATAACCACTTTTCGGATCAACTTCGATTGGTTTTAACAATCCGATTTGGTCATAATACCGCAACGTTTTCACTGTTGTATGATGGAGCTTAGCCATCTCACCAATTGAAAATTTATTGTTCATTTCTCTCTTCCTTTATCGCTTGTCGATACCAAAGCCTGTTAACAGCCTCCAGCTTTTTCTGCTCAAATGTTACATGATAAACATCAGGCATATCAAGTGTTTCCCAGAAGTGTACGTCATATTTTTCATTAAAAAAATTCATGATAAGCGTAAGTATATTGCCATGTGTCGCTATCACGATATGTTGTCCTTCATACTTATCGAGTGTGTTTAGCAATCCTTGTACACCTCGCTTTTGTGCAATCACATTTGATTCTCCACCATCCCAAGCAAAAGTCGGTTCCTCCCATACTTTTGCTATAGCAAATGGAAAATCTTTCACTGGTTTTACTGATAATGTCCGCTCTTTAAAAGCTTCCTCTAGGATAATTTCTTTCCTTCTAGTTTTTGCAACTTTTTCTACTGTTTGGATTGCTCGCTGATATGGACTAGAAATAATGACATCTATTTTTTCTTTCTCTAGGATATCACTCACTCTTTTCGCATCAGCTAAACCTTTTTGTGATAATGGTCTTCCTAATTCATCTGGAGTATACGCCGAATGTGCATGTCTAACAAAGAAAACATGTGTTAACAATGTAACGATTCCTCCTTTACACAAGCGTTAAAATAGATAAAAAAGCTGCTTACCATCAAGATAAACAGCTTCGTTATTTATTATGGCAACTTATTCCCTGCTGTACGATACAGGTCATACCATTCTTCTCTTGTAAGTTCTATTTCTGATGCCTTCGCAATACCTTGCAGTCTTTCTGGGTTCATTGTACCTACAATTGGTTGCATATTTGCTGGATGGCGCAGTATCCATGCAATCGCAATCGCTGATTTTGTTACGCCTTTTTTATCTGCATATTCTTGTAATTTTTCATTTAATACTGGGAATTGCTTATTATCAACAAATACCCCTTCAAAGAAACCATGTTGGAATGGTGACCATGGTTGAATAGTAATATTGTTTAGTCGACTATAATCTAGCACCGCACCATCACGTACAATTGCTGGATCTTGTTCCATATTGACATTAAGCCCCGCATCAACCATCGGTGTGAACATCATACTGAATTGTAATTGATTAATGATTAAATCTTGTTCAACATGTTGCTTTAATAGTTCTATTTGCGTCGGATTATGATTACTTACTCCAAAGTGACGAACTTTTCCACTTCTCTTCAATTCATTAAATGCTTCAGCTACTTCCTCAGGCTCCATAAGCGCATCTGGTCTATGTAATAATAAAATATCTACATAATCTGTTTTCAAACGCTTCAAGCTTCCTTCAACAGAAGATACAATATGTTCTTTAGAAAAATCAAAAAACCCTTGTCTAATCCCGCATTTTGTCTGGATTACCATTTTCTCACGAATCGATGGATTCATATTAATCGCATCTGCGAAAATTTCTTCCGAAGTACCTGCACCATAAATATCAGCATGATCAAACATATCGATCCCAAGATCTAATGCGTTTTCAATTACACGGTTAGCTTCTTGCTTCGATAAATTATTCATGCGCATACAACCTAAAGCAATTTCACTAGCTTGTAATCCACTGTTTCCTAATTGAAGCTTTTTCACCTTATTCACCTCTCTAGATTTATCACGGGACAAACGTCTTTTCAATGTTCGAGGACGCTAACTCCCATTTATTTTTATTTTAGCATAGCATGAGTATGTAAGCGATTATATTGCCTGCTCTTCTATTAGAAAAAAAGGTTACTCTTCCATATAGAAAAGCAACCTTTTTCATTATTTCTCCATCGCTAAGTACAATGCACCTTTTACACCGGCTTCATCTGTAAGCCCAGGTGGTACAATATAGTTATCGATTTCTTCTTCTGTTAAATGTGGTGAACTAACATAACCATTCAACATTTCTAGTACATTTTTTCTGATCAACGGGAAAAGTTGTGGCTGTTTCATCACACCACCACCCATAACAATTCGTTCAGGAGATAAAATGTAAATATAATTGGTTAATGCTTGTGCTAAATAGAAAGCTTCCATTTCCCACACTTTATCGTTATCTGCTAATTCATGGCCTTTTTTCCCCCATCTCGCTTCAATGGCCGGACCTGCCGCCAATCCTTCTAAACAATCACCATGTGAAGGACATGTACCTTCATACGTATCTTCTGGATGACGCCTGACAAGAATATGGCCCATTTCCGGATGTGATAAGCCTTTTAATGTTTGACCATGGAAATAAGCGCCTGCACCAATACCTGTTCCTACTGTAATATATAAACACGTATCTACATCTGTTGCATTACCCCATTTAGCTTCAGACATTGCTGCCACGTTCACATCAGTATCAATAATAATTGGTACTTGTAATGCTTCTTTCAAGGCAGCTCCTAATGGATAGTCAACCCAATCTGTTTTTGGTGTTTTTTGCAGTTGACCATATGTAGAGCTTGTTTGATTAATATCGATCGGTCCAAAACCACCCAATCCTAATCGTTCAATACCTGTTCCTTCAAAGAAAGCTATAACTTTCGGAACCGTAATATCAGGATGTTCTGTTGGAATCGTTTGTTTTTGCAAAATGTCGCCTTGATCATTTCCTACCGCTAAAACAAATTTCGTTCCACCAGCTTCAATTGCACCTAATTTCACCTATACTACCTCCCTAAAACTTTTGCTTCAACGACCAGATAGATAGTTTACCTTCTGCTTCTACTTCTAGCGTTCTATTAGAGACATCACTAAACATTCTTGAAGTGAAAACCACTTCGCCTCCGTTAATAAATATTTCTAGAGAAGAATGATCAATGAATAAACGAATCTCGGTTAATTCACCTTCCATAATTCCTACTCTTTCTTCTAGTTCTCCATCATCAAATGCTGGTCGTGTCAGTCTAATCGTTTGCTTATGTTGATCAAACTCTATTGTAGCATAATCAAATAGCTTGATATATCCTTTTTCACTTGTTATTTCATTTAATACAAGTTCGCTTGCTTTCGGTATATCAGTATGCACAGAACCTACTTGGTTAACGATTAATTCATCACGTAGCTCCATTAATTCTGCTACTGGTTGTTGATAGATTTTCCCATTCTCTAGCACCAATTCTCTTGGTATGGTTAATTGGTGCATCCAGCTATAGTTTTTCGTCGGATGGTGCTCTTCCTCCTGATCAGGCACGCCCATCCAACCAAACAATAGTCGTCTTCCTTGATCATCTATTGTCGTTTGAGGAGCATAAAATTCAAAACCACGGTCTAATTCATGAAATTCACCGAATGTAAAGGACTCCTGCCAGCTACCAATTACATAACCACTTTGATACGTATTACGATAATCTATTCCATTAGCATCTAATCCTTGTGGAGAAAAGAGTAGTATATCGTACCCATCTAAAGAAAAGAAATCTGGACATTCCCACATATAACCGAAGCCTTCCGCTAAAATGCCTTGGAACTGCCAATCACTCAAGTCTTCTGATTGATACAAAACAACAGCTCCTTCTTCTTTATCTGTTTGCGCACCGATCACCATATAATACTCGCCATCCTGCTCCCATACTTTTGGATCACGGAAATGAGCAGTGAAGCCTTCTGGTAATTCAATTTGTACCCCTTTTTTCTCAAAGTGGATACCATCATTTGATACAGCTAAACATTGGTATGTTTCTCTCACTCCATCATTTTTTACATTTCCTGTATAAAAAAGCTTCAACTGACCATTATGCTCAATCGCGCTACCTGAATAACAACCATCTTTATCAAACCAGTCACTTGGCGTTAGAGCAATCTCTTCCTCCTGCCAGTCAACTAAATTCTGTGATGACACATGCCCCCAAAACTTAGCACCATGATCCGTCTTAAAAGGCATCCATTGATAAAAGAGATGGTAGACACCATTCCATTGCACCCAGCCGTTAGGGTCATTAATAAGTCCTGTAGGTGCAGCTATGTGATAGATTGGCCTGTATGGATCAGAAGAGACGATCGCTTTCTTTTTCTCTACTGCATCTCGTGCTTGTTGACGTAATTCTTGATCTTTATACATGCGATCATCTCCTTTAATAGTTACTGTTGACACGTTATTCCTTATCCTTATAACCAAATAAATAAGTTAACGTAAATGCAACACCAATTGCAATAATATTTACTAAAATATATAAGAATAACTGACTATTTAAATAAAGCAATGTACCTGGAATAACGGTAATAGCCATTCCTGTTGCCTTAAGGTTAAAGATAGATGCAACGAAACCTGCTACACCACCACCGACTAGTCCCATAATAAATGGTTTACCGTAACGTAAATTCACCCCAAAAACTGCTGGCTCGGTAATTCCTAAAAATGCTGATAAAGAAGTAGGGTATGCTAAAGTCTTCACTTTCTTCTGTTTTGTCTTCATCGCAACTGCAAGTGCCGCACCACCTTGGGCAGCAATAGAAGCCGTAATAATCGGGTTAAATGGGTTAAACCCTAAATTATCTAGCAATTGAATTTCTAAAAAGTTAAAGATATGGTGTACACCGGTAATAACAATTAATTGATTAAAGAAACCGATAATTAAACCACTAAGTCCAAATGGTAGTTCTAACAAAGCAATTGTTCCATCAAAAATCCAATTTTCTACTACGTGTAGAATTGGTCCTAATGCGAACAATGATAAAACAATCATAATTAACAATACTACAAACGGCGTTACAATTAAGTCTAACGCTTCTGGAACACGTTTACGGAAGAATTTCTCTACTTTCGCTCCGATTAATCCAGCGAAAAATGCTGGTAAAACAGAACCTTGATATCCTGTGACAGGGATAAAACCAAAGAAATTAAGCGGTTCTGCCGCTCCCTCTGCTACATCCCATGCATTTGGTAATGCAGGTGATACAAGCATTAAACCAAGAATTAAACCGATAATCGGCGTACCACCAAACACTCTAAATGTTGACCATGCTACAAGTGCTGGTAAGAAAACAAACGCTGTATCTGTTAGTACTTCTGTAAATAATAAGAAGTTTTCTGGAATACTATCAGCCGTTAAACCAAATAATGCAAGAATTTGATCTTGCGTTAAGAGACCTCTAAGTCCCATAAATAAACCGGTTGCAACAAGTACCGGAATAATTGGTACGAACACATCACCAAAAGTACGTATAGCACGTTGGAAGGCTGTTCCTTCTTTTTTGGCATCTTCTTTTACTTCTTCTTTCGCCCGACCTGACACCCCTTGATTTGTGACAGCTTCATAGATTCTATTTACTGTTCCCGTTCCAAAAATAATTTGATATTGTCCAGAGTTAAAGAATGCACCTTTTACTTTGTCAATCTCTTCGACTGCATCTTTGTCCACTTTCTCTTGGTCATGTACCATGATACGAAGTCTTGTTGCACAATGCGCAATCGACTGAACGTTTTCTTCGCCACCGATAGCTTCTATGACCTGTTTAGCAATTTCTTCATTACTTGCCATTTCACGTAACCTCCTATTGTTGTAAAAAGTGGGATTTTCTCCTGTATAGCGTTATCATAATCGTCCTTCACTGACGTTTAAACTAAGTTGTGGAAAAATAAACTTTAAACATTCATATGATGAAACACAAATGGAATCGTTCCCACATATATTAAAAATGTAACGAATGATGTGGTATCGTTCTCACACATTCGTCACAAAAGATTATAAACTATTTCCAGGCAATCGTCTATAGGTATGCGTTATTTTTTTCGTTTTATCTGTTTTAACTAATTGTTCCATTAATAATTTTGTAATGGCCATACCTGCTTGCTCATTTTGAAAATCAATCGTAGCAAGGATCGGCTCAATATATTTAGATAATCGGGATACACCTGTTGTTGCAATTCCCATGTCTTGTGGAAGTTGTAGGTTATTTTCTTTCAAATACTGCATCGCTCCTACAGCCATATTATCTGTCACCACAAATACTGCATCTGGCTTTTGTTTTGCACCCATAATGGTTTTCATTGCCTCATAACCAGAAGGAATACTAAAATCACCGTAAGCTATCCACTCTTTTTTTACTGGTAATTGATGCTCTTTTAATGTATCTAAGTATGCTTTTTTTCGAGTAATCCCTACCGCTGGGTCATCTTCAGGTACCCCAATAAAACTAATACGACGATATCCCTGTTCAATCATATAATTCACCATATTTTTGGTTGCATCATAATCAGGGTATTGAATCGATGTTGTTTCTGGCATATCTTGTCCTAATACAACAACCGGTACTTTGGCTTTTTTTATCTCATTTACTAGTGCATCATCCGTATTTGTTGCTAGTAAGATAATTCCGTCTACATGGCGCGCTTGTAATAATGGGATGAATTCTATTTCCTTTTCCTTGTTTAATAATGTCTGTGTTAATAACATTTGATAGTTATTTTCTTGTAGCACCTGATTAATACCCTCTACTACCCTACTGGCTGTTTCTGTACTGATTTTGGGCAAAATCACCCCAATAACACCTGTTTTTTTCGTTCGGAGTGATTGGGCTGATTGACTTGGGAGATAACCAGTTTCCTTAATCACTTTATCTATACGTACTTGTGCATCTTGGCTCACATACCCATTCTTATTTAAGTGACGAGAAACGGTTGACCTGGATACATTAGCCAATTTGGCAATATCATTAATCGTTGTCATGACAAACTCCTTTATACAATGGTCCAACTTTCTCTTTAGTATAGCAAAAGAGCGGGATTATCCAAAATATCTACTGATTCCTATCTATTTTTAAGATTATTCGAACAATTTCTGCTATAATACGTTATTAGTCATGCTCAAAAAGTGATATGACATAATTTTTAGCAAAGGAGTATCCCATGTTAAAGCAATTTTTTTCTTATTATAAACCACACAAACGACTTTTTATTGTAGATTTTACGAGTGCTGTTATTGTAGCAATATTAGAGCTTGCTTTTCCAGTTGCTGTACAATGGTTAATCGATGAATTGTTACCTGATCGTGACTGGAATCTGATTGTAACGGTTAGTATTTTATTATTTGCCGTTTACTTGCTCAGCACCTTCCTACAATTTCTAGTCAGTTATTTAGGGCACAAACTCGGTATTAATATTGAGACAGATATGCGTGAGGAATTATTTACCCATGTACAACGTCAATCATTCAAATTCTTTGATAATACGAAAACAGGCCGGATTATGAGTCGGATTACGAATGACTTATTCGATATTGGTGAATTAGCACACCATGGTCCCGAAGACTTCTTTATTGCGATTATGACGTTCTTCGGAGCCTTTTGGATTATGTTCACTATTAATCCTACATTAGCATTAATTGCTTTAGTACTCGTCCCATTACTCGCTGCCCTTGTAACGTATTGTAATATCGCGATGAATAAAGCGTGGAAAAATATGTACCATAATATTGCAGGTGTCAATGCTCGTGTGGAAGATGCCGTATCTGGTGTTAGAGTCGTGCAATCTTTTACGAACGAAGAATTTGAATTAGAAAGATTCAATCAAGATAACGGCTTATTCCGCAAAGCGAAAATAAAAGCTTACAAAGTAATGGCTGGAACTCATTCAAGTATTTATATGATGACTCGTTTTCTAACATTAATCGTACTTGTCGTAGGAGCATGGTTAACTTTTAATGGAAAACTTTCTTACGGTGAACTAGTCAGCTTTGTGCTTTATACAAACGTTCTGATTAAACCAGTAGATAAGATTAGTGCCTTGTTAGAGTTATATCCAAAAGGAATGGCAGGCTTCCGTCGCTTTAGAGAACTACTTGCTAAAGAACCTGACATCCAAGATAGACCTGATGCAATAGCTGTTGACCATCTAACTGGAGACATTCATTTTAATCAAGTTAGCTTTTCGTATGATGAAGAGAAGTCCATTTTGAACAATATTAATTTACAGATTAATCCTGGTGAAACGGTTGCTTTCGTTGGACCTTCTGGTGCCGGTAAAACAACGATTTGTTCTCTGATCCCTCGTTTTTATGATGTAAACGAAGGGGCGATTACAATTGATGCAATGGATATTCGTCAAATGACGAAAAAATCATTACGCTCACAAATCGGTCTTGTTCAGCAAGATGTCTTTCTCTTTACTGGTACTGTTCGTGAAAATATTGCATATGGTAACCGCCAAGCTACAGAAGAAGAAATTACCGATGCAGCGAAAAAAGCACACTTACACGAAGTTATTACAGAGTTACCTGATGGGTATGACACACAAATTGGTGAACGTGGACTGAAGCTTTCTGGTGGTCAAAAACAACGCTTAGCAATCGCGCGTACCTTTTTAAAAAATCCACCTATTTTAATTTTGGATGAAGCTACTTCCGCTTTAGATACAGAAACAGAGAGAATTATTCAGCAATCACTTGATGAACTTGCAGAAAATCGTACAACATTAGTAATCGCACACCGATTAGCAACTATTAAAGATGCCGACCGTGTTGTCGTTGTCACCAAAGACGGTATCGCTGAAGAAGGAACCTACCAAGAACTATTAGCAAAAGATGGCGTATTCGCTCGTTTGCATAAAATTCAATATCAACAAAAAGAAGACTAAAGGCAGCTGCTTTTAGTCTTCCTTATTCTGCTAATCAATGCTAATATGAGGGTGAATATTACAGGCTCATACATCCCTAGTTTATATATAAGTGACTTCATTTTTGGTTCTATTTGATTAATGCCTTATGAGTGACCTAAATTTTGTTTCTGCTTTCGTTCGGGCGTTCATTCGACTTATGAGTTACCTAATTTTTAATTCTGCTCTCCTTCGGGCGTTCATTCATCTTATGAGTACAGTAAAAATAATAGAAAAGGAGTTTATTATGAAAAAAGGGATAATTGTTATCATTATTTATGCAATAATTGGATTTGGAATTGGTATTGGCGGTGCTGCTTTGTTTGATAACAGTCTAATGGATATTTCCTTTACTACTTTATTTTTAATTATCGGCGTTATCATTCTTTCATATATATTACACATCATTATCCATGAGTTTGGACATTTTATTTTCGGAAAAATGACTGGTTTCACCTTTATATCTTTCCGTATTTTTTCAATCGTTTGGGTGAAGATGGACAAAAAACTTGTCGTAAAAAAAATACATGTCCCTGGAACACTTGGGCAATGTTTAATGATGCCACCAGTCGATTACCAAGGAATACGACCATTCAAATGCTATTTGCTTGGTGGAGGCTTACTTAATCTGATTATTAGTGGTATAGCATTCAGCATATCGTTCTTGTCCAACTTTCATTCTGTTTATCTGTATTGCTTTATAGTGATAGGTGTGTTCTTGGCAACTGTTAATCTTATTCCAATGAGTATAAATGATGGAATGCTACTGAAAAAAGCATGGAACAACCAGACTATACAAACACAACTATATAGTCAATTAACCTTTCATGCATTAACAACAACCGGAACCCGCTATCATGAAATAGATGAGGAATTAATAAAAATTCCCGAACAATTGGACTACCAAAATATATGGGATATTGGGGCAATGCTTATTCACTACAACCGAGCAATTGAAACCAATGATTTTAATCGAGCTAAAGAAATGATCGATAATTTATATAAAAATATAGACCGTCATAACTTTTTCTATATCGAAATAGCTAAAGAATGGGCGTTTTGTCAAATGTACTTTAACCTTCAACAAGAACATGTTATCACCTTGTTTAATGCTCGAAAGCTAAAAACAAATTTAGCTTATCCGATGACTAATAATTTACGCGTGCAAGCTATGTATGAATGGAAGATTAATCATAATCAACTAAAAGCGACAAAACTTTTTGAAAAAGGACTATCCTTAACAAATAATCTACCTAATAAAGCAGACATTCTATTTGAAACGGAATTGATTACTCATTGTTTAGATATAATGCAAAGCGAAAACCCACATGTCTCTTAATACGGCACAATGTGGGTTCATTCTATTTATCACGATGCATGAATCCGTAAAAATCACACTGACTGAAGTATCACTTTATGAGATTTTCGTTCCATTCTCCACTGCTTCATCAGGACTAAGTAGCACAACATCATCTGCACTAGGCATTCCGCCTAGTACAAGCACCTCGGATTTAAAACCAGCTATTCGCATTGGTGGAAAGTTCACAACTGCTGCTATTTGTCTGCCAATTAATTGTTCTGGATGATATCTTTTCGTAATTTGTGCAGAAGATCCCTTCACCCCTAGTTCACCAAAATCGATTTTCAGTTTTATCGCTGGTTTTCTCGCCTCTGTAAAATCCTCTGCTTCGATAATCGTACCAATCCGCAAATCTAACTTGGAAAAATCCTCTATCGTTACCACTCTATCACCTCTATTATTTTTATTGAAAATTTCAAAAAATCGCTATTTAAATCATACCATTTATTAACTTTTTTCGCGAAAAAAAATGCAGTTTTTAAAGTTGATACAAACGTCCCAATCAGATATACTATATCTCTCAACATCAACACTTTTACAAATTATTTGAATACTTTTCGTGATCATTTTTTCTTGTAAAAAATCGCTGAATAAGTTACAATACCATATATAGTTATTAGGTCGACACGAAATATCCATATATGGTGTCCTACACCTTTTTTATCTATCTTATGAAGTTTTATATATAAAAGATTATCATCGATCTTTTTTGAACAATATCGCTCCAACAACGGGGCTTTTATTATGTATATGGAGGTTTTTTCATGACAACTGAAGTCAAATCTATTAAAGAGTCGGTAACCAAAGCATTACAAGATGCAGAAGCGAAATTTGGGTTAGATACGAAAGAAATCCGACTCCGTATCGAAGAATCTACAAAAGCTGAAAACGAAGCTACACAAGAGGCATTATTCTATTCACTTAACCGTATAGCAATGGACGAGCCAAATTGGACTTTTGTTGCGGCGCATTTCCATTTATCACAATTGTATCAAGAAGCGGCTAACAATCGTGGCTATGATCAAGCTGATAAATATGGTGACTTTTATCATTTAATTCAAACATTAACAGATAAAGGCATCTATTCAACGGAATTATTAAATCATTATACAAAAGAAGATATTACTTCTTTACAACAAGCAATTGATGCAGATAAAGATAATCTGTTCAACTATATTGGATTATTCTTACTAGGTGACCGTTACTTAGCAAGAGACCATGATCGTAACCTTTATGAACTACCACAAGAACGTTTCATGATCATTGCGATGACATTAATGCAAAACGAACCACAAGAGAAAAGAGTAGAATTAGTAAAAGAAGCATACTGGGCATTAAGTAACCTTTATATGACAGTAGCTACACCAACACTATCAAATGCAGGTAAAAGCTATGGACAACTGTCTTCTTGCTTCATTGATACAGTTGATGACTCTTTAGATGGTATTTACTTAAATAATTGGGATATCGCGCGTCTAAGTAAAGACGGTGGTGGTATTGGTATCTATTATGGTAAAGTCCGTGCGTTAGGTTCTGATATTAAGAAATTCAAAGGTAACTCTTCAGGTGTTGTACCATGGATTCGTCTTATTAACGACACAGCTGTTAGTGTTGATCAATTAGGTCAACGCCAAGGTGCCGTAGCCATTTACTTAGATGTATTCCATAAAGATATTATGAACGGATTCTTAGACTTAAAAACAAACAATGGTGATGAACGTCGTAAAGCACACGATATCTTTACAGGTGTTTCTATCCCTGACCTTTTCATGGAGCAATTAAAAGAAACAGATGCTAGCGGAAAAAGTATCGGTGAATGGCATACATTCTGTCCACACCAAGTAAAACAAATGATGGGTTGGAAAGACGAGAACGGTAATCCACTTGGACTAGAAGATTTCTATGATGAAGAAGATAACAAATACTTCTCAGAAAAATATTGGGAAGCTGTCAATCATCCATTACTTCCTAGAAAAACATACCGTGCTATGGATATTATGGCTCGTATTATGGTTGCACAATTAGAAACTGGTACGCCATACATGTTCTATCGTGATGAAGTAAACCGTCAAAACCCGAACAAACACAAACGTGGTGTTGGTAAAACGTCTATCTATTGCAGTAACTTATGTACAGAGATTGCCCAAAACATGTCACCAACAACTATTTCTAAAGAATATCAAGATGAAGATGGAAACATTGTTATCGTTCGTAAACCTGGTGACTTTGTTGTTTGTAACTTATCTTCTGTTAACTTACCAAATGCAGTACGTGCAGAAGTATTAGATCGTCTTATCGCAATTCAAGTTCGTATGCTAGACAATGTTATCGACTTAAATACGATTTCAGTTGGTCAGGCACAAGTAACGAATAAGAAATATCGTGCAGTTGGATTAGGTACATTTGGATGGCACCACCTACTTGCATTAGAAAGCATTCATTGGGAATCTGATGAAGCTGTTGAATATGCGGATAAAGTATATGAAGACATTGCTTACTACACAATTAAAGCATCTATGGAATTAGCGAAAGAAAAAGGTGCTTATTCTGAATTTGCAGGCTCTGAATGGGAAACTGGTGTATACTTCGATCGTCGTGACTATCACTCTGATCGTTGGAACGAATTACGTAAAGATGTTGCAGCAAACGGTATTCGTAACGGTTGGTTAATGGCTGTAGCACCTAACTCTTCTACTGCGAAAATTGGTGGCTCAACAGATGGTATCGACCCAATCTACAATGTAGAGTATGCAGAAGAAAAGAAAAACTTTAAATTTAAAGTAACAGCACCAGATCTTGATCACGTAACATATAACTATTACCGTCGCGCTCGTCATGACCTTGATCAAGTATGGAGCATTAAACAAAATGCGAAACGTCAACGTCATATTGACCAAGCAATCAGCTTTAACCTATATGTACGTCATGATATTAAAGCAAAAGAATTATTAAACTTACACATGACAGCATGGGAAAACAGATTAAAAACCACTTACTATGTTCGTAGTACTTCTCAAACAGAAATTGAAGAATGTGAAGCATGCCATAGTTAAGGTCTTCCCTTCTAGTTGTAAGCAAACAAGACTGTGACAAAAAGGTTAGGGGATTAACCCCTCTCCTATTGTCATAGTCTATATATGAATATGACAAAAACGCACTTATATAATTGAAAATCAAAGGAGGGGCTATATAACATGTCACAAGCTGATAAACCTTTATCACAAATTAAATTATTGAATCCAACATATCCTAATAAAGCCACAGGCCTGATTAATGGCGAATCATCAGGTCTATTGAACTGGAATGATATTGCCTATCCACAAATGTATGATTTATATCAAACATTACTTGCCAACTTCTGGAAGGCACAAGAAATTAATATGCAAGATGACATCAAACAATGGGATAACTTAACAGATATCGAAAAAGATGTTTTCTTACGTGTTAATACCCAATTAGCTTCTCTAGATAGTTTACAAACACCGACAATGACACATGTGATGGATTATGTAACAGATTCAAGCTTTAAAGCTATTTTCGCTGTCATTTCACAACAAGAAGCGGTACACAATGAATCTTATTCTTACATCTTGAGTTCATTAGTACCTTTACGTGAGCAAAATGAACGATTTGACCAAGCGAAAGAAGATCCTATTGTTCGTAAAAGAAATCAATTAATCCTTGATAGCTATGAAGCATTCCGTGAAAATCCAACACCACAACGCTTATTTGAATTAGCAATCAATTCAATCAACCTAGAGGGTATTTATTTCTATGCAGGTTTTGCCTTCTTCTATCATTTAGCACGTCAACAAAAAATGCTAAAAACAAGTACAATGATCAGTTATATTCAGCGTGATGAAATGCAACATGCTTATTTCGTCTCCCAGTTTGTACGTATTTTACTAACAGAAAATCCTGAGCTAAATACAGAAGAAAACATTCAATATGTTTATCAAACAATTGATAAAGCTGTACAATTAGAAAAAGAATGGGCAAATTACATTCTTAAAGATATTGAAGGAATTGATCTAGATGAATTCCATGGCTATGTAGAATATTTAGCTAACAAGCGTTTCCGCCAAATCGGCTTAGACAACTATTATCCTGAACGAGAAAATCCAATGCAATGGATTCACGTTTTCAGTGATGAAATGATGAATGAAACAAAATCAGACTTTTTCGAGCAAAAATCTCGTACGTATACGAAAGTATCATCTTCTAACGGATTTGATGAATTGTAAGAAATCACTATTCGTAATAACTAAACCGTCATGCTCTCATTTTAATAAAGGAGGTTTATCCAAATGAAGGCCGCTATAATCTATACATCCGTCACTGGTAATACGTCTACTCTGGCAGATATTATCGGTGAGAAAATGAATCAGCATCAAGTGGAGACAGACTTAATTCCAGTTGATGAATTCCAAGCTTCTCAGCTTCATGACTACGATATCGTCACAATCGGTACGTACTCTTGGGATAATGGTGATTTACCAATGGAAATGGAAGAAGTCTTTGAAGCATTTGAAGAGGAAGATGTAAAGCATGTAACAACAGGTGTATTTGGAACCGGTGATAGCTTCTATCCTTATTATTGTGGAGCAGTTGACAGTTTTAGAGATATGCTCTACGTGCATACTAATCTTGCCGTAACGTTAAAAGTAGAATTAACACCTCAAGATGAAGACCTTCACCGTTGCGAAAAATTTTGCGAACGATTATTGCAAGAATTCGTTGTTGTTTCTTAATTTTAAGGACTGATGTTAGTTATAGCATCAGTCCTTTTTTAAAGGGGAGAAAATAAATGGTAGAATACCTGCTCATCTTTGTAGGTGCTGCAATACCTTGGTTAGAAATTGCAATTGTTATCCCTGTTGGTATTATCTCAGGGTTAAATCCTGCTTTAGTCATACTAGTTGCTTTCATTGGAAATATGGCAACGATTGTACCACTCATTTTCGGCTACGATAAATTTAAACGATGGCTCGCTAAACGTAATGAACAGAAGCAATCAAAACGTCAAGACAGAGCCAAAACATTATGGAATAAATACGGCTTGCCTGGAATGGTTATGCTAGGCCCTATCTTAATCGGTTCACATATCGCCGCATTTATCGGAATGACACTAGGTGCAACCAAACGCGCAACGTTATTATGGTCTACCTTTAGTATCGGTGTATGGGCATTAGCCTTCGGTATACTGACCGCTTTAGGATTTGATTTCTTTACCAGATAAAACGGTTATTTGCCTCTAATCTGTTTAGAGGCTTTTTATTATCCAAGTACTGATGCAAATAGCACATGAATGAATATATCTGCTGCCATATGCGCGATAATGGCGTATTCTAATCCTTTTTTCCAATATAAATAACCAAACCATAATCCTAGCATTCCATTCAATACTAACGCTCTAATCAAAAGGATTGGAGATAATTCACCGAACAACTGAATCGTTGCAGGCAAATGCCCTAAACCAAATAAAATGGTTGCAAGGATAATCCCTGTAACATAAAAGCTACGTGGAATGTCACTCCCTTGCTTTTGGGTTATTTTTGCTAATATCCAAACAATCAATGTCATCACAAATAATCGCAACATCAACTCTTCTGTTATACCACCATATAAACTTGCTAGCAGTCCTTCCCACCATACCATTGTTGTTGTATCTGCCTGAGATATGGTGATGAATGGCGTGAAGACAAATAAATCAAGTAAAATCGTCACAAGTGACCCGATGAAGGTAATCGCAATACTTATGCCAATCCATTTTGTAGAGATATGGAGCTCTTTTCTATCATATATCAACGCTTCGAAAATAGGTGCTCTCAGACTTGTTCTTTTTTGAAGCCGCACACCAAATAATACTAAGACGAATAAAAAGATTATTCGTATAATAGAATTAATCGTCATTACTAGTGAAGCTGGAACTGGATTTGGCAGCGATTGAGGCACCTCATCGTTCATTAATGCGGTCATTTCATATGGTATAATCGCAATAATACCTATCGCTCCAAGTAGTGTCAGTAACAAAGTAAGCTTCATTTTCCATTTGTTTTGTACCATCATATCCCCCTCCAGAAATAATCATCCATCATACACATTTTATCATGATTTAACCAAAAAAATCTTATTAATTCCTCTGCAATATATGGTACAATGTTAGGAGTCTTTTATAGAAAAAGGGGGATATCTATGGGACAAGATAAACAATTATCTCGTGCGACCGGGAATTCAAAAATAGAGAAGCTAGATTTTCGATTAGGTGCGTTTGGCGCAGCCGTTCCACTATTATTCTTTGTCGTCTGGGCAATAACAACAAGTGTATTACAATTATCATCCGAGATCGGACTTGTCCTTGGAGCAATTATAGGTATAACCTTAGGATTGTTCTTTTCCAAGAGTAAATGGTCAGACTATGCTCAAGGATTATTTGACGGACTTGCACAACCTATTGGTGTGATTGCAATGGTTGCCTGGTTCTATGCAGGTATGTTCGCTCAAGTATTGCAGGTTGGTGGACTTGTTGAAGGTCTGGTCTGGGTCGGGATGATTACCGGATTCACAGGTGGACTTTTTGTCGGTATGACATTCGTCCTTGCTGCCGTATTCTCTACTGCGGTTGGTACCGGTTATGGTACAACAGTTGCATTTTGTACTTTAATGTTTCCTGCCGGAGTAGCAACAGGAGCAGATCCAACGATTTTATTTGCTGCGATTCTTGCCGGAGCTGTATTTGGCGATAACTTAGCACCAATATCAGATACCACGATTGTATCGGCTACTACCCAAGGTGCAGATGTTCCTAGTGTAGTAAGAAGTCGTTTTAAATATGCTATTGCAGCGGCAATTCCAACATTAATTATCTTCGTAATTTTTGGTGGTGGTGGCTCATTAGAAAACCAAGCAAGTATCCAGGCTACTACAGATCCAACGGGATTATTAATGCTTATACCTTTTGCCGTCGTACTATTTTTAGCAATATCAGGACAACACATTATTACCTCCTTAACATGGGGAATTTTAATTTCTATCGTTATGTTCCTTGTCTTACCGGTTGGGTCTTTTAGTGATGTTATTCAATTTAATCCTGACTCAGAAAATATGGTAGAAGGTGCACTAATTAATGGTATTACTGGCTACATTACAATGGCAGTGTTAATTTTATTAATTGTGGCGTCTGCACATCTGTTACGTTTAGGTGGTACGATGCAAGTGATTACTGATACATTAATGAAATGGATTAAAAACTCTGTTCGACGTGCCGAATTGTCTATATGGGCAATTGTATCATTATTGAATAGTGCTATTACAATTAACGTAGCGGCCGAAATTGCTGCAGCACCGTTTGTTAAAGAAATCGGTGAGAAATATAAAATTCATAGTTATCGACGTGCAAACATGCTTGATGCACTTACATCAGCATTAGGTTATATTTTCCCATGGGGAGCGCCAGTACTACTCGGTTGGTCAACTATCAGCATGATGCAGGAAACATATGAATGGCTTCCTGTTGTATCACCAACTGCTGTATTCCCATTCGTATTCCAAGGTTGGTTCCTTGTGATCGTTATGTTAGTCGCTGCACTGACTGGCTGGGGCATTCGCTATCAAGGAAAAAATGGTGAGGAATTAAAAGAACCACCAAAATGAAATATATCTTAAGAGAAAAAAATAAGAAGGTGACCTGATGCACACAATTTACACTATCCTAGTTATTATTCATATTTTCTCTGCTATCGTTGGAGTAGGACCTGGATTTGTACTAACAACCATCGTTAAATCAGCAAAAACGTTACCAGAGATTAGACACGCTTTTGCGATAAAACGAAAGGTGCACATCTTTGTCATGATTGGCGGGGTACTTGTTTTAATAACGGGACTATTGATGGGTGCAATCAATACCTTTCTCTTTCAACAAGGTTGGTACATTGTCAGTATGGTTCTTTTCTTTATCGCTCTATCGTTAGGGCCAACTATTTTAAAGAAATATTCTACACCGATCAAAGAATTACTTGCTGATGATAATCTTGATTACGTTCCTGACGAGTACCATTACTACGTAAAAAAATTATTACGCACAGAGTATGTTGAGAACACATTACTCTTGGCGATCATATTATTGATGATCACGAAGCCATTTTAACAACAGATCAATCATCAACTTGATGGTTGATCTGTTTCTATTGCGATCAGTTTTTGGGGATTTACTATCAACTTGAAAAAGGGCTGCACTCAACCTAATCGGTTGAGGCAGCCCTTCTTCACATTTAATCAATCACACTATCTTTCATAAAATCTCTTAGCTTATCAGATGTTGTTTTTAATTCTTCTACTTGCGTAATGAAATCCTGTACAAGATTCATTTCTTTTTGTGAAGAGTCTGCTATTGTATCGTACTCAGCTTGAAGAGCTACTAAAGAATTCGTAATACTTTTAAGCGTATCTTCTATTCTGCCTGTGGCTTCTTTAGAATTACTAGATAGCTTTCTAATTTCTTCTGCTACTACTCCAAATCCTGCACCTGCAGCTCCTACTCTTGCAGCTTCTATCGATGCATTTAACCCTAATAGGTTCGTCTGATCACTAATATTTTTGATCGTTGCAGCGATATCTTGAATATTAGAGGAATATTCTACGGTACTTTGTGTTTGGTTTTGCATGTGTGTTGATTTTTCTGTTAAACTCTCTGCATTTAATGCAATTTCTTCTACACGCCCCTGCAATTCATTGGCGATACCTTCAACAGATGAAATAATCTCTATCAATGCATCTTTTTTTCTTGTGCTGACAGCAGCGTTGATAGCCCCAATCATTTCACCATTATCATCTTTTATCGGAATAGAAATGCTGTCAAAAGGTACGCCAAATTCATCAGCAGGTACATGAACAACCGTTGTTCCTTGTTGATTCACCATTGCATAATTCAAATAATTGTTAGGCAATGGATCACCAGGCTTATGACCAAAATTAAGCTCTTCACTAGGTGAATAATAAAGATATTTTTCATGATCGAATACCGTGATCATCATATCCTCACGCATTAAAGCCTTCATAAGAGGAACAGATGTAATAAATGCTTCTACTTTATTCATAAAAATCTCCTTGCGACATCCATTATTTCGTATTTGTAAAGCCACCATCAATACGAATTACTTCGCCATTGATATAATTTGCATTAGAAGTTAATAAGAAGGTAACTAATTCTGCTACTTCTTCTGGTGTTCCAAGACGTTTTTGTGGAATACCACTTGTTGCATTTTCTTTCATTTTAGGGTTTGCTTCATAAAATTCTTTTACCATTGGTGTTTCTGTTGGACCTGGTGCAATAGCATTTACACGTAAGCCATCTTTCGCATATTCTGCCACCATACTTTTCGTAATACCTACAATAGCATGTTTCGTAGCTGAATATGTTACTACAGAGTCTTGTCCAGTAACACCAGCACTTGATGAAGTGTTAACAATAGCTCCTCCACCATTTTTAAGCATTACTTCTGCAACATAACGAACACCATATAACGCACCAAATAAGTTAATTTCTACAATTTTTTCAATTTCTTCTATATCTGTATCTAAAAAGAATTTTCCGCTACCAGAAATCCCAGCGTTGTTAAAGAAATAATCAATTGTTCCAAAATGTTCTACTGTTTTATCTACATAATTTTTTACATCTGCAGATTTCGAAACGTCCGCTTTAACAAAAATTGCGTCAACACCTTGACCTTTTAATTGTTCTACAGCTTTAGCTCCTGCTTCTTCATTGACGTCTACGACAGAAATATTCACGCCTTCTTGAGCTAATCTACTTGCTGTTGCCAATCCAAGACCACTTGCTCCACCTGTAATAATTGCTATTTTACTCATTTTTCATACCTCCATCGTATTAGGTTATATTTACTAACTATCTTACTTATTAATGATAACTCTATCTGCCATTGAATGAAAATAATTCGACTTCAAATCCAAAAAAATGTCGAAAATTCGCATGCAAACAATATTTACTCAATAGCATGAATAAATGTTACACTTTTATTGTCGAATATGATACAATCACAAAAAGTGAGTCGATCGCACTATTATATATTCATATGGCGCACCTATTGAACACTAAACTCTAGTGACTCAACTGTATACATAAGACGTTTTCAGCTAAATAGGTACATATATTTAAATATAACTCTTTATTAATACATAATATAATCACAGCAAACGAAAGGAGTTGCCATTATTGCAAGCAAAGAATAAAGTTGGACTCATATTCGCATTTTGCGTACTATTTGCTTCAGGTTGCATTCACTTATTACACCGGTTTTTTCATATTTCTGACAGGTGGCACATGCATCACGGTGCACTTGCGCCACAGTTAGCCCTTGTGCTGAACATCCTTCTTATTGTGCCAGTAATTCTCTTTTTTATAACCATTATGTTATATATTCGGCAAAAGGACCACCCATTCATACCCGTATTAGTTACTTTAACGATTACATTCAGTAGTATTTCGATGATTGCAGGTGGTGAAGGAATGGTCGAGTACCACTTCTCCATTTTTATGGTTGTAGCCATGATAGGCTATTATGAGCGAGTCAGTTTAATTGGCATTATGACGACTATCTTCGCATTACAACATATCTTAGGCTATTTTCTCTTTACTAACTATGTATTTGGAACAGAGACATATTCCTTTTCTATGTTATTGATCCATGCCTTATTCCTGCTCGCAACATCATCGGCAGTTGGTTGGCAGGTCATTCTGAGAAACCGTCTATCAGACAACTTGAATAAAAAAGAAGAGCATGAGCGTATGCTCCAAGAAATGCTAAATAAGCTAAGTAAAACAACAGAAAAGCTAACAGATACTTCTCAAAAAGTACAGAATGTTGACGAAAAAAATCAAATATTAATGTCACAAACTGTGGAACATACTAATAAGATTGCAGAAGATGCCACTAATCAACATGTTAAAATAAATGATAATGTACAAAATATGAATAGTATCACGAATAAGATGAAAGAGATTGATCAAGAATCCGTAAATGTCGCACAAATTACGATAAATGCTGAAAACGAAGTGCAACTAGGAAATGATACATTAGAGCAAACAATTGAACAAATGAATACGTTGCGCAGCTCTGTTAGTAACACAACAGACACATTCCAATCATTAACAAGTAGATCGAATGAAATCAGCAAAATTATTCAGCTAATAACAGACATCTCTGCTCAAACCAATTTATTAGCGTTAAATGCTGCAATTGAAGCCGCCAGAGCTGGTGAACATGGAAAAGGTTTTTCAGTAGTAGCAGAGCAAGTACGAAAATTATCAGAAGAAACAGCAGATGCTGCTAAACAAGTAACAACATTGATTACAGCCATACAACAGGATACATCATCCTCCGAAGCATCGTTACAAGAAACGATGAAAGAAGTAGAAGCAAGTGAACAAAGTATGCAACAAACAAATAAAGTTTTCCAGCGTATTTTCGAATCGGTTATAGAAACAAAAAATCGATTAGAATTAATATCTAAGTCTACTAATGAAGCAAACAACACAACAAACCAAGCGATGCAGTCGATGTATGAGATACAAGCAATTGCAACAGAAACCGCATCACATGCGCAAGTTTCTGTGAAAAACTCTGAAGAACAGAAAGCCGAAGTTGAATACCTATCGACATTTATTCATACATTAAATGAAATTACGATAGAATTGAAAGAACTTATGCAAAAAATTAAAGAAGCAAACTAATTAACAAGCATCTCAATGTTGAGATGCTTGTTGTTTATACAGAATATAAATGTGGTACTCTACTATCGAACACAGGAATATTTTTACGTATCTCAGCAACTTCAGCTAAATCAATGCTTGTTCTGACTGTCGATTCTTCCTCTTGTTTTCCTGCTACTAACAGTTCACCTGATGGATGGATGACAAGTGATTCACCAGCAAACGCTGTCCCGTTACATACTCCGCTACCATTAGCAGAAATAAGGTAACACTGATTTTCAATTGCTCGCGCATATTGCAACGCTGTCCAATGGTCTTTCCTCGAAGTTGGCCATTGTGCAACAACATGAATCACCTCAGCTCCTTGCAAAGCTAAATCTCTCATCAATTCTGGAAATCGAAGATCGTAACAAATAATAATTCCCATTTTTATCCTATCTAAGGCAAATACAGTCCCCTTCTCTTCCCCACCAATTAAATACTTCGGCTCATCAAGCATTGGCACAAGGTGGATTTTGTCATATTGATGGACAAGTTCACCATCACGATTAACTATATAACTAGTATTATAGATTCCCTTTGCTTTTTTATTTGCAATAGAGCCACCGATAATATTGATTTGATGTTGTTTAGCTAGTTCACTTAAGAAAGCAATGGTTATTTCCCCGTTACTATCTGCTAAATGGTCGAGTTGATCCAACGCGTAGCCCGCATTCCACATTTCCGGTAATACGATCGTATCTGGTTTATCTTCCTTTACTTGTTGTTCAATCCATCTTTTTATTTTATCTCTATTTGCTGCTGGATCTGCGACAATGACATCCATTTGATAAATAGCATATTTCATCTAATACACCTACTTTTATAAATTTCTAATCTGTTCTCTTTCCTTCAGCATCACTTGTTGCTTTTCAAATTTAGCAATATATCTCGCTATTGTTGCTATTCCTTGTTCTATCTGCTCCTTTATAAGCATCTACAGCCTGATTCATACAGTCTTGAAAGTCTTTATACGGCATTGCTTCATGATCAGGTCCAGCAGTTGAACTACCCCCACTTAATCTCCTTTCAGGATGTTTGAAGTGGGGGATTCTTGGGAACAGAGCGTACTTGTTAGTATATTTCTTAACTAGCAGAGGTTTCTCTTCTTTACCAAGCTATCCCCGTAGTCCCTACGGTTTAATCCTATCTACTCTAAGCAGAAGCGTGTATTCTCAGACCTTCTGCTAAGATATTTTTACTCGCATTGACATCTCGGTCATGATGCGTATGACAAGCTGGACAAGTCCATTCCCTTATATCTAGCGACTTCTTGCCATCGTAATGTCCACAAGCAGAACATAGTTGACTCGACGGAAACCATCTACTTATTTTCACGATCTTTTTGCCATACCATTTTGCTTTGTATGTTAGTTTGGATACAAAGCTAGACCATGATACATCAGAAATGGATTTTGCTAGTTTATGATTTCGTAACATTCCTTTTGTATTCAAGTCTTCGATACAGATCACATCGTGGTTTTGGATGATGTCTGTGCTTAACTTATTCAGGAAGTCGTCACGTTGATTCATGACTTGTTCATGTAATCTTGCAACTACACGTTTTTGTTTTTGATAGTTTTTGGCATCTAGTAGGTTGATTCCGTTGTTTTTCGCACAGAGAGCACGTCTGGATAGTTTGCGTTGTTCTCGTTTTAATTTCTTTTCCATCTTAGCAGTGAAGCGATGATTGCCTTTCTTTTGACCATCAGAAAGAATCGCAAAGTCTGTGATACCTAAGTCGATTCCGATAGCTGATGCTGTTTTTTCTAATGGTTGTACGTCTGTTTCTGCAAGAATAGAGATGAAATATTTGCCGCTTGGATTGCGTCTAATAGTGGTACTTAGTATCCGACCTTCAACTTCACGACTTCTCGCAAAGCGAACGAGCCCTAATTTAGGTAGTTTGATTTTGTTCCCTTCCATGGCGATATTTCCGTTTATCTGCTTCGTTGTATAGGATTGAACAGTATGTTTTTTGGACTTGAATCGTGGGACTTTGTTTTGCTTTTTAAAGAATCTAGAAAAGGCATCTGAGAGGTTTTTCAAAGAGGATTGAAGGGCAATGCTGTCTACTTCTTTTAGCCAGCTTAATTGCTTTTTCAACTTGGGTAGTTGAGCAGAACAAGCGTTATACGTCAGTCCTTTTTCTGTTTGTTTGTAGGTGTCGTTCCACTTAGCTAAAAAATGATTGAAGACAAAACGAGAACAGCCAATGGTTTTCGCAATCTGTCTTTTCTGTTCATTTGTTGGATAGATACGGAATTGATAGGCCTTTTTGATGAGCATTGCTTTCACCTCTTTCTGTATCATGATACATCTATTATACCATATTTTACATCGCGGATAGGTCATTTCAAAGAAGAATAGTCGAACCATCGAGTGGGCGATTCATCTCCCACCTACTATTTCTCATTCCTTAAGGTGGGAGATGAATCGCCTATTGATGATAAAAAACAACCATTATTCCCCAAAAATCATTTATTCTTTGGTATAATATAGAAAATCTTTTTGCAAAAGGGGGAATTTTTGCATGAAAGCCATCAGCGGTTATGTAAAATTTCAATTAGTTTTCTTTATCATCATCTTATTTACTGCTTTAGGGATAGTTTATTCTTCTGTCATGGACTCCGTTAACCTGCTACATTTGATAGTCGGAACTGGGCTCGTAGTCAGTAGTATTTTCCGTCTTTATCACCTAATCAATAATATAAAGAAAGCAACGAAAGAAGAAACAACACAACATTCTTTGTAAGATAATAAACCCCATGACAGAGGAGCGAAAAAATGAAAGCAATATGTATGGGAATTTTATCAGCGATGTTTTTCTCGGTTACCTTTATACTGAATCGCTCCATGGAACTTGATGGAGGAAGCTGGGCTTGGAGTGCATCACTTAGATTTCTCTTTATGTTGCCATTACTCCTTCTAATCGTTGGCTATCAACGAAAGGTAAAACCTGTCATACTACATATGAAGCAACATCCAACAGCATGGTTAACATGAAGTACTGTTGGATTCGGATTTTTTTATGCACCACTTGCTTTTGCGACTATTTATGGACCCGGTTGGCTCGTTGCTGCTACATTTCAATTAACCATTATTAATAAGCCAAAATGGCATAGAAGCAATCGTCATTCCTAAAATTCGTTGGAACGTATTCAATTCACTGTTTACTACTTGCATCATTTTGCGGTTTCCTAACGGATAGGCGATGGCTGATAGTAAAAGTGGTAGAATGCAAAGTAATACACTTGTAATTGGTACTGCATTGGCATGCTCTACTTGCGTGAGAAAAACCCCTGCTAAAATAATCAGAGAGATGAATATTGCTTGGATAGGGATGCGTTGCTGTTTACTTTTATCTAGAATAGGAACTAGAAATGATCCAGAACTCCCTAGCATCCTATCTTTTATTGGCATTTCACTCGTCATCATTGGCATGATCCTCCATAGTCTTGTCACTATTTGGAGTAATAGGAAACAACAAGCTCTGAGGAAAGCGCAATAACAAACTGTTAGCGTTCGTGTTCAAACAGTTTGTCCAATCATCTACCAATATTCTGTTCATCTAGTAAACAATGCACTATAATAGTTAGAATAGTCGAACTATTTAAAGGAGGATTTTAGATGACTACGACAAAAGAATTACGCCTCAAACGATCTGAGGTACCGACTGAACACACATGGGATTTAACAGACTTATTCCCGACTGACGAAGCTTGGGAACAAGAATTAGAAGCACTCCAAGAAGATGTTTCACAAGTAACAGCATTCAAAGGGAAGCTAGTAAATGATGCTACTACATTACTTAATGGATTAACTACATATGAGAACTTTATGAAACGTGTAATCAGTGCTGCTACTTATGCTAATTTGCGTAACAGTGCAGATGGTAGTGATCCTGCTAATCAACGAGACGCTTCCAAGGTCGATGCTACATTAGCAAGCATCCAAGCAAAACTATCTTTTATTCAATCAGAACTTTTAGCATTATCTGAAGAACAAGTGGAACAATTTTTGCAAAAAGAACCAAAGCTTACTCCCTTCCAAAAAACATTAACAGACACATTAGAAAAGAAAGAACATACACTTGCTCCTGAAATCGAAGAAACATTAGCTGCCTTAGGTCAAGTTCATGATGCGCCATACATGATTTATCAGCGAAGTAAATCGTCTGATATGACATTTGAATCGATTCAAGATGATGATGGTGCTCCATTGCCAATGTCTGCTGCATTGTATGAAGATCGTTATGAAGAGGAAACAAATACGAGAATTCGTCGAGAAGCATACCAATCATTTACGAAAACATTAAATCAATATAAGCATACATATTCTGCTACATATGCAACAGAAGTAACCAAACAAGTAACACTATCACGTCTACGAAACTATGAATCTGTAACAGATATGCTACTTGCGCCACAACAAGTAACGAAGGAAATGTATCATAATCAATTAGATGTAAGTCAAAAAGAACTCGCTCCACATATGCGTCGATACGCTAAATTATTGAAAGAAAAACTTGGATTAGACGAACTGCACTATGCTGATTTAAAAGCACCGTTAGACCCTGATTTTAATCCGCCTACTACCTACGAAGAGGCATCAGCTGTTATTCTTGATGCACTCAAAGTAATGGGACCTGAATATAGTGACATTATGAAACGAGGATTAAATGAACGTTGGGTAGATTTAGCCGATAACATCGGGAAGCAAACAGGGGCATTTTGCTCTACCCCTTATGGTGTGCACCCATATATTTTAATTACTTGGACAGATAAGATGCGTGGTGCGTTTGTGTTAGCACATGAGCTAGGTCATGCTGGACACTTCTATTTAGCAGGGCAAAATCAAAATCTGCTGAATACACGTACTTCCACTTATTTTGTAGAAGCGCCATCCACGATTAATGAATTATTATTAGCAAACCATTTATTAAGTAAAACAAATGATAAACGAATGAAACGTTGGGTTATTACCCAATTAATCGGAACCTATTATCATAATTTTGTTACACATCTGTTAGAAGGGGAATTTCAACGTCGTGTTTATGCACTTGCTGAAGCAGGTACACCATTAACAGCTGACGTGCTCTCACAACAAAAATTAGAAGCATTACAAAACTTCTGGGGTGATACGGTGAGCTTTGATGAAGGAGCTGGCTTAACATGGATGCGTCAACCACATTATTATATGGGATTATATCCATATACATATTCAGCGGGCTTAACAGTAGCAACAGCCGTCGCACAAAAAATCCAAACAGAAGGAAAACCTGCTGCTGACAACTGGCTAGAAGTACTAAAATCTGGTGGTTCACTAAAACCACTTGAGCTGATAAAGAAAGCTGGAGTTGATATGACAAAGCCAGATGCTATTAAAGATGCCGTTGCCTATGTAGGTTCACTAGTTGATGAACTAGAAAAAAGTTATGCATAATAAAGCTTAAAGAAACAAATATTCAACGATTAATCAAAAAGACCAAATCAACAACGATTTGGTCTTTTCATCACTTTTCTCTATTCCCTTTTGGCACGAACAATACATCAAACGAGTCTAGTGTATCCATACCTTCTGACTCCATTTTCTCTTTGGCTGCTGTTACGAGTATTCGCATCCCTTTTTCGACTGCTTCTTGTTCTTCTGGTTGCAATTGTTGCAAAGCCTCTCTAAGTAGTTTATTTAATGGCTCCAAGTCACCTTTATTTACCTGTTCCAAGAATGTATCTGTCACAGTAATATCAACAGACCGCTTATCATTTGGATTTGGTGTTTTCATTAGAATCCCTTTTGCTGTAAGTCGATCGACAATATCTGAAACAGTACTTTGTGTCATACGTAATCTTTCTGTTAATTGTTTAATACTGATCGGTTTATTTACCCACACTTCAAATATAACCCGAAGCTGTGGAGCCGTAACACCATAATTTTCTGCGTGTTTCTGAATACTTTTAATAATAAAATCGTGCAGAAATTCAATGGATTCTCGAACAAAATCTACTCTATCTAACATTCTTCCCCACCTTTTTTCTTTTACGTATTGATGTTAGGTTTTCTACAAATCGATATATCTACACCTTGAGTACGTAACATCTTCACTAGTTTTGTTAATTGTTCATAAAAAAGCTCTTTACTATTAGACAATAATTTCACCTCATACTACATCATTTTAGATCGACACGTCTTACTTAAGAAACGTCTTCAAATTGACTATTATACAAATCTGCATAGAAGCCTTGTTTGTCTAGCAATTCTTGGTGTGTCCCCGTTTCCATAACATCTCCATCCTTCATAACGAGAATTAGGTCTGCATTTTTAATCGTTGATAATCGATGTGCAATAACAAAGGATGTTTTATTTTCCGTCAATTTATCCATTGCTTGTTGGATCAATACTTCTGTTCTAGTATCAACAGAGCTTGTTGCTTCATCCAAAATAACTAATGGGGCAATTTTAATCATCGCTCGCGCAATTGTCATTAATTGTTTTTGTCCTGTTGAAAGGGTCACCGTATCATCAAGTACCGTATCATATCCTTCAGGCATTGCTTCAATAAAATGATGTAAACCGACTGCCTGACACACTTCTTTTACTCGCTCATCTGTAACCCCTTCTTGCGTATAAACAATATTATCACGCACAGTTCCTTCAAATAACCACGTATCTTGCAGGACCATGGAAAAAAGGTCATGAACTTGTTCTCTCGTTAATTTTCTTATTGGTACATCATCGATCAAAATGGCTCCACTACTCACTTCATAAAATCGCATAAGCAAGTTTATTAAGGTTGTTTTACCAGCTCCAGTTGGTCCAACAATTGCCACCTTTTGCCCAGCTTCTATCGATATATTAAAATCTTTTATGATGGTTTTTTCTTCTGTATAACCAAACGCAACATGTTGGAAGTCTACTTTCCCTTTTACCTGGTCCATATTGATTAATTTATCGTCTTCAGCTTCTAGTTCGTCTTCGGTTAAAAATTCAAATACCCGGCCACTAGCCGCTGCTGTTGATTGTAAACTTGTTGCCGCCTGTGCCATCTGCTGTAATGGTTGGGTAAATAGACGAACATATAACATAAAGGCAACAATAACACCGAAGGAAATCGAACCATTCATCGTCAGAACAGCACCGACAAGACAGACAACGACATAACCAAAGTTACCAATAAACATCATAAGTGGCATCATTAGCCCAGAGATAAATTGTGATTTCCATGCACTATCATATAACCTTGTATTAATTTCATCAAAATCTTTTTTAGCAATTTGCTCACCGTTATATGCTTTAACCACATCGTGACCTGTGTATATCTCTTCAATATGACCATTCAATTGCCCAAGTGAGCGCTGTTGTTCAGCAAAATAACCTTGTGATTTGGAAATAATGAAAGTCATTAAACCAAAACCGATAAACGTTGATAAAATAGCAGAAAGCGCCATAACCCAATTCGTATAAAACATCATAATTAACGAACCGATAAACATCGTCACAGCTGTCACTAACGTACTTAAACTTTGATTCAATGTTTGACCAAGTATATCGACATCATTCGTCACACGACTTAATACATCTCCTGTTGTCGTTGAATCAAAGTATCTTAGTGGTAATCGATTGATTTTCTTCGAGATATCTTTTCTTAACTTTTTCGAAACTCGTTGTGTGACAGTTGCCATGATAAAGCCTTCGACAAAGTTAAAAAGGAAACTTAATCCATATAGCAATACAAGGAGCAAGCCAATTCTTACTACTGCATCAAGATTAATGCTTGCCATTAATCCTTCTGTAATTAAATCGGTCATTTGACTAAGTAAATCAGGTGCCACAATACTAAATATCGCTCCAGCCATCGCAAGCACCAATGAAATAATAATCAATGGATAGTATGGCTTACAGAAAGCAAGCAAATCTTTTAAGCTACTAAAATCTGTCGCTGGACGTTCTGGTGCTAGCTGTTTATCTGTTTGTTTAGCCATTACTTAATTCCTCCTTCGATAACTGAGAATAAGCGATTTCCTGATATACTTCGCAGTCATTCATTAATTCAGCATGTGTACCGATACCAACAACTTCCCCTTTATCAAGCACGATAATTCGGTCTGCATCAATAATCGTACCAATTCGCTGTGCAACAATTAAGGTCGTTGCATCTTTAATTTGCTTTTTCAGTTCTGAGCGAAGCATTCGATCTGTTCGATAATCTAACGCTGAAAAAGAATCATCAAATAAATAAATTTCTGGATTTTTGTAAATCGCACGAGCAATCGATAATCGTTGCTTCTGTCCTCCAGAAAGATTCGTACCACTCTGCGCAACATCTGATTGATACGTTTCTTCCATCTTTTCAACAAATTCTGTACCTTGCGCAATCGAAACGGCTCGCTCCACCTCTTTATCTAACGCTTCTTCTTGCGCACCAAATTGAACATTAGAAGCAACGGTACCTTTAAACATCACAGGTTTTTGTGACACATAGCCAAGCTTATCTCGTAAAGTAGCTAAATTATAGTTACGAACATTGATACCATCTATTAGCACTTCACCTTCTGTTGCTTCCATAAAACGTGGAATTAGATTAAATAGTGTGCTTTTCCCACTACCTGTCGCGCCAATAATGGCAACCGTTTCTCCTTTAGTAGCAGTGAAGTTAATATCTTTCAAAAAGTATTCATCTGCACCAGGGTATTTAAAGCTGACATGACGAAATTCTACTTTACCAGTGACATTGGATTCTTGCCCATTACCATCTGTTATCTTCACCTCTGTATCCAATACTTCATTTACCCTTCTCGCTGAAACGAGCGCACGTGGAAGCATAATAAAGACAACAGAAATCATCATAAATGCCATGATGACTTGCATTGCATAGGAAGAAAATACAACCATATCAGAAAACAATGGTAAACGCGCTTCTTGTACACTATCATTAATTAAGAAAGCACCTATCCAATAGATTGCTAGAGTCATTCCTGACATAATAAGTGAAATGGCTGGCATTAAAATAGCCATTGTTCTCGATGTAAAGAGGTTTGTTCTCGTTAAATCATCATTTGCCTTTTCAAACTTCTGTTCATGATGACCTGTCGCATTATAGGCACGTACAACTCTAATCCCAGATAAATTCTCTCTCGTTACAAGATTTAAATTATCTGTTAAACGTTGAATAATTCTAAACTTAGGAAGTGTGATGGAAATAACAATCGCAATTAAAACAAGCAATATTACAACTGCAACACCTGTGGTAAACGTCCACTCCCAGCTTTTCCCCATGATTTTAAAGACTGCCCAAATAGCTAATATCGGTGCCTTCAGCACAATTTCCAACCCTAAAATAAGTAACATTTGAATTTGGATAATATCATTCGTAGAACGGGTGATAAGACTTGCCGTTGAAAAACCACTAATCTCTTCCATATTAAATGATAATGTTTTATCAAATACTTTTCCGCGCAACCGTTTAGAGAAACCGGCTGCTAATCTAGCTGCAAAGAACGCAACAAGCATAGCAGAAATCATACTGCCAATAGCACTTAATACCATGAAGGAACCTTGTTTTAATACTTCACTAATCTCACTTCCATCTGTCTGTACGAGGGTGGTGATATCATGCATAAAATCAGGTATTTTCAAATCAAACCATACTTGAATCACAATAAACAGCAAACCACAAGCAACTAATAGCCATTCTTTTTTCTGAAAATATTTAAGTATTTTTAGCATTCCCTACTTCCCTCTCCATCTATATCTAATTATATTAGAAGTATTTTCCGCCTATTTAGCAATCTCGTTATAATACATCGAATCCGATATATCGTATAAGATATATTTTATCTGATACATTTTATTTGTCAATTTTTTATACTTATCACGTTACTACGAATGATGCTTTCTTTTTAAATAAAAAACCTAAGTATAGAACTCTTTTATTAACCGATTTACGTGAGTACTATTACTTAGATTTCCTTCTTATCATTCTATATTTTTTATTTCTATTTTTATATATGCTCCACCTTCTGGTCGATTGCTTGCAATGATATACCCTCCATGTTTTTCAACGATCGTCTTCGCAATAAACAAGCCTAATCCAGAATGATCACTTTTACTTCTTGATGGATCCTCTTGATAAAATTTTTCAAAGATTCTTGTTGTGTTATTATCGGCGAATCCAGGACCATTATCTAATACTTCAAAAACAATATCCTCTTTTGTTATATTAATCTGCCAATTGATTTTTCCTTGCTTCGGTGTAAATCGCAGGCTGTTTATCAACACATTATCTAATACTTGATTAATACGAAATAGATCGATCAAGACGGTTTCTTTTTCCAAATTTTTTATATTATATTGGAAAGTAATTTGCTTCTCTTCACATAACAGCATGTATTCTGTCGCTTTTGACTCCAGCCACTCTTTTATGTTGACAGAAGTAAATTCTAATCGGAAATCCACTTGTTCAATTGTGGAGACTTCATTCAAGTCTTTCATTAATTGAATAGAGCGTTCAGCACTTGCTTGGATCGTTTTTAAATATCGTTCCATACGTTCAGGGTTCGTTTGTCTCGATTCAAGCAATCCCTCAACATGACCGAGAATAATCGTCAAAGGAGTTTTTAAATCATGGGCAATCGCTGCTATCATATCCTTACGTTCCTGTTCTAAATCCCATTGCTTATACAAAGATGCTTTTAGCGCTTCCTTCATTTTCTCAAAGGCATCTACTAAGTGATTTAACTCTACCGTACTGTCGATATGTGACAAGGAGAAATCCAAATCATTATGCTGGATCCTGTGAGCACCTTCAATAATATCGTTGAATGGCTTTTCAATATTCTTGCTAAAACGTTTTCCAAACAAATAAGAAAAAAGATAAAAATAGCCAAACGGTGATAAAAACATAAGTCCGCCAAATATCGCTATTAATAGAGTCATTTTAGGATTACTAGATTGTAATTTAACTTGATAGCGAAAGCCTACCGCACCGTTCATCACCTGCTCATCATTATAAATAGGATAATAATATATAATGCCCTGTTTATCGTATATATTCGTATTTATTTGATTCTCTAACCGTTCAGTAGTCGAGATATATTGCTCTGCCATACTACCATATACAACCTCTCCGTCTAAATTAACTATTTGATAATCTAGACCATCAAGAGGAATCATATCATCTAAGTCAACTTTATGTTCTTCAGAAAGTACATCTCCTTTTTCTTGTATCCATGCTGCTAATTCTGGAATCATCTCCTCATAATAATTAGCAGGATTTATTTTATCAGTATTAATTAACCATAAAAAGGCCACAAATGCTATTCCCCACGTAATCAACGTTGCAAGGATACTTAATAAAAGAGTAAGATGAAAATAGGAAATAAGCTGACCACGTAACGTCCGCTTTCTAAACCGGCTTAGCTTTCCCATTTGTATCCTACTCCCCAAACGGTTGAAATGTAGGTAGTATCAGGGTCAAATTGCTGCAACTTAGATCTGATTTTTTTAATATGTTCTGTAACCGTTGTAGAGTCGCCCATAGCGTCTATACCCCATACTTGTTCATAAATCTGTTCTCTTGATAACACCTGATTGGGATGCAAAACAAAATATTGCACGATCTCAAATTCACGATATGTGAAGGGAATTTGCACATCATTACAGTACAGCTCATATGCTTCCATATCGATAACAAGATTTTTTTGAAATAAGCGACGCTGTGTTTTGCCATGCATCCGCTGTTCCCTTCTTAAATGAGCATAGATCCTTATTTTTAATTCCTTCATGCTAAAAGGCTTTTCTATGTAGTCATCTCCACCGACCATTAAGCCTTTTATTCTATCTTGTTCCGTCTTTTTAGCACTAACAAAAATAATAGGAGCAGAAACGCTTTTTCTAATATGATCACACAGTTCAAAGCCATCCATTTCCGGCATCATTACATCAAGAATGATTAAATCTGGATGACAGGATAATGCTCGCAATGCTTCTGTACTACTATATGCACAATACACAAGATATCCTTCATCAGCTAAAGAATCTTGCATAAATGAGACAATATCTTTCTCATCATCCACTACCAATATCTTTTCATTCATTTCTTATCCCATCCAATCACGCTTTTTCCAAACAGTTATGTTTATTATAAAGCTAATTACCATAATAAGGAACACTAATATAAGCAATGAATGATTTTCTCCACCTAGTACGTCAAAAATAGAATCAGACAATGAAAAATAAAAAATAAAGTGATCTGACAAATAGATAGCCCCAACTAGCATTCCAATAATAGCTAAATAGGATATGATCGTATTCGGCATGATGGTACTAATTACACCGCCCAATGCAATAACAGACAAAAGTACTAACGCTGCAATTACGTAAAACAAGAGACTATACCCATATGCCTGAAGCACCTGCAAACCTTCTATTTGATAGAAAGGTGTCTCTGTAACGGTAGGAAATAATAGATTCCCAAATAACGTTGTGACCACCCATGTTACTGCTAATAAAGCTAAAATAATGACTGCTTGAACTGCCCATTTTACTATAAATAATTTCGCGCGATCTTGCGGCCGTGTTAAGATTAATTGATATGCTCCAGATGAACATTCCCCATTAAAACTATCTACCACAAACATCGGTATTAAAATAAAAATGAGAAAAATCCCAAGCTCTCTCAAAAAGAACGGTGCTGCATTCAGGTTATTTAGATATACCGCCTCTTCTGCATTATAGAAGCCAACACCAAAACTCCACAGAAACAAACATTGGAATCCAACTAACAAAAGATAGATGATAATACCAACAATCGTTTTCTTTCTTTTAAATACTCGTTCAAGCTCACTTATCCAAATATTTTTCACCTTTTCCCACCACCTATATAAAATAATCTTTCTTATTCATTGCAATAAATGTAGAGACAGTAAATAACGAAATGTATATAGCTATCACACTATAATTCCAGCCTGCTTCATTACCGCTTTCTCCTAGTATTCTAGTAATACCTTCAAACTGAATCATCGTAATAGAGGTAAAGTATAACTTGACAAATAGCTCATTCCCAAATAATTCATGAAAATAAGAAAGCATTGTAGGGTATCCTAACGTAAATATTATAAATCCAATACTAACTCCAATAGCCGCTGTTGTAGTTCGACATACAACAGCGATAAAAAACATAACGGAGATGATAGCTATTGCAGTTAAACATGCTATTCCATAAAATCTTACATTATACATAAGGCCTACTATTGGTGTAGCTAACTCTTGATGATAAAATAACGAGAACTTATCAACCATTGGAAAGAAAATAATGCCTACTATATGACTTCCAATAAAGTAAACCGTAAAAAATAATAATATAACACCAATGATAACTATATACTTAGCAAATAGGATTTCTGTATAGGAATAAGACCGTAACAATACCATTCGAATTTGCCCTGTTCTTATTTCTTCTGTTACACTAAACACAACAATCAGGATAATGATCCCTTGAAAAACTGTAATGAGCATTTCCGCAAGTCCCATTACAGGAAAGTTCCATGCTACGGTATACTGTGGTAACTTTGTAGAAACTACATTATTTTGGGAAACTAGGTACTTGGCAGCTGCAATTAAGATAAGCGGAATACTTAAAAATGCGATCCATGTTGTTTTGCGTTTCCATAATCTAATCCATTCACTTAGTAACAGCTGCTTCATTGTGATACCAGCTCCAAAAAAGCTTCCTCCAAGCTTTGATCTTCTCTTGCTAGTTGGTCTTTGCTACCAGTCCAAAGCAGTTTACCATCACGAATAACAACAATTTTATTACAAATTTTCTGCAATTCATCTAGTAAATGACTTGAAACTAATATAGTAATGCCATATTGCTGATTGAGCGTGCGAATAAGCTCCCTTAAATCTCTAATCCCCATAGGATCTAATCCGTTTACTGGTTCATCAAGGATCAAAAAAGACGGTTTTCCTAATAATGCTTGCGCTATTCCTAACCGTTGTTTCATCCCTAATGAATATGTTTTCACTTTATCATCTGCTCGATTTTCAAGACTGACAATGTGCAACACCTCTTCAATCCTTTGCTTTTGTTCTTCATTAGACAGGTTGGGATGTAGGCGTACTAAATTTCTCAAATTCTCCCTCCCTGACATATATGGAAAGAAGATAGGTGATTCTACTATCGCTCCTGTATGCAACATCACTTCTTTTCGATTTGTTTTCATACTATTTCCATCGATGTAAATATCCCCTTGTGTCGGTCGAATAAGTCCTGTTAATAGACGAATTAGCGTCGTTTTACCGGCACCATTCGGACCTAACAAACCACAAATCGCTCCTTTCTCTACATCAAAACTCACCGAATCTATTAAATGACGACCTCTTACTTTTTTTGAAACTCCTTTTACTGATAAAATATGTTTTTCCATTTTAATCCCTCCTCGTAACTATTGTAGGAGACAATTATAAAGAATTTATAAAGTGCATCGTTGAAACATTTTTTACTAAAAAGAAAATACCTTATGAAGAGTAACGGATGAATCCATTCTCCACATAAGGTATTGTTTCAAGATAGCCTCAGCTCATTAATGTTAGGTAACCTTAATGTTCAACAACTACTTCTAAATCAAATGCTAGACTAGCCATTTCTTCTAAGATTTTTCTAGCCTCATTGCTTTGTTCCGTTAATGGTTTCCCATCACAAAGCGGAACTTTGCTATATATTTTTCTGATATTAATTGGATAACCCTTTCCGTGATTAGCTTCCTGCACGCTAATTCTTTCAGGTTGATACAGAATGGTGTTTATTAGTTCTTTTGCTTTACTAGATGATGAATGCTGTAACATCCAGATGACATCCGCGTCAATAAGCCGAGCAAAATCTGATTTATTCATTGCATTTGTTTGCCAATGCTCTTTAATCGCTTCTGCTAGTAAACGATCAACCGCAACCATAAAAGGCGATAAAAAAAGACGATGGTCATCCTTGATTAACTTCATTAAATAATTACCTGTCTCTCTATCTGTCTCAATTCCAGCTGGTCCACATGTGAGTTTCGCAAGAACTTCGGCAGGAAGGAATTCTATATTACCAGACATATATGTATCTCTTAAAAAACTATCCAAATGGTCGATTCCTAAAATAGTATCTTTCCCCGTTATACTTGTAGGTTCATTTAATAGTTTAATAATTTGTTTAGGTTTGATATTAGCTTTCGCTAAAATAGTAGATATTTCGTCTTCTAATATATACTGTTCTGTTAATTGATGGTGATTAAAACCTAGCGTATCTTCTACTGCATGTGAAAATGGTAAGTGACCAACATCATGAAGTAATGCAGCAACTCGCAATTCAACATCTTCCGGGAAAAATAATGCGGTCAATTTCCATACACCTACTGTATGCTCAAAGCGACTATGTACAACCGGCGAAACGAATGAACCACCACCAAAATGTGCTAGTTGTTTTAGCCTTCGAAGAGGTTTACTGCTAAACAATTCTATCTCCCATGCAAATGGTTGAACAGATGGATATAATGGTTCAGATAAAGCTAGTTTCTGATTCATGTTATCACCTACCCTTTATCGTTTATCAAAGCTTGACTCACTGCTGCTTGTGCATGAATAAGAGCTGTATCAAATAGTGGGACATCTGCATCTGCTGGCTTGATTAATAAACCGATTTCTGTACAGCCTAAAATAATCCCCTCAGCCCCATCATCAACTAGTTTTTTTATCACTTGTTGATAGTATTCTTTCGAGGTACTATTGATTTTCCCAAGGCACAGCTCTTCAAAAATAATACTATTGATTTGTTCCCTCTCCGTTTCATTCGGGACCATTACTTGTAAGCCATTTGCTTCTAATCTCGCTTTATAAAAGTCTTGTTCCATTGTATATTTCGTGCCTAGCAAACCGATTTTTTGTATATTTGATCCATTGATTTTAGCTGCTGTTGCATCACCAATATGTAAAACAGGGATATTTACTTTTTCTTCAATATATGTGATGACTTTGTGCATCGTATTTGTGCAAAGAACAAGAAAATCAGCTCCAGCCCTTTCTAATGAGGAGGCAACTTCGGCTAACTGTTTTCCAGCACTATCCCAATCTCCCTCTGATTGATAACGTTCAATCTCTTCAAAATTGACGCTATACAATAAACATTTTGCAGAGTGTAAGCCTCCTAAATGATTTTTCACTTCTTCATTCATGATTCGATAGTATTCGACCGTCGACTCCCAGCTCATTCCACCAATTAACCCTATTGTTTTCATATATTTGTTCCCCTCAAAGTAAGTTTTTGAATCGCTTTAAAATGTGAAGAAAAATCTGTTCATTAACTGCTGTTGCCCATGCACCATCACTAAAACGCTACTGCTGTTATACATCAATTCTCATTGCTATGCTTCCTTTCCTCCAGCTTCTTAACCTATATATCTATCAACAAATCCCCAGACGGTTGACCAATATAAGTTTGGATCAACTTGGACTGCTTCACCATGTCCAGCGCCAGGAATAATTAATTTTTCTTTGTCTACATCTGCCGCATTATACACCGTATCTAACATCTCAAACGGCACGAAACTATCATCTTCTCCATGAATAAATAGCATCGGAACGTTATTTTTCTTTACTTGATTAACAGCAGATGCTTTGTTCAAATCGAATCCAGCACGCAACTTTGTCACCGCATTTGCTGCATTAAGCACTGGGAATTTGGGTAAATTGAATAGATCGGCTAATTGATAGGTAAATATAGCATCAACAGAACTATATCCACAATCCTCCACAATAACTTTCACATTATCAGGTAATTCTTCCCCTGAAGTCATCATCACAGTCGCAGCTCCCATTGAAATACCGAATAGCGCGATTTCTGCATGCGGATTTTTCTCTGTGATTTCATCTATCCAAGCTAGTACGTCTAAACGATCATCCCAGCCCATTCCTATGTAATTCCCTTCACTCTCTCCATGTCCTCGAAGGTCTGGTGCAAGTACATTATATCCCTTCTCATAGAAGCCACGAATCCAACGGACCATTTCTGATGCTTGTCCACCATAACCATGGACAACAATCGCCCACTTTTCTTCTTGTTCGGCCTGTTCATAAACATTAGCATGTAATTGTAATTGATCGGTAGATGTCATCCATACATCAGATGATGAAACATGTTCGCGGAATTCGTTATCACTATTTTTTTCTTGTTGCGCAATATCAGCCATCACCGCTTCACTTTTTTCTAGATGTGGATTGTCTGCAATAAAACTCTTTTCTTGCTTTGCATTCAATGCGAAGTTATAAAAATAGTTACCTACTCCAAAATAAGCGCCCCCTAAAATTAAAACAACGACAATCATTATGATAGTTACTTTCATTTTCTCTATTACTCCTTTTACTGCTTTTCCTAATTCAATATGAGTCAATTATATCATTTTTCTTTGGTCATTTCCGTATATCAAGTATTCGTTAGGGAATAATGGAGATGACCAATTTAGTAGGAGGTTGGATAATGGATAATAAGAACAAAGCGAATCATGGCAAAGAAAAAATGACGAATCAACAAGGTCACCCGGTTACAGATAATCAAAATGTTCGAACAGTTGGCGATCGTGGTCCAACAACATTGGAGAACTATGATTTTTTAGAAAAAATTAGCCACTTTGATCGAGAAAAGATTCCGGAACGAATTGTACATGCTCGCGGAGCCGGCGCACACGGTTATTTTCAATCATACGGTACGGTAAATGGAGAACCAATTTCCAAGTATACGCGTGCAAAAGTTTTTACGAACACAGAAGCACAAACACCGGTTTTCGTCCGCTTTTCAACTGTTGTACATGGAAAACACTCCCCAGAGACATTACGTGATCCACGTGGATTTGCCGTGAAGTTTTATACGGAAGATGGGAACTGGGATCTTGTTGGAAATAACTTAAAAATATTCTTTATTCGCGATCCATTAAAGTTTCCAGATATGATCCATGCTTTCCGTCCTGATCCTGTGACGAATTATCAAGATCTTGAGCGCATGTTTGATTTTGTTAGTCAATCACCTGAAGCATTACATATGGTGACATTCGTATTTTCTCCTTGGGGAATTCCTGCTACTTATCGTCATATGCAAGGATCAGGTGTCCACACGTACAAATGGGTTAATGAAGAAGGAAAAGCAGTACTCGTTAAATATCATTGGGAACCTGTGCAAGGAATAAAAAACTTAACACAAGATGAGGCAACAAAAATTCAAGGAAAAAACTTTAATCATGCTACACAGGACCTTTATGAAGCAATTGAAGACGGGGATTATCCAGAATGGGAGCTCTATGTGCAAATTATGGAGGATGGAGAACATCCTGAATTAGATTATGATCCTTTAGATGCCACAAAACTTTGGTACAAAGAGGATTATCCATGGCACAAAGTTGGGAAAATGGTGCTAAATCGCAATCCTGAAAACTTCCATGCTGAAGTAGAGCAAGCCGCTTTTGGAACTGGCGTATTAGTTGATGGATTAGACTTCTCCGATGATAAATTGTTACAAGGTAGAACCTATTCTTATTCTGATACACAGCGTTATCGTGTTGGGGCAAATTATTTACAATTACCAATTAATCGACCTAACCACCGAGTTGCAACAAATCAAACTGGTGGACAAATGGACTTTCGTCAAGATTACGGAGAGTTTAAAAATCCACACGTTGACTATGAACCATCGATTACTGGCGGTTTAAAGGAAGATAAAAATCCTGGTACTGAACATGAACCATATATAGAAGGAAAATTACAGCGAAAAGCTATTTCACGTCCAAATAATTACGGTCAAGCTGGTGAAACTTACCGTCGATTAAGTGATTGGGAAAAAGATGAGCTCATAAAAAACTTAGTCTCTGCTTTATCAGGTTGTCGCAAAGAAATTCAAGAGCAAATGGTAGAGCATTTTCACCAATGTGATAGCGACTATGGCAAGCGCGTTGAAGAAGGCTTGAAAATGTCGATGGAAAGCAATAAAGAAATGATGGAAGATGCCGCACAAGCAGCAGACAAAATGGGCCATCCATCTGATCCATATTAAGCAAGAAAAGCGCAAAGCGCCCGATAAGAAACGTAGCGAATTCAGAATCAACTGAGATAAAGGAATCACGTTGAGTTGGCGAACCGATGATGACTTTCACCTAAAGGTATAAGTACGACTAAGCCTCTGATTTCGCCAATCGGCAAGTCTTCTTTATCGTAGGGCGATTCGTGAAGTCGCCTAGTTCCTGGGCGCTCAGAACTAGACAAATACTACTTACTTTACTTAAAGCGATGGAAACAAATGATTCCATCGCTTTTTGTTTGATTACTATCAACCTCGGTGCTTTTACTATCAACTTTTCAATTTATTGACAATACTTCACTACATCTTGATAGGCTAAATCTCCTCCGAAAATGTCAAGTGCACTACCAATTGTTACGTGCAGCTTCCCTTTTGTTAATTGTTGAAAATTCTCCAAGTCTTCTATTGAGCGGACTCCACCTGCATAAGTTGTCGGAATCGTGACATAGTCTGCAAGTTTGGCAACGAGTTTTTCATCTATTCCTCCACGTTTACCTTCTACATCGGCAGCATGGATCAACAATTCATCACAGTAGCTTTCTATTTCAGCTATTGTTTCTGCATTAATCTCAATGTTACTAAATTTCGTCCATTTATTTGTTACTACATACCACTTATCATCTTTTTGCTTACAACTTAAATCAATCACTAATCGCTCTTTGCCTATTTTTTCAACTAAGCTTTTGAGCCGATCCATTTTCAACTCACCATCTTGAAAAATATAAGAAGTGACAATCACATGTGAAGCACCAGCTTGCAAATACTTTTCCGCATTATCCGCATTAATACCACCACCGACCTGTAGTCCACCTGGGTATGCTTGTAATGCTTCAATGGCAGCTTGTTCATTACCTTCACCTAGCATAATTACATGTCCACCCGTTAATTGATCCTTTTGAAACATATTTGCATAATAACTACTGTCATATGTAGAAACATAATTTTCAATAACATCTTTGTTCTCTTCATTAAGGCTAGCACCTACAATTTGCTTTACCCTTCCTTGATGTAAATCGATGCAAGGTCTAAATTGCAAAATATTCACGTCCCTTTCTCCCTATCTCTCCATTCAACATTTTATTATAAGAAAAAAATGGAGATGAATTCTTTTAACCTATTCTAGAACATTACACACTAAAAGAAAAGACGCCACCCTAAAGTGACGTCTCATTCCTTATTTGAATCCACGTTCATATTGAACAGGGATGTCAATATCTTCTCCTAGCTCATGAGCAGCATGTATTGCCCAATACGGATCACGAAGCATACCTCTACCTACAGCAACAAGGTCTGCATCCTCATTACCTACAACAGAATCTGCAACATGTGCATCTTCTAATATACCAACGGCAATAACAGGTGTATCCTTAAGTGCCTCACGTACAGCTCTTGCAAAAGGAACCATATATCCAGAATGTCTACCTGGATTACGTGATGGTGCAATCGCTCCTTCTCCACCAGCACTAATGTGGAACATATCAACACCAGCTTCTTTATATGCTTTTGCCAATTCTACACCATCTTGTAATTGATAGCCTTCCTCTACAAATTCAGTAGCGGAAAGTCGCATAATCAATGGCATATCAGCAGGCATTTCACTTTTCGCTGCTTTTACTACTTCTGTACCAAAACGTGTTAACTCTGCATATTCATCATCACGTTTATTTGTATAGTTTGAGTGGAACTGATGAATTAAGTAACCATGTGCACCATGTAATTCAATCGCATCAAAACCAGCTTCTACAGCACGCCGTACAGATTGACGGAATTTTTCTACCATCTCTTTGACTTCATCTGTAGAAAGAGCACGTGGCTCATTATATCTTTCATTAAAACGAATAGCAGACGGTGCAACTGGAGTTTCTGCATCTTCTGCTTTTCGACCTGCATGAGCAATTTGAATAGCAATTTTAGACCCTTGTGCATGTACAGCATCTACGATTTTCTTATAAGCAGGAATTTGCTCATCTGACCATAACCCTAAACAATTGTTTGTGATACGACCGTCAGGCTCAATATTAGTCATTTCTACAATAACAAGACCTGTTCCACCGATAGCACGACTTACATAGTGGTGATAATGCCAATCATTTGGTGTTCCATCTTCTTTCGTAACAGAATATTGACACATCGGTGGCATCACAACACGATTTTTCAAGGCTAAATTTTTTATTTGAAAAGAACTGAATAATTGATCCACTTCTGATTCCCCTTTACTTACTTTTTATTACCATAAATAAGTATAGCAAGATTTACTTACTAGGTCACATGATTGAACTTGTACCTTTTTCATTCTATTTTGTCACATGTTGAGCGATTAATACATATCATATGGGCAGATACCTATTCTTAAAAAAGGATGTGTGCACATGTTTTATCATATTAAAGAGTTACAGTATCCAGCTAAACCAGATCGTCCTGACCCGCTTTTTGCTAAACAACTACAAGAAGTATTAGGTGGACAGTTCGGTGAGATTTCCGTTACGATGCAGTATTTATTCCAAGGCTGGAATGTTCGAATGGATGGAAAATATAAAGATTTATTAATGGATGTTGGTACAGAAGAAATTGCTCACGTCGAAATGTTAGCAACGATGATTGCTAGATTGTTGGATGACGCACCTATTGGTGATTTAGAAGAGGCAGCAAAGGATCCTGTGCTTGGCGCTATTATTGGTGGTATGAACCCCCAGCATGCAATTGTATCTGGTTTAGGTGCAATGCCTGCTGACAGTGTTGGTAACCGTTGGACAGCTGATTATATTATTGCCAGTGGAAATTTACTTGCAGATTTTCGTGCTAATTTGAATGCTGAATCTCAAGGACGTTTACAAGTAGCAAGGTTATATGAAATGACCTCAGATCGTGGTGTAAAAGATATGCTTTCATTTTTAATTGCTCGTGATACAATGCACCAGAATATGTGGCTAGCTGCAATTCAAGAGTTAGAAGAAAAAGAAGGTGTTGTTGTACCTTCTACTTTCCCACGTAATCTTGAAAAACAACAAGTTGCTTATGATTTTTATAATTTCTCTCAAGGTGATGAAAGTGCAGAAGGAAGATGGGCGCACGGACCTTCCATTGACGGCTGTTCATATTTTCGCTATGTACAAAATCCACCTGCATATGGTGGCATTCCATCATTAAAACCAGCACCAGCCTATACATTTAACACAAACTTTCATATTCCACCATGTATATGTTAACAATGAAAAGCGTAGTTCTTTCTTGAATTACGCTTTTTTCCTTTTCAAAAAGCTATGACTTGTTTTCCAGTTTCAAATATGTTTGAATGAACAAATAACGAGCTTTTTGGAGGGTTTTACGTAATGAAAAAAATAATGATGCTTTTCGTAATGATTAGCTTGTCTATTGTTATTGTAGCGTGCGGAAATAATGCTAACGATGATGATGCAGAACAGCAACCACCTAAAGATATAGTAAGTGATGAAGAACGAGTAGATGAAAATGAAGCAGTTGCAACGATTAATGGCGAAGAAATTAGTGGTTCAGCTTATAACACGATGTATATGCTTGTAAAAACAACATTACAACAATATGAACAAGATATTGATGACACAGACACAGTAAAAGAACAAACATTACAAGAGTTAATTACACAAGAATTAATTCGCCAAGATGCACAAGCAGAAGGAATTACTGTAGATGAAACAGAGATTGATCAAGAATTGAATAATGTGAAAGAACATTATGGCGACAATTACACTACTATTTTAGAAAATAGTGGGTTTACTGAGGAGACATATAAAAAACAAGTTGAACAAGAACTGCTTTCTACTAAATATCTCCAAACCGTTTTTGATATTCATGTAACGGATGAAGAAATTGATGAATTTTATCAAGCATTATCAGAAGAAACAGAGGATTCAGAGGAAGAGCTTCCTGCTCTAGAAGATGTTAAAACAAATATTGAACAACAATTATTAGCAGAAAAGCAACAAGAGAAACAAGAAGATATCCAAGCAAAACTTGATGAACTTAGAGAAGATGCCGATATTGAAGAATTAATATAACACAAACGATCCCCAGCAAGGAAAGCTGGGGATTGTTTTATTTTCTCCATAAAATAATATTTGCTAAGATTAATAAAACAATAAAAATAGTATGATACATGTCTGAAAATATAATCAAGTAGTGAATAAGCGCAAACAATCCCATCCCAATCATCAGGATTATTGCTTTAACAGATTCTAGACTCTGACTACCTTTGTACTCCTCTGAAAAAGGGAACGCACCTTGAAAATACACGATACTACTTATCTTTATCCAGAAAAGGGTAGCAAGTAGAACTGCTACTAAAAACAATGCAATCCTCATAGAAAATATGTAACAAAAAGCTCCACCTACCAACAGATATACAGGCAAAAATAATCGAACAAAATATGCTTTCAACACAGATCGTTCTACGATTTTTTTATTTGTCATAGGTGATGCTCGAAAAATCCAAACCGCTCGATGATTTTCTGAGAATTTTAGCATTAACACACTTGTAGGAATCGAAAGCAAACTAAAATAAAACCAAAAATAGTTATTGCTTGCCCCTAATTCTCCTTCTGTCTGAAAAGAAACAGAATTCAACAAGAAAATAAACGGAAAAACAAAGGACATTGCAACTAAAGGATACACTTTCAATTTGAAATCACGTTCATTCTTCAACATACTTACGGCAAATCGATAGACAACCTTCTCCTCATGATTCCAAATAACTACTTTCTCCCATAAGCGACTCCACCAATAAGAAGCTCGTTTATTTTGCCCATTATTAGACATCAACTTTTCTAAATTACGTTCAAAAGTAGGAATTAATTGAATATAGATAAGTAACGCAATGATAGGTACAATCACGCCTAAACTAGCTAATAAGATAATCTGACTAGAAAACGGTCCATCCGCTAGTACTAATTGATAGATTGCACCATACCAAAACGGTGGGAGAAATAATTGCCACCACTCAAACGAAAATGTTGTACTAAATTCCACATGATTATATGAACGTATGACAAGTTGATAACCAACAATCATCGACACACTTAATAGAATCTGCATATAGTTAATGATATCTTTTAGCTTTTCCCCATCAAAATAGCGTAATATGAATATATAAGAGAAAGCTACCATAATTAAAATTAGTAAATTAACAAACACTAATATCAAAAGGCTTAACAAAAAGAAAACTATTCCGTGCTGAACAAGTCCTACTACTAATGAGATAGCAGTAAAAGCTATCGTTAATTGAACTAAATAAAAAGTAATATGTAATACTTTTGCACAATTAATGGTTCTTTCATTCACTGGTTTCGTATGTAAAATCATCTTATCTCTGACATCTAACAAGACGCTGGAAAAATCAGAGATAACAGATGTCATCAAAATAAACATCACTACTGCATAATAAATACTCATTTGCATCAAGTAGTTATCTCCAAAAATAAATAGGAGCAACATTAATCCCATTAACGCATAAACAGCAAGTGATTTTAAAAATTGATTACCCGATTTATTATTAGAGTCATTAAAAATCGTCGGAACTCTTCTTGTATCCATCGTTAATTTCAATTGGAGTATTTGCCGCATCACAGGGTAATCGATATCCATTTTGGTAAATAATGGCTGTAGTTTATCTAACACTTTCAACAACATAAACTCATTCATTCGTATCACCATTTTCGACTACTGAAACGATTGAGCAAGCAATTTCCTTATGTTTATCAAAACCTGTTAACTGATTAAAAATCTCTTCTAGCGTTCCCTCTTTATTTTGTTGCTGTAATTGCTCAAAAGTTCCATCCGCTACAATTTTCCCATTTGCCAACAACACAATACGGTTACTAATTTTCTCGACTACATCCATAATATGCGATGAATAAAATATCGTTTTGCCTTGGCTTGCTAATTGATCCATTACTTCTTTAACGATCATCACACTATTTGCATCAAGCCCACTTAATGGTTCATCTAAGAAAAGTAAATCTGGGTTGTGTATCATACTTGCGATCAACAGTAACTTTTGTTTCATTCCTTTAGAAAAAGCAGAAATTCTTGTATGTAACACACCGTCCAATTCGAATAAACGCATTAGTTCTTTTGCTTTCTTTTCAATTGTTACTTGTTCCATTCCATATAAGCCACCGACAAACGATAAATATTCCATTGGTGTTAAATTATCATAAATCTCACCATTCTCCGGAACATATCCGATACGCTTTTTAAATGCTGGCCCACTTTCCTTTATGTTTTCTCCAAATATTTCGATTTCACCTTCGAAGGATGAAATCAATCCTAGCATTAGTTTAACAGTCGTACTTTTTCCAGCACCATTCGGCCCTATGTATCCAATAATTTGTCCGCCATATACGTCTAAATTAATCGATTTTAGGACAGGAGTACCACCAAACGTCTTTTGTACATTCTTTAATGATAAAACGATTTCTTTTGTCATTTTTTCACCTCCCCATCACGATAACATAATTTTACTTTTATCGCAGTAAAAGCAAATATAAGCACGCAAAAATCCCCCTACGCTATAATAGCGAGGAGGATTTTGAAAAAAATATTATTCTACGCCTTCTGTCCACTCAGCAACTTTATCTGCGTTTTCTTCTACCCAGCTAGCTGCTGCATCTTCTGGATCTGCACCTTCATTAATTTCAAGCATCACACTTTCCATATCTGAGATATCCCAGTGGAAGTTGTCTAATACTTTATATGCATTTGGTAAATCTTCTTCTAGTCCTTCGCGAACCATTGTGTTAATTGTTTCTTCTTCACCGAATGCACCTTGTGGATCCTCTAAATATTTTAGGTCATATTCAGAGAATTTCCAGTGTGGAGACCAACCTGTTACAATCACATCTTCTTCGTTACCGATTGCTTCACCTAGTTGTGTCGTCATCGCACCACTTGAAGAAGTTGATAACGTCCAATCACTTAAGTTATCGTACTCTTCAAGCGCTGTTTCTGTTGCAGCTACAACACCAGCACCAGGTTCGATACCAGTAATTGTTTGACCTGCCTCATCAGCTAGGTCCTCAATTGAATCAACATCCATATAAGATGGAACGACAAGACCTGTTTTGGCACCTTCTAAGTTTGGACCTAGGTCCACTACTTGCTCTCCAAATTCATCAAATTGTGAAGCATGTGTGTTTGGTAACCATGCAGCTACCATACCATCCGCTTCATCGTTAGCTACTGCTTGCCACATTGCAGCATTTTCAAGAGATGTAAGTTTCACATCATAACCTAAATCTTCTAATACTTTACCGACAACATTTGTAGAGGCAATTTCTGAATCCCAGTTTACATATACTAACTCAATATCTTTACCATCGCCTACTGAAGCTGACTCACTATTTCCGGTATCTCCACTATCTTCGTTATCGCCTTCATCATTAGTACCACAAGCAGCAAGTACAGCTACAACTAAAGCTAATACTGCTACTAAACCAAACGACTTCCATGTTTTAAACATGAATAATTCTCCCCTTTTCTAACTTTTTATTTATTTAAACTGTCCAGAATAAACCTGGACAAGTTTATCACATTAAGCTTTATTGAATTTCTGAGAGACTCTATCGATAATAATAGCTAAAATGACAATCGCAAAACCGGAAACAAATCCAGGACCTTCTTGCGAGCGCTGTAGTGCTGTTAATACTTTATCACCAAGACCTGGCGCACCAATCATTGAGGCAATTACAACCATTGATAATGAAAGCATAATTGTCTGGTTTACACCTGCCATGATTGTCTTTCTTGCCATCGGTAATTCTACTTTAAATAATTTTTGTGGACCTGTTGTACCAAACGCATCAGCAGCTTCTACTAATTCATTTGATACTTGGCGAATACCAAGATTAGTAAAACGAACTACTGGTGGTGTCGCGAATACAACAGAAGCAAAAATACCTGGCACCATTCCGATACCGAAAAATACAACGGCCGGAATTAAATATACGAATGCTGGCATTGTCTGCATAAAATCTAATATTGGTGTAATAATGGTTTGTGCCCATTTACTCTTCGACATCCAAATACCTACAGGGACACCAATAATAATCGAAATTAAACTAGCAAATAGCACTAACGTAAATGTATACATCAATTCTTCCCATAATCCTTGGTTATAGATAAACCATAGACCAACAAGCGAGAAGGCTGCTAATCCAATTTTTTTACCTGTTATAAAGAAAGCAAGAACTGCCACTAATAAAATGATAATGATTGGCGGGATAGCACTAAGGCCATCTGCCGTCATTTCAACAAAATTACCAAAATCTTCTTTTATCGGATCGAATATAAATTGAAATGTATCTTTCATCCAACCTGTCAATGAGTTGATCCAATCAGCTACTGGAATTCGAGGTGCAAAATCAAGCATCTTCATTCACCCCATCTCCATTAGCTAACGCTGCAATAACTGCTCCACGAACAATAATACCTTTCAACTTCCCTTCATCTACCACAGCAACCGGTACAGGCGCATCATGGATAATTTCGAAAATATCATGAATTGCCGCATCAATTTCTGCAGTTCGCATATCTGTACGTAAAATGCTATGTAAATCTTTCATTTCTTTATCTCGAGCATCTTTTACATCATCAGCTGTTACATAGCCTTTCAATTGTCTTGAACGATCAACGACATAAATACTCGATAACCCTTGTTCACGAATTCGTTCTAGGGCAACTCGCGGTCCATGCTTATCAATATCAACTGTTTCTGGACGTTTCATAATATGATTTGCAGTTAAAACTTTAGAACGATCAACATCCTCTACAAATCGCTCTACATAATCATTGGCTGGATGCACTAAAATTTCTTCTGGCGTACCAATTTGTACAATGGAACCATCTTTCATTAACGCAATGCGGTCACCAATTCGTAGCGCCTCATCCAAATCATGCGTAATAAAAATGATTGTTTTCTTCATTGTTTGTTGGAGATCTAACAACTCATCTTGCATATCTTTACGAATTAATGGGTCTAATGCAGAGAACGCTTCATCCATCAGTAACACTTCTGGATCATTTGCTAATGCACGTGCTAAACCAACACGTTGCTGCATACCACCTGATAATTGATCAGGATATTGGTGAATAAAACTTCCCAATCCTACTAATTCTAAAGCTTCTTTTGCTTTTTTTGATCGTTCTTCTTTACTTACTCCTTGAATCTCAAGGCCAAATTCTGTGTTTTCTAATACGGTACGAAAAGGAAATAAACCGAATTTTTGAAATACCATACTCATTTTTTCGCGTCGAACTTTTCGTAATGTTTCCTTCCCAACCGTAGCTAGATTTTCTCCACCTACTTCTACATCACCTTCAGTAGGATCAATTAACCGATTTAACAAGCGAACTAATGTAGATTTACCACTACCAGAAAGTCCCATGATAACGAAAACTTCTCCTTCTTCCACATCAAAAGTAGCGCGGTTAACACCTACAGTAGACCCCGTCTTTTCTAAAATTTCTTTTTTTGATTTGCCCTCGTCTAATAAAGCGAGTGCTTCTTTTGTCTTTTTGCCGAATACCTTCGACAGATTTCTTACACTAATAACAGACATGTATTAATACCACCTCAATAAAATTCTTCTTTTTATCGCTATCGTTATTACATGTATTACTTTTACTATGCTAAAGGTTTTTTTTATTAATTTCAAGCGTTTTACACTTTTTTATCCGAATATTACGTTTGTAAAGTTAAAACTTTACAAAAAAATGTTATAATTATGGTATATTCTTAATAAAAATTTTGAATTTTTTATTATGTAGTTGTAAAGTAATAATATTAAGATACAAAGGAGGTTAGCTGCTGACTATGGGCGAAGCAAATGAAACTAACTTAGAGCGAATTAACAACCAAATTATCTCCGAATTTTCGAAAACATTGGAAATGTTTTCTTTAAATAAAACTGAAGCACAATTATTTGTTACTCTTTATTTACATGAAAAACCAATGACATTAGATGAAATGAAGGATTCTCTAGGAAAAAGCAAAACAGCAATGAGCTATGCCATTCGTCGCCTGCAAGAATTCAACCTTGTTGAGCGTGTTTGGCAAAAAGGGGTTAGGAAAGATTTATATGAAACGCGTGAAGAACTATATAGAAAATTCATGAAAACTTATGTAAATCGCTGGCTTAGTGCACTAAATAAACAAATTAATAATTTGGATGATATTCAAGATAACTTAACTCGTTATCCTGATGAACATCAAGAAGCACTGAAGCATAAAATCCATGAAGCTATTACATTTCACCATTCGCTTGAAGAGATTTTTACAAACATAAAGACAAATGATTTTCTAAGAAAAGATGTCTAACTTCAGCGACAATCAACAAATAAAACAAGGGCTATACCTGTCATAAGGTAGTAAGCCCTTGTTTTATATTACATATCAAACTACATTTCTTTAACAGATCCATCATTTTTTTCTACAATATACCAACCCATTGTTGCTGTATGACTACTACTGCCATCTGATACTACTTCAAATACTCGCACAACAAAGTTGCCGTTATCGTCGGTATGATCTGCTTCAACATTCACATCATTACTTTGTGATAGATTCAAATGATTTCTAACTAAATCCTCTGCAATACTTTCATCAATCTCACTTACCTCTGAGTTCGTTTCCGTATTATTAGCAGAATTTGACTCATTGTCTGATTCTGAAGATTCCTTACCTTCATCTACCTCTTCTTTTTCTTCATCAGCATCTGACTGTTCAGTAGAGGAATCAGTAGTCTCACTATCTTTCTTCTCGTCATTTTCTGATTCTACTATTTCTTCATCACTAGTATCTTCAGATGGTTCCCCTTCTTCCGCATCCGTGTTTTCTACTACGTCATTATCCGATTCTTCTGATTCATTTTCAGTTGTATCATCGTTAGTACAAGCTGCAAGTAAAGCTAATAATGAAATAAGTAGAACAAATAATATTTTCTTTTTCATGATGTTTCCCCCTCATTTTTTTCTGTTCTTATGTATCTATTTTACCATATTATAATTAATCATGGTTTGTTTATTCATTCTTGAACATTTCATATAGTAATCTCTCACGATTACGGACGAATTGATAGGTAATTTTGTAGTGATCTGTATCTTCGTAAGTAATCTCTTGAATAGGATAAACATTACCACATCAATAACGAATATCGTAAATCCAATGCCTGTTCCCCACACAATAATGCCAATTATTTTACTTTTCATAGAAATCATTTCATAATATAAATATATCAAATATTACCAAAAAACAAAAAGTTCATCTTTTTGGGTAGAATCAGGAGTGGTATAGATGACAAATGCAATTCCGAGCATTACACTACGTGATGGTTTAAGAATTCCTAGTATTGGATTTGGAACCGTTTATTTAAAGGGAAATCAAGGGGTTAAGAGCATTACCAATGCCATTTCAAATGGTTATCATTTGATTGATACAGCTTATAACTATGAAAATGAAGGAACTGTTGGTGAAGCTATCCGTAGGTCCAATGTTTCGAGACAAGAATTAATTGTCACCTCAAAATTACCTGGTCGTTTTCATCAATATGATAAAGCTGTAGAAGCAATTCAAGAGTCGCTACTACGTGCCAATCTAGATTACTTTGATCTATACTTGATCCATTGGCCAAATCCAAAAGAAGATCAATATGTTGAAGCATGGCAAGCTTTAATTGATGCCCAAAAATGGGGATTAATTCGTTCTATCGGAGTCAGCAACTTCTTACCAGATCACCTAGAACGATTGGATAAAGAAACAGGTGTATTACCATCTATTAATCAAATTGAGTTACACCCTTTCTTTAATCAACAAGAACAAAGAGAATGGCATGAGGAACATGGCGTTATAACGGAATCATGGAGTCCATTATTTAGGGGAACTGATTTACTCGATCATGAAGTAATCCTACCAATTGCTCAAAAGCATAATAAATCAGTAGCACAAATTATTCTGCGCTGGCATTATCAATTAGGAGCTGTATCTATTCCACGCTCTTCTTCTCCAGTTAGACAAGCTGAAAACTTAGCTATCTTTGATTTCAGCTTAGATAATAAGGACATGAAGGCAATTAGTAACCTTACAAAGCCAGATGGTAGAATTCAAAATCAAGATCCTGCTGAATATCAAGAATTTTAATTTATATAAGAAAAGCGCCCGGTAAGAAATGTAGCGACTGGAGCGATTCGTGAAGCAGCCTTGTTTCTGATCCTTTGGAGGTAGACAGATACACAAATTTTATACTTTCTTTCCTAACAAAAAGATGTCACAGATATATTTTCTGTAACATCTTTTTGTTGTTAGCTACTCGTTTAGTAAGTTGGCCAGCCTTGACTATCCCAATATAGATCGTTGATTAATAGTCGTGGAAGCCCATTACTGTCCGCATCATATGCATGACGAACAAAAATATTATTATTATAAATATCAGAATGACCTGGTCCAATCCATTTATCATTACCACTATCTAGAAGGGTTCCTCCGCCATTCATCATTGGTTGTCCTAATTTATCAACATAAGGACCAGTTATATTCGTTGAGCGACCAACCATAACTTTATAGTTACTATCTAAACCGCTACAACATTTATCAAATGACACAAACATATAATAGTAACCATCTCTATAAGTGATATTTGCTGCCTCGATAGATCCTTCTGGATGATTTGGCCTTGCTGCAATAGAATGAATTGGACCTGTTGGTTTCATTGTATTTGCATCAATTCTTGTTAGCTTTATTCCACTCCAGTAAGAACCAAATGCTAGCCACGGATTACCATATTCATCAATAACAAGGTCACCATCGATTGCATTATAATTATCTGACGTTGTCGTATGAAGAACTAAACCATCATCACGCCAATTACCAGATGCTATACTATCTGTTGAAAGTAAACCGATTAATGATTGATTAGAACCAAAAGATGATACCGAATAATATAACCAATACCTTCCATTAAAATAATGAATATCTGGTGCCCATTGTGCTGTTGTATGGTTCGGCACATAATTTTTCCACCAGCCTAAAGGTTCAGGAAAAATGACAGGCGCTTCATTCCAATTTCGCCCATCTTGCGAATATAAAACTCTAATACCATTTCTATCTTCTTCCCCCGTTCCAAACACCCACCATGTATCCCCTTCTTTAATAATAGAAGGATCGTGAATCATTGGATGTTCATTCATATCCCAAAATGCTGCTGAAACAGATACACCCGAAATACCAAACAATACGAAAGCAAATAATAGCACTTTCCAATAACTTATTGACTTCATCCACTTCACTCCTTAATATCTTTATTAAGTATACGATTACATAAACCTACGAATGTAACCGTATACTTATTACCAAATAGTATACCACTCTTTGGTAACAATGTTAATAAATATACATAACTTCTCTAGTTATAATCTTTATTTTCACATTAAATAGTGTACTATATAGTAAGAACATAACTACTAAAAAAGGAGCATTACTATGAATCTTATATTAGCTTCATCCTCACCACGTAGACAAGAATTGTTAAAACAAGTTCATATCCCATTTACTATACGCAAGCCTGATGTTGACGAATCACAGATCACCATAACCGATCCAGCAGAAAAGGTGAAACAGCTTGCATTACGAAAAGGAAGGCAAGTACCGATTCAAAATAACAATGAAGTAATTCTAGCTGCAGATACAATTGTGGCTTTCGAAAATAATATCTTCGAAAAGCCTAAGTCTAAGCTAGACGCTTACCAAATGCTCCAAAAATTAAGCGGAAATACACATGAAGTATATACAGGTGTAATGTTACGCTCTACAAATAAAGAACTACTATTTACCGAATGCACAACTGTTCATTTTTGGACTTTAACAGATGAAGAAATCGATGCTTATCTAGCAACAAATGATGCATATGACAAAGCTGGTGGATACGGAATTCAAAGTGTAGGTGCTATGTTTGTCAAAGGTATCAACGGTGATTATTATAATGTAGTTGGATTACCACTTTCCACTGTCGTAAGACAACTCCGTGACTTCGGAATCTCACACTAAAGATCATGTAAATTTTTTATTAAATTCCAACAAACCGATAGCCCTAAAGGTAACATATATGTTAAGTTATTAATGTACCTAATAGGTAATATAACCTAATTCTTTTAACTTAATAATGAGGTGCATGGAGGTTAATAATGAAAAAATGGACTTTTATACTACTTATATTATTACTGACGTTTATTATTAGTGGCTGTTCAAGGGAATCAAATGCTTCCGCAGTTGCTAATAAAACAAAAATCGGCATTATGTTGTCTGATAATGGGCTTGGTGATCAATCATATAGTGATGCCGGATTCACAGGTTTAGAACGGGCACGTGATGAATTAGGCATTATCTTTGATTATCGCGAAATAGGTGATGAAGAAAACTATTTAACCGGATTACAAGAACTAGTTAATCAAAATAATGAGTTAATCATCGGCCTAGGTTATACAATTGAGAATGATTTGGCACAAATTGCTGAAGAAAATCCGGAACAACAATTTGTTATTATTGATGGTTCTGTCGACTTACCTAACGTAGTAAATGTGAACTTCAAAGAAGAAGAAGGAAGTTTCTTAATTGGGGCACTTGCAGGTTTAAAGACTGAATCAGATATTGTAGCTTTCGTTGGTGGCGATGATACACCGCTCATACATAAATTTGAAAAAGGATTTACGCAAGGTGTAGAAGCTACTAATCCAGAAGCAAAAGTACTTACACGCTATGCAGGAACATTTGGGGATGATCAAATTGGTGCAGATATCGCCGCGGATTTAATCGAAGATGGCGCGGATTTAATCTTCCCATCTGCTGGTTTTACTGGGGTAGGTGTGATTCAGCAAGCAGAAAAAGCAGGCATCTATTCATTCGGTGTTGATTCCGACCAATTTTATCTTGGAGAGGATACAGTTATTACTTCCATGATGAAAAATATTGATACTGCCGTTTATAATTTGGTGGCAAATTTAGTAGAAGATGGAGCAATAACAAATGATGATATAGAGCTTGGATTAAGTGAAGAAGGCGTCGGTTTGGCACCTATTCGTATCATCAACCTTGTTTCAGATGAAAAGGAACAACTACACGATCTAACAGAAGCGATCAAAAACAATGAGCTTACTGTAGATAAGTAAAGGAAGGTGCCAAATGAAATTAAAACAGAAATTAATGCTAAATTCTCTTTTACCATTAATAATTGCTTGTGTTATTATCGCCTTTATAGGTTATCAAATGACACAAATTCAATCCTCTAATAGTGATCATGTCGATCAGCTAGTTAATGTGGAAAAACTAAATAGTACACTCGTTTCGATTGAACAGCAATTGAATAGTTATTCTACGAACCAAACAGAAAGTGCTGCAGAATCAATTCGTACAACGCTCTCTACTTTTTACGAAACTTTAGAGCAAGTACCTAACGCAAAAAGCACAGAAGATGTATTACATACGATTGACGAAAAGATGCAGCAACTTGAAAGTGATATAGGTCTAGCATTGGCCGACCAAAACGAAAGTGAAGCGAAAAGACAGTCAATTAGAACTAATGGGATTCAGAATGATATTCACTTATTACAACTAATTGCTAATGAAAACTATCAAGCAGATCAACAAACACTTGATAAGAACATTCAGTTTATCCTTATTTTCATCATAGTATCTGGTATTATTCTATTACTCGGAAATATCTTCTTTTCACTTTTGATGACGAACAAGCTTACTAAACCTATTTATACGCTGATTGATCATGCAGACGCTATTTCTAACGGAGACCTTACGCAAACGATCAACGAAACAACTAGAAAAGATGAAATCGGTCACTTACATAATAGTTTTGCCCGTATGAATAATGACTTAAAGGATGTTATAACAAATGTACATGAAACAGCTGAAAGTGTAGCTGCTTCTGCTGAACAGTTAAGTGCTAACGCAGATGAAACATCAACTGCCACTGAACAAATTGCCTCTTCGATCCAAGAGGTATCTGATGGATCGGAGATCCAGATAGAAAACGTCGATCAATCTAGTAAAAATGTGGAACAAATTTCTAATGATATTGAAACTATTTCGTCCCGCATTACACGTGCGACAGAATCTTCCAAAGATGCTACAAGTCAAGCAAAACAAGGGATGGACACTGTTCAACGTGTAAGTGAACAAATGACCATTATTACTCAAAATACAGAAGAAACAACAGACGTAATCAAAGGTGTCTATCAACATTCTAAAGAGATTAATAAAATTGTCGATATGATCACCGCTATCGCAGAACAAACAAACTTACTAGCACTTAATGCTGCAATCGAAGCTGCTCGAGCTGGTGAACATGGGCAAGGGTTTGCTGTTGTAGCTGATGAAGTTCGTAAGTTAGCAGAAGAATCTGGACAATCAGCTCGCCAGATTAGCGAGTTAATCGCAGTAATGCAACAAATGACGAATAAAGCTGTCGAATCAACAGAAATAGGGATGCAAACAGTTAATGAAGGCTCGGTGCTCGCGGACAAAACACGTGATTCATTTGATAGTATTACAACTGTCGTAACAGATGTACAAGATCGAATGACAGAAGTAATTACTTCTCTTAATCAAATGAAAAATAGTAACCAAACATTAATCACATCGATGGGGCAAGTGTCTGCCATTACAGAGCAAACATCCCATCACTCGCAAGAAGTCGCTAGTTCTACAGAGGAACAAACCGCCTCCATTCAAGAAATGACTGCTTCAACTAAAGCATTAGCAGAACTAGCGCAAGAATTACAAGATAAAGTCAGTCGATTTAAAATTTAATATGTGAAAGGAATGAGGCTAACGAGTTAACATCAATCAATAGTTAGCCTCTTTTTTACATATTATTATATAAAGTGAGACTTCAATCAGTGGGAGTTTTTTACTCCCACTGATTGTTAGTGAAACTTATCAGGGAGTTAGTGTCCGTTTATCCTCCATCTTCGCTTCCACGTTTTCACTCGAACCTTGAAGTGGATGTTTTACGGACTCGTGCACCGTGATAAAAAAAGTGTCAATAGCATCTCATCTACTATTAACACTTATCAATATCGTTATTCTGATAGGTTTTCAAAAGCCCTTTTATAGTATTGTCGCAAACTTTCGGCATTTTCTTTCCATTCTATTTGTTCACCTTTGACAAGCTGCTCAAACACTTCCAAACAGCGGTGCCATCCGGCTGCCATAGATATTGCCATAGAAGCATCATCAAACGTATTCTGAAAACGAAATAGACAACCGTTATCCTGCTCCGTAACTCTTATATCCAACAAGTCATCCACTTCCTTAAACACAAAAGTGTATGGCGCTTCTAACTCGATGATCTCCCCTTCGTAAATGTTTCCTTCTCCATCATCAAATTTCAGTTTGCCACCAACTTTTACATCCATCTCTTCGGTAGCGAAAGGATACCATTGTGTAAAAGTTACTGGATTTGTTATTCTTTCAAATACTTGCTGTGGAGAAACAAGAAACTCTTGTTCAAATTGTAACGTGTATCGTTCATTCTTTTGGATTAACTTACCTGCATTCATTGTGCACTCTCCTTTTTAAATGGCCTTTTATGATATCGACAACCAAGTGACTCCATATATTTAAATATTAAAATCCTTTTTCCACATCTACTTTATTTTCTAATGGGAGTCCTTTTTCGATATTTTGCAGTGTATCTACAAAACATGCAACTGCTTCTTTAGCTGTTGTAACAGCAGAGATATGTGGGGTAATCCATACATTAGGATGGTTCCACCATGGACTATCTTCAGATAATGGTTCCTCTTGAAATACATCAAGCACCGCAAATCTTACCTTTTTATCTTCAAGCGCTTGAAGCAAATCTGCATCATGAACAGACTCCCCTCTACCAACATTAATAAACCCGATATTGGAAACATGCTGAAAAATAGTATGATTAAATAATTGTTCCGTCTGATCTGTTAATGGTAACGTATTAATCACATACTCCACTTCATTTAATAAATTCTTCGGAACTTCTGCTTGCTTATATACTTTGTTAAAATAATCTTTGTCCTTACCACTTAATGAGACTCCATACACTTCCATTCCAAAAAAGGCAAGAGTTTGCGCAACCTTTTGTCCTATCTCGCCCGTTCCGTAGATTACTGCTTTTGTCTCCTGAAGCATAGCAGGTGTATGAGACTTCCACGATTTACTCCTTTTTTGCTCGGCAAATTGATCATGTTTTTGTATATCTTTTAACAAATAGCTTAAAACATATTCACCGATTCTCTCTCCAAACGACGTAATCGTTCTTGTTAGTAACACCGCTTCATCCCAGCTCTTATTATGTACAAAGTGGTCCACACCTGCTCCTAAAGAATGAACCCATTGTACCTTTTGATAATCATAACTAGCATCAGTCTTAAAGGACACAAAGGCATCTGCCCATTTCAAATCTTCCTCTGTTATATTTTCTTCTGTCACATAACAAATGTTTTTGTCCAGCTTATACCCGTTGATCAGCTCAGCTATTTGATGATTTAACTTGCTTAGAAATAATATATTCTCTATTTGCATACAAACTTCTCCCTTTGTGTTTTAATGGAAGCTTCGCTAGTTTTTCTATCAACTTTTGTAATTTACTATCAACTTCCAGCTCTTTTCTATCAACTTTTATGATTTTATTATCAACTACGGAAAAAGAGGCTTGTTAAACAGCCTCTTTCCTCTTTACTTATCTAATTTTGGTGCTTTGCGATGTTTCGTTGCTTGTTCATATCCATAGGCTAACTTGATTAGTGTTGGCTCTCGATATGCTAGAGCTGTAAATGTCACACCAAATGGTTTACCATCTTTCGTATATCCGCCAGGGACGGTGATTGATGGATATCCTGCTTTAGCTGGCATTGCTGCGCCCAAATTATTCGGGAATAAAATCGCGTCCAACTGATGTTCTTCCATCACGACATCGATTCCTCGTTCACTGGAGTGTACCAAATCTAAGCGTCTATCTTCTAGATAGTCTGGATCTTCCGGATCATCACTCATCGTTTGGGCATGCTCTAGTATTGTTTGTCCATACGGAATTGCTGTTTCTGCATGTTCTTTATTATATGCAATGATATCTGCTAAATTTTTAACTGGTACATCATCAGACACACCTTCTAAATATGCATTCAGATCATGCTTGAATTCATGGTATAGTACACGGGACTCATGTTCATGTGTTGGAATTTCAATTGGATCTACCATAACAGCACCTTTACGCTTCATTTCTTGAATAGCTTTTTCCATCAACTTCTGCTCTTCTGCCGTTAACCTATTTATCGTTGTTCGATCAACACCTATTCGTGCACCCTTCAACCCATTCTTTACTAGATATTCCGTATAATCGATCACAGACTTATCAACTTTTGTATTCGTCGCTTCATCCTTCTCATCATAGCCCGCAATAGCTGTTAATAGAATGGCCGCATCACTTACTGTACGTGCCATTGGTCCAGCAGTATCCTGACTATGTGCAAGTGGAATGATACCAGAACGACTAACAAGGCCTAATGTCGGCTTAATTCCAACGAGTGAATTACTGCTTGCTGGACTTAAAATGGATCCGGAAGTTTCTGTACCAATACCGACGACTGCTAAATTCGCTGCAATACCGGCTCCTGTCCCTGAGCTAGAACCACCAACATCAAATGTTCCTGGTCCATATGGATTAAGTACTTGTCCTCCACGCGAACTAAATCCATTCGGTAAATTTTCCGTAATAAAGTTAGCAAACTCCGACATGTTAGCTTTTCCTATGATAATTGCCCCTGCTTCACGAAGCTTTTTTGCTAAAAATGCATCTTCACTAGCAATATTATTCGCTAATGTGACAGCCCCTGCACTAGTATGCATATTATCGGCTGTGTCTACATTATCCTTCACAAGAACTGGGATACCATATAATAACCCTGCATTTTCTGGTCTATTGCGATCAAGCTCTTCTGCTATTTGTAGCGCATCAGGATTAATTTCAATGATAGATTTTAGTGTTGGTCCTGCTTGATCATATTGTTCTATACGATCTATGTACATCTGTGTTAATTCTTTAGACGAGATTTTTCTTGCAGTTAACGCTTTTTGTATTTCTTCTAATGTTGCTTCTTCTAAAACAAACGATTTGTTTGATTTCACTTTAGATGCAATTCCAATAGCAGCCGCTGCACCTGCTAATGACCCAAGAACAATTGCTACATTTTTCTTATTCGCTTTTGGCAACTTCCATCTCCTCCAATATGTATGTTCTATATTTTGGTATTTAAACAATAGTATACTATAAAATTAACACTATTCTAAATAATTGATTCTTTTATCACGGTGTAAACATCCGTAAAACCCCCACTTCAAGGTTCGAGTTAAAACAAAGAAGCTAAGTGAGAGATAAACGGACGCTAACTCCCTGATAAGTTTCGCTAACAATCAGCGGGAGTCAAAAACTTCCACTGATTGAAGTCTCACTTTATAAAACAACAAAAAAAGCAGGTATCAGCCCTGCTTCTTTCATCACTTATGCACTTTTGCCACAACATTTTTTATACTTTTTACCACTGCCACATGGACATGGTTCATTTCTACCGACTTTTACTACCGTTCTAGTTACAGAGCGCTTATTGTTCGTTGATGCAATTTGCTTTAATTCTTTAGATGTATATCCTTTTAATGTCCATTTTCTCGTATTATTCATTAAATCTAATACGATATCTGTTAATGGACGAACAATGTTCATATCTGTTAATTCGAACATATAAGACAATATCGTCATCACATCGTTAAGCCCTTGATCATTTCTAATAGCAAAAACCGTTTCACTTGCTACTGCATCTGCCTCTTCTTTTGTTACATCAAAAGTTGTCATCAAGTAGTTTACTAAATCATGATAATGTTTGTTTCGGTCGATAAACTTCGATTCTGCCGCTAATACTAGTTGCTGTCTATCGAACGGATAAAATGGAACATCTACTTTAGCTTTATGCGCTTGTAATACTTTCTCACTATCCATCACTCGACTATTAAACAGCGTATCTTCTTCTATTCTTACTTCATCAAGGTACATATTCAAGTCAGCAATAAGACTCATACATTCAGTATATGAAGGAGTATAGCTCGCATACTTTCCAATCTGTTTTACTAATTGTTCTGTTGTTAATGCACCATAATAATACAACAGACCTTTTGTTAGCTTCACTAATTCCGTATTTCGTTTAATGGCTTCTTGCACCTTTGGTTCTGTTTGTAGTGCTTGGATCGTTTCTGCTAACTCAGCCGGAATCGCAACTATTTGTTCCCCTTCATTTGTCCCCGTATAAATTAATCCATTGCGTCGGAAATAATCCAATTGGCTTGTACTTAAACGAGGCGCAGTCATGTGACCACCATTTTCCACGATAGTTGTTAATAGCATGAATCGTTCTTCATCCCATGAAAGAGCAAGTTGTTCGACAAAGTGAGGTATTTGTTGTGCTAGTACATCTATAAGGTCAGCTTTTTTCAAGCCACTTGCGTTTTTAACCTTTAAGTATTTTCTGATATCCTCTAACTCACTTTTCGTATACTTACTTAACCCGTCTTGGAATGTAAGTGGTACACTGATTGTGCTCCAATATTTCTTGAACTCTTTATCCTCTAGTTCCTTTCTGGAATCATTCACAGCATTCACTGTTTGATCCAGAAGTTTTCTATCCTTTATTTGATCACTCATTTTTACACCTACACTTTTGCTTTTTTCATGATGAACTAGCATTATTCACCAAAAAATGTGAGTGCAAGAACGACAACATGCTCTTACACTCACACTCTATTGTAACGCCATTTTGCTTTTTGAACAACCTTGATATTATGACAATCGTATTCTTCGGTAAACTAGTACCCCTAAACCAATGATTAACGCGATTCCACCTACCAAAAGATAAGTGAATGTATTCGTCGCCGTATTCGGAAGAACGTTATTTTCTTGCGTATCTTTATTAGTGGATACTTCTTTTGGTTCTTTCTTTTCTGTTTTCACACCTGGCTCATTATCTGTTGGTTCTTCATTATTTCCTTTTGTATGATGGTTATCATCATTGTTGTCATCTTTATCATCTGTTTTCGGATTATTTGCTTCATCACCATCATTATTATCCGTATCATCATTCACTTGCTCGTTATTTCCTTCCGGTGCTTCGTCTTCTGGATTGTCATTACCTGTTTCTTCCTCGTTCGAACTATCATCATCTTCTTCATCCTGATTCTCTGGCTGACCATATTCTTGGCCACGCAGATCCACTATTCTACCTTCTACTTCTGGCTCTACCACACCATTCAAATCATCTACCATATACTTACGTAGTTGATCCCAATCAATTTCACCGATATCTTTTACACGACCTTCATCATATGCTCGTGCAAATAAATCGTAACCGTCCCCACCTTTACCAGTGAAATTATTTGTCGTAATGAGATATGTTTGGTCTAATTTCATTTCTTCATATTCTCCATCTCTTTCTACTTCTATTGCCATCACTCGCGATCCAGGTTCTTTCGTACTATCATAATAATACTTCATTCCAGCAACTTGTAAGAAACCACCACTTTCTTGTGGAGCTTGACGGACACTGTGTTCTAATGCTTCTTTTATTTCTGATCCTGCCAATTCTGCTACAACTGGATCGTTACCAAACGGTAATACAGCAATCACTTCACCGACTGTAATAGGTCCTTGTTCAATCGCAGCTCGGATACCGCCACCATTCTGCAAAGCTATTACAACGTCTGGATATTTTTCTTTTGCTTTCGCTAACATCGCATCTGTTACTAAGTTTCCTAATGCCGTTTCATTCGCACGAACACTAACATCACTATCACTAAGTCGTGGATTAGGAATTTCTTTCACAGCTACAGCTCCTGTCTCCTGATTAGAGAGCTCTTCCACTTCTGCCTTATATGGCTCAAGTATTGCAGCAGCTTCAGGATCTGCTTCTTTTTCATTAACATCAATTAGTTGACCAGCAAAACGCTGAACGATACCATTTTCGTCAAATACAACGTCCACTTTACCTAATAATTGTGCGTACTGATGTGCTTGAACAATAACAGTAGGATCTTTCTCTTCACCAGATGCATCTGTTGTAACGACAACAGGCTCGTCCAATTTTGTATGTGAATGCCCACCAACAATTACATCAATACCGTCTACATTTGCGGCCAACTGCAAATCATTACCGATATCTGGCGTGCTGTCATAACCTAGATGATTAACAGCGATAATTTTGTTTACACCTTGCTCTTCGAATGCTGCAACCGCTCGTTTTGCTTCTTCGATATAATTTAAAAATTTCACACTTACAGGACTTGAGACATTAATCGTATCTTCCGTCGTCAAACCAAAGATACCAACTCGCTCACCATTGACTTCTTTAATAATCCCGTCATACACGGCGCCATCTTCTGCTACATCTGAAAATAAATCATTACTTACGTATGGAGCCATATATGGATCGCTTGAAAAATCTAAATTTGTCCCTAGTAGTGGAAAATGTGCAGCATCTACAAATTTTGCTAAAGATTGATGTCCGTTCTCATTAGAACCTAAATCAAACTCATGGTTCCCAAATACCATCGCATCAAAATCCATCAAATTTAAGATTGCTAAATCTGCCATTCCATTAAATTGATTAAAATATAATGTACCTGAAAATACATCACCTGCATGAAATAATAATGCATCAGGATTTTCTGCTCGTACTTCCTTGACTGCCGTTAACATGTTAGGTAATGGTTCCACATGTGCATGCGTATCGTTCATATGCATAATCGTTAAAGAAAAATCTTCTTGCTCCTCTTCTTCAGCAAAAACATGAACAGGTAACATCAAGGCAAAAACAAAAACAATACTCGCTATCACACTTAAAGGGAAACGAAAAGCAGGATGATTAGCCACTATACCGAACCTCCATTTTTTAAATTATTGTAAATAACCGATTATGTGTCATCTAGTGAAGTATGTAGTCGAAACCTAGCCTCCTTTCTTCAACATATACTGTCATTGTAAAAATGAACTATTAACCTGTAATTACAGGCTTGTTAAGAGAATGTAAAAATGGAATACCCATCCTCTTGAAAAAGAAAACGGGTATTCCACTTATGTCATATACTGATATTCCAATAATTGCTTCAACATATCAATCTCTTTCACTAGCCTATGACCCACATTTGTTTCACGGACTTTCTTCCGTTCTAGTTCCTTATCTACTACTCGTTTAACAGATAACACATCTGCGCCATTTAGTAGTACTGCTTTTTTTGAATTAAAATGTTGATGGGAAACAAGCTGCATGCCAAAGGAATTGTATAGTAGTGTATACCCAGCAATTCCTGTTGTTGATTGATATGCTTTCGAAAATCCTCCATCAATTACGATCATTTTACCATTTGCTTTAATTGGATTTTCCCCTTCTATTTCTTTGACAGGTGTATGTCCGTTAATAATATGACCATGATCCGGATCTAAACCAAATTCTTCAAGCATATTACGACATGCTTGTTCATTCTCTCTTAAATAAAAGTATGGATTTTTTTGTTCCTTATGTGCTTCTTTATCTTGAATAAAATAACGTTCGAATGTTGTCATAGCTCTTTTTCCAAACAAGGATGAATATTCACCTGTCCATAAGTACCAGACCATATCTGTCGCTAAATCATCTGTTTTGTCAATATCAGTAAAAGCTTGACGCAAATATTGCTCAAATTTATCTAGTAGTTCTCGTCCTTTATATGACTCTCCTTCAATTTCCATCTGCTCCATATTTCCTTCTTCATCAACCGGAATACAGCCATGAATCAATAAATTACCATTGTATCGTAAATATAAATTTCCTTTTTTCAATAAAAACTTCATATGTCTGGCGAGTTTTTCAGAATGTTGTACAGATAATAATAATTTATCGATTATCTCTTGCTCTTCAGGTAATAGCGCAGCAGGGTCTTCTGGATTTATTGTTGCAAAGCACGTATTTTCTAACGAATACGTCTTACCATAAACCGTTACTTCATTACTTTCATAATCTATCTTTTCTAGTAAAAGTCTTTCCGACATATTAAAAAATGGACGACGCTTAATAATCGGACTTTCCAACTTAAATTGGATGATCGCTATTGCTTGATGAATTTTGGTGATTTGTAATGCTTCATCTTCCGACAACGGATTATCTGGTCGCATTTTTGGACGAAAGGCAGGATTATCTTCATAATATTTCTCTGCTACATTCAGTAGCGGTCTTAAATTGATACCATATACATCTTCAATAATATCGAGATTATTATAACGAGCACAAATCCGAATAATATTGGCAAGACATACTTTAGAACCTGCATAAGCACCCATCCATAATACGTCATGATTCCCCCACTGAATATCCACTGAGTGATAATCAATTAATGTATCGACAATTTTATCTGGGTCAGGACCCCGATCATAAATATCTCCTACTACATGGAGATGATCAACTACTAATTGTTGAATGGTATAGGCAAGACCAGTAATCAGTTTGTCTGCTTGTCCTAATAAAATGATTTCCTGCACAATTTTTTCATAATAAGTTGTTTTGTTCGAGTATTTATCTGATTTATATAGTAATTCTTCAATAATATAAACAAATTGTTTTGGCAATGCTTTGCGCAATTTAGATCGTGTATATTTAGAAGAAGCGTATGGAATCAGTTGTACCATATTACAAATCGTTTCCTCATACCAATCATAGAGCGCCTGTTTATTGTTTACATTATTTTTGATTAATGTTAATTTCTCTTCTGGATAATAAACTAATGTAGCAAACTCTGTTATTTCTTCTTTCGTTAACTTGTCTTTAAAAATATCTGTTATCTTTTCCTTCACTTTACCAGACCCATTTCTTAACACATGTTGAAATGCATGATACTCACCGTGCAAATCACTGACAAAGTGCTCGGTTCCTTTAGGTAAATTTAGAATGGCTTCTAAATTAATAATTTCCGTGACTACTTTTTCTTCACTATCATATTTTTCAGCTAGTAAATCCAGATATTTTGTGTTCAACGTAACGATATCCCCTCTCTGCAATCAATCACACTACATATATAATGCTATTTTAACAATTAATACATCATATTTCTAGATTTTTCTACATTTAATGCAACACTTTAAATATATTTTACTTATGCTAACGATTAATTATTTCTCGGGAAATATCGTCATAACTTTACATCTATTTCGTTACATGACAAATTTACGCTATAATAGTTGTAGGAGGGATTACATGTCAACATTTACTGTCATCGGCGGAGGTATTGCCGGTGCATCTATTGCCTATCATCTAGCCAAAAAGGGGCATGCGGTAACCATTTATGATCGTACAGACTCTGGGCAAGCAACTACTGCCTCAGCAGGAATTATCTGTCCATGGGTTAGCCAGCGTCGAAATAAAAAATGGTATAAACTTGTCCAAGAAGGCGCTAAATATTATCCACGTTTCATCAAAGAATTAGAGGCAACAACAGAACATTCTACAGGATTTCAGCAAAATGGGGCGATTTGTCTTTTTAAAGATGAACGTGTTCAACAACTAGCATATGAACGAATTTCGTCTAAACAGGAAGGTTCTCCAGAAATGAGAGCTGTATATAAATTGACGAAAGAAGAGGTAAAACAAATGCATCCACACCTAACAGATGCCTATCCAGCAGTGTTTGTTGAAGGTGGCGGTCAAATAAATGGAAAGCAACTTCTTGCTGCATTTAAAGAAGGAATTAAACAACATGGTGGAAACTGGATACAACAGCATATAGAACCTTCTAAAGCGGAGGGAACTGTAATCTATACTGCTGGAGCATGGTCAGGGGAATTTACATCAAAACCAGAGGTACACCATCAAAGAGCGGAGTTACTTCACTTCCAACTACAAGAAGAAAAGGTGAACACCTCAACTCCAGTTGTAATGGGACTTGGTCCAATGTACATTGTCCCTACAGGAGAAAATCAATTCGCCATTGGGACAACACATGAAGATACGAAGGAATTCTCTATCACACCATCTGAGGAGAATTTACAATATTTACACGGTGAAGCAGAACGGTATTTTCCCCAAACAGAGCTTAACGCTCAACATATAGCAGTTGGTTTACGTCCATTTACTAGAGATTCTTTACCTTTTATTGGCTATGTTGAGGAAAACACGTTTGTTGTCAACGGACTTGGTTCTACCGGATTAACAGCAGGGCCTGTAATCGGTAGAGAAGTCGCGGATTACCTATCTGGCGAGGAAACCGTGTTAGAATTGAGTGATTACGCTTATTTTTAAATAGTGTTTGAGAATGAGACTTTCACACACAGAAGGGACTGAACTATGCACAGCGATCAATATTGCCAACTAGACTATTCTTAAAAATATTGGAGGTATAATATTGATTCAACATTTACACACAAACAGATTAGCTTTAAAGCAAATTAGTAAGGCGGATGCCGAAAGTTTATTTGAAATTTGGTCAGATCCTGAAGTAACGCAGTTTATGAATATCGATAACTTTACAACCGTAAATCAAGCAGAAGAAATGATTGTGTTCCTCAATCAATTAACTGAAGAATGTAAAGCTATTCGTTATTCCATAATCGATCGTGAGTCAAACAAAATAATAGGTTCTTGTGGATTTAATACCCTCGATTTTGAAAATAAAAAAGCGGAGATAGGTTATGATATCGCCAAAAAGTATTGGGGAAAAGGTTATGCACCAGAAGCTATTACAGCTCTCGTCGATCATGCCTTTCAAACATTAAAACTCCATCGCATAGAGGCAAAGATAGAACCTGCGAACACGAACTCTATTAAAGTCGTGGAAAAGCTAATGTTTACCTATGAAGGAACACTGAGACAAAGTGAGAAATCAAAAGGACGATTTATTGATTTACACATGTACGCAAGATTAAATAGGTAGATTCTTAAAAACCCAGGAGTGTCATAACCCCTGGGCTTTTATGCCTTTTCAATCACTTGCATAAGCTGCTCTTTTGTATAATGACCTATTATTCCTGGTTTCGTAAGTAAATAATGAAAAATTTGCTGATTACTAAGTACAATAGTCGTTTTTAACCCATGAATAATCATGCTCAAATATTCTTTAGACGGTTGCTTCATCGGAACATCTAAATCCCAATCAGAAGTAAAAGTTAGAATTGGATAGCCCTCCTTTTCCCCTAAATATAGTACTGTACCATACCAAGAATCTCTAAATTTCATTGCACCTTGCTTTATTACTTTTGTTAAATCAAGGTTGACCTCGCTACCATCGTTCTCTTGTTTCACTACATCCTTGAACTGCTCAACTGTAATTAAATATTGTCTACTATATGTATAATTGGATTGATCTTTATTAAGTCCAATAAATGCAACACCTTGGTTTTGCCAGCGTGTGGATTCTTTTGCGAAATATAAAGGATAGCGCATAATATACGTTTCTTCTGCAATCGGTAATGATTGATCTCGACACCCTACTTCTATCTTCTCGGATCCTTTAGGACGCCCTCCTTTTATATAGCATAAAAATCTATCTTTACTTAAATTAGAACCATAACTTGCATACCAAACATAGTTTTTTTGCTTATTAGCTGTAATCATCGTTACGCTCTCCCCATTTATAAAGTAAGACTTACAAGGACGTTAGTGTCTATTTCCCCCACTTAGCTTGCTTGTTTTCCGTTGAAGATTGAATTGGAGTTTTACTGACTCGTACACCGTGATAAATTATCTAATGGTTAACTGATAGTTCGGTAAAGCAACTTGTTTAGCTGTTTCGTCTATTAATGGTTTAATGATAGACTGTTCACTTAACTGAAAATCAATTTTCTTAAAGCCAGATCGTTTGAACAATTCAAAAGAACAAGCTAATTTCTGGTTTAACTGAGGATTGACGGTCTTTATCTCTCTACAATCTATCTCTAATACATAACTAAATGTCGAAATAGAGCCAATCTGCTTTTGATAGTCTATATGAAATTGATCCGCTAGTTCGGGAGTAAACCTTCCTCGTACATTCATATAAACAGATTTCAATCTTGGTTGTACATTTATAATGTAACCACCATCTTCTGTCATGTTTTCAATTTTTACCATCCTATAACTTCCTTTCACTATTGCCTATCAGGACAAAAGTGACACATATCCATTCCTGTTGCCACTATATTCCTTTGTGAATACCTATTTTACAACACATGTTAAGTATCCACAATATTCTTTTATTACTTTTTACCTATTAAATATATCTCACAAAAAAAGAATCCTAAAATCGTTGCATCATCGTCTTTGTAAACAAAACAACTACCACTTCTCTAATAGTCATATGCACACCTTACATAAATTCTGCTACAATACTCGGATTCTCTCAGTAACTATTTTTTATCACGGTATAAACGCACTGATAAGTTTCGCTAACAATCAGCGGGAGTCAAAAACTCCCACTGATTGAAGCCTCGCTTTATAGCTTATTCCAAATCTAATGATTCATCTAATGCATCTGGAAAAACAATTGTATCGAATTCTTCACCTGATTCATCATCAGCTAATTTGATAACAACCTCATAGTTGTCAGCACTTGCACCATCTATTAATTGATAGAGCATGCCAGAATACGCTAAAGAGAATAAAATGAAACTATCCATACTGTTTTCGTATGCTTCCTTATCTACCGCTACCTCAAATTCTGAGTAATTCTTATTCACATCAATGTTTTCAATTGAACCAAAATCCTCATCATTTGCCAGTTCTTCCATAGACTCCTCAATTCCGTTTGCTGTTTGTTCTAACCAATCTTTATGGGCAGCTTTCGACATTTTATACGTCACTGTTCCATCATCATTTTGCGTAACCTCACTAATACCTTCTTCTGTGTTTTCATCCTTTATTTGCTCCAAATCCTCTCCTTCAAAAAATGAAGCAGGTAACGTAACTTCTACATTTAACAATCCTTTATTAACTTCCATTCCACCCTCTTCTTCCTCCAACTCTACCTCTTTCTCCTCATCACTAATCGTTTCACTAGCGGCTTCATTCTCTGACTCTTGCACATCACCATCTACCTCTTCTTTTGCTCCACAAGCTACAATAAACAACAAACAAATGAATAAAATCCATAATTTCTTCATTTTTCTTCCTCCTCTGTTTTTATCATCTGAAATACCATCAATTATCCATGTATTTCTTACCTATTTTATAGTTAATCAGAACTGAAATCTATCAAATTCCAAAAATCTAGACTATTGGCATAGATTTTAAGTCTATCGTTTTTTTATATTACCTTTACCCTTATTTAACCGTTTATTAACACTACATTAGTATTGTAGAGATATACAAATAACAAAGGAGTGAATAGTAAATGTTCAAGAAGATTGGTGCTGCTCTACTAAGTGCAGGAATTATTTTCTCTGCGATAAGTACCCCAGTTTTTGCCGAAAAACCGGATTCACCTGGAAAAAGTAATAGCAAAGGTGGAAAGAAGATAGAAAATGTTATTTACTTGATTCCAGATGGATTTAGTGCAAATTATGCTGCTAATTATCGAGTATTTAAAGGGGAAGATGCTGTTTGGGACAATCACCTGAAAGGAATGTTTAGTACTTATTCAGCTAACTCTGCTATTACCGATTCAGCAGCTGCTGGTACAGCAATGGCAACAGGTGTAAAAACAAATAATGGGGTTATTGGACTGGATACAGAAGGAAATGAATTAACGACGATTCTAGAAGCATCTGAACAAGCTGGGAAAGCATCAGGATTAGTCGCTACATCAACGATTACACATGCAACACCAGCTGTTTTTGCATCCCATGTCGATAATCGAAATAATCAAACAGAAATTGCGAGACAATATATTGCAAGTGATGTCGATGTTTTTTTAGGTGGAGGTAAAGACATGTTTTTACCTAAATCTGAAGGTGGTAATCAAGAAGAGTTAGATCTAATTGAACAAGCACAAGAGGTTGGATTTACATTAGTAGAAACACAAGATGAATTGCTAAACACTTCTATCAACCTTAAAAAAGGGGAAAGACTACTTGGACTGTTTGCTGATGATGCACTCTCGCCAGAATTGCATCGTGATGAAACAACAGAACCTAGTATAGCTGAAATGACACAAGTAGCTATTGACACATTAGACAAGAATAAAAAAGGGTTTTTCTTAATGGTAGAAGGTAGCCAAATTGATTGGGCTGGTCATGCTAATGACGCAGCATGGGCTATGACGGATGTAGAAGCATTTGAACAAGCTGTTGAGGTAGCAATCGATTATGCGAAAAAGGATAAGAAGACCTTAGTGGTGGTTGCGGGTGACCATGATACTGGTGGTATGACAACAGGTGCAAATGGTTCATTGAAATTAAATGCAAATATTCTTCAAAATGTTACAGCAACAGGTGAATATATGGCAGCTCAACTCAATGAAGAGCGTTCTAATGTGAAAGACATCGTTGAACAGTACACATCATTAAATGTAACGGATCAAGAGATAGAATATATTCGACAGGCAACAAATGTAGAGCTTGCTATCAATAAAATAGTAAGCGACTATGCATCTGTCGGCTGGACAAGCACTAATCATACAGGTGCTGATATCCCTGTTTACGCATTTGGTCCACAATCTGAAAAGTTTGTTGGTTTTCATGATAATACTGATTTACCAAAAATTATCGCCAATATTTTAAAAGTAAATTTAGGTAACTGATGTAATCTTCCCCTTTTCATTAAATATAGACAAAAGGAGCCTATCGACTAGTTCGCTAGGCTCTTCATTTTAATCATAACATATGATCAATTTTGTTTATTGAGCAGTATAACCACCATCAAGCGTCAATGTATTTCCAGTCATATAAGATGAATCTTCACTTGCGAGGAAGAGCACTGCTTTTGCCATCTCCTCTGGTTTTCCAAGTCGTTTCATCGGTGTACTATCACTTAACATTTGACGATCTGTTTCACCTAATATTGGTGTATCGATAAATCCAGGACAAAGCGCATTGACACGAATATTTCGCTCTGCATACTCCAATGCAAGTGAACGTGTTAAATTAATGACACCGCCTTTCGCTGCATTATAAGCAGCACTTCCTGGTGAACCCACTAGGCCATACATAGAAGCAGTATTAACAATAACACCACCATCTGCTTGTAAAAATTGTTTGATTGCTTTTTGTGCAACTAAAAATACCCCATCCAAGTCGACACCAACTGTTTTACGCCATTCTGAAAAATCAAGTTGCTCAGATGGTTTAACCGCACCAATTCCCGCATTATTAAATAAGATATCTACTTTACCAAACTCAGAGATTGTCTTTGAGAAAACATCATTGACTTGCACTTCATTCAATACATCAGCAGTGACAAAGATAGCATCAGCTCCTTGTGATGACAACTCAGACGCTAAAGCATTTCCTTTTGCCTCATCCATATCAACAAGTACTACTTTTGCCCCTTCTTGAACAAATAATTTTGCTGTTTCTGCTCCGATCCCAGAAGCTCCACCTGTAATTATTGCAACTTGTCCATCTAGTTTCGCCATGTTAAGACCCTCCTAAAATTAATGGTATTACACCTTGTACAAGTAAGTAATCTTACCTATTTACATTATATCAGACATATGACCATTTACCTGTGAGATCTATCACAATTCACAAATTCATTATTACAAAATAATTGAATTAACTTCTATTTACTTGAAATGGTTTGAGGAGTTAATCCTCACCAACCTTCCTAGTTACAGCTCGAACGTTGAAGTGGAAGTTATTCGGACATTTGCACCAAAAAATGAAGATCAGATCCCTGTTGTCTCCATTCAGAATCTGATCTTCCCTATACTAATTATGCACTTTTACGCTTCTTAAACTCGCGATTTTCCTCTTTTTCTTGTAGCTTCCGATAAATCGTCGCTATAATTGGTCCCGATATATTGTGCCATACACTGAAAATCGCACTAGGAACTGCTGATAATGGATTAAAATGTGTAGCTGCTAATGATGCACCAAGCCCTGAATTCTGCATTCCCACTTCAATCGATACAGCTTTTTGTTGCTTCGGATCCATTTTCATTATTTTTCCTAAACCATAGCCTACTAAATAGCCTAGACTATTATGAAGAATGACAATGACAGAAATTAACAAGCCTGTCTTAGCAATTTGTTCTTGGTTACTACTTACTACGGCAGCAACAATGGCAACAATACCAATAACGGATACTAATGGAATAGCCTTTACTCCAGCTTCTACTTTATCCTTCAATAATGCTTTAACAAGTAAGCCTAACAAAATTGGTACTAAAACTATTTGTACAATCGATACAAATAACGAACCAGCTGACACTTCTAGCCACTGACTAGCAAACAGATAAATAAGTGCAGGTGTTAAAATTGGTGCTAAAACAGTTGAAACAGCTGTAATGGAGACAGATAATGCGGTATCTCCTTTAGATAAATAGGTCATCACATTTGATGAAGTACCACCAGGACAACAACCAACTAAAATAACGCCAATCGCTATCTCTTTAGAAACTGGTAAAATAGTTACAAGTGTAAAAGCAAGTAATGGCATAATCAAGAACTGACCTGCTACACCAACCGCTACCTCTTTTGGACGTTTAAACGCTTCTTTAAAATCACTAGCTGAAAGTGTAAGTCCCATACCGAACATAATAATACCTAATAATGGCGTGATAAATGCTGACAGCCATGTAAACCCTGAAGGTATGAGAAAAGATACAATAGCAAACAATACTACCCAAATTGCAAACGTACTCCCTACAAAACTACTAACTCTCTCTAATGTTTTCATGTTACTCCCCCTCATGTTGTCTGTTTAGAAATTATATAATATATTCTGAAAATTTCAACTAATAAAACAAAAAGATTATTACTATCTTTGTAGATAATATGTTATCAACATATGAACAGAACATCATTATCTTATTTTAGCGTTCTTTATACCAAATCTTTGTAAAGTCAGTCCATCCTAGAGAATTAAAATAAACTCCTTTTACATAACGAGGGTAAAATGCAAATTGGTTTATTCTGTACAAATGAATAGAACCATAATCTAGAATCAGTTTCTTTTCCACTTGTTTTAAAAAAGCGACTGCCTCTTCTTCTCTTTCACCAATTGCTGATAAACGTTTTTTCATAGTTGTTGAAATATGTTGTGTTAAAAAACTATGATTTCCCCTAAGAGCCGATAAGTATGTATATAGATCACTTTCATAGCTTAATTGTTCACCCAAAAGAAGATCCGCTTGTTCATCAAGAGCTAGCGTATATAATTGCTCATAGATATAAAATTTTATCTGAACGGTAATCCCTTCTTTTAACAACTCTTGCTGTATCCATCTAGCATCTATTTCGTTCCCTGCGCCGTTATAACTTATTAATGTTAATGTTTCTCCATTGTAACCACTTTCTGAAAGAGCCTTTCTTCCAACTGTCTTAGACCGAGCAAGCGGGCCTTCTTCAAACTTCTCCAATAGATGTGATGCCTGTTTTTCACGGGTACCACCTAAATCCTGTATCATTTTTTCCGGTGATAATAAATGATAAATTGCCTTTCTTAATAAGCGGTTATTAGCGATAATACCTTGTTTCATATTGAGAGAAAGTAATTTACTACCACGATCTAAAACCGTATACTTCTCAAAATTATGCATCTCTCTTCCCTGATATGGATAATGATAAAAATTCATTTCTTCTGGACCTGAAAAATTATTCAACACTGCAGCATTATCATACAACTGTGGAAAAAAATAAATAATAATTTCATCAAGATAAGGACGCCTTAAAAAATAATCATTAAATACATTTATCATTAATTTATCTTCCGTATTTTCACTTACTTTATATGGTCCTGTACCGATAGGCATGTTTTTTGTACCAGCATTATCTTTTGGTACAATGCTTCCTCCTAAGGAAGATGCTACATGTAAAAAGAAAGGTGACGGCTTACTGAATAAAAATTCAACCATATATTCATGTTTCACCGTGATTCTTTTTATATCTTGAACGATCCATCTGTATGGTGATCGATTTGTTAGATGCCGATTAAAGCTATATCGGACATCTTCTGCCGTCATTTCCTTTCCATGATGAAATCGGACTCCTTTTTGTAAATAAAATATCCAATTCGTACAATCGTCATTATGTTCCCAATAGTGAGCTAGGTGTGGAAGAAATTCATTAGTTTCCTGATTAAATGTAATAAGAGTACTAAACAAATGACGCATCAGATGATTTTCAGAGCGTCGACATACAAATGCGGGATCAAGGATAGGTAGTGAGCGATAAGATGGAAAGTGTAGCCTTGAAATCCTATTCTCTTTTATATCTGCCTGTTCGCTAAGATATGTGTGAAAGATCCAATCAATAAATTCTCGCTGTATGGAATCATTTATCTGATACTTCTTTAACAATTGGATAGATTCATCAATGGAAGTAGGAGTGATCATTCGCTTCGCCTCATTGACAACAAGAGCTTCCACATTTTTTAACAGTTTAATAGTGGAATAGTTCCCTCTGCCCTTTCCAGACTTCCAAATAATCCAATTCTCTTCTTCTAGCTTACGGATAATTATTTTAGCATTTCGATATGAACATGATAATAAATCAGCTATACAATGGACCGTTATCGGGAGCTCTACGTCGGTTTCGTTTAGCTGTTGAAAGAGTATTTGATAGTGTTCCAATAATCTCAAGTTAACACACCTCCATTTAATAACTGTTCCTGTAAAGTATTAAAAAGGGGAAATTTAATTAATGTCATTATACACTTTTTTTCCTCTTTTAAGTAGCTACAATGAAAAGAGGAGGTTGATAACAATGAAATTAATTATTGCATCATGGAATAAAACAAAAATAAAGGAAATCCAAGAGTTCTTCAAACAAATACCTATAGAAATTGCTTCTCTATCAGCTGATATGGACGATATCAATGAAACAGCTGCTTCTTTTGAAGGAAATGCCCAACTAAAAATAGAAGCGGTGAAAAAATATTATCCCAATGATATTTTGCTAGGAGAAGATTCCGGTTTAACGATTGATGCCTTAGGAGGATTTCCCGGAGTAAAAACTGCCCGTTTTTTCCCTGGAAGTGATACCGACCGTGCCCGACAGCTTATTGAAAGACTAGCAGGGGTCCCATTAAGTAACAGAACAGCTCATTTTAATAGTGCTATTGCGCTCCGTTTTCCGAATGGAGAAGTCATCAATTGCCAAGGCTTTATGCATGGTTGGATCACCGATATGATACATTCAAATATACAAGGATACGGAGATATCTTTTTATTAAGCAATCAGATTACACTGTCAAAACAGGAGCAAAGCATTTTACCCTTTGACCATCGAAGACAAGCTTTATTTCAAGCGAAACAACATATTCTTGAGTGGATAGGTGGGAATCAATCATGAATGCTGCTAAAAAGAAAGTAGTAGGAATTGCATTAATTACGGCGGTAGCTCTCTTAGGTGATTCAATGTTAATTATTGTTCTGCCTATATACTGGCAGGAGTTTGGTTTAACGGCAATATGGCAAATTGGTCTATTACTTTCTATTAATCGATTTGTTCGTCTTCCAATTAATCCGCTAGTAGGCATGTTTTATCAACACTTCCAACTACGAACAGGTGTATTCATTGCATTAGCTATTGCAATCTTTACAACTGCTTGCTATGGCTTCTTAAAGGAATTTTGGTTGCTCTTACTAGTACGTGTCCTATGGGGAATTGCTTGGTCACTACTTCGACTAGGTGGGTTTCTAACAGTGATTGATGTATCAATAGATAGCAATCGAGGGAATTATGTTGGGCTTTATAATGGACTGTGGGGACTAGGTGGCTTAGTTGGAATGCTTGCAGGCGGGATATTAGTTGATCAAACTTCTCTTTCATTTGTAACAACATCATTTGCTATTTTAGGTCTGCTATCCCTTCCCGCAATTATTTACTTTGTACCTGTCTCCAAAAGTGAACAGCAGGAAAGAAAACGTAAAGAGGGGAAAAAGAAAAATTGGCTTAACTCCTACATAGTATTGATTCTCTTGACAGGGGCACTAATGGGCTTTATCGTCTTTGGTCTATTTGCCACTACATTAAGTTCATTGATAGAAGAAATGTATCACAATGAATGGAAATTGGCACATTTTACTATTGGAGCCGCTACTTTGGCAGGTATCATACAAGCTTTCCGTTGGGGTTGGGATCCATTTATTGCTCCGAAAATCGGGAAAATAATCGATAGGGTCAAAACACCTATAACCATTCTATTAATTCCATTATTTGTTGGAGGGATATTGTTCTATACCTTAGTTAATGTGCAGACAATGATTGCTTTAGTTATTGCCCTCTTACTGTTTCAATTTATCTCTACTATTTTTGTAACAACAACGGATACGCTGGCAACAAATGCTGCTGCACAAACAAATAAAGTAAAAGTGATGACCGCCCATACAATTGTAGTTGATATTGGAGCGGCGATGGGACCACTCTTAGCATTTATGATAATAGATATGCATAGTATTACATCTATTTACTATTTATCTGGAGCATTATTAGTATCCTTAGGTTTTATTTGGCTATTGTTTATTGGTAGGAGGATGTATCATTGACAAACTTAGATTAAATGAATTAATCAAAACTAATACTATACCTTTTTCACCAAAAATAAAAATATAGAATAAAATAACACAACTACTAAGCTCTCATTAGATTCCGATTAATTAGTAATGGTATAATTCAACATATAAAGTGAGACTTATCAGGGAGTTAGCATCCGCTTATCCCTGCCCATCTTTTTCGTATATTTTGGAACTACGATCACCTTTGATCAAGGCATACCAATGATCGGATTGTTAATTGTTATTATTTTATGGTCCATTATCGCCAAACTTATTGTTGGAATTTTCGGAGGACAATGGTTCGGACTATCAAAAAGAGTTGCATTACGAGCAGGACTATCTCTTACACAAAGAGGGGAATTTTCCATTATTGTTGCCACACTTGCATCAGGTGCTGTGATGGCATTTAGTAGTATATACATTTTACTATCGGCTACAATTGGCGTTATTCTATTTCAATTTGCACCTAAAATTGCAAAATTTATTTACAATAAGCAAAAGGCACAGCTCGGACCATAGTCCGTTGCTGTGCTTTCTTTACCAAATGAAATCATACATATTTTTCGCTAATAGAACAAACGTGACCGTGATAAAGATAAAGCGAATATAACCAATACCTTTACTTATCGCAAATCTTGCGCCTATCACTGAGCCTAACACACAAGCAATAGCCATTGGAAAACCATACATATAGTTTACTTCGCCCAAATAAATAAACAGGCATAAAGCAGCAATATTACTACCAAAATTCAAAAACTTTGCATTACCAGCCGCTGTAATAAAATCAGAGCCAATCAATAAAAAGGCAAAGATTAAAAAAGAGCCCGTTCCCGGCCCAAGAAAACCATCATAAAAACCTATAATAAAAATTGCGAAAACAAACAGAATAATCTTTTGCATCGTTAATTGCTTTTTGCTCTGCATACTGCCCCAATCTTTTTTGATTAACGTATAAACCGCTACGAGAGCTAGCATTATAAGCATTAATGGCTTCATAATTACTGGATCGATTAAATGAACCGTCCATGCACCGACTATAGAGCCAGTGAAAGCGACTAAAAACAGTTTATAAATAGAGGACAAATCTAGTTTTCCTGATCGAAAGAATACATAAGAACTAGTAAACGATCCCATTGTGCCTACTAGTTTATTCGTTGCCACTGCAGCTGCAGGATTCATCCCTGTTGATAATAGAACCGGCAATGTAATAAGTCCTCCACCGCCAGCAACTGAATCGATAAATCCAGATAAAAAACCAAACAAAACTAATATAAGAATTAACGTCAAATCAAGTTCAGCCAAATCCACTCTTCCCTTCGCTCGACATACTTTTCTATTATAGCGATTGAACGATAATTAATAAAGGGGTATTTCTATCAGTAGGAACTAATAGCCTTTTGTATAACTGTTATCATATTCAGTACTATTGCCTCAGTTACATCTTCCAATATTTCCATTACAATGGATAATGTGTTTTTTTAGAATAGATAAAGTGAGACATCAATCAGTGGGGGTTTTACGGACTCATGCACCGTGATAAAAAGAAGAAGTGAGGAAGTGAGGAAGTGAAAAAAGGAATAATAAGTATATTTTTTCTATTATTATTAGCTTTATTTTCAGGATGCTCTCTATTTAGCTCAACTGATCCTGATTTTTCACGTGAGCAATATGATAAATGGTATGAACAAGGAAAATTTGACGAAGCTGCAAATTACATTGAGGAACGTTTAGAAAAATATCCTGAAGATCCTTATCTATACAATGAAAAAGGATACATGCTTAATATGCAGGAACAATATGAGGAAGCATTAAAGGCTCTTGATGAAGCTATCGAATTAGATGATAAATTAGACAATGCCTATACAAACCAAGCATTATCATACAATGAGCTTGGAGAATATGAAAAAGCAATTATTGCTGCACAAAAAGCAATTGATATTAGTGACCAAGAACCAGAACAATTTATTAATATGGGAAATGCTCACTTCGGATTAGAAAGAGATGAAAACGCAATTGAATATTACGATAAAGCGTTAGAAATCGAGCCTGATACTCCATATGCGTTATATGGTAAAGGGGTTGCTTTATATTTTCTAGAAGAATTTGAAAAATCTATTGAAAACTTAAATAAATACATAGAAGCGGATCCGACAGATAAAGACGCATTGTGGTATCTTGTCTATGCAGCTGATTCTCTCGGTGAATACCACGCAACCATTCCATATTTAGATCAACTTATTGAACTGAATACAGATCAACAATTAGATGCTATCGATTATAAAGGATTAATGTTAGCATACAATGGTGATTTTGAAGAGTCAGAAGATGTATATGATACCATTATCGATCAATTTAACACAGAGGCAATTGGTTATTATGGCAAAGGGGTTGCTCTCGTACTTCAAGGTGATACAGATGAAGGGCTTAAACAGTTATCATCTGCCATCCAAATCAATCCAGAATTAAAAGATACAGCGTACAGCGATCCATTGTTTGCAAGTGTATATGACGATGAAACCTTTATTGAACTAACAGAATAAACTGCTTTTTAAGGGTGTACAGATGTACTGTACACCCTTTTCACATCTTTAATTGATTAACTTAACCTTTCACCAGCCATTCTTCTTTCTTCTCAACCATGTCCCAAAACATATATTCAAATTGACTAGTTTTGACCACAATCTCCTCTAATCGAGCTAGTTCCTTTTCTGGCTTATCTTCTGCTATTCGATTCATAAGCTGTTTCGTTTCTTCTGCTAATGCTGTAAACTCAGCTGAGCTATACATCTCTATCCAGCTTTTATAGAAGTTATCTGTTAATGATCCTGGACGTTTAGCCAGTTCTTTGCCAATGAAATTATAGCTCCATTCACATGCAAGCACGGATGCTACAACATTCTCTACACCGCCTCGTTGCGACAAATTCAACATATAACTGGTATATGCTGTCGTAATAGCAGATGCTTCTGTCTTCTCTAATTCTTCTTTGGTAATACCAAAATCAGCTGCATATTTTCGATGCAAATCCATTTCTACATCTAACACACCGTGTAACAATTTAGCAAATGTTGTCATCTCTTCTAAATCATCCGCTTTTGCACTGCCAATTGCAAAAAGTCTAGCGTAATCAATTAAGTAAACATAATCTTGCTTCAACCAATGTCTGAACTTATCCTGTTCTAACGTACCATCACCTAATCCTCTTACGAAAGGATGGTCCAAATAAGCAGTCCAAATAGGTTCTACTCTTTTCCATAGACGATCTGTAAACATGTCATTCTCTCCTTTTTTGTGAAACCATAAGTAGAGTATCAAAACAGCAAAAAGCCCATCTTCTATGTAAGAAAATGGGCTGGTTAAAAGCAAATAGAAAAATATCTAATGCACTAACCATTCCACTTCCCTACGCTAGTCTTAACTAGATCAGGTTCAAAGGGTCGATTTACTCTCTCAGCATCTACATGCTCCCCTAGTCGAATAGGTTTCTATTATTTCGTTCCAGTTTTAGTATACTATGATAGTCTTTCATTAACAATCAAGATAATGAGGTTAAAAACTCTTTTATTTGTTGCTTATGATGGTTATCATGCCAAACAAATACGTTTATATAGTTAAACATGGAATGTGGATATCCTGAAAAAGCATCAAGCTCCTCACCATCTAACGTAAAAGTAGCATAAAACTGTTTCTCTGTTTTTTCCTTTAACCCTTGAATGAGTTGGGTTCTCGCTTCTTTTTGCTCTTTTAGCAATTGTTCTTTGCTGATTCCAGATAAAGCATATTCCGCTGCGGGTTGATTGATTACTTCAAATTCAACACTTTCTATATCGGCATTTTCCTTCATTTTCGGCATTAACTCTTTTAATATGTAACGGTCCCAAGAAGTAATATGACTTATAATCTCTGCTGGAGTCCATTTTCCTTTTTTAATTGGTGTGAAAAAATATTTATCTTCTACCTCTTGTAAAGATTGACTCCATTCATTGAACTTAGCTAATTCCTGAATAGTTTCATTGATTTTTTCCATATTACCGCTCCTCTCCATTTACTTCAATTATAACACGATTCCCGTTCACATACACATATTGGAAAAGGAGTTAATTGGTTATATCTTAAATTTACGGACTAGATTGTTCAAATTATCAGCTAATGTTTCTAATTCATTGGAATTGGATGACACTTCTTCCATAGAACTACTTGCTTGTTGTGCAGAAGCTGAGGTTTGTTCGACACCTGCTGCAGATTCTTCGGATATAGAAGCAATCTCTTCTATAGAACTATTTATTTCTTTACTAGAAGTAGAAATATCAGACAAATTAGTTGTTACGTTCTTAATACTTGATACCATCTCATTCACCGCTGTATTAATTTGCTCAAATGTCTGACCAGTTTTTTCGATTTGGCTCGCTCCTGCTTCTACTTCTCCATATCCTTGCTCTAATGATTGCGAAACATTTGCTGATTCATTTTGAATGTTAGCGACAATTCCTGTAATATCAGAAACAGACTCACCAACTTGTTCAGCGAGCTTTCTTACCTCATCTGCAACAACTGCAAATCCTTGGCCATGCTCACCTGCTCGAGCTGCTTCAATCGCTGCGTTTAATGCTAACAAGTTTGTTTGTTCTGCAATATCTTTGATTACAGCAACAAGTTGAGATATTTGTTTCGATTGATCATCTAATCCGCGCACTTTCGTTACAGCATCCTGCACAATATCATGAATACGTTCCATTTGTTTAACAGATGACTCCATCATTTCACTACCATTCGTTGTCATCTGTAATACATCTGTTGACGCTTCCCTAATTTGTTCACCATTAAGATTAGCTTCAGCCACTTTTTGTGCAAATTCACTCATATTACTAGATACATCACTTGCATGATCTGCCTGTGCTTCCGTTCCTGATGCTAATTCCTGCATTGTGACGGCAATTTGTTCTGTTCCTGCCTTCACCTCATTAGCAGACTGATTTAATTCTTTACTTTGTGAACCTACTGTCGTTGACACTTCAGATACTCGGCCTATCATATTTTTCAAAGAGTAACTCATTTGATTAATGGAGGTTGCTAATTGACCAATCTCATCATTAGAATCATCGTCCAACTGCTCTACTTGCAAGTTACCTTGTGCAATTTCATTACTAACATTTACAACTTTCGATAAATTACGTGTGATAGAACGGTTTACTATCGTAATTAAAACAATACTAGTAATCACTGAAATGACAATGGCAATAATGAGAGCTAAAAATGCTGCTTGTTGACTGTCTTCTGCTCTATCAGCCGTTTTTTGCATTTCCTTATGCAATAAATCTTTCAATGCATCAATATTTTCAACAGCTTCTACCCGTATTTCTTTAGCCTGTTCTGCTCGACTAGCCGCTAAATGTTCATTGCCAGCATCCATATAGCTAACCACTTCTTCAAAAGCATAGTTATAAGATTCATCTAATACGATTGCTTCTTCATACATTTTCATTTGTTCATCTGTATCCATATTGGCTTCTATTGCCTCACGTAAATGATACACTTCTTCTCTCTGTTCATTGAATTCATCTGTAATTTCTGTTGATGGATTTTCCATATATCGATATAAACTTACTGCTTTCGCTCTAATTAAAGAAGCCATATCAGCTGCATTTACCGATGTTTCTTCACTAGTTTCCATTGAATGAATCGCTGACTTTATATTATTCAATAAAGCACCAGTTACGACTGTCGAAATCACAAATAATGTTAAAACAAGGCCTAGAATAATGGTATACTTTCTACCTATATTAATATCCTTAAACCTTAACTTTCTCAAATTAAGCTTTCTCATTTTTATCCCCCTAGATTTATATCACTATATATATATGACTATATTACCATTACTTAAGCTATATTTCTATCCGTTGTGTCAGATTATTTCGACAAAAATAATCATTATATATAAAGTTGCCATCTCGCTCTCCACTCTTCTTTGCGAAATATGATAGAATTAAAATGAAAACGTTCTTATATTAAAGGGGGATAACAGAATAATGAAAAAGACAAATTGGGCAGGAAATTATACATATAGTACAACCAATTGGCATGAACCTGGTAGCGTGGAAGAAGTCCAACATTTGGTCAAAGACTGCCCGAAACTAAGAGTAATCGGATCGCGCCATTCCTTCAATGGGATAGCAGATTCTAACCAACATATCATTTCAATAAAAAAATTAAACAAGATTATTGAGTTAGATAAGGAAAATCAAACTGTCACTGTAGAAGGCGGTGTCATTTATAGCAATCTTAGTCGTTACTTAGAGGAGCATGGCTTTGCATTGGCAAATCTAGCCTCCTTACCACATATTTCTGTAGCTGGCGCTTGTGCAACCGCAACACATGGATCAGGTGATAACAATAGATGTTTATCTGATTCTATCATTTCAATGGATATCGTAACCGCTAATGGAGAAATCGTTCATTTTTCTCATGAAAAGAATCTAGAAGAATTACGTGGAGCTGCCGTTAGCCTTGGTGGTCTTGGGATTATAACAAAATTAACATTAGAAATCATTCCATCTTACCAAGTTAGCCAATTTGTTTTTAACGATTTACCTTTTGCCCAGCTGGAAAATCACTTAGATGATATCCTTTCTAGTGCCTATAGTGTAAGCCTATTCACTAATTGGGCAGGCGATTATATTCATCAAGCATGGTTGAAAAAACAGCATGTCGATAAGGAAGAAATCGTTGAATTAGCGGATTTATTTGGTGCATTACCTGCAACTGCTAATAGTCACCCTATCCCTGGTGTCGAGGCAATTAACTGTACAGAACAAATGGGAATACCAGGTCCTTGGTTTGATCGTCTCCCACATTTTCGTATTGATTTCACACCAAGTAATGGCGATGAGCTACAGTCGGAATATCTAGTTCCCCGCGAATATGCAGTGAAAGCAATTGCTGCCATGCGGGAAATTGGTGAAGAACTAGCACCACTTCTTCACGCATCTGAAATTAGGAGCATCGCAGCAGATGAGTTATGGATGAGTCCGTTCTATCAACAAGATGCGATTGGGATTCACCTGACTTGGAAAGATAATTGGAAAGCAGTGCAACAAGTTCTACCAAAAATAGAAAAACAACTAAAACCATTCAATGCTCGACCACATTGGGGCAAATTGTTTACCATGCCAAAAGAAGAAGTTCAATCACTGTTTGAGAATTTACCAAAATTCCGCCAGTTATTAGAACAATATGATCCAGACGGGAAGTTTCGTAATGACTTTTTAGAAACGTATATTTTTTAACTCTGTTTGAGCTTTGTGATTGACTCTCAAAGGGGGTGGCTCCGTTGTGTCCATGAGACGTTTTCTCATGGACATAACTTTTTCTTTTCTCTGAGTTTTGTCCGCGAGGCGCTTTCTCATAGACATAACTTTCTCTTTTCATCAAGTTATGTCCGCGAGACACTTTCTCATGGACTTAACTTTTCCCTTTTACCGAGTTTTGTCCGTGAGACGCTTTCTCATGGACATAATTTTTCCTTTTCAGCGAGCGAAGCTTATCAGGAATTTTGTATCCATTTCTCCCTTACTTAGAGCTCGAACCGTGGAGCGATCTTGATAAAGTGGGACTTCAATCAGTGGGCGTTAGCGTCCGTTTATCCCCCACTTAGCTTCCTCGTTTTCACTCGAACCTTGAAATGGGGGTTTTACGGACGTTTGCACCGTGATAAATGAAATGATGATCACTATCCTCTAAAATTTTCTATTGCTTTTCTAATTAATACATGCTAATCTATAACTATTTTGATGAAGAATGTCGAAAAAGTCAGATATTTATAAAGTGGACAATTATCTTGTTTTTTGCACACACTATACTATCTGCTTAGATAATTATGGAGGTTTACTATGTCATCACGTAATTCATTAAATACTATAACAGTAGGGTTTATGTTATTCGCCCTATTTTTTGGTGCAGGTAATTTAATTTTCCCTGCTCAATTAGGCCTAGCAGCTGGCGACCACTTACTTTCCGCCAACCTTGGTTTCATCTTAACAGGGGTAGGTTTACCAGTTCTTGCCGTTTTAACATTAGCTATTTCTGGAAAAACGGATTTACAAGATTTAGCTAGTTTAGTTCATCCTTTATATGGACTTATTTTTTCAATCGCATTATATTTATCGATTGGACCATTGTTTGCCTTGCCGAGAACGAATACGGTAGCATTTGAAATTGGTATAATGCCATTCTTAGGAAACCAATCAGCAGGTTGGGAATTGCCATTGTTCACCGTTATTTTCTTTGGGATTTCTTTATATTTCTCCCTGCAATCGCAAAAACTAGCAGATATTATCGGCAAAATTCTTACACCAGTATTATTGATTGTTATTTCAATTCTGATTATTGCTGGCTTTGTTTACCCGATTGGAGAGATTCAAGCACCAACAGGTGACTATGTTTCAAATAGCTTTTTCAAAGGATTCCAAGAAGGTTATTTAACAATGGATATGTTGGCTGCTTTTGTATTTGGGATTATTGTTATTCATGCTATACAAGCTAACCAGTCTCTATCAAAAAGAGGATTACTTTTCTCTACAATGAAAGCTGCACTAATCGCGGCATTGTTACTTGGTCTTGTCTATTCTTCCCTTGCCTATCTAGGTGCCATTAGTGCAACAGAAATTGGCTATACGGATAATGGTGGAGAAATATTAGCGGGAGCTTCGGCTATTTATTTTGGTTCTTATGGAAAAATTATTTTAGGTGTCATTGTTGTAGCTGCTTGTTTAACAACTAGTATTGGTCTTATTACTGCCTGTTCTTCTTATTTTCATAAAATTGTTCCACGTATTTCTTATACACTTTGGGCAATTATTTTCACATTATTCAGTGCAGTAATTTCCAACTTTGGATTAACTACGATAATTGCATTTTCAAAACCGGTACTTTCTATGCTTTATCCACTTGCAATGTGTTTATTAGTACTAGCACTACTTACACCTTTCATCAAAGGGAAAACAGCTATTTATCAAGTAAGTATCTTATTTACGTTTATCATCGCATTGTTTGATGGATTACAAGCAGCTGGATTAGAGTTTGCACCAATTCAAAATCTCTTTACAGCAATTCTTCCATTGTATAAGGAAGGATTAGGCTGGATTGTCCCTGCAATTGTCGGTGGGCTAATCGGTTGGATTATTAGTTTTTCGAGAAAAAAAGGATAACATAAAGTGAGACTTCAATCAGTGGGAGTGTTTGACTCCCACTGATTGCTAGCGAAACTTATCAGAGCGTTAGCGTCCGTTTATCCCCCAGCTTCACTTCTTTGTTTTCACTCGAACCTTGAAGTGGGGGTTTTACGGACGTTTGCTCCGTGACAAAAGCCTGTCAACAGTCGTTTGACAGGCTTTTATTACGTTATTCTGCAATAACTCTTGTATTGCCGACCATATCATGTATCCCCTCTTTTTGCGGGGTAAAGGCAACAAAAAGGTATAAAAGAATCGTAATCGGAAAGACACGGTGAATAAATCGACCAACTACTTCTCGAAAGATTAAATCACTCCATCGTAATGCTTCTCTGTCTTCTCTTATTACACGCAAACCAAAAATCATTTTACCTAGTGTTTGTTGAAAAAACTTCGTCATCAATAAGAAATAGAGATAAAACACAATCGAGCTTATAATCAAATTCAACGTCCAAAAGCCTATTTCAATCGGTGAACCTTCATTCATAAATTTTAATGGGATAAGCAAAACGCCATTTATACTAAACACCATTAACAAATCCACTAAATATGCCCAAAATCGCATCCAAAAACCTGCATAACGTGGTGCTGACTTATATACTATTTTTTCTTCTATCAATTTTGTTTACCTCCTTTACTGTGTATATAAATACATGGCACGTGGTCCGTTGTTTTCACGCAATACATTTTTAATGCCTAATATATCTGATTCAGGTTGGAACATATTTTGCATCGACATGCCTAACCATTGCGACCAATTCGGTCCATATTCATATTCAATGACTTTAGCACTAGCCAAATCATGCTCCTCTTTCATTAATTCGATTGTGTCATCTAAGTTACCTAAATCATCAACTAGGCCTACGTCATGAGCTTGTGAACCTGTATATATTCGCCCATCTCCTAGTTCACGAACTCTATCCTCTGACATCTCACGACCATCAGCAATAACTTGAACAAATTCAGCGTACATTTCATCTACCATCGATTGTAAAATATCACGTTCATCATCTGTCATTTTACGAGTAGTCGACAAAATATCTTTGTATTCCCCACTTGTAATCGTATTAACATCCACTCCGAGGTCATCTGCTAAATCAGCGAAATTAATACTTTCCATAATGACACCAATTGAACCTGTTAATGTTGCTTGATGAGCTACAATTTTATCCGCCGGAGCTGAAATATAATAACCACCAGATGCCGCAGTGTTCCCCATCGATACATAAACTGGTTTCTCATATTGCTCCTGAATCTCCACAATTTTATCATGAATATCCGCACTCTCTACTACGCCACCACCTGGTGTATTAACACGTAAAACAATACCACCTATCCGATTATCTTCTCCTGCTTTATCTAACATTTCTAAAAAGCGCTTATGATGGTAAGATGGTGTATTTAAGAATGAACTAGGTGTTGTATCTTGAATGACGCCATCTAACGACAACACCGCAATTTTATTGATCCCCGAACCATTGTCGATTACTTTTTCCTTCCAATTGTCACCTGCACTTTGCAAATCAAGTGCGTTTTCAAGATTAGCCGTTCTCATACTAGAGAAAAACTGCATTCCAATCGATACCAAAAGCAATCCTAATGCAATCACTAGCGCTAGCCAACGTTTTTTACTCATAAATGTATGTCCTCCTTGTTTTTATTTACCCTTACTAAACCATACGTTTGATTCATTATTACGTTTCACTTTATTCTTTAAATAATAGACATTATATCTATTTCGTATACTTAAAGAAAAAAATGGAACGATTTCAAACGCTGATCCGTCAATTTTATGAAAGGAGGTTCACATGTATACAAAAAAAGATGTACAGAAAGCAACAAAAGGAAATAAAAAAGCAATCGAAACAATCTTACAAGCTGAGCGAGCTAACATGTACAAAATCGCGTATTTGTATGTAAAAAATCAAGCAGATGCATTAGAAATCATTCAAGAAGCCGTTTATAAAGCATTTGTGTCCATTCATACCATTCGTGATCATTCCCATGTTTCTGCTTGGTTAAAGCAAATTGTCATACATGCTGCAATTGATTATATTCGAAAATATCGTAAAGTTATTCCTCTCATAGACGGACAACTCGAGAATATAGCGGATAGCTCCATTGATATTGACCAACAGCTAGATTTATATCGTCTGTTAGATGAGCTAGACGAGAAACAAAAATCAATCATCATTTTAAAATACTATGAAGGATATCGTGATCGCGAAATTGCAGAAATCATCGGTTGTGCAGAAGGAACAGTGAAATCGACACTACATAGGACATTACTTCGCCTGCGAAAAAAAATAAAAAAGGAGGATTGTGCCAATGAATAAAGAAATCAAACATTTTCAACAAAAAGTGGAACAAATCACCATTCCTGAACAAGTGCTAGAAGAAACGATCACGAATGCTATGAAGCACACACCAAAAAAAGCTCATTTCCCTTTTAAAAAATCGATTGCTAGCATTATGAGTGCTGCTATATTGCTTGCTTCTCTTATTGGTTCTGCACATTTTTCGCCTGTTATGGCAAGTATGTTACATCAAATACCTATCGTTGGATCAGTATTAAGTTATTATGATATCGGTTTAAACCATATCCAGCCAACTAGTGTTGGAGATACCGTTACAGACAATGATATATCGATTACAGTAACGGATACGTATGCTGATTATAACCGTTTTGTGATCGGTTATACGATTGATCTATCGGACAAAACAGAACAAGAGAAAGCAGCATTACAAAACGATTTTTGCTCTACCTTTAAACTAACCATTAATAACCAGGTGATTTCTAATGCCCAAGAAGACTGGCATCTAGAAGGTGATCAGTTATTAGGGTTAATCACCATAAACGAAGGATTACCTGAATCATTTACTGCCGAATTAGTTTTTTCAGAAGTATTATGGACTTCTGGTCAATGGAAATTTCATTTACCAGTAGAGCAAAACAATACAATAGCAGTTTATCAACCAGATCAAACCAGTGAGAACGATGATTATCAATTCACTATTAACGAAATCCGTGTTACACCTAGTACAATTGTTGTGGAAACAGCATTAACAACACCTTTATACAATGAAACTCTATATGATCTGGCTATCAATCATAACGACACACAACTCGAATTGCTTGAGCATACAGAAACAAAGCGACTGCATCTTGCACCTTTTGATAAAGATAGGATCGAAGCTACTACCTCATTTGCTGCCTTAGAAGGCTTGGATGAGCTTTCTATTGTTCCTATCATCGATCAAGAACAACAGTCCGACTTATCACTAACAATTGATTTAGCACCAGACAATATTATAGCTCTGGAAAAGGAAAGAAAAGCTGCATATACAGAAGAACGAATCGACTTTGACACATATGTATGGAAGGAACTCAAAGCGGAATGGTCTAACTACCTAGAAATCGATCCTGCTCGATATCAACATGCTTCCTTAACTGTATTTGATCATGATTTTTATAGTAGTTTTTATCAATCCTTATCAAAAAAAGAGACGGAATATATTGATCCAACCGCTTTTATTAATAAAGCAAATGAAAAAGAAGCTTATATAATATACAAAGAATCCGATGGCACCAATCACCTTTACCACATCGAGGAAAATAAAAAGTGGGAAATCGTTGACCATACAACATTTAACGGGAAGACAATAGAAGAATTAAGAAGGTCATATCAGCACAGATAAAGCGAAACTTATCAGGGCGTTAGCGTCCGTTTATCCCCCATCTTCGCTTCTTTGTTTTAACTCGAATCTTGAAGTGGAGGTATTACGGACTCATGCACAGTGATAAAAAAAGATTCTGATCACCATGATGGCGATCAGAATCTTTTTTCTATTCTAAATTCGCATGTTGCCCAAACATCCTACTTCCTTGTAATGTTTTTTTCTCCATTAAACTCAATACAAGGGAGTCGTAAAACAATAGTAATGCTTGTTCAAACAATGATCCCATCGGCTGAATCGTAATATCTTGGTTATCACCTTCAGCCTTTGCTTTCGCCGGAATCGTTACAGTCATATCTGCCACTTTACCAATACTGGATTCTGCTGATGTTGTAACGAGAAGCACTGTCGCTCCGACACTTCGCGCTTTTTCTACCATTGTAAGCAAACTGCCTGTTTCACCTGATCCAGAACCAACGATGAGTAGATCATTTTTTTCAATTGCAGGTGTAATGGTCTCTCCAACTACATAAACATTGTAGTTCATATGCATTAAGCGCATTGCAAATGATTTTCCCATAAATCCGGATCTACCAGTACCTGCAACAAATATTTTATTAGCTTCTATAATTGTCTCTACTATTTTTTCTGTATCTTGCTCTTTCATTTGATCAGCTGTACGCTGCAATTCTTCTACTACTTTGAGCATAAATGAAGTAGTTGCCATAATCAATCAACCCTTATGCCTTATTAATTACTTCTCTAATCTGACTAGCTGCAGACTTTTTATCATCCTGGCCAGCAATACCGCCACCAACAATTACAAGGTCTGGTTGTGATGCTACAACTTCTGGAATCGTCGCTAATTTAATTCCACCAGCAACAGCTGTCTTCGCATTATTTACAATACCTTTAATTGTTTCTAATTGCGCAAATGGATTCTCACCTTCCGCTTGCAGGTCATATCCTGTATGGACACAAATATAATCTACACCTAAGTTATCTACTTGTTTCGCTCTCTCTTCTAAATCTTTTACATTAATCATATCAACAAGAATTTTCGTACCATGTTTTTGTGCTTCTTCTACTGCACCTTTGATTGTAGAATCGTCCGTAGCTCCAAGTACTGTAACGATATCTGCACCAGCTTCTGAAGCTTTCATTACTTCATATCCACCAGCATCCATGATTTTCAAATCTGCCAATACTTTCAGATCAGGAAATGCTTCTTTCATTTCTTTTACAGCTCGAAGCCCTTCGTTAATGACAACAGGTGTACCAATTTCTACAATATCGATATGCTCTTCTACTTCACCTACTATTTCTTTCCCTTCAGGAATATTAACTAAATCTAATGCTAATTGAAGTTCCATTTCCTTCACTCCTCATTTCAAATTAATTACTTGTATTCATTGTAAAACGTTTTTAGCTGAAGTGTAAGTACGCACTTTTATTTCATATAGTTACAATAAAGTTACTTAGTATCTATCTTATTACATTTGTTTGATTTTACTCATTTTACTTACATCAATAGCTTTTGCTACCCTGTTTAAGATAGAAATAACATCGTCGGATACTACTATTTCATGAACAAAATAAACAAAACGAACAAATTAAATAATATACATTTTATTGTCATAACCTGTCACCTATTCTATCTCGCATGCTAGAATGTTAGATATCTTTACACTTCAAAGGTTTCTTTATTATCAAGGTGAAACTGAAAACGTTTCACTTTTTTGTTTCGGCGTTTGGACAGCAAAGGGGAGAAGTATATGTTGGGTATTATTGGATTTGCCACGATTATAACGATTGTTGTTTTACTTTTGAAAGGGAAAGTTTCACCAATTATTGCATTAGTACTCGTACCAATTCTAGGAGCACTTATTGCTGGTTTTAACTTTTCAGAGATAGGTATTTTCTTCAATGAAGGAATTGATAGAGTTATAAATGTAGTTATTATGTTCATTTTCGCCATACTTTATTTTGGAATCATGCAAGATGCAGGACTCTTTGATCCGTTAATAAACAAGATGATCACTCTTTCGAAAGGGAATGTTGTAGCAATAACAGTAGGAACTGTTACTATTGCTGCTATCGCTCACCTTGATGGTTCTGGTGCGTCCACTTTTTTGATTACGATTCCTGCATTATTACCATTATATAAGCGACTACAGATGAGTCCATACCTATTACTTTTGCTAGTGGGAACAAGTGCCAGTATTTTAAATATGCTACCATGGGCTGGCCCTTTAGGACGAACTGCTGCAACATTGGAAATAGCTCCAACAGATTTATGGAGACCATTAATTCCACTGCAAATCATTGCCTTTATATTATTAGTTGGAATGGCGGTTATTTTAGGTTTACGAGAGAAAAAACGCATCATGAAACGTTCAAGTGTAGAGAATACAGAATGTACAACAGAAGATATAGCAGAAACACCTAGCGATATCCATCAACCAGTAGCACGTAAAAATACTTTTTGGCTCAATATTTTATTAACATTAGGGATGATTGGGATGTTAGTTTGGGGAATCATTCCGGCTGGTTTTATCTTTATGATAGCCTTGAGTATTGCACTACTACTAAATTATCCTAAAGTAAATGATCAGATTAACCGGATAAAAGCACATGCTCCAAACGCCATGCTCATGGCAAGTATTATACTAGCAGCAGGATCCTTTCTTGGTATTTTGTCTGGAACTGGTATGTTAGATTCTATAGCTACTAATATGGTAACTATATTGCCAACTGGCATTATTCCCTATCTACATTTAATCATTGGGATATTTGGGGTTCCCTTTGAATTAATCCTTAACACGGATGCCTATTATTTTGCATTATTACCAGTAGCAGAACAAATCGTTACGAGTTATGGGGTAGACTCCTATTCTGCGGCGTATGCAATGATTATCGGAAATATTATTGGTACATTTGTAAGTCCATTCGCACCAGCCTTATGGTTAGCTCTTGGCTTAGCTGGTTGTGAAATGGGGAAACATATACGATATTCACTTGTCTGGGTCTGGGGATTTAGCTTAATGTTGTTAGCATCAGCTATTCTAATTGGTGTTATTTCCATTTAACAATAATTTTCTTAATATTTGCAATTATGCGCAAATATTAAGAAAATATCTATCCCTTTATATGTGAGCATGAGAGTATCGTTCTCTCTGCTCAGGCAACTAACTTATTCCGTTAAAAATCTGCTTAATTCGCCACATAACGGCGCTCAGGTCTTCCCACTTCACCGTAATGGAGCTCTGCTTTTACCCTTTTTAAGGAAACTAAATATTCTAGATAACGTCTTGCTGTAGATCGGCTAGCGCCAATTTGTCTACCTACTTCCACAGCTGTATAGCCCTCTTCATTACTTTCTTGTATAACCTCCATTACTTTCCTCATTGTTAACTTATCAATCCCCTTAGGTAACTTTTCATTTTTCTTTGTAGAAACGGGAGTGATCTTACGTAAATCATCCAATTCTTCTTGTGTCAATTCTTTTTTAGTTCCAAATAGTTTCTGTTTTTCTAGATAGCGTTCTAATGCCTGTTTAAGCCGTTCAAAATTAACAGGCTTAATTATATAATCGAAGATCCCAACACGGAAGATCTGTTCAATTGTCTCTGCTTCTTGTGCCGCTGTCACCATCATAATATCAACAGTCGGATACCTTTTACGGATTTCCCACATCAATGTCAATCCCTCTACATCAGGAATATACACATCTAATAATATCAAGTCAGGTAATGCTTGGTCATTTTCAAGCAAGGCAAGTGCTTCAGCTCCAGTATAAGCAACCCCGACAACTTCAAAACCTTTTACTTTTTCTACAAACTGCTTATTGATGTCTGCAACGCGGAAATCATCTTCCACAATCATCACTCTATATCTGTTTTTGCTCATGGTGATCCCCTTTCCACTATTTTTTTGGAAATGATACAATAAAGCAAGCACCACCCAATTCACTTGTTTCCAATGACAAACTTCCATCAAGTTGTTCAATTGTTTGTCGTACCAATACAAGCCCAATTCCTTGATGTGTTCCTGCTTTTGTTGTATAGCCTTTCGTGAAAATTTGTTGTTCATCTACTTTTGCAATACCAGGGCCACTATCATCAATTTCAAAAAGAATTTCCTCACCTATATCAGTAAAGAAAATGGAAACTTGCTTGTTATTATCCGAGTCTTGTAAGGCATCAAATGCATTCTCCAACATATTACCGACAATTGTGATGAATCCTTCTCTTTGCTCTTCTGTCAATTGCAATCGTAGTTCACTATTTTCCTGTATAGTCATCTGAATACCGAGTTCATGTGCACGATTCATTTTCCCTAATAAAACAGCACTCACATAGGAATCGCTAATTCGATGAATAAAAAAGTGGATCGATTCCTGTTGCTTTTTGCTTTCTTTATTTATGTAATCAATCGCTTCGTTTGTTTGATCTAATTGTAATAAACCTGATATAGTATTTAGTTTATTGGAAAATTCATGGGTTTGCACACGGAGTGCCTCCGCATATTGTTGTACCTTTGACAACTCTTCTGCAAGCTGTTCGATTTCTGTACGACTTCTAAAGGTTGATACTGCTCCTATTAATCTATTTTTATGATAAACTGGCACACTGTTTACAATAAAACTATCCTGTCCTATACGAAATTCTTCATTAAATTGGCTTTTTCCTGTTTTCAACACTTCAATAAGTGGGATATGTAGACTAAAGTCATCGATATGATAGCCAATATCAAGACCATTAAGCTTAACTACCTTTTTCGCTTCTTGATTGATCATGGTTACATAACCATCACAATTAACAGCAATGATAGCTTCATGGATAGATTGCAAAATAGCCTCTCTTTCTTGATATAGTTGACCAATTTCGTCAGGCTCCAAACCAAATATAGATTTTTTAACATGTAGTGAGATAAGCGTTGCACCAATAACACCTATTACTATACAAAGCAGTATGAAATACCATATTTCATTGACATAGCTGCCAATGGTCATATCAACATCATCAAGCAAAAATCCTACAGAAACAACGCCGATGATAGTACCATTAGTAGAAAAGACAGGCGTTTTTCCTCTAATAGAAGGCCCCAGAGTACCTGTTGCTTCGGAATAGTAAGACTCTCCTTGCTGTAAAGCACGTTCATTATCATCCCCCACCATTATTTCTCCAACTCGTTCTTCATGTGGATGGGAAAAACGTATCCCTTCCTTATTTCCGATTACGATAAATTCTGCTCCCGTTTCCTTTCGGATGGCTTCTGCAATGGGCTGGATTATTTTAGAGGGACTCTCCGTATGAAATGCTTCCTTTATTTCAGGCATTTGTGACACTGATTGCGCAACATTAAGTGCGCGTTGTCCTGTTTGTTCTGTAATGGTTGTTGAATACTTGGTATTCGTGTACATTCCGAGAAAAACTAACATAATCACCATTAATAAGCAAATGAAGATAATCATTTTACTTAATAATGTAAATCGATAAGATCCACCCATTTTTTTATGCATTAGTGTCATAGTTTCTCCATTTCTGTCACATTCTGATAGTACGACTATACAATTTCTTATTCCATTTAGGCAAACAAGGACTTGTCATTATTATGATACTAACAGCCTTATCTAGGCTATCCTGTATAGAAAGTAAGACTTCAATTAGTGGGAGTTTTTGACTCCCACTGATTGTTAGCGAAACTTATCAGGGAATTACCGTCCGTTTATCCCCCATCTTCGCTTCCTCGTTTTCACTCAAACCTTGAAGTGGGGGTTTTACGGACTCATGCACCTTATAAAAAAACCATATGCCATTAATCATGACACATGGTTTTATTGTTATTATGGTGAATCGTCTAATATCGTAATATCATCTCGATCTTTTAACGCGACTTCTTTATAACTCTTTCCCCATTCATTTAATAAATCAAGAATAGGCAACAAGGTTTCACCTTGTTCCGTTAAAGAATATTCCACTTTTGGCGGGACAACGGGATATATTTCTCGGTGGACGACTAAATCATCTTCCAATTCACGTAGTTGATTGGCTAGCATCCTTTGTGTAATTCCTGGTATTAATGACTTCAGCTCACTAAATCGCTTTGTGCCTTCTCTACCAAGATGCCATAAAATCAACATTTTCCATTTTCCTCCGATAACTGCAAGCGTCAATTCTTTCTCACAATTATACGTTTTTCCACATACATGTCCCATCGTATATCATCCTTTATTCAAAAATTATGGTAGATGACTGTTATTTTACGAGAGTTCCATCTATTTTCACCTATACTATATATAAAAACATAATTTCAAATCGATGTCACACGATTGGTTTATCAATCTTTCTCTTTACACAAAAAAGTGACTATGAACGCTCACTACTATAATAGAGTGATTTATCTTCCACACGATTGGTGATAACCGCTAGAAGTAGACCAAATAAGATAATTCCTGCCGCGGTGAAAGTAATACCTCGATAACTAATTCCGTTACTAAGGAGTAATGTACCAAGCATTGCTCCTAAACTATTCGCTAGATTGAATACAGCACCAGCGATGGTACCAGATAAAGCAGGTGCTTCTTTTGCTCCAAGTATTATCTTGGCATTTAATAATGGTGTCGTTCCAAATGTACCGATACCAAATAAAAATGCCATCACTAGTGCGAGTGATTTAACTGGAATAAGGAACGTGAATGCTGCTAAAACTACCGCAAGTAAACCTAAAGATTGCATCAGCCTCTTCGTCAACTGTTCAGGCGCGACACTTCCAGAAAGAAAATTCCCAAGTACTGCACCAATCCCAAAACATAACATAGCAACCGTTATTCCCGTTAAACCAAATCCAGTTATATCTCTTAGCATTGGCTCCTGAAAAGTATAAGCAGTAAACACACCTGAAAAACCGAAAACAATAATAGCCATTACCAACATAACACTTTTGTTCTTCACCATCTTCAATTCTTCTTTCAAAACGGGTGGTACGTCTGGTTTAATATTTGGTGTAGTGAAAAACATACCTATAAAAGCAATAATTCCAGAAAGTACAATAAACCAGAACACATAACGCCAGTGGAACATACCGCCTATAAACGAACCAAATGGTACACCTAGCATAACCGCAATCGTTAGACCACCTTGAACTAATGCTATTGCTTTCGTCCCTTTTGACTTTTCCGAAATCGAAATAGCTACTGTCATGGCAATGCCAAAAAACGGTGCATGCATCGCAGCGGAAAACAAACGGGATAGTAGTAACACTTCAAAATTTGGCGCTAATGCTGCCATCATGTTACTAATAATAAACAATGCCATTAAAGCTAATAATAATGGCTTAGGTGCTATTTTAATCGTTATAATTCTAAGTAGTGGCCCAAATACGGCTACACTAATCGCATATACGCTTAGTAATAAGCCTGTAGTGGACACCGCAACATCTAAATCTCTTGCAAATTGAGTTAATAAGCCAGTCACCACATACTCCGTCATTCCAATCGCAAAAGTCGATATCATAAAAAAGGTAATCGCTAATGACCTTTTCGACGTATTCATGTCATCCCCCCCAATTTTTTACCGAAATAATAATCTTAATCAATTATTTCTTTTGTGTCTAGTTCCTTTTAATGTATTGTACAATAAATTTACATAGAGGGAATCTTCTACTAATGATCAGCGAAACTTATCAGGAATTTAGCTTGCTTGAACATGATAAAAAACGCAGAATACTCTGCGCTTCTTTTTTTACTGCTCAATATATTCGTTTATTCCTTCTACAATAGCCTCTGCTACGTTTTGTTGAAAAGCATCCGTAAGCATTTCTTGCTCTTGTTCAGGATTAGTTAAATAACCAACTTCGATCAAAATAGCAGGCATATTTGTATCAGCTAATACGAAATAGTTAGCTTGCTTAACTCCTCTATCATCATATCCTGTTGCCTGTACTACATGGCGATGAATAATAGCTGCTAAGGATTCCGAATAATCGTTATAATAAAAAGTTTCTGTTCCAGTTATAGTTGGGGTATCATACGTATTAGCATGGATAGAAATAAATAAGTCTGCACCCAAATCATTGGCAATCATTGGCCTTTCTCTTGTTTCTGTCGAAAGGAACTGGTCTCCTTCACGAGTCATAAAAACCTCTAGCCTTGGATCCGTTTGCAATAATTCAACTATTTTATTTGACAGTGATAACGTAAAATCCTTCTCATATGATCCACTAGCACCGATTGCACCAGGATCATCCCCACCATGCCCCGGATCAATCACTACTTTCACATGCCCTCCACTGCTTACATCTACTTCACTACTAATAAGTGGTGAGTTCGCTTCACTTTTTTGCATTCCTTCGTCATCTATAAGCAATTCTTTAAAAGAAGCAATAATTACAAATACAACAAAAAACCAGAATAAAATCATTACTATTTTTTTCATCACAGATTCTCCTCTTTATCTTCAGTATCTTTTAGCTAGATTAATAGATTAAATGAAGATGATATAAAGATAAAGTGATGAGCAAATTTATATAAGAAATTTCTTTTTAAACTTACACATTCATTTGAACTTCAAATCTTTACCTCTTTTAACAGATACACTAGAGAAAAACCCCTCCACTTTTACAAGCAAAGGGATTTTCCTATTAATCTACTTTATTTTTACGTCGTACGATTAACATCATTGCTCCAACTAAAAGTACCATTAGACCAACCATTAACCAGTTATACGTTGGTGTAGCTGTATCTGGTAATTCATTACCTTTTTCGGATTGCTCCTTTTGCTTTGTCTCACTTTTCTTTTCTTTTTTGTCTTTCTTATCTTTCTTATCTTTCTTATCTTTCTTGTCTTTCTTGTCTTTCTTGTCTTTCTTATCTTCCTTATCTTTCTTATCTTCCTTATCTTTCTTATCTTCCTTATCTTTCTTGTCTTCCTTATCCTTCTTGTCTTCCTTATCTTTCTTCTCAGGCTTAGTAGGTACTGGTGATACTTTCTCTTCTGTCTCTAATACAGTGAAAATACTAAAGTGATTAGTTGTCGCAGTCACTACACCATCCTCGTATGCTCCACCAATCAGTTCCCATTCCCCTTGTTCATTTAAATAATATATAGCTAGATTATCTACATTATTCACTTCATCATGATTAACAGGAAAACTTAATGTAATCTCACCATCAAAATCTGAGATAATCTCATCACCATCAAAGATAGTTAAATCATATACAGCACTAATGGAATTGTCATGATCCACTTTTTCTAATTCAAGCGAAAATGTATCATTATCTTTGAATAAGTGTACAGGAATTTCTACTGTTAATTCCTCCGCCTTATTAACAGTAATTGTTGCATTCTTTTCTACTAAATTAGCAAACTGATCATTCGTTAGGTCCACTTTCACATTTCCCGCTATAGCTGAAAGATCAATAACAATTTTCCCATTCTCAGCCAATTTAGTGATAGACTCATCAGCAATTGTTACTTTATTATCAGAAACTGTGATAGAAGCTTCTACTTCTTCTAAACCTTCTTCCTCATTTCCTTCTTCTTGACCTGGTTCTTCTACTTCTTCTGCACCTTCTTCTTCCTCATTTCCTTCTTCTTGGCCTGGCTCTTCCACTTCTTCTGTACCTTCTTCTTCCTCATTTCCTTCTTCTTGGCCTGGCTCTTCTGTTTCTTCTGCACCTTCTCCTTCTTCATTTCCTTCTTCTTGGCCTGGCTCTTCTACTTCTTCTGTACCTTCTTCTTCATTTCCTTCTTCTTGGCCTGGCTCTTCTACTTCTTCTGTACCTTCTTCTTCCTCATTTCCTTCTTCTTGGCCTGGTCCTTCTACTTCTTCTGTACCTTCTTCTTCCTCATTTCCTTCTTCTTGGCCTGGCTCTTCTACTTCTTCTGTGCCTTTCCCTTCTTCATTTCCTTCTTCTTGACCTGGCTCTTCTACTTCTTCTGTACCTTCTTCTTCCTCATTTCCTTCTTCTTGGCCTGGCTCTTCTACTTCTTCTGAACCATCTTCTGCTTCATTTCCCTCTTCTGGGTTTGGTTCTTCGGCATCATCAATAAATTCAAATCCACTCGGTGATTTTAATCCAGGCTGACCGAAATATGCTTCTAAATCACCTGTGATTTCAATATATTTCCCTAGATTATCTGGAGTTTGTTCTAAACTTAATTCATTGCGAATTGTACCACTTGGTAGCTGAACAGGTAAAATCTTGTCCATATTACGTTCATCTGGAGAATCTGCTAGCATTAAATTCGTATTCGCAAAATCACCATCAAATTTACCTGTCATCGTGCCTACAATAAAACCTCTTACCGTTTCCGTTCCAGTATTATTAGCAATTGCTTGGGCAACTGTAAGGTATTCTGCATCTTCTTCCGTTTCTTTTTCACCTGGTACTACAATATCTTTTGCACCACGTGGCTTCAATTGAATGGTTCCATTAAACTGACTAGAGATACCTAAAATATTTACTACATCGCCCTCTTCAAACGCAAAATCACTAAATACTAATCCTGTACGATTATCTACACGTACCAAGACTGATTCGTCATCAACCGTTGCGACAAACTCAAATGTTCCATATTCGTTAACTTCATTAAATTCTGAAATAGTTGCTTCTTTAATCTGAACAAGCTCTGCTTCATTATCAGAACCTATTTCATTAGGCGTTACTTGTAACGGCGCAGGAACATCAGCCTCTGTTTGTTTTTCTAAATTGCTAATAGAGGAAATTTGTATTTCTCCATTATATACATCTTTTTCACCAGTTAATTGGACTACGTCACCTTCCTCAAGGTCTACATCATATTGGAATACATAAATTCCTGCTGTATCATCTTGAAGATAGAAACCTTTTCCTCCCCAATTACCAGTGTTTGATGTTACTACACCTTCTACGGTTACTTCTTGACCATTTTCAGCATTTCTAGCTTCACTAATTGACATTGATTCTGTTAAATCAGGCTCTTCTACTTCATCCACAAATTCATATTCACTTGCTGATTTTAAACCTGGCTGACTATAATACGCCTCTAAATCACCTGTAATTTGCACGTACTTACCTAAATGTTCAGGATTGTCTCGCAAATTCAACGCCGTACGAATTGAAGTATTTGGTAATTGAACAGGGATAATATTATCTAAATTTGTTTCTTCTGGTGAGTCTGCTAACATTAAATTTGTATGACTAAATTCTGCATCCTCTCCATCAAAGTTTCCATTTGTGCTACTCGTCATCGTACCTACAATATACCCTCGAACTGCTTTCGTCCCTGAATTATTCGCAATTGCTTCTGCAACGGTTAGAAATTCAGAAGCTTCTGGAATTTCCTCACCTTGAATGGTAATTCTTGAACCTTCTTCATAATCAATCGCTCCGTCATGGTTCTTCACATAGTCAACAACTGCTTCCCATACTGGACCATATTCATCACCACTAACTTCATCTCCAAGAATATAGTAATCACTGCCATGCATATAATCGTTATATGCAACTGTATATTCTTTGGATTCATCTAATGGTGTGCCATCCGGCAGTGTAATAATAACATCTACAAATTCACCATTTTCCCTAATTAGCTCATAATGTAATCCAGAAACTTGTAAATCTACACTTCCATGATAATTTGACTGTGTTAGTAACACTTCTTTTAATCTATCAACTGTTGTCTTCGCAACAACAACTTCATTTTCATATCCATCTAAATACTCGATTAGTCCATCAATAATATCACCAGATGGAATAGTTCCCTCAACAGATGAACCGTTTAACATAGCAAAATCTGCATCTGTCAAATCACGAACAGCATCCGTATATAAATTCCCTAATCCTGCGTCACCATATGCTTTGTTGTCGGCTGATAAGCCGTTTTCTGTATGACCAATGACTTCACCAACAAATGATGCATCTTGGTCTACTTCCATATCAATACGTTCATTATTAGAATAATTGAGTTTCTCACCGTTTTCTGTCAGATATTCAGCATAATGAATCATCGCATCTGTCATTGTTCCTGATAAAGCAGATAATACTTCACCATTGAACTGATAACCACTTCCACCAGTTCCGATATAATCCCCTACTGCAACGGTATATTCCTTATCATCTTCAACTGATTCACCGTCTACTACTAGTTCTATATCAACTAGCTGACCAATGTTATTTGTAACAATCGTGTAATGAAGTCCAGATGTTTGTAAATCAATACTGCTACGGCGATCATACGAATATTGAATGACCTCTTTCAATGCAGCGCCTGTCATTTTATATTCCATAATTTCATTCGCAAAAGGCTCAATCGTATAAATATCATTAACGGTTACTGGTCCGGCAGGAATATTCGCACGGATACCGCCATTATTAGTCAGTGCAACATCTGCATCAGTATGATGGCGCATCGCATCTGTCCAGAAATTACCTAATGACGTATCACGGTTACCGCTTCGATTTAATCCTGTATCGGTGGTACCTATTTCTCTAGACAGTAATTCATCCATTTCCTCTTTATATTCATCAACTTTAGCTTGGATAGCCGGATCAGTGTCCGTTAATCCACCAACTGATTGTAAAGAATAGTCTGAAAATTTAACTTCTTTTGTGGCAGGATCAAGTGTCAATGTAAAGTTACCTACATTTGCGGCATTTCCACCAGTTTGTACAATTGGTGTACCGTCAACTACTTTTTCACTTGATAACGTTGTATGTGAGTGTCCACCAATAATCACATCAAAAAAATCTACTTCTGATGCTAATTTTTGGTCCACATCATAACCCATATGTGTTAAGGCAATGAGAAAATCAACATCTAAACTTTCTAATTCCTCCTGATAATCTTTTGCCGTTTGAATCGGATCTTTGAAATCAATGCCTACTGTATTCGAAGGTGCAGTGGATGGCGGTGTTTCGATAACAGAAAATATCCCCACCTGAAAACCATTTACATCCAAAATTGTATATGGTTCTGGTTGTGGGAAGTCAACATTTGTCCCCTCACCAACTACTGTATTCGCACTTAACCAAGGAAAATTAGATTCCTCCATTCGTTGTACGGTTTCCTCTTGACCGTAATCAAAATCATGGTTTCCAATTGCCATTGCTTGTACGCCCATATCATTTAATAAATCTACAATCGGTTTACCATACTGTAAGTCTACAACAGGATTTCCACTAAAAATATCTCCCGCATCTATGTATATAGAATTCTCTGCTGCATCTCTTTCCGCTGCGATATATGCAGCTATCTTACCAAAATCATCAATTTTTGCATGTAAATCATTGGTATGTAGTACTTTTAGCTCGATAGTGTCTTGGTCATCTGTAGTTTCCGCAGATACTGGAACAACAAAACCAATCATTACAAACATAACTAGCGCAAATGTTACCATGGCTTTAAGCGCTTTCGGCATACGTTGTGTTTCAAGCATTCCAATTCCTCCCCATCATATTAATAGATTACAACTACATTATACATGAATAAGTCAGAATTTTTGTTAACTCTTTGTAAAGATGTTTTTTGTAGAAATAACACGATATAATAGAAAAAAATGCAAAGATTGGATGATATGGATGGATGTAATGGTCAACAATAAACAGATAACATTATTCAAAGGTGCCACATTAAAACATGCCTTATTAAAAACAGATGAGCAATTATATAAAAAGGTGTTAAATAATCAAGCTGTTATAAAGGATCAAGAAGGCAATCTTACCGATATTAATGGTGCCGTAGCTGAAGGATGGTCTTATTATGTAGAAAAGCAGGAGAAATAATATTCTCCTGCTTTCTTAAACATCTTTAAATCTTTTTTTTAGTCTTCGATAGGCAACTAATTCTATTCTTCTTCTAACAAAAAATGTTTTAAAATAAACCGCGAGTAAAATCGATAAAATCGCTACAGCATTAAAAATGGCGAATAGATTTTCATGCTGTTTAGCCCAATCCGACATGAAAACGATTATCGCATTCTCTCCTAGATTTACATATTTAAAGACAATAACTGTACAGAAGCCAATAAATACGACGTATAAAATAGTATCTAATAACATAAGTGCTAGATAAACTTTTTGCGTATGTAAATCAATATAACCTGATAGTTTTTTTAACGAAGGAAGTGGTTCTTTCCTTATGCGTGTTTGATGCTTTGGAAACAATCTTTTTAACAAGAAGATAAATATACTATTTCCTACATAAAACAGGAAAATCCCTCCTGCAAATAATATGGAATAAACAGCTATTAGTAGAGCAATTCCCCCTATCATGTCATCGGGATAAAGGCTTCCTATCAATGTCGCCACTAAATAAATCAAAGTAGATAATAAAAATCCTAAATATAACTTAGGTAACACTACATCCACCCTGCTCTTTACATATCTATTGATAATAAATATAAGGTTTAAAAGAATAAATAAACCTATGATCACTTGTGTCAGTAATAAATTCGTTTGTAAAAATAGGACAAGTGGTAGTACATACATGAATAAAGATAATACGAGTTCTATATTTGATAACTTGCTAATTTCCATTAAGTCATATTTTTTCATGAACTACCCTCTTTTCGAAAAATAGGTTGTCTTTATATTATACTAGAAAATCTAGTGAAATTCCTTAAGATCATTATAATTATTTTTCATGGTGCATGAGTCCGTAATACCCCCACTTCAAGATTCGAGTTAAAACGAGGAAGCTAAGTGAGGAGTAAACGGACGCTAACGCTCTGATAAGTTTCGCTAACAATCAGTGGAAGTCTCACTTTATCGTTTATTGACATTTGATTGATCGTTTGCTAGGATTTACTGACGACCGTTCGTTAGGAGGTGTTTTTAGTGTCTTACCAAACGATTAAACAAGAAGCACTTCATCTGTTTTCCATTCACGGATTTGAAGGCACATCACTTGCAGATATAGCTAATCGAGTGGGGATAAAAAAACAATCTATTTATACTCACTTTAAAGGAAAAGATGATTTATATATTCAAGTATTAAAAGATGCATTTATCGAAGAAATTAAGTTAGAAAAAATATATGTACAAGAACATTTTGAGCAAACATTAGATACATTTCTTTGGCAGTCATTACAAAACTTTATTAACAGGTTTCACAATGATGATCGGCTAAAGTTTTGGTTACGTAATACGTCTATTCCACCACAGCACTTACATGATGAAGTGATTACGTATTTGTATCAATATATTGACCAAGTGGACGAATTATATTTAGAACGAATTCAACATGCTTATAACACTGGAGAAATAACGCAAGATCCGTTCGTTGTCGGGATGGCTTTTTCTGCCTTGGTTGATTCAATTGGTGTTGAGTTAATCTATGGTGGTGAGACTCGAACGAAGCGGAAATTAAAAGCAGCTTGGCATATTTTTTGGCTCGGTATTAGTCATCTAGATAACGCGAGACTTTAATCAGTGGGAGTTTTACGGACTCATGCACCGAGATAAATCAGAAGCGCAGTAAGGAGGATTTCCATTGTATCATGCAGAAACATTAAGAGATAAAATGAAATTATTTTTAAAAATATTACTACCAATTATGGTAACACAGATCAGTTTATCAGCTATGAACTTTGTTGATACGATGATGTCTGGTCGAGTCGGTACAGACGACCTAGCTGGAGTTGCAATTGGTTCTAGTTTATGGTCTCCTATTTTCACTGGAATGAATGGGATTTTGCTTGCGATAACCCCTATTATTGCACAATTTATGGGGGCAAATGAACGTCATAAAATTCATCATGTCGTTACACAAGCAATTTTTCTAGCGGCTATGCTTGGAATTGGAATTATTGTGATTGGCTCATTTGCTCTGAATCCTATTTTAAACTTTATGAGCTTAGACGACAGTGTTCAATACATCGCATTTCATTATTTAGGTGGCTTAGCGATCGGTATTGTACCACTGTTCCTTTCCAACGTTATACGTAACTTCTTTGACGGCCAAGGATTTACTCGTATTACGATGATCATTACCGTTTTAGCTGTGCCTTTTAACGTATTATTGAATTATAGTTTAATTTTCGGACATTTTGGTTTACCTAGACTAGGTGGGATTGGTGCAGGTTATGCAACCGGAATTACGTTCTGGATTATTTTGATCGTTAGTATTATTATGACCTTCAAAGTAAAAGATGTGAAGGAATACTTCCTATTTGTAAAATGGGTAAAGCCTTCATTAAAAGCGTGGAAAGAACAGCTTGCTATCGGTATTCCAATTGGACTATCGATTTTCTTTGAAGCAAGTATCTTCTCTGTCGTAACATTGTTAATCGGAAATATGTTCTCGACCATTGTTATTGCTGCAAACCAGGTAGTTATCAGTTTTACTACCTTACTGTTTATGGTACCACTAAGTATCTCAATGGCTATTACAATCGTAGTCGGGTATTCAGTTGGTGGCAAGCGATTAGATGCAGCGAAACAATATTCTATTATCGGTGTATTAGGAGCGATTGGCTTCCTTGCATTAGGTTCTGTATTTATGTTCTTCTTCAGAGAACCTATTGCTTATCTATATACAACAGATCCAGCTGTAGTGCAAATGGCCGGACAGCTATTTATTATTGCGATCATGTATCAACTCTCTGATGCTGCACAAGCGAGTTTACAAGGGGTACTACGTGGTTACAAAGATGTAACGTTACCATTTTACATCGCTTTTGTTTCGTATTGGATAATTGGGATTCCATCAGGGTATCTACTCGCTGCCTATACAGACATTGGTCCTGCAGGCTTTTGGATCGGGATTTCACTTGGGCTAACAGGAGCTGCAGTTGGATTCTTTATTCGATTACGATTTGTTAATAGGAAAATGAAAGCTGCTGTAGCTCAATGAATGTAACAGAAGCCACAAATAAATTGTGGCTTCTGTTTTTTTGAAAATCCATTTATACGATACTCGCTTAGTAACACATGTTTTCCAATATATCTTTTGAGTCGCACTTTCCTTTTTTACTATGCTACACTCTTTTCATCAACCTCTATTTTCTGTTGTTTATTTTTTTGGGCTTTATGAAAGAAAAGGACCACTGTACCTATCGTTAAAAATATTCCTAGAATGAATGAAAGATTTAACTCTACGTTAAAACCAATCTTTGCATTAAGAATATAGACAAACACCATATACGTCATGAAGATTGCTGGCACTAACGATACGATATAGTTTTTTCTTTTTATAATTAAATACATAGTAGCAATCCATAGTGCAATAGCTGCGGTTGCTTGGTTAGCCCAAGAAAAATAGCGCCATAAAATATTGAAGTCAATTTTCGTTAATATATAACCAACAACAAATAATGGTATGGCAATGATTAAACGGTTGAATACTTTTCTTTGTCCTAAGCTAATATAATCAGCTATGATTGATCGTGCTGCACGAAAAGCTGTATCCCCAGATGTAATGGGTAAAACAATAACTCCTATCACTGCTACTGTTCCTGCAATTGCCCCTAATAATGTAACAGAAATATCACTAACTGCTGCAGATGCTGTACCTTCTGCAATAATTTGATTCAATGTTTGCCCATCAAACACACTCATGGCAGCCGCTGCCCAAATCATCGCAATGATACCTTCTGCAATCATCATACCGTAAAAAATATAACGACCTTGTGATTCTTTTTGTGTTGTTCTTGAAATAATTGGTGACTGTGTTGCATGAAAACCAGACAATGCACCACAAGTAATCGTAAAGAACAATAATGGGAAAATTGGTAAATTATCAGGATGTACATTTTGTACATTCATTTCAGGGATGCTATACCCTGAGAACATTAAAGCAATTCCTATAGATACCGTCCCAATTAATAAAATTGCTCCTAATACTGGATAAATCTTTCCAATAATTTGATTGACCGGAAGAATGGTAGATAGAAAGTAATATAGAAAAATAACTCCTACAATAATCCATAATGCCACTTTTCCGTCTAATAAAATCTCAATTAATGATGCAGGTGTCGTAACAAATACTGTACCAACTAGGACTAACAATAATAAAGAAAAGATATTAACCATATGTCGAGAGATATTCCCTAAAAACTTTCCAGCTAATGCAGGAATATGTGCCCCCTTATTTCGAATCGATATCATTCCAGTTAAATAATCATGTACAGCTCCAGCAAATATGGAACCGATTACAATCCAAAGAAATGCAACTGGTCCATATAACGCCCCCATGATCGGACCGAAGATTGGGCCAGTACCAGCAATGTTCAATAATTGAATCATTGCATTTCTTTGCTTGTGCATCGGTACATAGTCTACTCCGTCATTGATCGACTTTGCTGGTGTGTCCCTATTATCTTTAGGACCAAATAATCTTTCAATAAATTTCCCATACGTGAAGTAACCAATAATTAATAGAAGTATAGATAGTAAAAAAGTAACCATAGTCAAGTACCCCTTCCCTAAATAAAGAAAACGCTTTCTAATTCTATTTTACATGTTTTGTAAATGAATTCAAGTAGTGTCGTAGGAAAAATTCCACTTGTATGAAGACGGGTAGCCCTATTTTCTGACTTCATTTTTCTAATCGAATAGTAGCCCGTGGACAACGTTTTTTTAACTCTGTAATAAATAGCTGCTTATCTGCAGGGGATATTTTCACACTACCAAATACGCCAGATTGATAGAAAATTTCTATCGCATCTTTTGAAGTTAGAATCCTATAGCCGGTAAAAATATCCGTTGTCTGGTTCACTCTCGTTATTTCTTCATAAGGAATGCGACTTCTGAAAAATCCGCCTTTTACGACTAAATGTTGTTGCTTGAAGACGTATTTAGTCGTAAAAATTGGCCACAGAATAAAAGCTATCACGACAATAAGTATAGATAGTAGTGCACTTATCTCGACAAAGCTGAGCTTATCGTCCACAAACAACGGAAACAAAACAGCGATACCGAGAATCACTAAAATGATAGAAATAAATTTAACAAAATAAGCATCAATCTTGGAACGAAAGACCACTTATATCACCTCACAGATTATTTATCTTCTACATCCACTAAAATATATTTCTGTTCAAATCCGCCTCTGTCGTTATACTTCTGTTTTCGTATATCGTCTAATTCTTCATTCGTACTATTATGTAAGGCAGATAACGCATAGATTACTTCTAATAAGTCAGCTAATTCTGCTAATGCTTCCTTATCATTATTGGCATTTACGTACTCATCCCACTCCTCTTGAAACTTTTCTTTTAGCGCAAAAGCATATTGTTTATCCTCATTTAATCGCTTCAAGTTATACGCTAACCCCTTATTGTTCAAGATGTCAGGGATTTTATCTCTTACTAATTTATTATATGTTGGCATAAAGGTACCTCGCTTTTTTAAACTTATTGGTGGAAGACAAATTATTGTTCTAATGATACTGATTTCCTCCACGTAGGTATGAAAAATTTAATGTTTATGATACTCAAAATTGCAATACTGAAAAGTAATGTAATGAGGGTATTGAGATTTTTTTCAAAAGGCAATATTTCAGAGAAAAAATAAGAGAAAACAAATAACAAATCAAACCATATAATTTTTTTGGAACCAGCTTTTCGATTAAAATAATCACTTGATGCCATGAATGTTAGGACTACACCAATTAAAAATAGGCCTCCCCACCAAACATGTAAATACCAACTAGGGAGTTGATAGGAAGCTGGATCAGAATAGGCACCGATGTAACCTAAAAAACCGACCAGCATAAGGATTCGACCAAAGGCAGCTGCCATTTGCATTTTTATATCTTTTTTATTTTGTTCCGTTCGAGTTTCTATGCCTTTTTGTTCAGGAGAAACTAATTCTTTAATATCACAATCAAATAATTCAGCCAATTTTATTAGATTACTCGTTGATGGTTCAGATTGATTTGTTTCCCATTTCGATACTGCCTGCCGACTAATGCCTAACTGTTCAGCTACATATTCTTGCGATAACTTTAAAGATTTTCTTTTATTGCTAATATTAGCACCTAATGACATAATACAACGCTCCTTTTTCGATATGGTTACTGTCATCCTATCGTTTTTGCTGGTTGCGCACCACCAACCTTTCGGCAACTATTGGTTGCAACTACTTAATTGAAGACATCTATCGCTCACTTAGCTTATTTCTATTCAAACGGTTCATTCTATGAATCTCCTATCGGCTGTATCTATTTATTTCCAACACTACAATTTTTCTTTACACATTATCACCTAATATGGTTTAATACCATTATAGATAGTAATCATTTCGTTTTATGGACGAACAATGGAGGATTGTGCTATGAACGAGTTGCTATATCAATATGCACGCAATAAATCACTAAAAGAATTGTCAATAGCTGATCAACGGCTATATACATATGTAGAAGCAAAAGAAGTAATATTAACGAAAAAAGCAGTAACAGAACAGCAGTTATATGATCTTTTCTTTGAAAAATCACCTATTTTGGAAGCAGCTAAAGCATTTGATTTAGCTCCAAAAAAAGTGTATGACACGGTACAACGAATCGAACTATACTTAGAAAATCGAATGCAGTATTATGCAAATACACTTCAATTTGTCGATGTGACTGATTTATTCGAATTAAATGGGCTAGTTGTAGACAATCAGCAAGTGAGACATTATTTGTTGCCTAATAGCTAAATACGTATTAATTTTGGTAGCAAGTCTCATATTCATCTTTCATTAACAAACTTTTACAAGCCAAACCATTGTCGTGATAAATTTCTTTATCTACTTCTAAATCGATACTTCGGTTGGAATCTGGATATGCAGGTTCGACATTTTGAATGGAAAGTGTATCTTCATCCTTCCATTCCATCGAAAACTCACTTTTGGCATCACTATAATAAACAATTTGCACGTGATCTTTCTCATGATTGTTTGTAATTTCAACCCATACATTCACACCGCCTGCTGCACCACCATATAGTTCATAATGAGCATTGGCTGTATAGTCTCCAGTCGGGGATTCTATAGGTCCAGGTCCCTCTTGGGTAGACTGTCTATCAATTTCATTAAATGTAAAAAAGTACGATTCATACACATAGATCGAAGATACGAAAACAACTCCAAACAAGGTGACAATCAGTAATTTTTTCGGAAAGCGTTTCTTATTTATGAAAAATATGATTACTCTGACACTTAAAACGAGCAATAATATAACGGTGATAAAAAATAGTAAGAGACCTAATATGTTTACCATCCCAATCCCCTCTGCCCTATATTTTGTTCTCGCCACAAAGGCATTTCCATTTCTCTTTCTATTATATCAATAGTCATTATAATTGCTACAATCTACAGCCTTCTATTAAAAGGATGGTTCCCTTCGATAAAGCAGGGAACCTATTCGTTTAAAAGTCTATCTATTTTTGTATCATCCTCTAAAGCTTCTTCTATTAACTGTTCTAACTTATCTTCGTTGTCTATTTCACTCAGTTCTACGCCATACCATTCTTGTAAATCTGCTCTCATTATTTTATACGATTCCATACCATCTATCGTTTCAAAATGAAAGGTTACCCAGTCTACATTTTGGATCAATGTGAAAAGGTATGAGGCATTATAAATAACGGTTTCTTTATCATTTAATTCTGCTTCTTCCCAATCATAGTTTACCATTATCCCATATGGCTCTTCTTTCGTTTCGAGTTCGATTCCCTTAAAATAATCGGCCCCCTGTAACTGAACAACCGTATTAACTACTGCACTGTTATCCCCTACATATGAATCCTTATATTGAAATAAATCAACATTAGCATTATTTGCATCTGCATTACAACCGCTTAGCAAGACCATCATCAATAGGGAAAATAACATGAATGTAAGTATTTGTCGCAATTTTATTGCCTCCTGTTTTAGTATTAACTATGTGTTCTCATCTTCCACTCTTGCATCCATCAATTACTTTACGCTACTAGATATAAACATGGAAGCATCTTGGTTCATAAAGATACGATGCCCATGATAAAATGTCTTTATTTCATTTGACTTAAATCCAGCTTCGTACAACCTTTTTTTCAACTCTTCATGTGAGAAACCGTTATGAACTTTTGGATGGTTTATCTCATCATTTTTGTCAAAGTCAATAATAATTAACTTACCACCATTATTTAAAACGTTAAACAACTCTTGTAAAATCTTTTTTGTATCTGGAATATGAAGAAGAACTAATGACATTACAATGATGTCTGCCTTACATTCAGGAGATTCTTGAGTAAAATCTGAACAAAATACTTTTGTGTTGGTAATTCGCCTTTGATCAATCTTGGTTTTCGCAACCTCCAACATTTCATTCGAGGAATCTACCAGCAAAATAGAATCAACTAAATCTGTTAACTCTAAACTAATTAAACCCGTACCGCTCCCATAATCTAACAACGATTTTTCCTGACTATTTTGTAATTCAGATCGTACTTCCCTAACAATAATCTTGGCTAGCTCGATTCTTTCCTCTGTATCATATCTTTTTGCCAGTTTTTCAAAAACATTTTCCTCCATGGATTACTCTCCTATCTAATAAAAATTAAAATTGCTTCATAATACTCACTAAAAAAGATACAAATCGCACAAGTACCATTTGTATCTTTTTTCATTGGCTAGCCCTATTATCACCTAATTTTAGAATAATACCATTTTATAGCGTCGTGATAATCGGGCCTTCTTTAGTTAAAATAACAGTATGTTCATATTGAGCGACAAAACTTTCATCTGCTAGTAACGTCCAGTCATCATCGGCAGATTGAGAAACTTCCTCTTCGTATGTTGAAATAAATGGTTCGAAGGCAATAACCATACCATCTTTTAAGATTTCATCATCCCAAGGAGTATCATAACTAAACACATGGTCTGGTGCTTCGTGAATAGAACGGCCAATACCGTGTCCAGTTAAATTTTTTATAACGGTTAATCCATTCTTTTTCGCCACATTATGTGCAGCTTTTCCAAGTTCGCTTTTTTTCGCACCTGGCATTGCTTTTTCCATCCCTGCATCAAAGGCTGCTTTCGCGACATCACAGATTTTCTGTAATATTTCATCCGCTTCACCGACTACAAAGGAAACCCCTGTATCAGCAAAATAACCATTTTTCGAACCGGAAACATCTATATTCACAATATCTCCTTCTTGAATCATTCGGTCTCCAGGAATCCCATGTGCCACTTCTTCATTTACACTAATACATGTATATCCAGGAAAATCGTATTCGCCTTTTGGTGCTGACTCTGCACCAGCTTTGGCGAACAGCTCTCCACCAATTTCATCAAGTTCTTTCGTCGTAATTCCTGGTTTCGTATTTTTGACCAGTTCGTCTCGAATTGATCCACAAATCTTCCCTATTTCTTTCAATCCATTAAAATCTTCAGCAGTTTTTGCAATCATCGTATATCCTCACTTTTTTAGATAATTTATCACGGTGCAAACGTCCGTAATCCCCCCTCTTCAAGGTTCGAGTTTAAACAAAGAAGTTGAGTGGGGATAAACGGACGCTAACGCCCTGATAAGTTTTGCTAACAATCAGTGGTAGAAAAAACTCCCACTGATTGAAGTCTCACTTTATCATTATTATTCTCTTTAAAGATTATTTTCAGCCATCCTTTAGTATAGCATATTAAAGAAAAATCCCGATAGTTCTCACTACCAGGATTTTTTGTTTGTTTATATTTAGATTCGCCTACTGTTTTGTGTTATTGCGCTTTTTCTTTATCCAACTCACCTATAAATTTAGTTATTTTTCTAAAAGGTAACCCCACCATAGATTTACTCTCAATCCGCTCGTACCAACCTATTAAAACATGTTATAATGAAATCACATGATATAAGGAGATGCTTCCAAATGTCAGAACAATTATTAACGCAAATTCTAAGCGAAATGCAAAATATGAATCGAGATGTTACTAGTATTAAAGAGGAACAATTTAAAACAAATGAACGGCTTGAGCAAATGGAAGACCGTTTCAATCTCATTGACACTCGCCTAGACAAAATGGATGAGAAGTTCGTTAAAATCGATGAGCGTTTCTACCTTATTGATCAGAAATTCGACAAAATCGACGAGCGCTTCGATCTTATTGATCAGAAATTCGTTAAAATCGATGAGCGCTTCTACCTTATTGAGAATCAACTTGTTCAAATAAATGATCGCTTAACTCAACTAGAATACAAAACAGATACTATCCAAGAACAAACAGCTCATTTAAGTGAATATCATGTAGAGACTACTTCACGATTAAATAGTATCGCATCTAATGATAATGTTGGTTATCTAAAAGAAATGGTTTTTAAGCATGATCAAGAAATATATAGGTTAAAAACATATCTCTTTCAAACAGATTCTGACTTCGATAATCACGATAGATAAAGGGAGACTTCAATAATAGGCTACCGCTCAAAATCGGTAGCCTTTCTCTTCCACTTATATTAATTTTACTAACGTTCGTCCAGTTACTTGTCCTTGTAATAAGGTTGGAAGAACAGATGGTAACTGTTCCAAAGTGATTTCTTGTGAAACAAATGCTTCAAAATCAGCTAGTTTGAAATCTGTTGCTAGACGCTGCCAAGTTTTTAAACGTGTTTCCATCGGACAATACACAGAATCGATTCCTAGTAAATTAACTCCCCGTATAATAAATGGATAAACAGTAGTAGGTACTTCATTCCCTCCTGTTAATCCACTTACTGCAACCGATCCACCGTATCCAATTTGGCTCATCAGACTTGCTAATGGTGCCCCACCAACTGGGTCAACCGCTGCTGCCCATTTTTGTTTGCCAAGCGCATGTACTTTCCCGTCATATACTTCATCACGTGAAACGATCGAATCTGCTCCAAGTTGGCGCAAATATTCATGAGAAGATTCTTTCCCTGTGCTGGCTTCAACTTGATATCCTAAAGCAGAAAGAATTGCTACAGCAAAGCTTCCAACACCACCTGTTGCTCCAGTAACTAATACTTTTCCATTGTTAGGAGTAAGGTTATTTTCCTCTAGACGTTGAACAGATAAGGCTGCAGTAAAACCAGCTGTTCCGATAATCATCGCTTCTCTTAATGTAAGTCCCTCAGGAAGTGGCACTACCCATTTTGATGGTATACGGGCATATTCACTATATCCTCCAAAGTGGGAAACACCAATTTCATAACTTGTCGCAATAACCTGATCCCCTTCTTGAAAGTTCGGATCATCAGATGATACAACAACACCTGCTAAATCGATCCCTGGTACCATTGGATAATTTCTCACTATATTACCATTCGGAATCGTTGCAAGACTGTCTTTATAATTAATCCCAGAATAGTGAACTTGAATAAGCACTTCACCTTCTGGCAACTGGTTAACGTTCAATTCTTTTGTTTCAACAGAAAAGGTATCTTCTTGTTTATTAACTACTAATGCTTGGAATGTCTCTGACATTTTTAGTCCTCCTTCGATATATCCACAGTTATTGTTCTTCTAGTTTAACAAATGATACAAATATTCTCTCTTGAACTGCTCAACTGTCATTTAATATTGTTTGCTATATGTATAATAGGATTTATCTTCGTTACGTCCAATAAATGCCAACACCCTGCTTCTGTCATTGTATAGATTCTATCCATTTGATGAGATATGATTTCTGTTAGGAGTTTAAGACATATGAAGAATGTAGAAGCATTTACGAGAAATTTAAAATTTATCTCTCATCAAATCATTACGCTGAGGTGGATTCAACACTTTTGATTCATTTAGAAGTATAGATATCAAATAGTTGTTTAACTCAACCTTTACAGTACAATAAGCACTTTGTCAATTGGTGAAAACAAGCCATAATTTAAGTATAGATAAGAAATAATAAAAAGAGTCAAAGTGCTAACAACACATTCACAGTAATTTTGGCTTCATTGGAAATCGAATGAAATAAAGCTACCCGATCACTTCTCACAGATTAGCGGGTGGGGTTATTTTTTGATATTTTATAGAAGCGATTTTTCTCATTTTTGCTAAAACAGCTCTTTCATTACCTCCACCGTTCACTAGTAAATCTTCACCTTATTCATAAAACGCTCCCAATGCACCTTCTGTCTCCCTTTCTACTTATTCTTTTACGCATTTTAAATTACTTTAATTACCATTATACCAAGTAAACAGATTAAATTGTGATTTTTTACAAAAATAAAACAGGATGTAGACATCCTGTTTTATTGAAGATATTCTATATTTTTTAATAAATGACGTCCTTTAAGAACAAATTCGTTAAAATTATTAGCAGATACAAACGAAGCAAATTCATTTTCCCTAATAACTTCGACAAGAAAATCATAAATACCTAGTGCATCCTCATAATTTTGCTTACTAATAGCTAGAAGAAAGATTAACTGGACTTGTTGATTCTTCGCCCATGTAACTGGTTTTTCTAATAGCACTACTCCTACTTTCGTTCGTTTTGCTATTATTCCCATTGGGTGAGGTACAGCAATTCCTTCCCCCAATACAGTGGAACCTAATTGCTCTCTTTCATGAATCGAATCCACAAATTCTTTTCGTTTATCCAATACTCCTTCTGCCTCTAATAAATTACTCATCCGCTCAATTACATCATTCTTGTTTTCACAGTTAGCTTTTATAAATAATTCAGGTGAGAAAAAACGACTAAAAATATCGATTGATTGATTCACCTCTGCTGATATCTTTCGATCTAATTGAAGTAACTGTTTTCTTGATGGTAATGTATCTACTTGATAAACTGGTCTATTCCTTTCTTCTATCTGAATCGTCGTGATGACAACATCTTCTTCTATATATTCTAATCGGTTATAATCTTGTGCACTCATCACCCTTGTAACAAAAATATCAGGCATTGTTTTCTTCATATTAACCTCGATCATTCTTGCTGTTCCATAGCCTGATCCACAGACAATTAAGCAAGAATGATGTCTTTCATATTTAACTTGATAATTACGCTCTAATGATGCACCGATGTGTAATGCCAAATATGCAATTTCCCCTTGATTGATCGTATAATCATATTCCTCTTTAAGTGCTTCTACCCCAAAGAGAGTCACTTCAAATGCTAATGGATAATGCCTTTTAATATGTTGCTCCATTGGATTTCGCACTCTAATTTTGTGCTCCACTCGAAAGAGCATGGAATAAATATGTGTTTGAAGGTCTTTTTTTAATTGCGAGTCATGTGACAAATCATAATAATAGTTCTCGTTAATTTCCTTCAATAGAGAATCAATATAAACTTTTGCTTGTTTGTGGGAGGTAATATCTTCTTCTGTTACTGTTAATTTACTCCTTATTTGGACATATAAATAATCTAATTCGCCTGCTGATAACTCTACTTCGAATAGTCTCTCTAATCGTTTTCTTACATCTTGGACAAACTTTCCGCAATTATTGTTCTCATCATATACATTACTCTGCTCCATAACGAATCCTTGTTTAATACGATCCACCATAATTAGTATATGGAAAATTAAATTTTCTATATTATCATCTGCCATACTTAAATTGTACTTAGCTAACTGCCCAGGCAATTGTAATTGTAATTCTTCCAGGTAAAAATCTTGTTCTTTCCATTCAAAATATTGCAACATGTTTTTAGTGTCCAAAGACTCATCTATTAAGGACAATTGTGTATAACGTTTATCATCCTCCTTACCAATTAGTTTAATGCCTTTGCCTACTTTTGATTCCAGTTTCAGGTCATATTTATTTAATATGAGTTTCGCTTTATCCAAATCGTTCGTCAAAGTAGAGCGGCTCACATACATTTTTTCCGCTAATTCCTCTATCGTTTGAAAATCAGCGTGATTTAGTAATAAAAAAATAAATAGTTTTATTCTTTCATCCTTTTGATTTACATCGAAATACGAATAGGTATTATCATGAATCGTTTGGAAGGATAAATAAACGTCTTTATCCATAACGTTCAAATAATACCCTTTCGATGTTTTATTTAAAATAGTAAAACCGCTGATTGTTTTCTGTTCATTAATTTCTTTAATCTCTTTCCTAATTGTCCGTGCAGATACTGATAGTTTCTCCCCTAACTTCTCACTAGAAAAATGATAAGGATTCTGTTGAATTAATTCAGTAATTTTGTTCTTTCTAGCATCAGTAAACATAGTATCCTCTCCATAAATACTATATAAAAAGAGGGGAATGATCCCCTTCCTTTTACAACAAGTTAATTGATATTGTTTTAAATTGATTATGTGCTAGTGTTTCAGTTGCTTGATCTTCTGTGACTTCATCTAACAGTACAAAAGAACCATTATTCACTATCTTCTCATCGATAGTTGCCTGCCTATTAAGATATGGATTAAACAGACGAAGAATATACTGATTTGTGTCTTCCGCTTTTTTAATAGCACTAAAAACAGCATCCATATTTTCAAAAGTTGCTAAACTATAAGATAATGAATTAGTTTTCCCTTCATCACGGTAAGCATAAATAAGTCGGCCATTCAAAAAGTCCGAGAACTGATAACATTGAATAGGTGAAAGATATTCTTTCGCAAGTTTTGCGATATTAGCTTGATCAAACGATGCTTGCTTATACAACATCGCAAAAGTTGCTGATATTTCTCCGATTAACTGAGCATCCGGTGTTTCTACGATAGATTCGCCAGATGCTCTGCCTGGTCGATATAATAAATTCTCTTTCCCCATATGACTAAAAGTTCTAAATATCGTTAGTTGAATTGTATCGTATTGTTCTCCAACGATTTCATATTCTCTTACACCTTCTGTTAATAGACCAACCGTACTCTTATCATCATGTAACGTAACAAAACTTTGCATTGCTTCAATAGAAATAGGAGCTTCATGCCATTTTTCCTCTTCCCATACTTCCATTTCTGGTAAATAAACTGGTCGGGTAACATTACCGAATAATTGGTCAGCAGTAGAGAATTTACTAACAATCCCAGAGTCAAACTGTACACACAAACGATGACTATGTACTTGATTATCTATTTTCACTTCGAAGTGAATAATTTCCTCTTCATTTAGTAAGACAACAGTTGCCTTCACAACAAACTCTCGATCAGCAATACCTTCTGCTCGTTGCTCCAAATCATATGGTACGAGCATTTTTAACGTCATATCCAATTGTTGATTAAGTTCTGATTTACTTGCTTGTATATCTATTAATTCACTAGTAGTTGAATCAATAATCATGTCTTTTCTTGGTGGAGAGTAATTATATGAATCACCATCGTCACCATTCTCAACAAAGATCATTTGATTTTCATATGTTTTACCGGTTTGTTTTTCCGTAATAGTTAGCGTATTATTGTGAGCCATTGTAATTTGATAATACTCATTTTCAATCATATGTTGCTCTATGTGTGTTGGTATATCTATTTCACCATCATCAAACTCTAGATAGAAACTATTATACCCTAAACCATTTGTATTAGTAACTTGAATCAGGACTTCTGCATAATAGACTTTCTCTGGAATATAGATTTCCTTACTAGGATCCAATTGAATCGTTTGATTAAGCACATACTCTGTTAGATCTTTTTTATTTAGGATAGTAAATGGTACTTCTCCTCCATGCTCATCTTTCATTTTAAATGTTCCGTCTGGAAGATATATATTCGCTTTCACAACTCCACTACGCTTATATGGCAATGGGTTAAACAACGTAAAATTCAAATCATGTTTGTATGGTATTCTTTCTGCAATTAATCTCATGTGTAAATCAAGTAGATTAGTCGCTTTGTCTTTTGCTAGTTTATAACGAAAGGCTACATCCCGGTTCGTTGTATCACTATTACATCCACCAATACTATCATGTGCCGCATTTTCAAACATCAACTTCCATATTTCCTCAAGTTGATTATGTGGGTAGTCATTACCTAGGGAATGGCTTATTGTTAAAATAGGCTCTAGTACGTTAGCTAAGTAATTTTCGATTTCGTTATTTTGTTGCTTCAAGTCTGCTCTTGTTGAAAAAATAGACTTGTGTAAGCGACTATGCTTACCTTCTGTTAATTCCCCTTTAATAACGGGTAGATCTTTCGCTTCTTCTTCCACCGCATCAAAAAATGTCTCTGGTGAGGCAATTTGATACTTTCGATCACTATCTACTTTATTAAACAATTCTACTAATTCAGGTAGATTCTTTCTAATTGGTGCTTGGTCAAAGCCATTCGGAAAGTAAATGTTCTCGGTAGAGGCTTTCTTCTCCAATGCCCCTATAGACTCATCTAAATAGGGCTTTACTTCCTCTTCTTTTTCAGGAATATTACCACCATAATAATAACCAAATGGCATTTGTTCTGCTACCATCTGTGTCCCATCATCGCCTTCCCAAATAAATTCTGTTTGTTTTAATCGATTATCAGCTACACCACGCCAAAATAGGAAACGAGAGATACCAAAGTTTTTATAAATTTGTGGCATATTCCCTCCTTGGCCAAATGCATCAGGTACATAGCCAATTTCCATTGAATGCCCCAATTCCTTCGCATATCTAGTACCATATAGTAGATTTCGTGTCACAGACTCTTGAGAAATAACTAATTGATCTGTTTGGGTATACCAAGGACCTGTCATTAATCGTTTTGCTTGCACTAATGCTTGCAATCTTTCCTTATATTCAGGGCAATACTTCAAGAAGTCTTCTATTAATGATGTTTGTGCATCCATTAAATAAAAGGTAAATTCAGGTTTGTTTTCAAGTGTTTCAATCACTTCTTTAAAATGTTTTATTAAATAAATCGTTGATCTTGATGACGTAAAATACCATTCTCGATCCCAGTGTGTATGGGGAATAATGTGTACTGTTTTTTTCTTCATAATATTACTCCTTTACAATGTGTCAAAATTAATTTCTACACTTTCTTCGTCCAACTTCTCTTCTTTTTCTTTAGCTTTACTCGTTTCCTCATCTGTAAAATCAACTAAAGCGTTCGCACCAATAGCAACAATGAACGCGCCTACCAAAATACCGATCACATATGCCCAACCATTACCTACGGAGAAGAAACCATACACCCCTCCAACCGGAGGCATAATATCTCGAGCTCCTAGAAAGATAGCAGTTGCAGCTCCAACAGAACCAGCTACGACATTTAACGGGATTAACTTCAATGGACTTTTTAACGTAAAAGGAATGGCCCCTTCTGTTATTCCGATAATTCCCATAATCAATGATCCTCGTCCAGACTCTTTTAGTTCATTACTAAAGTTTTTCTTCTTAAGCAATGTAGCAATACCATATCCTAATGGAGGAATACAGATTGCTGCGTTAACCATAATTGCTGGTAAATAAATTCCACTCATTAAAAGCGCATTACCTGCCATCCATGCCGCTTTATTAACAGGACCTCCCATATCAAAGGCAATCATTCCTCCAAGAATTGCTGCAAGTAGTACAATATTGGTATCACTCTGTGTCATATCAGTAATCCAATCTAATAATGCTGTATTTAACCATCCTAGTGGTCCAGCTAAGATTAATGACATTAATACACCTGTCGCACCAACTGTAATTAACGGCAAAATAATTAGTGGAACAGCACTGGCAAAAGATCCAGAAATGTTTATCCGTTTCTTTACCCAATTAGTAATCCAACCTGCAAAGAAACCTGCTAATACAGCACCTAGGAAACCTGCGTTAGTACTTGTGGCTAATGCCCCGCCGACTAGGCCAGCAGCTAAACCAGGTTTACCTGCAATGGAATGAGCAATATAAGCACCTAAAACTAAATTCAACAACCCTATTGCGGTCCAACCTACTTGTTCAAATAGATAAGCATAATGTAAGAAACCATCTGTTTCTGCAAATGCATTTAGATCTGGTTCACCAAAAAGAAAACCGATTATTTTCGCTACAGCTACAACTAATGAACCAGCAATAATGATGGGCAATACATAAGAAATTCCAGACATCAAATGATTTTTAAATTCACTAAGCTTTCCACTCATATGAAGCTCCCCTTTCTACTGTAACTAGCTTTTTTTCGCCTCTATAGCCTTTACTATTTTATTTAAAACGATCTCACCATCTGATACTACTTGACCTAACTTCACTCTGATGATTGTTTTTCCTTTAAATCGTTCTTCTCCTTCAATTGATTGATCTGCTGCAATAATAATTGCATCTGCTCCATTCACATCATCTTCTTCTAATTTATTAACAACTCCCATTGCACCTTGTTGTTCAATCTTTACATCATGACCTAATTTAACTCCTGCTTTTTCTAATGATTTTGCTGCCATTGGCGTATGTGCTAATCCAGCAATACATGAAGTAACTCCTACAAACTTCATTTAACCCACCCTTTCTTCAATATTGTTTAATAAATTTAGTACAGATAATTTATCTGTTGCACCATAAATTTCTTCTTGAAAATCATCATCCATTAATCTCGTGGCTAATGCGGATAATATTTGAACATGTCTTGTACCTTCTTCATGCTTAGGTACTAAAATGGCAAAGACTAGATCCACCTTATAATCATTTGGTGATTCCCATTCCACTTTATTTTTCAATTTAGCAAAAAATAAGGTTGGTTTTATAACCGCATTACTTTTAGCATGTGGTATCGCTATGCCTTCTTGAAATGCTGTTGAATATTCATCTTCTCTCGCAATAAAATCTTGAAACAGTTCATGTTCATTAGTAGCTACCTTTTGATTGGTAGCTTCCGTTGAAATAAATCTTAATAGCTGATCCCTATCTGTTATGATGAGATCTAAATAAATTTGCTCCCTACTAACTAACATTTCCATCCCCCTTTTGTTAACGCTTTCCTTAAATCAACTATACACCTTCAAATTTATTTCTTTAATTTATTCTTCTGCCAACTAGTTTGGCAATTTTTATATTAAATAGATACCGCTTACACAACCTGAATAACCTAACTCTGACACTCGATAACAAATGAAAAAACGCTGGAATCACCAATCAGATGATATCCAACGTTTTTGTGTTCTTTATCGTTCTATTCAAACCGAAATGACGATTATTTCTCTCCGCTCAATTCTACTAGTATCTTCACTTCAGATTTATCTTTCGTCAAAGCTTCAAACCCTTCTGTTACAATATTTTCTAATGAGATATGCTTCGTAACAGCTTGTTTCACATCCATCTTACCTGTTGCAATTAAATCAATCGTTTTTTTATAAACATCTGGTTCATAGGCAGCACTTGATGTAATGACAACTCCTGATCCAATAAGATCCATTGGTGTAATCTTAATTGGATTTGAAATTAACGATACAATCACTACTATGCCACGTTTTTTTGTCGTATGAATAGCTTGGTTAACGGTAGCTTCCACACCGGCTGCTTCAATGGTTACATCAAACCCTTCTGCTACGAGCTCCTTCGTTACTTCAACTGGATCTTGGTCAGCAGAATTGACAACATATGTTGCCCCTAACTCCTTCGCTTTTTCTAATCTTGCTTCAGATATATCATATACTACAATAGTGCTTGCACCCTGTGCTTTTGCTGCTAATACGGTCAAAAGCCCGATAGGTCCTGCACCATAGACACCAACAGTTTGTCCGGCTTGGAAATTGCCTTCTTTCAATGCCTGTACAGATACCGCAGATGGCTCTACTAATGCACCTTCTTCTAAAGTTAAACCTTCAGGAAGCATATACAAATGTTTTTCATCTAGCACTACATAATCTGCAAAACCACCATCTCGGCCTAACCCAATGAAATTGAATCCATCATAAATATCCAAATGCGGATCTTTATTTCCGTATGTAATCAACGGGTTAATCACCACTCGATCACCTTTTTTCACTCTAGACACATTTACACCAGTTTCTTCTACTACGGCAGAGAATTCATGACCTAAAGTCAGTGGTGCAGTCTGCTTTGTTAAAGGATCTGGTTCATCTACAGGTACTGTAAGCGGGCCGTGCAAATATTCGTGCAAATCACTACCACAAATACCTGTCCATGCTACACGAACTTTTACTTCATTTGTTTGTAATTCCGGGACTTCCCTTTCTTCTACTCGTACATCTTTCGCTTTATACCAAACAGCTGCTCTCATGAAAAAACCTCCCAAATAATTATCATAAATCTAGATTACACCATTTCATGGTAACCTTTCTATTTTTAGAATACAATAGACTCATAGATATCACTTATGTATTTGAATCAATAAGAAAGAAGTGATGGATATGTATCTATTAATTGAACCACACCTATAAAACGTGTGACTCACCCTTTTAAAAGAAATGCCATCTTCCCCCACCTCGTACACATTTCTACAAATTAAAAAAGATAAAAAACATTACACAAACCAACCAAAATATGTTTTAATAAAAGTGTAACCGTTTTAACATAAGTACTAACAACATCAAATCGTAAAAAACTCGCATACGCATATAAATGAAGTAAACCTTCCATTTCCTTTTCTACACAAAGTATGTTCTTTGTCACATCATTTTACACTTATATAGATTAATCAAACATTGAAGTCTAATATAATAAACAACTCATATATCGATCGGATGAATATTATGGGAGAGCGTATTTATTACCACCGAAGGAGCAAGTTCATAAAAAACCTTATGGACCAATCTCTCAGGTAACAGAACCATAATAGGACGAAGCTCTGGAGAGTGTGTATCAACTATACACCACCAAAGGGGAAGCTTATGCGTAAGCGAAACTCTCAGGTACAAGGACAGAGAAGGGTAAGAACGATTACCCTTTTTCTGTCCTTTTTTGCGTTTAAAAAAGGAGGTTGATGATGGATTTCAACAGTTGTTTCGATATTATTGGTCCCGTTATGGTCGGTCCCTCCAGTTCGCATACTGCTGGGGTTGTATCGATTGGAAATTTTGTCCATAACTTATTAGGACACTATCCAGAAGAAGCTTCCATCACTTTTTTTGACTCATTCGCCGCTACCTATCACGGTCATGGTACAGATAAAGCTATTATTGGCGGACTTATCGGAATGAAAACAGATAATCTCCAAATTAAAAATGCGCTATTAATCGCTAAACAAGCTGGCTTAAACTATCAGCTATATTTAGAGAACCATTGTGAAGTATACAACCATCCAAACACAACTATTATCACTGCTACTTATCAAGGCGAAACGATAAAAGTTGGTGGTGTATCGTTAGGTGGCGGCGTATCGAAAATATTTATGATTAATGAGGAAAAAGTGAATGTCCCGTTATCCATTTCCATGATTAACAGAAAGGAGGAACCGATTGATGATTGAAATCAGCTCTATGGATGAACTACTGGCAATTTGTCAGGAACAACAGAAGTCGATTAGCGAAATCATGCTAAGTATCGAAGCAGAAAACACTGGTCAAGATATGGCAGCTATTATCGAGGAAATGAAGAAACGACTGCTAACGATGAAGCAAGCTGTCGATAATGGCTTAGCAAATGATGTGATCGCACCTAGTGGCATATCTGGGGATGATACAGGAAAAATAGCTCAGTATATGGCACAAGGTGAGGCACTCTCTGGCAATATCATCGGGGATGCGATGACTTTTTCTGCTGCCGTTTCGGAAAGTAATGCCCGAATGGATGTAATTGTCGCAACACCTACTGCTGGTGCAGCTGGCATTTTACCTGGTGTGTTATGTTCCCTCCATAAAAATAAACAACTATCATTAGACGAATTAACGATGGGATTATTCACTGCTAGTATGCTTGGACTTATCATTGCTAATCGCTCCTTTATCTCTGGTTCTGCGGGTGGGTGTCAAGCGGAAGTTGGTTCTGCCACGGCAATGGCTGCTGGGACAATTGTTGAATTAAATCGTGGTACGCCAGAACAGGCAATTAATGCTACAGCACTAGCTTTAAAATCACTGCTAGGCTTAGTCTGTGATCCTGTTGCAGGGCTTGTGGAAGTACCTTGCATCAAACGTAATGTAATCGGAACATCGATTGCCTTTTCTGCAGCTGACCTATCACTTGCAGGTGTTAAAAGTCGTATTCCTTGTGATGAAGTGATTGAAGCAATGTACAACATTGGTAAAGAAATGCCACGAACATTAAAAGAAACATCGCTCGGCGGTCTTGCAGCAACCGCAACGGCACAGAAAGTGGAAGATACATTATTTAAAAGGTGGTGTAATACATGAGTCAAGCAAAAGGATTAAAAAAGACGCCTCTTTATGATCTCTATCAAGACAATGGTGCCAAAGTGATTGACTTTGGTGGTTGGGCACTGCCTGTACAATTCTCCAGTATTATCGAAGAACATCATGCTGTTCGAACAAAAGCAGGACTTTTTGATGTGTCCCATATGGGGGAGATTGTCATTGAAGGTGACGATGCTGAAAGCTTTGTTAACTATTTAATCACGAATGATGTCACCAAAATCGATGTGAATCAAGCACAATATACCGCAATGTGTTATGAAAATGGTGGAACCGTTGATGATCTGCTCGTTTATAAGTTAGCCGCGCAAACATATCTATTCGTCGTCAACGCAGCCAATATCGAGAAAGACGTTGAGTGGATAAAACTACATGCAACAGACAATGTAACGGTAAAGAACATTTCTGATCAACTAGCACAGCTTGCCATTCAAGGGCCGCAAGCAGCACAAATTTTACAAAATTTCACTAGTGTAGATGTGCATCAGATAAAGCCATTTCGTTTTGAACAACATGTAGAAATAGCTGGAATAAACGATGTACTTATCTCTCGAACAGGCTACACAGGAGAAGATGGCTTTGAATTATATCTAGCCAACGAGGATGCACCTAAACTCTGGAAGGAACTGTTAGAGGCAGATGGAGAGCTTGTACCTTGTGGTCTTGGTGCTCGTGACACACTCCGCTTTGAAGCAACATTGGCGTTATATGGTCAAGAATTAACCTCAACCATCACACCTATCGAAGCTGGTATTCGTTTTACAGTGAAACCAGATAAACCAGATGATTTTATTGGAAAAGCGGTTTTAACGAAAGAAAAAGAGGCTGGACCAAAACGACAACTAGTTGGTCTTGCAATGACGGACCGAGGCATTCCACGACATGGATATGAAGTATATTCAACAGATGGTGAGTTAATTGGCTGTATTACATCTGGAACGCATTCACCATCATGCCAAAAACAGCTAGGCCTTGCGATTGTGGAAAAACAATATGCCGAGATAGACACGCCATTACAAGTAAAAATCCGTAATAAATTAATAGATGCAGTAATAGTTCCTACCCCTTTTTACCACGGTGCATGAGTCCGTAAAACCCCCACTTCAAGGTTCGAGGTAAAACAAAGAAGCTAAGTGGGGGATAAACGGACGCTAACTCCCTGATAAGTTTCGCTAACAATCAGCGGGAGTCTCACTTTACCGAAAATAATTGGAAAGGAAGCGATCATATGACAAGTTCATTACGATATAGTAAAGAACACGAGTGGGTATTACCGTTAGAAGGAAATAAAGCACACGTTGGGATTACGAACCATGCCCAACAAGAATTAGGAGATATTGTGTTTGTAGAACATACAGAGGTTGGTACGAAAGTAAATGCTAATGATTCTTTAGGTGTGAGTGAATCGGTCAAGGCTGCTTCTGAAGTTTATTCTCCCTTATCTGGAACCATTATCACTATTAATGAAACATTAGAGGAGCAACCAGAATTAATTAATGAAGATCCTTACGTAACTGGCTGGATAGCTGAAATAGAATTCTCCAATATCGAAGCATTAGAAAATCTATTAGACGAAACTGCTTACCTAGATTTTATTAGTAAAGGAGAGGAATAATATGCGTTCCACTTACCGTTACCTTCCTGATACGAAACAAGATCAACAGCAAATGCTCGACTATATAAAGTTGGCATCAATCGACGATTTATTTGCTGATATTCCTGAAAACATCCGTTTAACAGAAGAATTAGACATTCCGAAAGCATTACCTGAATCACTACTAATGAAAAAAATGCAAAAGCTTGCAGGGAAAAATACCAATGCTAATCAAGCTTCCTTTTTCCTTGGTGCTGGGACATATGACCACTATATTCCAAGCGTCGTCCATCATATCATTTCTCGTGCAGAATTTTATACCGCTTATACGCCATACCAACCAGAAATTAGTCAAGGTGAACTACAGGCTATTTTTGAATTTCAAACAATGGTATGTGAATTAACAGGAATGGATGTTGCCAACTCGTCTATGTATGATGGATTTACTTCTGTCTCAGAAGCAGCTGCACTTGCGGTTGCCACCACAAAACGTTCCCAAGTAATCGTCTCTCAAGCCGTTCATCCAGAGGCTCGTGACATCTTAAAAACAGCAGCAAATGGGCCTGCCTATCAAGTCGAGGAAATGGAATTATCTGCTGAACGGACAGATCTTCAAGCTCTTGAAGCAAAAGCAAACAAAGAGACAGCAGCTATTATTGTACAATATCCTAACTTCTTTGGAACGATTGAAGATTTACAAGCAATCAAAGCGATCGCACAAGCAAATGGCGCACTATTGATCGTTAGTGCTAATCCTTTAGCCCTTGCACTACTGCAAGCTCCTGGAAAACTTGGTGCTGATATCGTAGTTGGTGATATGCAACCATTAGGGATTCCGATGTCTTACGGCGGACCACACTGTGGCTATTTCGCTGTGACGAAAAAATTAATGCGAAAAATCCCCGGCAGAATCGTTGGCCAAACAACAGATACAGCAGGAAAACGTGCTTTCACCTTAACACTGCAAGCACGCGAACAACATATTCGTCGCGAAAAAGCGACATCCAATATTTGTTCTAATCAAGCATTAAATGCACTTGCTTCCGCTGTCTTTATGGCAGCAGTTGGTAAGCATGGGATTCGCAAAATGGCCCAATTAAATATCGAAAAAGCGGATTACATGGCAAGAAAACTTTCTGAAAAAGGATTTATCATCCGAAACCAAGGTCCATTTTTTAACGAATTTATCGTAGAACTACCTGTATCTGTCGAAGCAACCAATCACAAATTGCTACAAGCAGATATTATCGGTGGATATGACTTAAGCAAAGATTATCATGTAGAGAATCAAATGTTAATCGCTGTGACAGAACAACGAACGAAAGAAGAAATCGATCAATTTGTTCAAGAATTGGAGGCATTATCATATGACCACATATCATGAATTGATTTTTGACATTAGTCAGCCTGGGCGTACCGGTGTCGACCTTCCTGAAAGTGATGTAGAGGCAATCAATTTAACAGAAAAATTCCCTGCACATTTGTTAAGAGAAACAGAAGCAGACCTTCCCGAAGTATCAGAACTACAGCTTGTTCGTCACTATACCGCACTTTCTAATAAAAATTACGGTGTCGATAATGGTTTTTATCCGCTAGGTTCTTGTACGATGAAATATAATCCTAAAATTAATGAAGATGTTGCTCGCCTCGATGGATTCAGTCAGATTCACCCCTATCAAGCAGAAGAAACCGCACAAGGTGCATTACAATTATTATATGAATTACAAGAAGATTTAGCAGTGATTGCTGGTATGGATGCGGTCACATTGCAACCATCTGCTGGAGCTCAAGGAGAATGGACCGGTTTAATGATTGCAAAACACTATCATCAACATAACGGTGAAAACAGAACAAAAGTACTTGTACCAGACTCTGCTCACGGTACAAATCCTGCAAGTGCAACGGTTGCAGGATTTGAAACAGTAACCATTCCATCCAATCAAGATGGATTAGTCGATGTCGAAGAATTAAAGAAACATGTCGACACAGATACAGCTGCACTTATGTTAACGAATCCTAATACACTAGGACTCTTCGAAAAAGAAATCAGCGAGATTGCTGAAGTGGTTCATAACGCAGGCGGCCTTCTCTATTATGACGGAGCAAACGCGAATGCTATTTTAGATAAAACAACACCAGGCAAAATGGGATTTGATATTGTTCACTTGAATTTACACAAAACATTCACCACTCCACACGGTGGCGGTGGTCCTGGAGCTGGCCCTGTTGGCGTCACGAAGGAACTTATCCCCTTTTTACCAGTTCCACGTATTGAGCAAACAGAAGGAAAATATGTATTAACTAGTGATGAAGATTTATCGATTGGTAGAGTAAAAGGATTTTACGGCAACTTCGGTATTCTTGTCCGAGCATACACCTATATTCGTACAATGGGTGCAGAAGGATTAAGAAACGTATCAGAATCAGCCGTCCTTCATGCTAATTATCTAAAGAAACGATTAGAAGCATGTTATGTATCACCCTATCCGCAAATATGTAAGCATGAATTTGTTTTATCTGGAGCAACTCAGAAAAAACTCGGCGTGAGAACGTTAGATATTGCCAAACGCCTGCTTGATTTCGGCTATCATCCACCGACTATCTACTTCCCATTAAATGTAGAAGAAGGATTGATGATTGAACCAACCGAAACAGAAACAAAAGAAACACTAGATGCCTTTGCAGATACAATGATTCAGATTGCAAAAGAAGTAGAAGAAAATCCAGAAATCGTAATCGAGGCACCACATACGACTGTAATTGGTAGAGTAGATGAAACAAAAGCCGCTCGCAAACCTGTCGTTCGTTATAGTAAAGAAGAGCCTGTTAACGTGTGATTGCTTTTGAGGAGGTTACCTAACATGAAGATTGAACTGACAGAATCTGCTGTGCATCAATTACAGTCACTTAAGTTAACAGATGGCCAGCTACCGCGAATTGATGCCAACATGAAAGGTGGTTGTGGCTTAGCCATTGACTATTTATTTCTCGTTGATGAACGAAGAAAAAATGATTACATCTATCAAACAAACGGTATTTCGATTCAAATGGATCACTTTACAAGACGCTATTTAGCTGAAGATACCGTCACAATAGATTATACTACGGAATTTCTTGTACTAAGTGAGGTTGATTTTGACAGTAGTTGTTAATATTCCTATTAATCTCAAGGACAAATCTTTCCTCTTATTGTGATATTTGTCCTTGAGGTACTCTATCAACTACTTTCCTTCAAACTTTTTCTTTGTTTGGGCGTCGAGACGCTCTATCAACTACTTATCTTCACCTTTTTTCTTTGTTTGGTCGTTGAGACGCTCTGTCAACTACTTTCATCCTTACTTTTTTCTTGTTTGGGCGTTGAGACGCTCTGTCAACTACTTTCATCCTTCCTTTTTTCTTGTTTGGGCGTTGAGACGCTCTGTCAACTACTTTCATCCTTACTTTTTTAGTCAAGTCCATTTTATTGTGTAAATTCATGATACAAGTTCCCAACCTATGAGTGAGCTTTAGATATCTTTTGATAATGATAAGTCTAATGGTCCTTCTATGTGTAGGTGTTCACATGTTATATAAAACCTCTATTGCCAACGGGGCAT